>NZ_CP154630.1:3511785-4137142 GCF_039555535.1 Stenotrophomonas maltophilia | reverse complement strand
CCCGAGGGGCCGGCATTGCCGGCCCCTCTTCGTATGGGGACCTGATCCCGGTAGCGCCGGGCCATGCCCGGCGCTACCGGCGCATGAACCGGGAACAACGTGGGCGGTGTTGTCGACCTGCCGCACACGGTGGCGGGACTACCCTTGGCGGTACCGTCCTCGCAGGAGTACCCATGCGGGCCTCCCGTCTTTCCAGCGTTGCCGTGGCGCTGTCCGGCGCCCTGATCCTGTCGGCCTGTGGTGGTCGTGCCGCAGACAGCACGCTGCTGCGCGAATCCTTTGATTCCAGCGATACCTTCTCGCGCACCGTCAATGGTCGCCCGGGGGATGAGTGCGAGGCTGCGCGGCGCACCCTGCTCAGCCAGGGCTATGCCATCGCCCGTTCCGACACGGCGCAGGTGGAAGGCAACAAGAATTTCCAGCCGCGCGAGGACGACCATGAGCAGCTGGTGCTGCGCATTTCCTGCGCACCACGGGGGAACCAGACGCTGGTATTCGTCAGTGCCGTGCAGGATCGCTATGCGTTGAAGAAGAGTCCGACTTCGGCCAGCGTCGGTGTTGGCGCGTTGGGTTCGGTGTCGCTGCCGTTCGGCAGCAACGACGACTCGCTGGTGAAGGTGGCCAGCAGCACGGTCACCGATGCCGAGTTCTATCGCCGCTTCTTCCAGCGCCTGCAACAGTACCTGCCATCGGACACCGGCACGCCTGCGCCTCCCGCGTCTGCAACTCCCGAACCCCCACCGGCCAGCACGGACCAGGGTTGATTGTGCGCGGTAGATGGATGGCCGTGGCCCTGCTGCTGCCTGCGCTGGGCGCGACAGCCACGCCGCTGGACTGTACACAAGGGCTGCTGCAGCGCCTGGGCTGGCACTTCGAAGCACGCGCGATCAGTGCACCGCAGGTGCATGGTGGTCCTGTGTGCACGCGCGCGTCGCTGCCGGAGGCACAGGCGGCGGGCGATCTGCGCGTGCAATGGCCGGTGGACATGCCCGCTGTAGCGCGCAAGGCGTTGCTGCAGCAGGTGCTGGACGATCCAGCTACGGTTTGCGCCTACGCCTTCCAACTGGGCGCCGCCACGCAACGTGCCGCTAGTGCACTGCAGGGCAATCCAGGATTCCGTTTCTCTGGCCTGCAGCTCGGTTGGATCGGCTTCGGTCTGCACGGCGCACAGGTGCAAGGTTGGCAGCGCACGCGAAGCTTCGGCCGTGGTTTCGCGCCCACTGCGGGCAACAGCCAGGCGCTGCAGGCGTTCTACAGCGGCAATGTGCGCGCCGAATGCGGGGTCGGTCGCCAGGTCGCTCAATTGGCCACCCAGCGCGAACTGTATGGCGACACGGCATTCGATGCTGAATTCGCCGCAGACGAACTGTCGATCGGCACCTTCCTCGCATTGCACGAGACCGACAGCATCCTGCTCGGCGCACATGCGGGTGATCTCTTCGCCGATGGCAAGGCGATACGCACATCGGCGATGGGCCGGCAGGCCTTCGTCGGCGTGCCTGGTTTCATCGAACATGTGTACGACAAGGGCACGCTGGACGACCTGAGCAACCAGGCCGAGAACTTCGTGGTGGTGTCGGTGGGCGAGGAGGCCGCGCAGGCCCTGGCTGCGCACGGCGGCCTGGCCTGGTACGACCAGCGCAATGTCGAACTATGGAAACTCGCGCAGGACATCCCGCGTATCGGCCAGCGCTACTTCGAGCGCCTGCTGTTCGAGCGCGATCCGGACCTTCGTGCACGGCTGGAACCGCGCTACCACGCCACGCTGGCACGCATGGACCAGCTGCTGGACGATCCGTTCTACCAGCAGTTCGTGATCTATGTGCACCCACGCGGTATACGTCCCATCGGCTACCACATCGCCCGCCTGCTCGACCGCAACCCGAGAACTCCGTTTTCGATCGACCTGGCAGTGCACAATCTGCATACCACGCTCTACCGGCGTTGGCGCGAGGCGCAGCTGCGTCACTGCGCGGCTACCGGCAGGCCAGGCAGCCTGACCCTAGACCCCAACTGAAGGTGAAACAATGGATATTGCAATGATCGGCCTCGGCCGCATGGGCGCCAACATGGCCCAGCGCCTGCATCGCGGCGGCCACCGCGTGGTCGGCTACGACCCGGGCGAAGGCGCCCGCCAGCGCGCCGCCGAGGCTGGCCTGGAGGTGGTTGATTCGCTGGCCGCCGCGGTTGCCGCGCTGCCGGTGCCACGCGTGGTGTGGCTGATGGTGCCGGCCGGCGAAACCGTCGACCAGACCCTGGGCCAACTGACCCCGCACCTGGCCGAGGGTGACATCGTCATCGACGGCGGCAACTCCAACTACCAGGACTCGATCCGCCGCGCCAAGGCGCTGGCCGAGGATGACCTGGGCTACGTGGACTGCGGCACCAGCGGTGGCGTGTGGGGCTTGCAGGAAGGCTACAGCCTGATGGTCGGTGGCGAAGCGCCGGTGGTGGAGCAGATCACACCGCTGCTGCGCACGCTGGCACCGGCCGAAGATCGCGGCTGGGCACGTGTCGGACCGTCTGGCGCCGGCCACTTCACCAAGATGGTCCACAACGGCATCGAGTACGGAATGATGCAGGCCTATGCCGAAGGCTTCGCGCTGATGGAGCGCAAGCAGGAGATGGAGCTGGACCTGGCGCAGGTGGCCGAGGTGTGGCGCCACGGCAGCGTGGTGCGTTCCTGGCTGCTGGACCTGAGCACCGAAGCGCTCAAGCGCAATCCCTCGCTGGATGGCATCGCGCCATACGTGGAGGATTCCGGCGAAGGCCGCTGGACCGTGGCCGAAGCGATCGCACTTGATGTGCCGGCACCGGTAATCACCCTGTCACTGCTGGAGCGCCTGCGTTCGCGCGAATCCAATTCGTTCACCGATCGCCTGCTGTCGGCGATGCGCAATGAATTCGGCGGCCACGCGATCAAGAAGTCGTAGGCACTGCGGTGGGTTCGGAGCCCTTTCCGTAGGAAAGGGCTCCGAACCCATCAACCCATTACTGTGTCGACCAAGGTCGACACCTACCAGATCCGATCCAGTGCCGACCAACGGTCGGTACCCACCCACAGCAGCAGGTTCCAATAGCCCGCAGGAAACTGTCGAAGGCGGGGTGGCTCAGGTTGCGGGGGCGTGAGCGCCAGGGATGGCGCGACCGAGGCTACATGGACGTACTTGCGCCGTCCCCCGCGGCCTGAGCCACCCCGCCATCTCACGGATAGCTTGCTTTTGACGTTGCCGTTGCCGTTGATTCGGCAGGTGCAGGGCGCAGCCCTGCCGATCATCCCAACTGCATCCGCCGCCCCTCGCGCGCGCTGTCCATGCCAGCCTGCAGCAGCCGCATCAGCTGCAATGCCTGCACCGCGCTGACCGTCGCTTCGCCGTCGCCGTGCATCGCCGCGGCGAACTGTGCATACAACCGCCGGTAGTCACCCGGGAGGTTGTCGATCGTTGTCCGCTGCACGTTGTCTTCGGCGTCGCAGCGCACCAGCTCGCCATGCCGCGGGTCGATGCCCCAGCCGGGTGCACCGGGTGCAACACCACGGCGCAGTTGCGCTTCCTGCACATCCAGGCCATGTTTGATCCAACTGGCCTTGCTGCCATGCACGTTGAAGCGTGGTGTGGGCGCTGCCACCAGAGAACCGGAATGCACGATCGCGCGATGCCGTGGGTAGTGCAGCACGGCGTGGAAGTAATCGATGCCGCTGCCGCCATCGCGCTGCACGGCCAGGTCCGCGTCGATCGCTTCGGGCCAGCCGAACAGCACCAGCATCTGGTCCAGCAGGTGCGGGCCCAGGTCGTACCACAGGCCACTGCCGGGACCATCCTGTTCGCGCCAGCGGTCGCGTACCTGTGGACGGTAGCGATCGAAGTGCGCATGGCACTCGGCAATGTCGCCCAGCGTCCCGTCCGCAAGCAGCGCCTGCAGCGTGAGGAAGTCGGCATCGAAGCGCCGGTTCTGGAACACGGTGGCGATGCGTCCGGCATCGCGTGCCGCAGCCAATACCGTTTCCGCTTCGGCCACGTCCAGCGCGAACGGCTTGTCGACCAGCACATGCTTGCCCGCAGCCAGTGCCGCGATTGCCAGCGGCGCATGCTGTTCATTCGGCGTGGCGATCACTACGGCATCCACGGCCGGATCGTCGAACACCTCCTGCGGCGTGGCACGCACGTGCACGTCGCTGAACGCGCGCAGCAGCGTGTCGCGTTGCGAACTGACGATGCTGTGCAGTGCCAGGCCCGGTGTGTGCTGGATCAGCGGTGCGTGGAAGACACGGCCGGCGAGGCCGTAGCCGATCAGGGCCAGTTGCAGGTCGGGGCGCATGACAGAGCTTCGGGAGTGGGAAGGGCAGGGTAAACGACGCGGGGTCACGAGCCCAAGCTGAACGGTTGTCGTTGCCGATGCCCCGATTCACGGCGGCATGACCGCAACGCCACGCCTGCTCCACGTCTGCTTGTCCAGACTGGCAGCACATTCCGAAGGAGTACGACACGATGAGCAATACCACCCGCACGCTGATTGCTTCTGCCCTGACGCTGGGCCTGGCGCTGTCCTCCTCGGCCGCGTTCGCCAAGGATCCGGCTGCAAAGAGCCCGCCGACCAGTGCGCATCCGGCGACCCATGCTGATCGCCACGATTCCAACGAGCCGGTGACCGATACTTGGATCACCACCAAGGTGAAGGCCGACCTGCTTGCCAGCAGCAACGTTCCGGGCACCGAAATCAAGGTGGAAACGGTGAACGGCGTGGTCAGCCTGAGCGGTGCCGTGGCCACCCAGGCAGAGAAGGACAAGGCGGTCACCACCGCCAAGGGCATCAAGGGCGTGACCCGCGTTGATGCTGCCGCGTTGAAGGTCAGCGCTGCCGCCAAGCGCTGAGCCCTATCGGGCGCCCCAAGCGGGGCGCCCGCCGCCATGTAGAGCCGAGCCCATGCTCGGCTGCCTTTGGGTTCGAGCCGAGCGTGGGCCCGGCTCTACAGGTGTGATTGCCAACCCGTTCAGCCAACCGGGCCGGAAAGCCCAGTGTTGTGACCGCCTGCGCTATATTGCCGGTTCCGCCGCAGCTGGGCAGGTCCCGGCCGACGCTCCGCGGCCGTGCTGAAGAGGAACTATGGCGCTGGTTTTCAGTGACGACATCTGGGACCGCTGGCGGTTGCCGGCCTTGGCACTGGCGGCTGCCGCGATCATCGCGGTGCCGTGGTTGACCCTGCGCAAACTGCAGCAGGACAACGATCAGGCGATGGCTTGGGTGAACCATACCCAGGCCGTGAGTGTGGCCCTGCAGCAGCTGCAGGCCGATGTGCGTGACGTCGAGTCGGCGGCGCTGACCCTGTCCAAGGGCGTGGACGCACCGGGCCTGCGCGAGCGTATGGCCAGGGCCAACGACATCCCCGGGCGCCTGGCGGAGCTGGGCCGGATGACCCGCGACAATCCCGACCAGCTGATCCGGATCGGCCGCATCGAATCGATGCTGGAAGGGCGCATGGCACTTGCCCGTGAGCTCGCCAGATCCGAGCCCAACAGCGACCAGCGCGAACTGGTGCAGGATCTCAGCACGCGCTACCCGATTCGTGGACTGGTTGAAGAACTGCAGGACAGCGAGCAGAAACTGCTGACATTGCGTGCCGAGCAGGCCGCGCGCCAGCGCAAGCAGACCGAGCTGGTGTCGTGGAGTTCGCTGGTGGTGCAGCTGGCGCTGCTTGGTCTCGTGCTGTGGCTGCTGCAGCGGCAGATCGGCCGCCGCCTGCATGCCGAACGGCAGTCGCTGCGCTCGGCCGCACGCGCCGCCTCGGTGCTGCAGACCGTTCGTGAACCCATCGTGCTGCTCGACGGCGACCTGCGCGTGCAGCTGCATAACCCGGCCTTCGCCGAGTTGTACGGGCTTCAGGACGAGCGTGCCGATGGCCTGTTGCTGGAAGCCGTCGGTGACGGCGCCTGGAAGGACGCCGTAGTGCGCCAGCGCCTGTCCGACGTGCTGCTGCGCGGTCGCGAACTGTGGGATTTCGAGCACGAACAGCGCACTGCCGATGGCATGGCGCGCTACATGCTGCTGAACGCGCGCCGCATGCCGTTGCCCGATACCGATGACGAAGTGGTGCTGATGACGGTCAGCGATGTCACCATGCAACGTGCAGTCCAGCTGCGCGTTGAAGAGCTCAACCGCCAGCTGGAAGGCAAGGTCGCTCAGGTATCGGAGGTCAATCGTGAGCTGGAGGCCTTCAGCTACTCGGTGTCGCACGACCTGCGTGCACCGTTGCGCCACGTGGCCGGTTTCTCCGACAAGCTGTCGCGCCACCTCGGCGACCAGGCCGATGACAAGAGCCGCCACTACCTGGACGTGATCTCCAGTTCGGCCCGGCGCATGGCGGCATTGATCGACGACCTTCTGGTCTACTCGCGGCTGGGCCGCGCGGCGATGCGCCAGCAGGCGGTGGACATGCAGTCGCTGGTGGCCGATACCCGCGCCATGCTCGATGCCAACCTGCAGGCCGAGGCCGAGAACAGCGGCCATGCGCACCAGGTGGAGTGGAGCATCGCGCCGCTGCCGATCGTGGTGGGCGACGAGAACATGATCCGCCAGGTCTGGCTGAACCTGCTCGGCAATGCAGTGAAGTATTCGGGCAACCGCGAGCCGGCGAAGATCCGCGTGGACTACCAGCCGCAGCCCGATGGCGGTCATCAGTTCACGGTCAGCGACAATGGTGCAGGCTTCGACATGGCGTACGCCGGGAAACTGTTCGGCGTGTTCCAGCGCCTGCACAAGGCCAGCGACTACCCCGGTACCGGTATCGGTCTGGCCAGCGTGCGCCGCGTGCTGACCCGCCATGGCGGCCGTATCTGGGCCGAGGCCGAACCGGACGTCGGCGCCACCTTCCACTTCTACCTGCCTCCCGCGATCGACGCGGACAAACAAGGTCCCTCTGCATGACGACTCTGCGCACCATTCTTCTTGCCGAAGACAGCCCGGCCGATGCCGAGATGGCGATCGATGCCCTGGAAGAGGCGCGTCTGGCCAACCCCATCGTGCACGTCGAGGATGGCGTGGAAGTGATGGACTACCTGCTGCGCCGCGGCGCCTTCGCCAACCGTGAGGAAGGCCTGCCGGCGGTGCTGTTGCTGGATATCAAGATGCCGCGCATGGATGGCCTGGAAGTGCTGCGGCAGATCCGCGAGCACGAAGAGCTCAAGCGCCTGCCGGTGGTGATCCTGTCGTCCTCGCGCGAGGAAAGCGATCTGGCCCGGAGCTGGGACATGGGCGTGAATGCTTACGTGGTCAAGCCGGTGGACGTCGACCAGTTCTTTGGTGCGGTGCAGACCCTGGGCAAGTTCTGGGCGTTGATCAACCAGGCACCGGAACTCGAGTGAGCCCATGCCCCTGACCGGTCCCGCCCTGGGGGCGCTGCGCATCCTGCTGGTGGAGGACTCACCGGAAGATGCCGAGCTGATGTCCGAACAGATGCTCGAGGCGGGCCTGGAGGCCCGCTTCGAGCGTGTCGAGAGCGAGGCCGAGCTGCGCCAGGCGCTGGCCGCGTTCCAGCCGGACATCGTGCTGTCCGACCTGAGCATGCCGGGGTTCTCCGGTGACGATGCGCTGCGCATCGTGCGCGAGACCTCGCCGGAAGTGCCCTTCATCTTCGTCTCCGGCACCATGGGTGAGGAGAACGCGGTGGCGGCGCTGCAGAAGGGTGCCAATGACTACATCATCAAGCACCTGCCGGCGCGCCTGCCCTCGGCGGTGGCGCGTGCGATCCGCGATGCACGCAGTGCGATCGAGCGCGCACGGGTGGAAACCGAGCTGATGCGTGCACAGCGCCTGGAAAGCCTGTCGCTGCTCGCGGCTGGCCTCAGCCACGACCTGCGCAACATCCTGCAGCCGTTGCTGATCATGCCGGACCTGTTGAAGGCGCGTACCGACGATCCGCAGCTGCACCACCTGGCCGATGTCATCGCCGAGTGCGGTCGCCGTGGCCATGAGATGGCCGAATCGATGCTGTCGTTCGTGCGCGGTTCGCGCAAGCCGAGCGAGCGCATCGAGATCGATGGCCTGTTCGATGCGGTGGCTCTGCTGTTGCGCAGCAACGTGCCCGACGCCGTGCGCCTGGAGCTGCAGGTGCAGGACGAAGGCCTGGTGGTCGATGCCAACTACACCGAACTCCAGCAGGTGATGCTGAACCTGGCGCTCAATGCGATCCAGGCGATGCCCAAGGGCGGCCGCCTGAGCCTCACCGCCAGCCATGCAGGCCAACGCGATGGCGTGGACTGGATGCATATCCGCGTGGCCGACGAAGGCATCGGCATGGATGCGGACACGCTGTCGCACCTGTTCAATCCGTTCTTCACCACCAAGGCCGATGGCACCGGGCTGGGGCTGATTTCCTGCAAGCGCATCGTCGAAGGTGCCGGCGGCAGCATTCATGTCAGCAGCCAGCCGGGGCAGGGCACCTGCTTCGAACTGCGCCTGCCGATGCACGAAGCCATCGACGGCGGCGAGCCCATCGAGCAGCTGGTGGCCTTGGGCAGCGGCCAGTCGATCCTGGTGGTCGATGGGGAAGCCACGCGCCTGTCGCTGCTGGGCAATGCGCTGTCCAGCCAGGGTTACCAGCTGCAGCTGGCCTCTGACGGCCCCGCCGCGCTGCGCTGGATGCAGCAGGAGGCGATGCCTGCGCTGGTGATCGCCGATGCAGGCTCCAAGCTGCTGCCGGCCAGCCAGCTGCTGGGCGAGATGGCCACGCTGGGCTATCGCGGCCCGGCACTGGTACTGGAGGACCCTGCAGTGCCCGTCGCGGCCGATGCATTCCCGGATGGCGTGGAGGTGCATGTGCTGCACAAGCCGCTGCAGATGCAGCAGGTGTTCCGCGCGGTCGCCGAAGCGCTGGGGTGATGCCGTTGGGGTTCTGTAGAGCCGAGCCCATGCTCGGCTGCTGTTCGCATTGACCTCGACAGCCGAGCGTGGGCTCGGCTCTACAGGGCGGTTTCCCACGGGAAGCGTGGCAGGGCGTCCACCGCCTGTTCCAGGCGCCGTGACCAGTTCTGGTGGATATCGGCATACAGCGCTGAATCCGCACCCAGCCGCAGTTGCTGGCCGATGCGCAGCTCACCGCCGCGCACCAGCGCCAGGTCGATCGGCAGGCCCACCGACAGGTTGGAACGGATGGTCGAGTCCAACGAGACGATCGCCGTGCGCGCCGCGTCCTCCAGGCGGGTGGCCGGGCTGAGGATGCGGTCGAGGATCGGCTTGCCGTACTTGGACTCACCGATCTGCAGATAGGGCGTCTCCGGCGAAGCAGCGATGGCGTTGCCGAGTGGATAGACCATGTACAGCCCCGGCCGCTCGCCGGCGATCTGGCCACCGAAGATCAGCGTGGCCTGGGTGTTGACCCCGTCATGGCCGTGCTCGCTGTGGCTGCTGTGCACCTGGCTGTCGACCAGCAGCTGGCCGACATACTCGGCAGCCTCGAACAGGTGGGTCATGTCGCGCAGGTTGGGCGTGCGTCTCTCGTCGGCGTCGCGCCCCAGGCGCGACACCAGCAGCTGGGTGGTGGCCAGGTTGCCGGCCGCCATCAGTACGTAGGCTGCCTGGCCGGGGTACTCGAACACGTGCAGCTTGCGGTGCACGCGCACATCGTCCAGCGAGGCATTGGTCCGGGTGTCGGCAGCGAAGACCAGGCCCTCGTCCACCTCGATTCCAACGCAATAGGTCATGTCGGTGCCCTATCATGTGCGTCCCGGATTGTAGGCAGGCCGCCGTGACGACGGCATGTCCACGCCCCCCAAGTGCCGTCACCTGAACCGCATGACCACCGTGCTCCTGAGCCTGGGCAGCAACGTCCAGCCCCGCCGCTACCTCCACGCCGCGGTGACGGCCCTGCGCGAGCGCTTCGGCGCACTGCAGGTGTCGCCCGCCTACCGTACCGCCGCGGTCGGCTTCGACGGCCCGGCCTTCCTCAACAACGCCGTGGCGATCGACACCGACCTGCCGCTGCAGGAACTGGACGACTGGCTGCATGCGCTGGAAGACGCGCACGGCCGCGACCGCAGCGGGCCACGCTTCTCGGACCGGACCCTGGACATCGACGTGGTGTTCTACGGTGACCTGGTGGTGGAAGGCCCCGGCCATCTGCGCATCCCGCGCCCGGAGCTGAAACACGCCTTCGTGCTGAAGCCGCTGGCAGACATCGCGCCGGATTTCATCGACCCGGTCAGTGGGCAGGATCTGGCCACGCTGTGGCGCGCGCACCGGCAGCATGGCGAAGCGTTTGAGATCGTTGATCTGGAATGATCAGGTTGCGTTGGGGTCAGATCCCTTTTCCCGCAGTGAAAAGGGATCTGACCCCGTCGTCCGTCCTGCCCGGTGTCAACTGACCGTGCGCCCACCATCCACGCGCAATGTGTGGCCGGTGACGAAGCCGGCTTCGGCCACCAGCCAGTAAACCGCTTCGGCAATCTCCTCGACTGTACCGATCCGCGCCAGAGGCGTGCGCGCCAGCAGCGCCTCGCGGGCGAAATCGTCCTTGCCCTGTTCCGGCCACAGGATCGCGCCGGGCGCCACCGCATTGACCCGCACCTTCGGCGCCAGCTCCAGCGCCAGCGAACGGGTAGCCATTTCCAGCGCGGCCTTGGCCATGGTGTAGGCGATGTGGTCGCGCATCGGGTCGGTGCCGTGCAGGTCGGTCAGGTTGACGATGCAGCCTTGCTGGCGGCGCAGGTAGGGCGCGGCGGCCTGTGACAGCAGCAATGGCGCGCGCGCATTGACCGCATACAGCTCGTCCATCGCCTCGGCGGTCACCTGGCCGAGCGGGGTGGCATAGAAGTTGGAGGCATTGTTGACCAGCGCGTCCAGGCGGCCGAAGTGGGTGACGGCCTGTTCCACCAGATCGGGCAGGGCGTCGGCGTCACGCAGATCGGCCTGCAGCGCCAGCACGCTGCCCGGGCGCACGTTGTCGAAGTCGAACGCGGCCTGCTGCAGTTCCGCGCTGGAGGTGTTGGCGTGCAGCACCACCGACCAGCCGCAGGCGTGGAACTGGCGGGCGATGGCCGCACCGATCCGGCGCGCGCTGCCGGTGATCAGGACCACGGGGTGGGTATCGCTCATCGAGGGTCCTCCAAGGCTCGGCTATCCTGTGCACCATTGTCACCGCATTCGAAGACGCCATGCAGCCCACCTTCCCCCTGCCCGAATCCGATGCCCTGGCCCACAGCGACCAGCTGGCTGCCGCCCTGCGCGCCGAAATCCTTGCGCAGGGCGGGGCAATGCCGTTCTCCCGCTTCATGGAGCTGTGCCTGTACACCCCCGGCTGGGGCTATTACAGCGCCGGCGCCAGCAAGTTCGGTGGCAGTGGCGACTTCACCACCGCGCCCGAGCTCGGCAGCCTGTTCGCCGGCAGCGTGGCCAATGCGCTGGCCCCGGTGTTCGCCCAGCTGGGTGCGCAGGCGCGGATGCTGGAGCTGGGCGGCGGCACCGGCGCCTTCGCCGAGGCGGTACTGCTGCGCCTGGCCGAGCTGGACGCGCTGCCGTCGCGCTACGCCATCCTTGAACCCAGCGCCGACCTGCGCGAGCGCCAGCAGCAGCGCCTGCAGCAGAACCTGCCGGCCGAACTGGCCGCGCGTGTGGACTGGGTCGACCGCCCGTTCGAAGAGGACTGGGAAGGCGTGGTGTTCGCCAATGAAGTGATCGACGCACTGCCGACCCCGCGCTTCCTGATCCGGGATGGCGAGGTCTATGAGGAAACCGTTGAACTGGATGGCGACGGCAATTTCATCCGCGGCGCGCAGCCGGCCGACATCCTGCTCAATGGCGCGGTGCGCCACATCGAGCGCTATCTGGAGAAGCCTTTCGCCGAGGGCTACCGTTCCGAAGTACTGCCGCAGCTGCCGTACTGGCTGCAGGCGGTGGCCGGCGGCCTGCAGCGTGGCGCGATGCTGTTCGTCGATTACGGCTACAACCGCGGCGAGTTCTACCAGCACGATCGCGACGACGGCACCGTGCGTGCCTTCTACCGCCACCACGTGCACAACGACGTGCATCGCTGGCCGGGCCTGCAGGACATCACCGCATCGGTGGATTTCACCGCGATGGCCGAGGCGGGCATGCACGGTGGTTTCGAGCTGGCCGGCTACTGCAGCCAGGCCAGTTTCCTGCTCGGCAACGGCCTGGACCAGGTGCTGCTGCTGGCCGAAGAGCGTACGGATGAGGTCGGTCGCATCCAGCTGCGCGACCAGGTGAAGAAGCTGACCCTGCCCACCGAAATGGGCGAGCGCTTCCAGGCGATCGGTCTGCAGCGTGGCGTCGACTTCGAGCCGGCCTTCGAACTGGGTGACCTGAGCTGGCGCTTGTGAGCAGTGCGTTGCCGGTGATCAAGCCGCTGCGGCGGCCGCGGCTGTGGACCGTGTTGTGGGTGCTGGCGGTGTTGCTGGTGGTCGTGGTTTGCCTGATTCCACCACCGCCGATTCCGCTGCCGGAAAACAGCGACAAGGGCGAGCACTTCCTCGCCTACTTCATCCTGGCCGGCAGTGCGGTACAGCTGTTCCGTCGCGGGCGTCCGCTGCTGTGGGTAGGCGTGGGCTTGGTGCTGATGGGGATCGGCATCGAGTTCGCGCAGGGCGCGCTGACCACCAACCGCACCGCCGACCCGATGGATGCGATTGCCAACACTATTGGCGTGCTGGTCGGCATGACCACGGCCCTGACCCCGCTGCGCGACCTGCTGCTGCGCTGGCGCGGGTGAGGTTCCTGTAGAGCCGAGCCCATGCTCGGCTTTCCGGTTGAAATGCAGCCGAGCATGGGCTCGGCTCTACAGTAGATCCACGCCATGCGTGGATCCGGCCGCAAAGCGCCAACCAAGGTTGGCACCTACCTGAGCGTCACCTCATCCAGCACCCACATCGCCGGGCGCGTGTCGCCGGTGAAGTTGATGCACAGATCACCGGTGCCCTGCGTGCCCTTCGGCAGCGTGGCCTTCAGGGTCACGAAGCCATCGGCATCCGGCTTGGCCGGCAGCGGTACTTCAGCCAGCACCTTGCCGCTGCAGTCGCCGCGACGCACCAGCATTTCGCCATGCGCCCGCTTGGCTTTCTCGAAGCGACGCTTGGGTTCGTCGTGGGCCAGCTGGAAGTAGTACGGAATGCGGCCCGCGCGGACCTCCACGCTGCCGATGCCGTCCAGCTGTGCCTGCGGCCAGCGCCAGCACGGCTGGAAGATGTCGACATTGAACACCGCACGCGTTCCCTCGCGCGGGCCGTCGTCTTCCAGGCGCAGCACCAGGCCCTTCGTGCCCACGCAGCTGAGCAGCTCATCGCTGCGGCGACTGAGCAGCGACTGCGTGGTGAATGCCGCCACCGTCGGCTTCGCCGCCAGCATCCGTCCCTGGTAGAACGCGGCGGCCTGCACGGTGGCGGGCAGCGTCGCGGTCAATGGCTGCTGGTACAGCGGCGACTGCGCGCTCACCGCCTGGCCGTCGGTGCTGTAACGCACCTCATAGCCCAGCGGATTTGCCAGCGACACGGTCACGGTGTTGCCAGCTCGGTTGTCGGTGTAGTCCACACCCACTTCAAACGGCGTCTGCGCGTAGGCCAGGCCCCAGGCGCGGTAGCGCTGCAGCTGGGAGGGCAGGCGTGCGAGGAAATCGCGGAAGTCGCGATGCTCCGGTGTACTCCAGCCGGTCTCGGCCACGGCGGCCAGGCGCGGGAACAGGTTGTGCTGCAGGCGTGCGTAGGTGCGCGTGTGCTCGGTGAACATGTTGGCCTGCAGGCCGAGGATGTGCCCGCGCTTGTCGGCGGCCAGCTCGGCCGGCACCGGTTCGAAGTTGTACAGCTTGCCGAGGTTGACCTGGGTCGGGCGGCCCGGCGGCTCGTTCGGCGAGGCCGTCTGCAGGTAATCCAGATAGAGGTATCCGACCGGCGACATGATCACGTCATGGCCGGCGCTGGCGGCGGCCAGGCCGCCTTCGGTACCCTGCCACGACATCACCGTGGCCTGCGGCGGCAGGCCGCCTTCGAGGATTTCATCCCAGCCGATCAGGCGCCGGTCGTGCTCCTCCAGGAAGGTCTCCAGTCGCTTGATGATGTGGCTCTGCATGGCCATCTCATCCTTGATGCCCAGCGCACGCATGCGCTGCTGCACCTGCCTGGAGGCTTTCCACTGGTCTTTCACTGCCTCGTCGCCACCGACGTGCACGTACTTCGCCGGGAACAGCGCGATTACTTCTTCCAGCACGTTCTCGAGGAAGGTGACGGTGCTGTCTTCGGTGTTGAACAGGTTCGGGAACACGCCCCATTCGCTGATCGGCTTCAGCGGGGTATTGATCGAGCCCAGTTCCGGATACGCGGCGATCGCCGCGGTGGCATGGCCGGGCACATCGATTTCCGGGATCACCTGGATATGCAGCTTGGCCGCATAGGCGATCACCTCGCGGATCTGGTCCTGCGTGTAGAAGCCGCAGTAGGGATGCTCCTGGCCGCTGACCGGATCAATGCCGCCATCACCGGCGGGCAGCCGGCAGCTGCCCACGTCGGTCAGCTTCGGGTAGCGCTTGATCTCCATGCGCCAGCCCTGGTCATCGGTCAGGTGCCAGTGGAAGGTGTTGAGCTTGTGCGCGGCCATCGCGTCGAGCACGCGCTTGATCTCGTCCAGGCTCTGGAAGTGCCGGGCGGAATCGAGCATGAAGCCGCGCCAGCTGAAACGCGGCGCGTCCTGGATCTGCACCGCGGGCAGCACCCCGTTGCTGCCGCCGGTGGCGAGCTGGGCGAGGGTAGTCGCGCCATAGAAAAGACCGGTTTCGTTGCCGGCCTGGATCATCACGCCCTGCGCGGTGCTTTCCAGCGTGTAGCTTTCGCCGCTGTCGCGGAAGGTGGGCACGATCTCGAAGCGGATGCTGCCCGACTTGGCTGCCGCCGTGCCCTTGGCCGGCGCAAGGCGCGGGCCGCCGCTGCGGGCCAGCAGGTCGGCGAACTGGTTGGCGACGCGTTGCGCGGCTTCGCCTTCGGCCTGCAGCACGGTGTCGGCGCGGACGGTGATGCCGTTGCCCTGGCTGCGCTGCACGGTGGCCGGGGCCGGAATCAGCATCAAGCTGCCGGCGCGCAGCTGTGGGCCGGGTGCTTCAGCGGCGGGCGTGGGATCGGCGGCGAGTGCCGGCAACGCCGGTAACAGGGCGAGCAGGCTGCCCAGCAGCACTGCGCTGCGCATCCGGGCGCGGGAAGGCTTGACCATCGGTACGACTCCTTGGAACGGTGCGATGAACGCTATACATGAAAAACGCCGGGCCCGGAATGACCCAGGCCCGGCGTGCGTGCACGACTCGGCGATATTGCCGCCGCTGGATCAGTACTTGAAGCGGAAGTTGAGGTAGTACTGGCGACCGTTGCTGTAGAACGAGGTCGGGATGGCCGCGGTCTGGTAGTACTTGTAGGTCGGGTTGTTGAGGTTGAGCGCATCGAAGCTGATGCTCAGCCAGTCGGTGGCCTTGTAGCTCAGCGACGCCGACAGGGTGCCGAAGTCATCCTGGTAGTACGGGTTGGCACCGGACAGGCCGATCAGGAACGACGAACGGCGGGTGTAGCTGACGCGTGCACCGAAGGTATCGTTCTCGAAGTAGGCACCGATGTTGTAGGTGTTCTTCGAAGTACCCAGCAGGTTGTCGCTGCCGTCGGCCCAGGTGTGGTCGGTGCTGCCATCGGCGTAGGTGTAGTTGGCATTGACACCGAAGTACTCGCCGATCGGCTGCTCATAGGCCACTTCGATACCGCGGACCTTGCCGTCGGCATTGCGCGGGCGGGAGATGTTGTATTCCTCGAGACGGTTGGTCAGCTCGCTGAACAGCATCTCCTTTTCGGTGCTGAAGGCCACGTAGTCCTTCAGGCGCATCGAGTAGGCACCGATCGACAACATGCCGCGCGGCATGAAGTACCACTCCAGGTTGGCATCGAAGTTGGTCGACACCACCGGCTTCAGCTTCGGATTGCCGCCGCCGCCTGTCCGGTTCAGGTCCGAACCGTAGGACGAGGCACCCAGTGCCGAGAAGTCCGGTAGGGTCTGGGTCTGCGAGGCGGCCACGCGCAGCACCAGGTCGTCGCGCAGGTCGTACTTGAAGTTGGCGCTCGGCAGCACGCGGTTGTGCTTGTTCTCGAAAGCTTCGCGGGTCCACGCGCCGAACAGGCTGCTCACGTCCGGCACGGTCGAGCCGGTGGCGGCGGCGTAGGTATCGATATCCTGCTTGATGCTGACGTAGCGCAGGCCGACGTTGCCGCTCCAGCGGTCGCCGCTGAAGTTGCCCTGTACGTATGCGGCAAAGTTCTTCTCGGACACCTTCCACTCGGCGCCGTAGTTGTGGCGGCCGGTCGGGCCGTCATTGCCGGACAGCCAGGTGGAGTTGTTGGTCACCGCTTCCTTCAGTGCACCCGGGGTGAAGTACCACAGGTCACGCGGGAAGCTGCCACCGATGCCGTTGGCAAAGCCGCCGGGGAAGTTGGCCGTAGCGCCGTTCTTCAGCGCATTCCAGATCGCGCCCGGGGTTGCGCCTTCCGGCGACTTGGCCTCGCGCTTGTGGTCGCCGAAGCGGGCGCCGAAATCGATCGAGTTCAGTACGCCAGCGTCGGCGAAGTACTGGTTGAAATCGAGCGTAGCCCACTTTTCCTTGTCGATCGCGGTGACCTGCTGGTTGCCCCAGGTGCCGAAGTCGGTCACGCCGCTCGGGCCGATGTTGCCACCGACGTTCCAGTCGATCGGCGAGCCGTTGCCATGGGTTGCCCAGGTGGCGCCGCCACCACGGGCCAGGTTGACTTCGGCGATGTACTGGCGCGGCGTTTCGCCGGTGCCCTTGGTGCTGCCGGCCTGGAACTTCATGCCCAGGTTGTCGCTGATCTGCCAGTCGGCATCGAAGGTGATGTAGTTGGTCTTGGCCTTCGACTCGCGGTAGATCATGTCGTACACCGCGTAGTCGCGGTCGGCCTGGCCGGCGAAGGTGGCGTTGGACAGTACGCCATCCTTGACGACGTAACCCGGATTCGGGGCCTGGCCCGGAATCAGGATCTTGTTGCCATTGGCATCTTCAACGGTGCGGTCGTTGAGGATGCGGCCGCCCCACAGCATGAAGTTGCGGTTGTAGTTGTTCGCCTTCAGTTCCGAGCTGAAGCCTTCCAGGCCCAGGGTCAGGTTGTCCATCGGCTTGAACTGCAGCGAGATCAGGCCGCCCTTGCGCTCGCGGGTCTGTTCGAACAGGGTCGAGCCGAGCAGGCCCGGCGCGTACACGCCGGCCAGGTCCGGGTTGGACTTGGCCACGGTGCCATTCGGATCGATCTGGAAGAAGCCGCCCGGGATTTCCTGCGCTTCGCGGCGCAGTTCGCGCTTCTGGCTGAAGGCCTGCACCATCACACCGAAGTTGCCTTCGTCGTTCTTGTAGTTGAACAGTGCCGACAGCTGCGGGTCGTTGGACTTGGCTTGGTCCGAACGCACCATGCCGATGGAGCCTTCCGCCGTGAGCTGCTTGGAGAATTCCAGCGGCTTGCGGGTGAGGATGTTGACGGTACCGGTGGTGCCACCGTCCTGCAGCTTGGCCTGCGAGGACTTGTTCACCTCCACCGAGCGCACCAGTTCCGACGGCAGCAACGAGTAGCTGACGCTGCGGCCGACGTTGTTGCCCTGGCTGAGCACGAACCAGTCGGCGGTGCCGACGGTGTGGCCGTTGATCAGGGTCTGGGTCAGGCTCGGGCTGGTGCCGCGCAGGCTGACACGGTCGGCTTCGTCGAAGCCGCCTTCGTCGGCGCTGGACGAGCTGATGTTCACGCCCGGCAGGCGCTGCAGGGTGTCGGCCACGTTGTGCGCGGGCAGCTTGCCCACGTCTTCGGCGGTGACCACTTCCACGCGCGCATTGGCTTCGCGCTTGGTGTCCAGCGATTTTTCCATGGATCCACGGATGCCGGTGACCTGCACGGTATCCAGGTCGGTGGCGGTCTGGGCGGCCTGCTGCGCATGCGCACTGAAGGCGATGCAGCTGACGATGGCGGCCGAAAGCAGGGTCTTGCGGGTGTTCATGATGTCTCTCCTCATCACTCGATTGGATGCCGGCGGCGGTGTTCGGTTACGGTTGCGAAGACATGCGCGGGGCGGCGGCGAAGTCCCGTGCGTTGGCGTGCCACGTACTGCGTGCTGCGATTGCGTTGAAGCCTGTTGCGGTGTCAGGCGGCCGACTGCTGCAGGTACCAGCTGGCAGCGCCGACCACGCCCAGCTGGCCGTGCTCGACGACCTTCACCGGGATGCGTGCCAGTGCTTCGCCCATCGGCCCCTTCTGCAGGTAGCGTTCGACGAAGGTGCTGGCGTGCAGGTATTCGCGGATCTGCGGCAGGATGCCGCCGGCCAGGTAGACGCCACCATGGGCGCCATAGAACAGGGCCATGTCGCCGATGGTGCTGCCGAGCAGGCCGCAGAACACATCCAGCGCCTGGCGCGCATGCGCATCGGTATCGGCCATGGCGGCGGCGGTCACCGCATCAGGGCTGGCCAGCGTCGGCACCTGTCCCTGCAGCGCGCACACCGCGCGGTACAGGTTCATCAGGCCGGGGCCGGAGATCGCATGCTCGATCGACACATGGGCGCGGTCGCGCTGCATGTGGCGGACGATGGCCATTTCCAGTCCGGTGCTCGCTGCCAGGGTCGGCTGGCCGGCTTCCGTGGGCAGTACCACCGGGCCGTGCGCGGTGGGGATCCACAGCGCGGCACCAAGGCCGGTGCCGGGGCCGACCACCAGCGTCGGGCCGCGCGCAGCGGTCTCCGGCCCGCACAGGTGCAGCACGCCACTGGCGTCCACCTGCGCGGCGGCGTAGGCCACGGCTTCGAAGTCATTGACGATGTAGACCCGCTGCAGGCCGACGTCGGCCTCCACCTGGCGGGCCGACAGCGGCCACGGCAGGTTGGCGGTGATCACCGTGCCGTCCTCGCGGGCATAGCCGGCGCTGGCGACCACGCAGTGCGTGGGCCGTGGGCCTTCACCCAGGAAATCGGACAGGATCGCGCTGAGGCCGCCATGGTCGGCGTTGCGGTACTTCCGGTACTCCAGCACCTGCACCGGATGGGAGGCGTCGCCACTGGCCTGGACCCGGGCCACGCGCACATGGGTGCCACCAACGTCGGCAGCCAGGAACGAGGGCGCGACTCGGGACAGGACATGGGCCGGGGCGGGGTGGCTGGCGGTCACGCGGGCTCCTGCTGCAGGTGGGGCCGGCCCCGGGTTCGGGGGCAGCGATTGGGGCGGAGTCTGTAACCCCGCTGACAACGATGTCAACGAGTTCGTGACACTTTCGTTGCTGCGTCGCAACGAATGTGGTGTGCAGTAAACGTTTACATGGCGTGAGCATGGGTTTCACGCTGGAACCGTTGCTGCACGGGGCTCAAGGGCTGTGGCGCATTCAGCACGATCCGTTGCGATCGGGTTGCGCAGTGCAGCACGAGGTTCACGCGGCCACGCAGGGAAGTTGACAAACCGCGGTTGTCCATCGAAAGAATGTGACAACGTTGTTCCCAGCCACTCTCCGACGCCGCGTTCTGCGGCCGTCGCCGCAGGAGCCCTTCCCGATGTCCGCCGTCTCCGCTGCAAGCGTGCGCCCCAATGTGGCCACCTCCATCGCCATCGTCGGCGTGCTGTTCTTCCTGATCGGCTTCTTCACCTGGCTCAATGGCCCGCTGATCACCTTCGTCAAGCTCGCTTTCGAACTCAGCGAGGTCGGCGCCTTCCTGGTGCTGATGGTGTTCTACCTGTCCTACTTCTTCCTGGCGCTGCCGTCGTCATGGATCCTGCGCCGCACCGGCATGAAGAAGGGCCTGAGCCTGAGCCTGCTGGTGATGGCCGGTGGTGCCGCGTTGTTCGGCGAGTTCGCCACCCAGCGCTGGTACCCCGGCGCGCTCGGCGGCCTGTTCGTGATCGGCAGCGGCCTGGCCTTGCTGCAGACGGCCATCAACCCTTACATCTCCATCCTGGGGCCGATTGAAACGGCGGCGCGGCGCATCGCGCTGATGGGCATCTGCAACAAGATCGCCGGCATCCTGGCGCCGATCGTGATCGGTACCGTGGTGCTGCATGGCATCGGTGATCTCTCGGCAACGGTCGCCGCCGCCGATGAGGCGACCAAGGCACAGCTGCTCAACGAGTTCGCCGCCAAGATCCACGCGCCGTACCTGGCCATGGCCGGCCTGCTGGTGCTGCTGGCGGTGGGCGTGCTGTTCTCGCCGCTGCCGGAAATCAAGTCGTCCGAAGCCAATGCCACGCCGGTCGCGGCCGGTGCCGCCGAACGTCGCAGCATCTTCCAGTTCCCGCACCTGTGGCTTGGCGTGCTGTGCCTGTTCGTCTACGTGGGCGTGGAGGTGATGGCCGGCGATGCGATCGGTACCTACGGCCACGGCTTCGACCTGCCGCTGGACCAGACCAAGATGTTCACGGCGTTCACGTTGTTCGCCATGCTCATCGGCTACGTGGTCGGCCTGCTGGTGATTCCCAACGTGGTGTCGCAGTCGCGCTACCTGACCTTCTCTGCCGTGCTGGGCGTTGTGTTCTGCCTGGGCGCCTGGGCCACCCACGGCTACGTGTCGGTGGCCTTCGTGGCCCTGCTGGGCTTTGCCAACGCGATGATGTGGCCGGCGATCTTCCCGCTGGCCATCCGCGGCCTGGGCCGCTTCACCGAGACCGGCTCGGCCCTGCTGGTGATGGGCATCGCCGGTGGCGCGATCATTCCGCAGCTGTTCGCCGTGCTCAAGCAGCACATCGACTTCCAGCTGGTGTTCGTGCTGCTGATGGTGCCGTGCTACCTGTACATCCTTTTCTACTCGGTGATCGGCCATCGCGCTGGCCTGCCGCAGGACAAGGCCTGATCGGCGATGATGGACGGCAGCCAACCCCAGGGAAAACCCATGCGCAGAGCGACCATCAAGGACGTTGCGGAGAAGGCCAAGGTCTCGCTGAAGACAGTCTCGCGGGTGATCAACAACGAGCCTTCGGTGATGCAGGCCACCCGTGCGCGGGTGCTGCGTGCCATTGCCGAGCTCGACTACGAACCCGATCCGTCCGCGCGCAACCTGCGCAGCGGCACAACCTTCGTGATCGGGCTGGTCTACGACAACCCGAACCCGTACCACATCATCGGCGTGCAGAACGGCGTGCTCGCCGCCTGCCGCGAGACCGGGTTCGGGCTGCAGATCCATCCCTGCGATTCCAGCTCGCCGCTGCTGGCCGATGAACTGGCCGACTGGGTGCAGCGTTCGCGCCTGGCCGGGCTGGTGCTGACCGCGCCGATGTCCGAGCGCCGCGACCTGATCCAGGCGCTGACCGCGCGCGGCATCAAGCTGGTGCGCATCATCGCCGCCACCGAAGACCCGGCCGACGGCGCCTGCGTGTTCGTGGATGACCGCGAGGCTGCATATGAGATCACCGAGCATCTGATCCAGCTCGGCCACCAGCGCATCGGCTTCCTCTGGGGCGGCAGCTCGCACCGCTCGTCGGGCGAACGCTATGCCGGTTACGAAGCCGCGCTGAAGGACTACGGCATGACCGTGGACAAGCACCTGGTAGTGCAGGGCGACTACACCTTCGATGATGGTTTCCGTGGTGCGCGCCGCCTGCTGGCGCTGCGCGAACCGCCCACCGCCATCTTCGGTTCCAACGACGAAATCGCGGCCGGCGTACTGGCAGCCGCCAAGTCGGCCGGCATGAACGTGCCGTACGACCTGTCCATCGCCGGTTTCGAGGACAGCCCGTTCTCGCGCCAGTCGTGGCCGCCGCTGACCACCGCCAAGCAGGCCACCGAAGACATTGCCCGCCACGCCGCGCGCCTGCTGATCGCGCAGCTGCGCAGCGACGCCTACGACGACGCGCCGGCGCCGCTGCACAACCAGGGCTTCGTGCCGCAGCTGGTGGTGCGCGGTTCGACCGCGCCTATGCGCCCGGCCGGCGCACGCCCCCTTCCTCCCGATCCTGCCTGAGCCTGCCATGTCGCTGTCAGACCCCACCGCCACCCTGATGTTCGCCGAGGCCGCTGAAGCGGCCGACGTGGTTGCCCGCCAGTTCTCGCGCAACCACGCCACCATGGAAACCCTGGCCGCCAGCCTGCGCGCAGCACCGCCGCCGTTCGTTGTCACCTGCGCACGCGGCAGTTCCGACCACGCCGCCACCTACGGCAAGTACCTGCTGGAAACCCAGCTGGGCCTGGTGGTCGCCTCCGCGTCGCCGTCGGTGGGCTCGGTCTATGCCGCACCGCTGCAGCTGCGCGGTGCACTGTTCATCGTCATTTCGCAGTCGGGCAAGAGCCCGGACCTGCTGCGCAACGCCGAAGCCGCCAAGGCGGCCGGCGCACGCGTGGTCGCGCTGGTCAACGTCGAAGATTCGCCGCTTGCGCAGCTGGCCGACACGGTCATCCCGCTGCATGCCGGTGCCGAGAAGAGCGTGGCCGCGACCAAGAGCTACCTGGCCTCGCTGGCCGCATTGCTGCAGCTGGCCGCGTACTGGAAGCAGGACAGCAGCCTGCGCAACGCGCTGGACCTGCTGCCGGACGCGATGCGCGAGGCGTGGCAATGCGACTGGGGCGCGGTGACCGAGGGCCTGGTCGAGGCCACCAACCTGTTCGTGCTCGGCCGCGGCCTGGGCCTGGGCGCGGCGCAGGAAGCTGCGCTGAAGTTCAAGGAAACCTGCAGTCTGCATGCAGAGGCCTACAGTTCGGCCGAAGTGAAGCACGGCCCGATGGCGCTGGTTGACCGTGGGTTCCCGGTGCTGGCCTTTGCCCAGCCCGATGAGACCGGCGCCGGAACCCGTGCCGTGGTCGATGAGTTCACCTCGCGTGGCGCGCAGGTCTGGCTGGCCGGTGCCGGTGGCAACCTGCCGGTGGCGGCCGCGCCGCACCCGCTTTGCGCACCGCTGCTCACCGTGCAGAGTTTCTACCGCGCGATCAACGCGCTGGCGCTGCGTCGTGGTTTCAACCCGGATCTGCCGCCGCACCTGAACAAGGTGACGGAGACCGTGTAATGGTGACCGTGCTGCGCAATGCCCGCATCCTGGCGGGCGACGACTTCCGCGATGATCTGGCGCTGGTGATCGAGAACGGGCAGATCAGCGCCCTGTTGCCCGACGCCGCACCGCAGCTGGGCCAGGCCGATGAGCAGGTGGATCTGGGCGGCGGCTGGCTGCTGCCGGGCTTCATCGACGTGCAGGTCAATGGTGGCGGCGGCGCGCTGTTCAACAACACGCCCGATGTCGCCTCGCTGCGCACCATCGCGCAGGCGCACCGTCGCTTCGGCACCACCGCGATGCTGCCCACGCTGATCAGCGATGACGTGGGCGTGATGCGCCAGGCGATCGGTGCGATGCGCGAGGCCATCGCGCAGGGGGTGCCGGGCGTGATCGGTATCCATCTGGAAGGGCCGTACATCGCGCCGGCGCGCAAGGGCACGCACGATGCCAGCAAGTTCCGCGTGCCGGATGAAGAAGAGATCGCGCTGGCCGCGTCGCTGGACAACGGCGTGACCCTGCTGACGCTGGCGCCGGAACGCGTGCCGCTGGAGACCATCCGCGCGCTGGTCGAACGCGGCGTGATCGTTGCTGCTGGCCACACTGCTGGCACGTACGAGGAAATTCGTGCCGGCCTGGATGCCGGCGTGCGCGGCTTCACCCACCTTTACAACGCGATGTCGCCGCTGCAGGGCCGTGAGCCCGGCGCGGTGGGCGCTGCGCTGGAGGACCGCGACAGCTGGATCGGCATCATCGTCGATGGCGTGCACGTGCATCCGGCCAGCCTGCGCGTGGCACTGGCTGCCAAGCCGCGCGGTCGCCTGCTGCTGGTCACCGATGCAATGCCGCCGGTCGGTGCCGATGATCCCAGCTACGTGCTGTACGGCGAAACCATCACCGCCATCGACGGCGTGGTGCGCAATGCCGCCGGCTCGCTGGCCGGTTCGGCGCTGGACATGGCCACCGCCGTGCGTAACACCGTGCAGCTGCTCGGCCAGTCGCTGGCCGAAGCGGCACGCATGGCCTCGACCTACCCAGCGCAGTTCCTCAACGTCGATGATCGCCTGGGCCATATCGCCGAGGGCTACCAGGCCGACCTGGTGCTGCTCGATGACGCCCTGCAGGTGCGTGGCACCTGGATTGCCGGACAGTACGAGGCCGCCTGATGAGCGCAACGCCGCCACGCCGGCTGGGCTCGATCGATGCCCTGCGCGGCATCACCGTGGCGGCGATGCTGCTGGTCAACAATCCGGGTGACTGGAGTGCGGTGTTCGCGCCGCTGCGTCACTCGGAATGGCACGGCTGCACGCCCACCGATCTGGTGTTCCCGTTCTTCCTGTTCCTGGTCGGCGTGTCGATGGCCTTCAGCGTGGCACCGCGCGCGCTGGATGCCGCTGCGCGTCCTGCGCTGGCGCGCGGCGTGCTGGAGCGCGCGCTGCGCATCCTGGTGGCCGGTGCGCTGTTGCATCTGCTGATCTGGTGGGCGCTGGATACGCACCACTTCCGCATCTGGGGCGTGCTGCAACGCATCGCGCTGTGTGCGGCGTTGGTGGGCGTGCTGGCGGTGTATGCACGACCGCGCGTGCAGGCCGGCGTGCTGGTCGCGCTGCTGGTGGGCTACACCGTGCTGCTGCTCGGCATCGGCGACCTGGCACCGTGGACCAATCCGGCCAGCCGCCTGGATACCGCGCTGTTCGCGCCGTGGATCTATCAATGGCATGCCGATACCGGGCTGGGCCATGACCCGGAAGGATTGCTGAGCACGCTGGGTGCACTGGCCAGTACCGTGCTCGGCCTGTTGGCCGGTGGCCTGCTGCGCAGCGGGCGTGCTGCGGCGCTTGCCGGGCTGGGCGTGGCGACTACCGTGCTCGGTCTGCTGCTGGCCATCGTGCTTCCGCTGAACAAGCAGCTGTGGACGCCCAGCTACGTGCTGTGGACCGGCGGCCTGGCCGCGCTGGCGCTGTGGCTGGGCCACGTGCTGATCGACCAGAAGGGCTGGCCGGCGCTGGGCAGGCGCTTCGGTGTCAATGCAATCACCGCTTACCTGGGGGCGTCGGTGATGTCGGTGGTGCTGATGGCGAGCGGTGACTGGGGCTGGATCTGGCAGCAGTTGGCGACCGCCATGCCGCACGCATTGGAGCTGGCGTCGATGTTGCAGGCGATGGCGTTCGTTGCATTGTGGTGGGGTGTGGCGTGGTGGCTGGACCGGCGGAAGATCTATCTTAAGATCTGACCCCCGGCGGCGCGCCACATCCACGCCATGCGTGGATGCTCTCCGCGTGGCGCGCGATCACCCACATGATGAACGGTTTCAGCCGCGTAAAGGCGAGGTGATGCCCCATCAAGTTCGCATCTGAACTGTGATCATCGGCACGCAAATTCACCTGTCGAAACCGTTCACCATGGCGCAGACTTCGCTCGCAGTACCGCATATCCGCAGTTCCTGATCCCCTGTCCAGGAGTGCTGTATGTCCCGTGCCGTCCCGCGCGCTTTCCGTCCGCGCCGCCTCACTGTTTCCGTGGTTCAGGCCCTGGCTGTCCCGTCCGTCATGCTGTTGACCGCCAGTGTCGCTTGGGCCGGCTGTGACAATGCCACCCCGACTGCCAGCCAGACGGTCACCTGCGATGCCAGCGCGCCGAATCCGCAGACCGTTCCCGTCGCTGCCACTGGCGCGGCCGGTATCACCGTCAATGTCGCCAGCACGGCACAACTGCAACAGAGCGGTGGTGGCAGTGCGATTTCGCTGGTCGGGGCCGGCGGGCACCTGCTGTCCAACCTCGGCACGATCAGTTCGGTGGGTGGCGTGGCGGTCCAGCTTGGTGGTGGCAGCCGCGTCGAAAACGCCGGCAGCATCAGCACCGGCAACAACACCGCCCTGCAGTTCGTCGGCGCGGGCGACAGCGTGCTGGTCAACCGCGGAACGATCAGCGGGCGCACCGGCGTGCAGTTCGGTGCCGGCAACGACCGCCTGGACATGCAGGCCGGCAGCATCAGCGGCGGTGTCCTGCAGGGCGATGGCAACGACGTGCTGCTGCTGGGCAATGGCACCATCGACAGCGTCGACCAGGGCAGCGGCGATGACCAGATGACCGTCACCGGCGGCACCGTTACCGGCCTGGTGGCACAGGGCAGTGGTCGCGATGATTTCATCATGAGCGGCGGCACGATCGGCGCGCTGCAGCAGGGCGACAACATCGATACCTTCCGCATGAGCGGTGGCCGCATCATCGGCGCGTTCGAGGATGGCGACCAGGCCTGGATGACCGGTGGCCGCATCGGCCGCGTCAACATGAAGCTGGACAAGAACCTGTGGGACCAGTCCGGCGGCACCGTGGATGGCAATGTGGTGACCGGTTTCGACACCGATACCATCATCATCTCGGGTATCGCCTACATCGGCGGCAACATCAGCGTCAGCGGCGGCAACGACAGCGTGACCATCACCGACGGCACCGTGCGCGGGCAGGTACTGCTCAGTACCGGCAATGACACCTTCAACTGGAAGGGTAGTGGCATCGTCTACGGCGCGATCGACATGGGCCCGGACAACGACGTGGCCAACCTCAGCAACCTCAACCAGGGCAACCTCGGTGCGGTGCCGCTGTTCGACGGTGGCGGTGGCATCGACCAGCTCAACCTGAGCAACGTCAAGACCACGGGCGTGGGCCGCTTCCAGAACTGGGAGGCGATCAGCCTGGCCAACAGCACCGAGCTGACCTTCGATGGCGATCTGGTGCTGGGCGACAGCGGTAGCGGCACCGGCACGCTCACGGTGGATGACACCAGTACCGTCTACGCGGGCAGTGGGGGGCATGCCATCCGCCCATTCAACAGTGGTGCACTGGTGGAGATGGTCAATGCCGGGCGCATCGACCTGACCGGTACCGGCGCTGGCGACGTGTTCACCGTGCGTGGCAACTATCGTGGTGACGGCGGTGGCCTGTACCTGCGTACCGTGCTGGGCGCGGACAACTCCACCAGCGACCGCCTGGTGATCGACGGCGGTACTGCCACCGGGACCACCGGCATCGGCGTGCTCAATGCCGGCGGCAGCGGCGCCGCCACGCTGGCCGATGGCATCCTGGTGGTGCAGGCCTTGAATGGCGGCCGCACCGCGCCGGGTGCGTTTTCGCTGTTCGCACCGGTTGCGGCCGGTGCCTACGAGTACTACCTGTTCAAGGGCGGTGTCAGTGCCGGTACCGCCGAGAACTGGTACCTGCGTTCGACGCTGGTGACCGGGCCGACGCCAGCACCCAACGGTGGCGGCAGCGCGACACCGCCACCGCTGACGCCTCCAGTGGCCCCACCGCCGCCGATCACCCCGGCACCGCCGCCGCCGCCCGAAGGCGCCACCGATCCGGACCTGACCGCGGGCGAGACCGCGCCGCCACCACCGCCACCGGAACCCGCGCCGGTGGCGCCACCCAGCGATCCGGCCGTGCCGGACGTGCCAGTGGCCGGCGGTGCGCTGCCCGGAACCGGTGCCCCGCCGACGCCGGGTGCACGCCCCGCCGAGGGCGCAGTGGTGCCGCTGTACCGCGTGGAGACTGCCACCTATGCCGTGGTGCCGCCGCTCCTGCGCGAGACCTCGCTGGCCAGCCTCGGCACCTTCCACGAGCGGCAGGGCGAGCAGCGCCTGCTGTACAACCAGGGCGCATTCCGCACCGCCTGGGGCCGCTTGGTGGGGCAGAGCAGCGAGATCCACTGGAAGGGCGATGCGCAGCCCGGCTTCGATGGCGATGTGATGGGCCTGCAGGCTGGTCTCGACGTGTGGGCCGCTGCCTCCGACAACCATCGCAACCAGATCGGCGTGTTCGTCGGCCGCACCCGCGCGCAGGGCAGGACCACCGGCCTGGCGCTGGGCTGGGAGAACGTGCAGGTGGGCCAGAACCGCCTGGACGACAAGCACGTGGGCTTGTACTGGACCTTCACCGACAGCAGTGGCGGCTACATCGATGCTGTGGCGATGCAGAGCCGCTACGACGGCCGCGTGCGCTCCTCGCGCGGGCTCGGCTTCGGCCTGAGCGGCGACGGCACCAGCGTGTCGGTGGAAGCCGGCAAGCCGCTGCTGCGCTTCGGTCAGTCCGCATGGTGGCTGGAACCGCAGGTGCAGGTGATCTTGCAACGCACCTCGCTGGACGACCGCCGCGATGAAGTGTCGAGCGTGCGCTTCGACAACGACAACGCCTGGACCGGCCGCATCGGCCTGCGCCTGGCCGGCGATTACCAGCTGGCCGACAACGGTTGGCAACCGTATTTCAAGCTCAATTACTGGCATGGCCGCTCCGGCGAAGACCGCATCCGCTTCGACGACGACGTGATCGTCAATTCGCAGCGCTCGCGCGCGCTGGAAGCCGGTGTGGGCGTGGTCGGGCGTTTCAACCGCACGATAAGCGCCTATGCGGTGGCCGACTACACTCGCGAACTGGGCGGCGACCGCAACGAGAAGCGCCGCATCATCGAAGGCAACATCGGCCTGCGCGCGGACTGGTGACGGCTGCGGGCTCCAGTGGGTGTCGACCTTGGTCGACACGGATCCCACCGGAGGAGGGCGACTGTAGAGCCGAGCCCATGCTCGGCTTTCCCTCCGGCCGAGAAGCAGCCGAGCATCGGCTCGGCTCTACAGCAGACCTGCATCCGATCGAGTACTTCGTCCACGCGATGGCGAAGCCGATCGGCGCCCGGTTATGCTGCAGCCCTGATCAAACGACAAGGACATGTCGCATGCAGTTTCGCAGGGGCGCGCGCCGGATTGGCGCGCTGATGATGACCATGCTGGCTGCCGATGCAATGGCGGCATCCACGCCGGCCGCCGAGGTGCCATCGCCGGAAGCACAGGCGCAGATTCTCGACATGCTCGAGCATGAGGCGCTGTATCAGGACAAGGTGGACTGGCCTGCCGCCCGTAAACGACTGGCCTCGTTGCAGTCATACCCCGGTGCGCTGCAGACCGCCCTGCGTGAGATCATCGTGGAGAGCACCGGAGGGCATGGCGTCTGGATGACGGTTGCACGCATGCGCGAGGCTGCAGAGCGCGCGCAGCAGGCCGGCGCTGCCGCCGTGGACCGGGCCAAAGCCGCCGATGCGGTGGATGCGCGCATCGGCTGGGTGGTCATCGAGGGCTATGCCCCTACGCCCGGCGCGACCCCGCAGGAAGCATTCCGCCAGAACATCCAGCGCGCCGCGCGGTGGCAGCAGATCATCCGCAGCAAGGACGACGGCATGCGCTGTGGCTGGATCGTCGACCTGCGGGACAACAGCGGTGGCAACATGTGGCCGATGCTGCTGGGCATGGCGCCGTTGCTGCGCACCTCGGTGGTGAATAACGAAGATGTGGGGTCTTTCGAAACCGCACAGGGGCCGGAGCGCTGGACGTTGACCGCGACCGCCGTGCAGCATGCAGGCAAGCCGGTGCTGGACTTTGGCCAGTCCGGCCATGTGCTGCGGCAGCCTGGCGCGCCGGTGGCGGTGCTGTTCGGGCCGCGCACCGGCAGTTCGGGCGAGGCCTCGGTGCTGGCGTTCCGTGGTCGCGCGCAGACGCGCAGCTTCGGCCAGCCGACCGCGGGTGTCTCCACCGGCAATGTCGTCCACACCCTTGCCGATGGCAGTCGCCTGTTGTTGACCATGACCGTAATGCACGACCGCAACGGCCGCGGCGACGGGCTCAAGATAGAGCCCGACCAGCGCACGGACGGCGATGCGGCCACCCTTGCCGCCGCCCAGCAATGGCTGCTGGCCCAGCCCGCCTGCCAGGGTCGCTGATCCATGATCCTGATCGGCCAACAGGAACAGGTGCTGATCGTCGGCCCCACCGAAGCCCACCACTGCCTGCGCTGCGGGACGGAAACCGAGTTTGCCCCCCAGCTGCGCTACAGGATGGCGCGCATCGACCTGCTGTTCGGCTTCACCTACCAGCGCCGCTACGAGCTGGCCTGCACCCGCTGCGAACACGGCTGGGTGCTGGATACCGACACCATGGACCAGCAGCTGGGCGGGGTGCCGATCCCGTGGCGGCACCGCTTCGGCCTGCCATTGATGCTGGTGGGGGTGGCCGCGCTGGCGTGCGCCGGGTGGATGTGGCGGCACGGATACATCGGTTGAGAACCTGGCCTGTTAAAGTCTGCCCTGCAATCACGTACTGGAACCGACCATGGACCACGACACCCCGTTCGACCCCCTCAACGACCTCGAGGTGCGCCTGCTGCAGGCCCAGGACGGCACGCTGACCGCGTCGCAGTTCCTCGACGGCCTGCTGACCTCGACGGCGTTCGTGTTGCTGGACAAGGCCATCGGCGAAGACGGTGCCTGGGACGAGAGCATCTCGCCGCTGGTGCTGACCAGCGAAAGCGGCGAGCCCATGTTCGCGGTGTTCACCGCGCCCGAGCGCGCCGGCCTGTGGCATGAGCAGCTGCCGCAGTTCGCCCACGCCATGCCGATCGCGGTGCACGCGCTGCTGGCCGGGATCGGCGACGGCGTCGGCCTGGTGCTGAACCCGGGCCTGGACGTGGGCATGGAAATGATTCCCGATGCCGTGGCGCAGCTGAAGCAGCGTGCTGCGGCGATTACCCGCGGCATGGCGCACTGATCCAGCGATTGTCTGGTTGCCGGCCAGCGGCCGGCACTACCAGGTCTTCAGCGGGCAGCGGCAATCGCCTTCACCCGTGCCTTGGCCAGGGCTTCGCCGATGGCCGGGCCCTTCAGATGGGTGGTATCCAGATCCCGCGCCTGCACTGACAGTGCCGCCTGGTGCAGGCGCTTGAGCGTCTCGCCCTGCGGGTAGTCGGCGTCCTCGAAACCGAGGCGGCCACGCTTGTCAGCCTCGCAGCAGAGCGCGATACGCGCCACGCGTTCGGGGCGGCGCAACGCATCGCAGCGGCCAAGCAGTTCCAGCACCGTGGCATCGCGCAGTTCGTCGATGCGGTGCACGTTCAAGTGCTCGCGGCAGACCGCCTCGGCCAGCTGCTGGTGCTCGGTGGGAATCTTCAACCGCGCGCACAGTGCCTTCAAGGGCTTGATGCCACGCTGCTCGTGCATGATGTGGCGCGGCCATTCTTCCGGCGGCGTCAGACCCTTGCCGAGATCGTGGGTGAGCGCGGCGAAACCGACCAGGTCATCGCCCGGTGCCAGTTTCGCGGCCATGTCGCTGACCATTTCCTGATGGACGCCGGTGTCGATCTCCGGATGGAACTCGGCGCGCTGCGGCACGCCGTACAGCGCTTCCAGCTCGGGCAGGATCGGGCCCAGTGCCTGTGCATCATGCAGCGTGCGCAGGAATGCCGAAGGCTGCGCACTGACCAGTACCTTGCGCAGTTCCTGCCACACCCGCTCCGGCACCAGTGCATCCAGTTCGCCACTGGCGGCGATCTCGCGCATCAGGTCCATGGTTTCCGGCGCGACGGTGAAGCCCAGCGGCGCAAAGCGCGCCATGAAGCGGGCCGCGCGCAGCACGCGCAGCGGGTCTTCGACGAAGGCGGGACCGACGTGGCGCAGCACACGCTGTTCAAGATCACGCACGCCGCCGTAGGGGTCCACCAGATGGCCGGTGTCTTCGTCGCAGGCAATGGCGTTGATGGTGAAGTCGCGGCGCTGCAGGTCGTCTTCCAGCGTTACTGCCGGATCGGCATCGACCACGAAGCCGCGATAGCCACGGCCGGATTTGCGCTCGGTGCGCGCCAGCGCGTATTCCTCGCCGGTTTCCGGGTGCAGGAATACCGGAAAATCACGGCCCACGGCGGTGTAGCCCAGCGCTTCCATCTGCGCGGGCGTGGCGCCGACCACGACCCAGTCGCGGTCACCGGCAGGGCGCTGCAGCAGGCGGTCGCGTACGGCGCCGCCGACAAGATAGATCTTCATGGGGGGATGATCGCACGGCCGGCGCAGATGTTCCGGCACGACCGATGCAGAGGCATCACGGCAGGCCGCGCCACTCCGGCACGAACAGGCCGGCCAGGAACCACAGGCCGTAGACGATCCACAGGCAGAGGAAGTACAGCTTGATCTGCGCTTCGTCCCAGAGGCTGCCCCAGCTGTCGACGAAGGCCAGCGACTTCCAGCCTTCCATCCAGGCCGCGCCACCCCAACGCAGCACCCAGGTGGCGAACAGGCTCCAGGCGGCGAATATCCCGATCCAGGCCAGCAGGCTCATTGCGTTCCCCTCCCCGGGGCGATCGTGTAGAGCCGAGCCCATGCTCGGCTCATCGTGTGGCAACGCGACCGGAAAGAACCGCAGCCGAGCATGGGCTCGGCTCTACAGATGCAGTGCGATCAATCGCCGCCCTGGTCGGCGTTTGCGGCGCAGCTGAAGCTCTTGCGCTTGTCGACCAGGCGGCCCATCAGGCGGTCGCTCAACGGGAGGGCATCACCATTGAGGCGCCAGTCGTAGATCACGCTGAAGGCCAGCACGCGGGCCACGTACTCGCGGGTTTCCTTGTAGCTGATCGTCTCGATCCACAGATCCGGCTCAAAGCCCGGGCGCTGCCCCTGCCAGCGCGCGGTCGGGGTCGGGCCGGCGTTGTAGGCGGCGATGGTCACGTACGGCAGGCCGTCGTACTTGTTCATCAACTGGCGCAGGTAGGCGGTGCCGATGGCGATGTTGGTGTCCGGGTCGTACAGGCTGTCGGCGCCGCCATAGCCGGTCAGGCCGATGGACTTGGCCACGCTGGCACCGGTGGCCGGCAGCACCTGCATCAGGCCCATGGCATTGGCAGGCGAGCGCGCGCGCGGGGTAAAGGTACTTTCAGCGCGGATCTCCGCGGCCACCCAGGCCGGGTCGATCGCATTGCGTGCTGATTCACGGCGGATGGTGGCGTCGTGGTGCAGCGGGAAGCGCAGGTCGTACAGGCGCTGCTCCTGCGGTTGCTTGCCCAGTGCGAACACGGCGCGATCAAACCAGCCGTTGTCCTGCGCCACGCGCACGGCGAGGCGGCGCTGGGTGTCATCGAAGCGCGACAGCGCGCTGTTCCACTCAGCCACGGCCCAGCCGGTGCGGTCGATCTGGTAAAGCGCCATCGCGCGCTGGATGGCCGGGTCGCGCGCGATCACCGCCTGTGCCTGCGCACTGTCGTTCGGCTTCCACGGGCATAGCGTGTAGCCCTGCTGCAGTTTGTCGGCAGCCAGGAAGCCGTGGAAGGTGGGCGCACGCGCGGCGTCGCGGAACAACGGCTGTGCCTGCGATGCCTGGCCGGTCTTCTCCAGCATGCGGCCTTCGAAATAGGCCCAGCGCGGGTCGCTGCGCTGCTTGCTGCCCATCTTGCGGATCGCGGTCAGCGCTGCGGGCCAGTCCCCGCGCGACATTGCTTCGCGAACACGCCATTCGTGCAGGCGTTCGTCATAGGCCGATTCGGGTACCGCATTGAGACGGCGCGCCGAATCCGGCAGGTAGGAGGCCACGGTCCACAGGGCGATCTGGTACAGCACCTGGCCCTGCTGGGCGGCGCTCAGGCCGAGGGCCTGTGCGTACTGCGGCAGCTGTTGTTCGGTGGCACCCGGGTCGGTCTTGGCCAGCTTGGCCAGGCCGTCGGTGGCGATGCGCCGGCTGCGCTCGTTGCGCGGCCAGTTCAACGCGCTGGCGTTGGGCTTGTCGACGAAGGCGGCGTAGCTGTTGGCCTGCGCCAGGTCCGCGGCGGGCAGGCCGCGTGCGGCGCTGCGCATCACGGCCGGCTGCTGTGCGTCGGCGGCGGCATCGATGCGCTCCCAGCGCAGGGCGTCGCTCAGGCCGCCTTGTGCCTGCAGCACGGCGAATACCGCGTCGCAGCCGTCCGGCAGCGACTTGCCGTTCTTGCGCCACAGGTCCTGTGCTTCGCTGATCCACTGCGGATCGACCTTGCCCGTCACCTGGCGCGCGGTCAGCTGCGCACAGCGCAGCCCGACGTTGTCCGTGGGCGCCCAGTTGGCCAGCAGCGTCGGCCAGTCCTGGCGGCGTGCGACCGAGGGCAGCCACACGCTGCGGAAGGTAGTCGCCACGGCCTGGCCATCATAGCGCTTGAGGAAGGCCTGGGCCTGCGCGGTATCGACGGTGTCGATGTTGCGACGCAGGTTCGCGTACTCCAGCCAGCCATAGGCCGGGTGGCGACTGAGCGCACCGGCCTGGCCGGGATCGAACTGGCCGCGTTCGGCGGCAGCGATCGCGGCTTTCAGCTGCGCGTTCTGGGCGTCGAGGGACTGGGCGTTGGCGCAACCGATCAGCAGCGTGGTGGCCAAGGGCAGCAAGGACAGGGCAGTGGGAGTGCGTCGGGTCATGGCGATCAGCATAGCGGGGGCTGGCTGAATTCAGTTTCGCATTGCGTGCACGCGTTGGCTCGGCAACGGCAGCTGAATGCTCACGCTGCAGGCACTGCCTCGCGGGCCAGCGGGCGACGTAGTGTCGGGCGTGGGCGAACGGCCCGGCTGCAGGGAGCGGCACATGGCGTTCAGTAGCGCAGGAAGGAGCGGCCCGCTTGCGGACATCAATGTCACGCCACTGGTGGATGTGATGCTGGTGCTGTTGATCATCTTCATCGTGACCGCGCCGATCATGGCCCGGCCGATTGCCGTGCAGTTGCCACAGGCCACCGATCGCACGATTGATCGCCCCGAACCGCCGCCGCCGATCGAGCTGCGCCTGGACGCATCGAACCAGCTGAGCTGGAATGGCCAGCCGATGGCCATCGGCGATCTGCAGGCGCGCCTGCAGGCACAGGCGGGCGAACATGCGGGCAACCCGCCGGAGCTGCGCATCGCCACCGATCCGTCGGCCGAGTACGAAGGCATGGCCCGGATATTGGCTGCGGCCGAAGCCACCGGCATGGAGCGCATCGCTTTCGTGCGATAGCGTATCTAAACCGCCGCTCAGGGGGAGATTGCGACATGAGCGGCGGATGAGGGTGTCAGTATTGCTGGCAGTAGACTGTGCGACCATCCCAACTGCACGAGATGCGGCTGCTGCTTCCGCGCTGGACGGGGACTCCATACATCTGTGCGGATCTGACCCAGTTGTCCAGGTCGCCATGCTGGCCGAAATAGTATTGTCCGGCGTACGAAGGGGCGGAGATCGGGTCGGCGATGGATTCGTCAGGAACCTTGTTGCCTATGCTGTCGCGACTTTCGCCCTTCTGATACTTCGCTTCGGCAACGTTGTCCGGTGTTACTCGATAAAGCGTCTTCGATCCGTCACGCCATGTGATCATTATTGTTATGGATCCGCCACCTTTGAGGCCTGCCCAGTTCAGGGCCGCTTGTTGAATCGAGAGCGCGATGCTGTTCCAGGTTGGGCTTCCCGTATTGGCTCCTGCCAGTTCTGTGGCTAGATACTGGCCAAGTCGGGTTCGCAGTGTGGCTGAGGCGACGATGTCAAAGGTATTGGAGGACTTGTAAGACTCGGGGAACCTCACTCCATTGGAGTTTCCGGGGTTGTCTGGATGCAGCACGACCACTGATCCGCCTCCTGCCATCGCGTGGGCCCCTTCAGGTGGCCCTCGAAAGGCTGACGTCGCATCCAGAATCCGTAGGAAGGCCATTTGAATCTGTGCGGGAACCGGTGTCGAAAGTGCGCGCCACTTTCTGATCTCGCGATCATATTCAACTTCGAAGGCGCTCAGTCGGGCTTTTTCGAAGTCCATTACAACCGCCAACCCGGAGCCTGACATCAGGGCTGCATCTTTGGGAGAGGCACAGTTGTTGCATTCAATCAGGCCCCCCGCTCTCGATTCGCTTGTAGGGAACAGAAGCAATGCCGTGACAACCGCGACATGGATCATGACGGTGATTGTTTTCACAATTGAGCCTCATGAGAATGACTGGGGCTCTCAGTCTCACCTTGGTTGGCCCCGGAAATTCGTTTGACGGGCAGTTTTCAAACTATTCCTAAGTGTTGTCTGAATTTGCTTCGTAGATTCAAGCTGGTCGATGCATGTGGCTCTGTCATCGAGATGGCAGCAGCCAAAAGAGCAGCCATTGAGTGCCTCAGGTTCGCACGGTGATCCCGGCGATCTGCAGTCCGTCATTGCAAGGGCTCCTGCCTATGGATTACTCGCCATCTTGGTATGAGTTCCAGCTCAAATGCGATCTGTTCGACGCCGTCAACCGACGGCAACGGCGATGATCATGCTGCCGATGGCACCGGTGCATTGTCGTTGGACGGATCGGCAAGAGCACTTGCCCAATTGCGGGAAAGCCGGGAAGCCGCTGTCGCAGCCAGCATCAAGGCTGCCTGCTGTGAACAGTATCGTCCGGTCATAACCTGCAGCTATCTGACGCAATCGGCCTGTAATTGCGTCAATTCCGCGTGAAAGAGTGCCGGTCATCACGTCGTGATTTTTACCACTTGTTTACAAAGGAGACGCTGCCGCCATGCAGGGGGGAGCGCGGCAGTCCATGTCCCGACATTCCTTTGGAGAGAGAGCGAATGATTCACCTGCATCACCGCCCGTTGGCGGTTGCCGTCGCGCTGTGCGTGACGGCCCTGGCACCGTTGGGTGCCACTGCACAATCCACCACCAACCTCGATGCGGTGGAAGTCACCGGTACCCGCATCAAGCGCGCTGAAGTCGAAGGCCAGGTGCCGATCCAGACGTTGACCCGCGGTGACATCGAACGCACCGGCCTGACCTCGATCGGCGAGGTGCTGCAGCAGCTCACCGGTTCCGGCTCCGCGCTCAACGCCAAGTTCAACTCGTCCGGCAACTTTGGTTTCCCGCCCGATGGCAGCGGCGTGGGTGCCGGCTCAGCGCAGGTCGATCTGCGCCACCTGGGTGCCAAGCGCGTGCTGGTGCTGGTCGATGGCATCCGCTGGGTCAATGAATCGTCGGCGTCCGGTGTGGGCTCGGCCACCGACCTCAACACCATTCCGCTGGCCATCGTCGAGCGCATCGAGGTACTGGAGGACGGCGCGTCGTCGCTGTACGGCTCCGATGCCATCGCCGGCGTGGTCAACATCATCACCCGCCGCGATTTCGATGGCGGCCAGGTGACGCTGAACTACGGCGAGTACAGCAAGGGCGACGGCACGCAGAAGGGCGTGGACCTGGCCTGGGGCAAGAGTGGCGACCGCTTCAGCCTGTTCCTGGGCGCCAGCTGGACCAAGCAGGATCCGGTATTCGCCAAGGACCGCGAGCAGTCGCGCTTCCCGATTCCCGGCACCGGCCTGGCGTTCGGCAGCGGTGGCATTCCGCAGGGCCGTTTCATGTTCACCGACCCGAACACCGGTGCGGTGCAGAACATCGTGCCCAATACCGGCGTGAGCAATCCGCGCTACGACGGCAGCGCCGGCTGCAGCCGCACGGATGACTACCACTGCTTCACCACCGCCGACCGCTTCAACTTCGCCGAATACAACATGGTGCTGACGCCGTCGGAGCGCAAAGGCCTGTTCGGTCAGTTCCGCTTCGACATCACCGACAACGTGCAGTGGTACGTCAAGGCACTGGGCAACCGTCGTGAGTCGACCAACCAGGCCGGCCCGGAGCCGCTGTTCTTCGGCCCCGATGGCGCCACCGGCAATCCGTTGGCCGACAACATCGTGGTCTCGCGCCTGAATCCGTACAACCCGTTCGGCTTCGATCTGGTTTCCGGCGACAACATGAGCCTGATCGGTCGTCGCCCGGTGGAAGGCGGTGCGCGCGTGTTCAAGCAGAAAGTGGACACCACTTACTTCGCCACCGGCCTGGTCGGTGATTTCCATGCCGCCGACCGCAGCTGGTACTGGGACGTCAACGGCATGTACAGCAAGAACAAGGCCGAACAGACCAACTACGGCAGCTATGACATCTACAAGGTGAACATGGCGCTGGGCGATCCGTCCGTCTGTGCGGCCACGCCGGGCTGCGTGCCGTTGAACATCTTCGGCGGCGTCGGTTCGATCACCCCGGACATGCTGAAGTGGATCCAGCCGGTGGTGCGCGACCGCAGCCAGAACGAACTGAGCCTGTTCACCGCCAACCTGTCCAGCGAGCTGTTCTCGCTGCCGGCCGGTCCGGTATCCTTCGCCACCGGCTTCGAGTACCGCAAGTACAAGGGCTCCTACCAGCCCGATCCGCTGACGGTGATCGGCCACTACAACGGCGTGCCGTCGCAGCCGACCTCCGGTTCCTACGACGTCAACGAGGCCTACCTGGAGTTAAGCGTGCCGATCTTCGCCGATTCCTCGTTCGGCAAGAAACTGGACCTGAGCCTGGCCGGCCGCTATTCGGACTACTCCACCTTCGGTGGCGAGTTCACGCCCAAGTACGGCCTGCGCTGGCAGGTGACCGATGACTTCGTGCTGCGCACCACCTACGCCGAGGGCTTCCGCGCACCGTCGATCGGTGAACTGTACGGCTCGGCGGCGCGTGCCGACCTGCAGCTGTTCGACCCGTGCTCGGTGGGTCTGGGCGGCACTCCGCCGCGTGGCAGCGCCGCCAACTGTGCCGCGCTGGGCGTGCCGGCCGGCTTCCAGCAGGCCAACTCGCAGATCTCGGTGACCACCGGCGGCAACCGCGAGCTGGAGCCGGAACGCTCGCGCAGCTTCAGCGCCGGCTTCGTGTGGAGCCCGTGGTTCGGCAACAATGCGTCGTGGTCGGAGCGCTTCGACGTGGAGGTGACCTTCTACCGCCATGCCATCGATGGTGCGATCCAGGCGATCAACGCGCAGACCCAGCTGGACCTGTGCGTGGATACGCTGGACCCGGTCTACTGCGATGGCATCACCCGTGCCAGCACCGGTGCGGTCAGCAGCTTCAACAACCGCCTGACCAACCTGGGTTCGATCAAGACCGACGGCTGGGACGTGGATCTGTTCTGGACCCTGCCGCAGACCTCCATCGGCCAGTTCAAGCTGGCGTGGAAGAACACCTTCGTCGGCCGTTACGAGGCCACCGGCGCGGCCGGGCAGAAGCAGCCGCAGAAGCCGGGCGTGGAAGTGGCCGACAGCTCGATTCCGGAGTGGACCAGCAATGCCAGCATCGGCTGGACGATGGACCGCTGGAGCGCCAACTGGACGGTGCGGCACATCTCCGAACTGACCGAAAACTGCGGTGACGCTTCCGTGTTCCCGGTCTGCAGCAACCAGGCTGCGGGCACCAATACGCTGTCGGCCACCACCTTCCATGACATGCAGGTGGGCTACAAGATCGACTGGATGAAGGGGCTGCAGCTGACGGCCGGCCTGAACAACGTGTTCGACAAGGATCCGCCGATCTGCCTGTCGTGCTCGTTGAACGGTTACGACGCTTCGACCTATGACATCCCGCGTGGTCGTTACTGGTACCTGCGCGCGGATCTGCGGTTCTGATGTGACGGTGGCAGCGCCGGCCAGTTCCGGCGCTGCCTTGCTGGTGCAGAGCCGAGCCCACGCTCGGCTGATTCTCTGAGCCGAGCATGGGCTCGGCTCTACAAGTGCGGGGCGATCGTGCCCCGTGCCTGCTCAGAACGACCAGGTGAACGTCAGCGAGCCGTTGCGGCCATCGCCGTACGCGCCGTAGCCGTTGATCTGCGACAGGTACTGCTTGTCCAGCAGGTTGTTGAGGTTGGCCTGCACGCTGAACTCCGGCGAGATGCGGTAGCGTACGAAGGCGCTGACCAGTGCATAGCCACTCTGCTCGATGCGGCCGTAGGCCGGCACCGGGTAGTAGATGCGGTTCTGCCAGTTGGCACCGCCACCGACGGTCAGTGCCTGCAGCGACTGCGGGGTGTAGCTGGTGAACAGCTTCAGAGCGGTCTGTGGCAGGTTGGTGTTGATGTCGGCGCCGTTGATGTCCTTGGCCACGTAGCGCGATGCGCCGAAGGTGGCATTCCAGCCCGGTGCCAGTTCGCCGTTCAGCTCGAACTCGAAGCCACGGCTGACCGTGCCACGTGCGGCGCGATAGGCGGTTTCGCCGCCGGTACCGCCGATGACCGGCTCACCGGTGGACTGGCCGACGTTGTCCTGTTCGATGCGGAACACTGCCAGCGAGGCGTTCAGGCGGTTGTCGAACCATGCCCCCTTGACGCCCACTTCGTAGCTCTTGCCATCGACCGGATCGAGATAGCTGCCGTTGCGATCCTTCAGCGTCTGCGGCTGGAAGATCTCGGTGTAGCTGGCGTAGGTCGAGTAGGTGTCGCTGATGTCGAACACCAGGCCGGCATACGGCGTGGTGACCTTGTGCGCGCGGTCGGCGCCTTCGCCTTCGCTCCTCCAGTCGGTGTAGCGGGCACCGATGATCAGCTTCAGCGGATCGGCCAGCGACAGGCGTGCAGCCGCGTAACCGGCCTTCTGGGTGATGGTGCCCTCGCTGGCCAGTGCCAGCGGGTTCCAGTTCGGCTCGCTGATGTTGCCGGTCCAGTTCAGATAGCTTGCGAACGGATCCCAGGTCTGGCCGGCACCGCCGACCTGATAGTCGCCGTAGTTGGCGTACTCGCGCTTGTTGTAACTCAGGCCTGCCATGAACTGGTGCTCGCGGCCGAACAGCTGGAACGGACCATCAACGTAGCCATCGACGCCGGTGACCTTGCGCTCGGTGTTGTAGAAGCCCGCGGACGGTGAGATGCCCGTGCCGTTGGTTCTGTCGAAGTTCGATGCGCCCGTGGTCCAGTCGTTGTATGCCGGGTAGAACAGCTTGTCGTCGGCCTTGGTCTCATCGTGCGTGGCACCGACCTTGAACTTCCAGCCATTGCTGAAGGCGTGCTGCAGGGTGGCGAACGCGCGCTTGCTGGTGGTGTCCCAGTAGGTCCAGTTCGGGCTGGCGTTGAACGATTCATCATAGCCGGTGCGCGAGCCATCGGAGTACAGCATCGGGAAGCCGCCCCAGGTCGCGCCGTTGGCGCGCTTCTGCTGGTAGTCGTAGCCCACGCTCAGCTGGGTGTCCGGGGTCAGGTCGGCGTCGATGACCGCATAGCCCAGCGTCTTGCGCTGGTTGTAGCGATCCATCTGGCCGTCGGTGTCCAGGTAGCTGCCGATCACGCGGCCGCGCACGGTGCCGCTGGCGTTCAGCGCACTGCCCACGTCCACGGTGGTGCGGGTGCGGCCCCAGCTGCCGACGTTCACTGAGACGCTGCCGTTCAGTTCGGCGCTGTCGGCATGCTTGCGGATCAGGTTCACCGACGCGGACGGATTGCCGGCACCACTGAGCAGGCCGGTGGCACCACGCACCACTTCCACGCGGTCGTACAGCGCCAGGTCCAGGCCGGAATCACCGTAGCTCCAGTTCTGCACCATCTGCGTCGGCAGGCCATCGAACTGGTAGGCATCGATGTAGAAACCGCGCGCGTAGAACTCGGTGCGTTCGCTGTCGGACTGGGTGCTGGTCACGCCGGTGGTGTTGGCCAGCACGTCGATGATGTCGTCCAGGTTCTGATCTTCGATGCGCTGGTGGCTGATGATGCTGATCGACTGCGGGATCTCGCGCGGGGCCAGGTCGAAGCGGGTACCGGCCGAGGTGCGGCGCACCGAATAGCCTTCGGCGCGTTCACCCTTCACCACCACCTTGTCGAGGTTGGTCGGATCGGCGGCGGTTTCGGCGAAGGCGGCCGGGGCCACGGCGCAGAGAACGGCGAGCACGGCAACGGACAGCCGTTGTGGCTGCGGCGTACGGAAGACGGAACGGGTCATGGGGATCCTGGACGAGCACGCGCGCTCGGCCGGCATCCAGAGGCGAGGCGCTACGGGTGGGAAACGGACGGGCAGGCCGTCCTGGCACCACCGGAAACGAAAGAAATGGTAATACGAACTATTCCTATTTACAAATCATGAACAGATCGATCTGCGGGTGTGCAGTGGCAGTCAGCGCAGCAATGGCAGCGGGTTTCGCGCGCCGTCGGTGCCGTAGACGCCCCAGTGCAGGTGCGGCGGCGTGCCCTTGGCGTTGCCGCTGTCGCCGACATGGCCGAGCAGATCGCCGGGTTGCACCACCTGGCCGCGTGCCAGGCCGTCGGCCCAGTCCTCCAGATGCGCGTAGTAGTAGCGTTCGCGCCCGGGCCCGATCACCCAGACCTGACGCCCGCCGAGCCCGCGTTCGCTGACATCCGCGACGACACCGGCCGTGGCGCTGCGCACTGGGGTGCCGCGTTTGGCGAAGATGTCGATGCCGGCGTGGGAGCGGTCACGGCCACGTGGCGCGCCGAAGGTATCGGCGATCTGGCGTGGCCGCACGCCGTCCACCGGCACCGGTAGTTGCGTGGCCGGCGGCATCCGCGAGAGCGCCCACAGCATCTTCGGTGCGACCGCCCATGGGCTGTTCCACAGCGTCATCGCGGCGACGAGCGCAATGGCCAGCCACAGGCCACGCAGCAACCAGCGGCGCAGGCGACGGGCGGGGGAGGGCGTTGTGCTCATGGTTTTCGATTGTAGAGTCGAGCCATGCTCGACTGCTGTTGCCTTGCGGCCCCAAAGCCGTCGAGCATGGCTCGACGCTACGGCACCCGCAGCAGCGGCACCTCGAAACTCCGCTTCAGCGTGCCCAGTGCTACCGATGTGCGGAAGCGCTCGATGTTGTCATCGCCGCCGAACAACCGCTCGGTGATCGCCTCGTATTCTTCCATCGACGCGGCCGAAAGCAGCAGCAGGAAATCGCCGTCGCCGGTGATCGAATAGCACTGCTGTACCGCCGGGTCGTTCTGCACGCGTCGCTTGAACGGCGCCACGCGTTCGCGCTGCTCGCTGACCACGCGCACCTCGACGATGATGGTCAGCGGCCGCCCGACCTTGGCTGCGGCGACCACCGCCACGTTGGCGGCGATCACGCCACTGTCCTGCAGGCGCTTGATGCGGCGTTGCACGGCCGGGGTGGACAGGTGCACGGCCTCGGCGATTTCGCGCTGCGGCAGGGTGTTGTTCCGCTGCAGGAGGTCGAGGATGGCGCGGTCGAAACTGTCGAACACGGGAGCGGTGGCCATGGCGAGCAGAAGTTGCACGAACAGGCTGTCAATTGAGCCAAGTGCTCGGCGGTGACGCAATAGACTTTGCGCATGCAGACCTCACGACTCGCGCCGATGTTGCCGGCGCTGGCGGTGCTCGGCTCGGTCACCTCGCTGGCCATCGGCACTTCCTACGCAAAACACCTGTTCCCGCTGATCGGTGCGCAAGGCACCAGCGCGCTGCGCGTGGGCTTTTCCGCGTTGTTGCTGCTGCTGTTCTGGCGACCATGGCGCTGGAAGACCAGCCGCCCGGATGCCGTCACCATCCTGCGCTACGGGCTCACTCTGGGCCTGATGAACCTGCTGTTCTACATGGCCCTGCGCACCATTCCCTTCGGCATCGCGGTGGCCATCGAATTCACCGGGCCGTTGACGGTGGCGATGCTGTCATCACGACGTCCGATCGATTTCCTCTGGGTGGGGTGCGCGGCGCTGGGGCTGCTGTTGCTGCTGCCGATCGGCGGCGGGCCGGCGCTGGACCCGGCCGGTGTGCTGTACGCGATGGGCGCGGCGGCCTGCTGGGGCCTGTACATCGTGTTCGGCAAGCGTGCCGGCCATCTGCATGCCGGGCATTCGGTGTCGCTGGGGCTGCTGGCCGCGTCGCTGGTGGTGGTGCCGGTGGGCGTGGTGCATGCCGGTGCCGCGCTGCTCGATCCGAAGATCCTCGCGACGGGCCTGCTGGTGGCACTGGTGTCCAGTGCGATCCCGATGTCGCTGGAGATGATGGCGCTCAAGCGCCTGCCGAAGGAGACCTTCGGCATCCTGATCAGCATGGAACCGGCGGTGGCCGCGCTGTGGGCGATGCTGCTGCTGCACGAGCACCTGCACGGGCTGCAGTGGCTGGCGATCGGCTGCACGGTGCTCGCCTCGGTGGGCAGCACGATGACGGCAAGGCGCTTGAAGGGGCCGATCGCGCAGGCCGGGTAGCGCCGGGCCATGCCCGGCGGAGAGCGTGCGGACCAACGGTCCGCACCCACAAGAGCGGCTGTCCGCAGCTCTTGGGCAACAAGCCAACCAAGGTTGGCGCCTGCCGGGTGCGGTCAGCGCAGGGCGTCGGCCGGGACGTCGATCTGCATCGCCAGGGCGAGGTGATCGGAGAACGCGGCCGGTACGGCTTCCACGGTGCGGGTCTGCAGGCCGCTGCTGACCAGGATGTGGTCGATGGCGCGGTCCGGGCGCCAGCTGGGGAAGGTCGGCACGATGCAACCTGGCGGCTGCAGCCGGGTCTTCTGGTACAGCACCTGCATTTCCGGGCGCTCGGCCAGGCAGTTGAAGTCGCCCATCAGCACCGCGTTCGGGTGGTCGGACAGCAGCTCGGCGATGAAGCCCAGCTGCGACATCCGCGAGCCCGCGCCCAGCGACAGATGCGCCACTGCGACTGCCAGGCCGTCGGCGCCGTCGCCGAACTTGGCCAGCAGCACGCCGCGCCCGCCGATGCGGCCGGGCAGGGCGTGATCCTGCACTTCAACCGGTTCCAGCTTGCTCAACAGGCCGTTGGCGCTGGAGGCGACCCCGCCCATGCGCCGGTTGGGCTGGTGGCTCCAGTAATTGAAGCCGGCGCGCTGGGCCAGGTAGTGGGTCTGGTTGGTGAAGCCCGAGCGCAGGCTGCCCGGATCGGCCTCCTGCAGGCCGACGATGTCATGTTCGCGCGCCAGGGTGGCGATCGCGTCAAGGCTGCTGCGCTTGCGACCCGCCGGCAGCGCATGTGACCAGCTGCGGGTCACATAGTCGCTGTAGCGGCGGGTACTTGAGCCGGCCTGGATGTTGGCCGTCAGCAAGCGCAGGGTCCGTGTACGGGGGGAATTCACGGCCGGGAAATGCTTCTCTTGGATCAGTGAGCCTGGGCCGCACCGCGTTCGCGGGCGATCAGGTGGTCGGCGATGCGCAGCATGTCCGGGAAGCTCTTGCCCTTCACCAGGTACTTGCCGTTGACGATGATCGACGGGGTGCCGCTGATCTGGCTGCGCTGCGCGAACTGCTTGGCCGAGTTGGTCTTGGCATTCACCGCGAAGCTGCCCATGGTGGCGGCGAACTGCTTCGGATCCACGCCGTAGGCACCGTAGAACTTGGCGATGTCTTCCACCGAATCACGGCCGCGCTCGCCCTTCAGGGTCTTCTGCGAGTGGATGGCGGCGTACAGCGCTTCGTGGGTCTTCTCCTGCACGCCCAGGGTCTGCGCGGCGTAGAAGGCACGGGCGTAGTCATCCCAGGTGCCGCCGAACATGGCCGGCACGTAGACGAAGTTCACGTCGCTCGGCAGGCCGGCCTTCCACGGGCCGACCAGCGGCTGGAATGCGGCGCAGGCCGGGCAGACGTAGCCGAAGATCTCGGTCACTTCGATCTTGCCGGTGGCCGGCTGGAACGGCTGGCCGTTCGGGATCACCTGGTAGTCGGCACCTTCCACCGGGGCCGGGCCGGTCAGTGCGGCGGTGGTCGGGGCCGGTGCGGTGGCCGGAGCCGCTTCGGCCGGGGCCTTCTCGCCTTCAGCGGCAGCCGGCGCGGCGCCTTCGCTGCCCGCCGCCGGCGCAGCAGCCGGTTCGGTGGTGGCTGCCGGGGCTGCAGCCGGTTCGGCCGGGGCCGCGGTGGTGTTGGTGCTGCCGTCATCAGCCTTGCAGGCAGCCAGGATCGGCAGCAGCGCTGCGAGGGCGAGGGCGTAACGGATCTTCATGGAAACGTCTCCAGCATCTGGAATGGTGGGGCCGGCGCCAGGCGCCGGCCAGAGGGAAATGATGACATGCGGCGGCGACAGCGCCGTGTCGGTGGTGGGTGTTGGTTCAGCGGCCGCGGGCAGCGCGGGCCTGGGCGATCAGCGCCGAGGCGATGCGCAGCTGGTCGTCGAAGCTGTTGCCACGCACCAGGTACTGGCCGTTGATGATCAGCGCCGGGGTCCCCGGGATCCTGGTGCGCTGGGCGAACGCGCGCGCGGCATCGACCTTCTTCTGTACGGCGTCGCCGCGCAGGGCCTGCAGGTAACGGTCCGGGGTCACGCCATACGCCTTGTAGAAGGTGGCGAGCTCATCGGCCGAGACGTTCTGCATCGGCAGCGATCCCTGCTCGTGCAGGGCCTTGAACACGGCAGCGTGGCTGCGCTTGGCCACGCCGACCTCGTCGGCGGCGTAGTAGGCCAGTGCCCAGGCATCCCAGGCGCCACCGAAGGCTGCCGGGACCGGGGTGAAGCGCACGTCGGCCGGCAGCTTGGCCGCCCAGGCTTCCAGCTGCGGTTCGAAGTGGGCGCAATGCGGGCAGGTGTAGCCGAAGACCTCGACCACCTCGATCTTGCCGGCCAGCGGCTGGAACGGGCCCGGCTGGGCGATGCGCTCGTAGTCTTTGCCCTCGACCAGCGGGGCATTGGCGGGGGTAGCGGCGCAGGCTGCCAGCGGCAGCAGCACCAGCACGGACAACAGCAGGCGGGAAATCAACCTCATCGACACGCATCTCCGTTGAAAAAAGCAACGCCGGCGCAGTCGCCGGCGTGAAGGAAACATACCGCAGGCGCGGGCCGTGGTGGCGGCCCGGGCCGACCAGTGGTGGTCAGGGGGCGGCAGCCGGTTGCGCCGACGGGGGGGCAGTGGCCACATCGTCGGCCTTGTTGTGCAGACCCTGCAGGTAGCTCGACAGCGCCTGCACCTCCTGCTCGCTCAGCTTCTGCGCGACTGTCGCCATGATCTGGAAGTGGGCCTTGTCGGTCTCGTTGGTCTGGCCGGCCTGGTATTCCTGCAGGCGGCGCGCGACATAGCTGGCGTGCTGACCACCGATGTGCGGATAGGCCGGACCTGGATTACCGGCACCGCTGGGGCCGTGGCACGCCATGCAGGCCGGCAGGCCGCGCTTGGCGTCTCCGCCGCGGTACAGCTGCTGGCCGATCTCGTAGAACTTCATGCCCTTGTACGGGCCGTCGGTGACCGCCGTGTCGTCGGCGATACCGGCGGTGGCCTTCTGCGTGGCGAAGAACGCGCCGATGTCGCGCATGTCCTGCGGCGTGAGGTTCTGCACGAACGGGACCATCGCCACCGCCGCGCCGGAACTGCGCTGGCCGTTGGCGATCAGGGCCATCTGCTGGGCCACGTAGCGTTCGCTCTGGCCGGCGATGGACGGATACATCTCGACCGTGGCATTTCCGTCGGCGCCATGACAGGCCGCACAGGCCGAAGCCTTGGTCTGGCCAGCCTTGGCATCGCCCCAGTGGGTCTTGCTGAAGTCCACCTCCAGCGAGGCGGTGTTGATCGGCCCGTTGTCGGGCAGCGGGGTCAACGTGGTCTGCGCGAACGCAGCAGCGGCAACGACTACAGCAGTGGCAAGGGCGGATACGGCAAGAACGCGAGCGTGGCGCATGCTGAAGCTCCGTATGGACCGGGCCGGGCGGTGGCCGCCGGCATCGCCCGGATTATCAACGCCGTTTCCGCGCACGGTCAACGCAGCAGTGCAGCAAAATGCCCGCAGGGGCCGCCGGCACGGGCGCGCGGCGCCGCAACATGCGATCCTAGGCACATGTCATTGCTCATCGAACGCGCCCGTTACCACCTTTCGGCCCACAACGTGCGGCAGCTGCCGCCCGACGAAGGGGCCGAAGTGGCCTTCGCCGGCCGCTCCAACGCCGGCAAGTCCAGTGCGCTCAACGCGCTGACCCGCCAGAACGCCCTGGCCCGTGTCTCCAAGACCCCTGGCCGTACCCAGCAGCTGGTGTTCTTCCAGGTCACCCCGGAAGCGCATCTGGTCGACCTGCCAGGTTATGGCTATGCAAAGGTGCCGCTGGACCTGCAGGCGCACTGGCAGGCCTTCATCGACAGGTATTTCCGCACCCGCGAAGCCCTGAAGGGGCTGGTGGTGGTGATGGACATCCGCCATCCGCTGAAGGACTACGACCGGCAGATGCTGTCCTACGCCGTGCAGCGCGGCCTGCCGGCGCACGCCCTGCTGACCAAGGCCGACAAGCTCAGCCGCAGCCAGCAGATGCAGACCCTGCAGAAGGTGCGCAAGGAACTGCACTCGGCCTACGGCGACAGCGTCAGCGTGCAGGTGTTCTCCGGCGAGGACCGCACCGGCGTGGACGAAGCCCGTGGCGTGATCGGCGGCTGGCTGGGGCTGGAGTAAGGCTTCCGGTTTTCCTGTAGAGCCGAGCCCACGCTCGGCTGCCGCGCGCAGCGCGGCCAGGCCCCGGTAGCCGAGCATGGGCTCGGCTCTACAAGGGCTCATTGGCTCATTTCAACGGCGAATACTCCGCCGGCACCCAGGCATATGCCTGGCCTTCGCTGCGCACGTGGCCCAGGCCGGGGAACGGCAGGTGCGCGCCGGCCACCCACCAACCGTGGGCGGTGGCCTGCTGCAGCAGCCCGCGACGGCTGGCGATCGCCGCTGTGCGGTCCGAATCGGCCTCGAATGCCGCCTCCGGGTGCGCGAACTGCACCGCATGGAAGTGCAGCACATCACCCCATACCAGCAGTGACTGGCCCTGGCTGTCGAACCGGTAAGAGACATGGCCGGGCGTATGGCCATGGGTGTCCATCGCCACCGCGCCGCCGGGCAGGGCGTCGCCGGGGCTGAAGGTGCGCAGGTGGCCGCTGGCCTGGTATGGCGCGACCGCATTGCGTGCCAGCGGGAAGGCGAAGCGCACGCCCTTCGGCGCGGTGGCCTCGCTGGCTGGGTTGAGCCAGTAATCGGCATCCGCCTTGGACAGCCACACCGTGGCATTGGGATAGGCCGGCTTGCCCTGCGCGTCGAGTACGCCGCACAGGTGGTCCGGATGGGCGTGGGTCAGCAGCACCTCATCCACCTCGGCCGGGTCCACGCCGGAGGCGCGCAGATTGCCCAGCACCTGGCCCAGGCCGGGGCCAAAGCACTGCGCGGTGCCGGTGTCGACCAGGGTCAGGTGGTTGCCCTGGCGGATCAGGAACGCATTGATCGCGGTCTGCAGGCCCTTCTTGTCTTCCGGCACGTAACGGCCTTCCAGCAGGCGGCTGACCAGCGTCGGCGGCACGTCCACCACTTCCTGCCTGCCGAGTGCGACCACGCCGTCGAACAGGGCGGTGACCTGCAGCGCACCGACGCGCTGGTGGTAGACGCCGGGCACCTGCTGGGTGGGGGCGGGCGAGGTGGCCTCGGCCAGCGCGGCCAGCGGCAGGGAGGACAGTGCCAGCAGCAGGGCGGTGCGCAGCGGCAGGGGACGCAGGGTCATGGCGGTTCTCGGTGGATGACGGGCGGTTCCGTTGTGCCCAGAGTGCCGTGGCGGGCGTGTGCGCGGCGCTCAAACCACTGCGCGGAATGCTCAGGGAAGGGGGTGTCTGCAGGGCTGCAAGCCCTGCCGAACCCCCTCAGATGTCTGTGGGAGCCAGCCCGTACTGCTCGGCGAAGCGCCTGCTGAAACTGGCCGCAGAGCGGTAGCCCGCGCGCGCTGCCACGGTCTTCAGCGGCAGGTCGGTGGTGTAGAGCAGCTGCATGCCATGCGCCAGCCGCGCCTCGGTGAGCAGCTGGCGCAGGCTGGTGTCCTCGGCGGCAAGACGGCGGCGCAGGGTTGCACCGCTCAGCGCGAACTGTTCCTCGACATCGCGCGATTGCCAGTCGCGTGCGGGTTCGGCAGCGATGCGGTCGCGGATCTGTTCGCCCAGGCTCGGGGCCTGCGGCAGCAGCAGGCTGCCATGCCCCTGCCGGCACAGCGTCAGTACCAACGACGCCAGCGCCAATCGTGCTTCGCTGTAACGCCCGTCCTGCAGCGATTGCCGCCACTGCCGCAGCACCACGCCATGTTCGATCAACGGCAGGCGCGCCATCGCCGTGCCTGCGCTGGGCAGTGCTTCGCTCCACAGCGTGCGCGCCGCCGCCAGCACTTCAGCACACAGCGGCACGATGGCACTGAGGTAGCGGCCGCTGCGCGGGTCGGGGGTGTTGACCACATCGATGCGGCAACGCTGGGTGAGCAGCAGGATGTCGCCGGGCACGAACTCCAGTGACTGGTGCGCGGTGCGTACCTGCTTGCGGCCTTCCAGCAGGATCGCGAACTGGGGTTGCGGAATCTCCACCGAACTGGCGCCGTGCTCGCGGCGTGCGGTGATGCAGGCATAGCCTTCGGCGCGTTCGCAGCCGGCCAGGCTGGCCATCTCGGCCAGCAGCGCGGCAACTGGCGGCAGCATGCCGGTCATGCCACGTGGGCGCCGAACAGGCGTCCGACGCCTGCAGCGGCGGCCATTGCCAGTGCACCCCAGAACATCACCCGGATCGCCCCGCGGACAGGCGGTGCGCCGCCGGCGCGGGCCGCCATCGCACCGGTCAGGCACAGGCCCAGCAGGGTGCTGCCGGTGGTGATCATCGCAACCTTGTCCACCGGGGCGAGCAGGGACGTCAGCACCGGCAGCGCGGCGCCGCAGGTGAAGGCTCCAGCCGAAGCCAACGCCGCCTGCAACGGGCGCGCGCGCAGGGTATCGGTGATGCCCAGTTCGTCGCGGGCGTGCGCCCCCAGTGCATCGTGTGCGGTGAGCTGCTCAGCCACCTGCCGTGCCAGCGCCGGGTCCAGGCCGCGGTGGCGGTAGATTCCGGCCAGCTCTTCCAGTTCGCTGTGCGGGTCTTCGTGCAGCTCGCGCTTTTCCATCGCCAGGTCGGCGTCTTCGGTGTCGGCCTGGGTCTGCACCGAGACGTATTCGCCGGCGGCCATCGACATCGCGCCGGCCACGGTGCCGGCCACACCGGTGGCCAGGATCGTGCTGGCCGAAGCGCCGCTGGCGGCCACACCAACCACCAGGCCAGCCACCGAGACAATGCCATCGTTGGCCCCCAGCACGGCGGCACGCAGCCAGCCGACGCGCTCGGAGCGGTGCAGTTCGGGGTGTCGTGAATGGCGGCTCATGACCCTGAGTGTACGAGGGTCAAGAGGGCGTCGGTAGGATGCTGAAACCCGTCACCGTCGCATGACGCAACGGGGTGCCACGCTATAGTGCGCCCTTGCGATGGAAGGCCCCGGGCCCCACATCCCCTGCCACTGTCCAGCGAGCCTTCCCCTTGTCGAGCCCCAGCCACGTCGCCGATACCCCCATTACCGACCGCTCGCAGCTGGTGGAGGTGATCGCCTCCGGCGAGAAGCCCCGTGCGCAGTGGCGCATTGGTACCGAGCACGAGAAGTTCGGATTCCGCCTGGACGACCTGCGGCCGCCGACCTTCGAGGGCGAGCGTGGCATCGAAGCGCTGCTCAATGGCCTGGTCCGCTTCGGCTGGGAGCCGGTGCAGGAGAACGGCAACACCATCGCCCTGCTGCGCGATGGTGCGTCGGTGACGCTGGAACCGGCCGGTCAGCTGGAACTGTCCGGCGCAGCGCTGGAGACCATCCACCAGACCTGCGTGGAGACCGGCACCCACCTCAATGAAGTGGCGCAGGTGGCAGGCGAATTGCAGCTGGGTTTCCTCGGCATGGGTTTCCAGCCGAAGTGGAAGCGCGACGAGATGCCGTGGATGCCGAAGGGCCGCTACAAGATCATGCGCTCGTACATGCCCAAGGTCGGCTCGCTCGGCCTGGACATGATGACCCGCACCTGCACGGTACAGGTGAACCTGGACTACGCCACCGAAGCGGACATGGTGAAGAAGTTCCGCGTGTCGCTGGCGCTGCAGCCGATCGCCACCGCGCTGTTTGCCGATTCGCCGTTCACCGAAGGCAAGCCGAACGGCTACCTGAGCTATCGCTCGCACATCTGGACCGACACCGACGCCGATCGCACCGGCATGCTCGACTTCGTGTTCGAGGAGGGCTTCGGTTACGAGCGCTATGTCGATTACCTGCTCGACGTGCCGATGTACTTCTCCTACCGCGATGGCATCTACCACGACGCCAGCGGGCAGAGCTTCCGCGATTTCATGCAGGGCAAGCTGCCGGTGCTGCCGGGTGCGCTGCCGACGCTGCGCGACTGGTCGGACCACATGACCACCGCGTTCCCGGAAGTGCGCCTGAAGAAATACCTGGAAATGCGCGGCGCCGATGGTGGCCCGTGGAGCCGCCTGTGTGCGCTGCCGGCGTTCTGGGTGGGCCTGCTGTACGACGACACCGCGCTGGATGCCGCCTGGGACCTGGTGCGCGACTTCACCCTGGCCGAGCGCCATGCGCTGCGCGACGGTGTACCGAAGCATGCGATGAACCTGCCGTTCCGCAACGGCACGGTGCGCGACTTGGCCCGCGAGGCGGTGAAGATTTCGGTGGAAGGCCTCAAGCGCCGGGCAGCGCGCAATGCCGATGGCCAGGACGAGAGCAAGTTCCTGGACGTGCTGCAGGAGATCGTCGAATCGGGGCTGACCCCGGCCGAGCGCAAGCTGGCGCTGTTCCATGGCCGCTGGCACGGCGATGTGGATCCGGTGTTCCGCGAGTTCGCGTACTGACCACCATGCGGGGTTACCGGCCAGCGGCTGGCACTGCCAGAAGAAAAACCCCGGCATTGCCGGGGTTTTTCTTTTTCACATCTGCCTTGGATCAGGCTGCGTTCTTCATCGTCGCCATGTCGATCACGAAGCGGTAGCGCACATCGTTCTTCGCCATGCGTTCCCAGGCTTCGTTGACGTTCTTGATGTCGATCATCTCGACGTCGCTGACGATGCCGTGCTCGGCACAGAAGTCCATCATTTCCTGGGTCTCGGCCATGCCGCCGATCGCCGAGCCGGTCAGGTGCTTGCGGCCGAAGATCACACTGCCGCCGGTCAGCGGCGGGTCCAGTTCGGTCAGCACGCCGACCAGGCACATGGTGGCCTCGCGCTTGAGCAGGCCCATGTACGGGTTGGTGTCATGGCCAACCGGGATGGTGTTGAGCAGGAAGTCGAAGCTGCCGGCGTGCGCCTTCATCTGCGCGGCATCGCGCGAGACCAGCACCTCATCGGCGCCCAGGCGCTTGGCGTCGGCACCCTTTTCCGGGGTGGTGGTGATCATCACCACGTGCGCGCCGAGTGCCTTGGCGAACTTCACGCCCATGTGGCCGAGGCCACCGAGGCCGATCACGCCAACCTTCTGGCCCGGGCCGACCTTCCAGTGGCGCAGCGGCGACCAGGTGGTGATGCCGGCGCACAGCAGCGGGGCGGCCGCCTTCAGGTCGAGGGTGTCGGATACCTTCACCACGAAGCGCTGCTCGACCACCACGTGGTCGGAATAGCCGCCGTAGGTCGGTGCGCCGCTTTCGCGTTCACGGCCGTTGTAGGTCCAGGTCGCGCCTTCGGCGCAGTACTGCTCCAGGTCGTGCTCGCAGGCGTCGCAGTGGCGGCACGAGTCGACCATGCAGCCCACGCCGGCGTGGTCGCCGACCTTGAAGCGGGTGACGTTGCTGCCGACCTCGGTCACGCGGCCGATGATCTCGTGGCCCGGCACCATCGGGTAGATCGAGCCACCCCAGTCGTCGCGGGCCTGGTGCAGGTCGGAGTGGCAGATGCCGCTGTAGAGGATCTCGATGCGCACATCGTCCGGGCCGACCGCGCGGCGTTCGAACTCGTACGGAACCAGCGGGTCGGTATGTGAATGGGCGGCGTAACCACGGGCGAGGGACATGGGGAATCCTTGGCAGGGTTTGTCGAAAGGCGTTTTACAATACGCCCCGTTCCCAGCGGCAAGAAGCGCGGATATCGGCATGATTCATCAAGTGAAACTGCACAATCATGGCCACTGACAACCTCACCCATCTGGCCGCGTTCGCCGCGGTGGCCCGTCATCGCAGTTTCCGCCGTGCCGGTGCCGAACTGGCTCTGTCGACCTCGGCGGTGAGCTATGCGATCCGCGCGCTGGAGGAACGGTTGGGCGTGGGCCTGTTCCATCGCACCACCCGCAGCGTGGCCCTGACCGAGGCCGGGCAGCGCCTGCTGGAGCGGTTGCAGCCGGCGCTGGGGCAGGTGCATGACGCGCTGGAGGAGATGAACCAGTTCCGTGCCGCCCCGGCCGGCCTGCTGCGGATCAATGCGACGCGCGCTGCCGTGGCGACCCAGTTGGGTCCGAGGCTGGCGCGCTTCCTGCACGCCCATCCTGACGTGCGGGTGGAACTGACCGAGAACGATGGCCTGGTCGACATCGTCGCCGAGGGCTACGACGCCGGCGTGCGCCTGCACGAGTTCGTGCCCGAGGACATGGTGGCGGTGCCGATGGGGCCGCCGCTGCGTGGGCTGATTGTCGGTGCGCCGGACTACCTGCGCCGGCACCCGGCACCGCAGCATCCGCGTGACCTGGCTGCACACGAGTGCATCCGTTTCCGCTTTGCCAGTGGCCATCTGTACAAGTGGCAGTTCGAGCGCGCTGGGCAGGCGCTGGAAATCGACGTGCCGGGGCGGTTGACGCTGGGCGAGCAGGGCACCGTGGTCGGCGCGGTGCTCGATGGCATCGGCCTGGCCTATGTGCTGGAAGACACCGCACGGCCCTACATCGAATCGGGGCAGATGGTGGCGGTGCTGGAAGACTGGAGCGAACCGTTCGCGGGATTCGCGTTGTACTACCCGAAGCAGCGGCAGATGCCCGGCGCGCTGCGCGCGTTCGTGGACATGCTGCGCGAGTGAATCGTGGATGGGGCAACCCTACGGCCCCTGCAACACCGGCGCCAACAACGCCAGGCACTCACGCAGGTGCGCATCCACCGGCGCATCCTCGGCCGCCACCCCGATCACGCGTTCGCGTAGCGGTTCGGCCACCGTCATCGCCAGGATCAGCCGCGCCATGCGCGCCGAATCCCCCTCACGCAGCAGCCCACGCTGCTGCTGCCGCGCCAGCCAGTCGGCCAGCAGCGCTCGGCCGCGCTCGATGCCGTTGTCCAGATAGGCCTGCAGCAGCGCGTCTTTGCCGGGAAAATCGGTGGCCAGCAGCCGGAACACCTGCACCGCCTGCGCCGATAGCGCCTGCGCGCACACCGCCTGCAGGATGTCCTGCAGCAACGGCACCACCTCGTCGGCATCGCGCGCATCGCGCTGCAACTGTGGCGCGAAGCCGTCGGTCCACTCACGCACCGCCAACCCGACCAGTTCCTCGCGGTTGCTGGCATGGCGGTACACGGTCTTCTTTGCCACCCCGGCATGCGCCGCCACCGCTTCGATCGTGGTGGCCTCGTAACCCTGTGCCAGCAGCAGCTCCAGCGTAGCCTGCAGCACGGCGTGGCGGACTTCGGCTTCCGGTCGCGCGGGGCGTCCACGGCGGCGGGCGGGGGCGACGGGATCGGGCAGGGCGGTGCTGTTCATTACACCCATCTTACCGCACCCGAGTAATTGCGAAACGATGAACGTTTCCGTATTGTCGGATCTCCCAACCCCAGGAGACCCCCATGGATACCGCTGTGAACGCCCGCGCCTGGCTGGACCACCACGATCTGCTTGACCCGGCACCGATGCACCTTGAGACCGGCGTCCAGCGCCGCGAAGACGGCACTCTGCTGGTCGCAGTGCGCACCGATCTGCACGGTTGCAAGGGCCGCATGCTGGACTGGTGGTTTACCTTCTTTGAAACAAGCCAGCACATCCGCTGGTGGCACCCGGTCGATCATGTCGAGCACCGCGGCTGGGACGAGGCCTGGCAGCGAGGGCGCAGCTACCACGGTGCCAGCATCCACGCGGTGGAATCGCTGGCCGATATTCCGCCGGTGGCGGCACGCCTGAAGTTCCACGACCCGCGCACGCTGCTGGTGCCCGAGCGCCTGCAGGCGGCGCAGGATGCAGGTGACGTGTCGGCGCTGATCGCCGCGCGCATCGGCTTCGGTGACCACGTGCGCCTGGATGCAAACGGTGATCCCTGCGATGGGCAGATGCTGCACGTGGCGCGCGATACGCCGTTTGGCTGCGTGCTGCGCAGCCGCTTCGTGCTCGGCCTGGACAGCGCCGATCCGCACCGCGATGCCAGCGATGCGGTCGGCCTTGGCCTGCTCAAGCACTGCTATACGGAGTTCAGCTTCCTTTCGCGTCTGCTGCCATCGCTGTACTACGGCGAACGCGCCAATGGCGAGGCCGTGCCACTGCCATGGTGAACGACGCGCCGGTCATTCGACCAGCGCGTCGTAGCCTTCGCCACTGAACTGGATGAGGCAGAAGCCGTGGCCGAACGGGTCGGCCAGCACGGCGATGCGGCCCCAGCGACGCTCGCGCACGGACTGCTCGAGTGTCGCCCCGGCCGCAACCGCACGCGTCAGTGCGGCCTCGATGTCATCCACGACCCAGTCCAGGTGCAGCGGCGTCCAGTGGCGCTCGTAATCGCGCACATCGCCGTCCTCGGTGGCAGGGCTGCCGTGGTCGTTCTGCAGTAGGTACAGCGGGGTGGGGCCGCCCAGCAGTTCCACCGCACCGGGCCCGAGACGGCGGCCGACGCGCAGGCCGAAGGCTCGCATGTAGAAGTCTTCGGCAGCGGCGAGGTCGGGGACGTCGAGGTTGACGATGAACGCTGCGGTGGGCGTATCCATGGTCAGATCCAGTGGATGTGGGTGGGCAGTGTATGCCCCCATCCACGCATGGCGTGGATCTACTGTGCGCGTGGGTAATCAAGGTAGCCCGCCTCGCCGCCACCGTAATAGGTGCTGCGGTCGGGCGTGGCCAGCGCGATGTCGTGGCGCAGGCGTTCGACCAGATCCGGGTTGGCGATGAACGGCTGGCCGAACGCGGCCAGATCGATGGTGCCGTCCTCGACCAGCTGTAGGGCGCGCGTGCGTGTCATGCCACCGGCCAGGATCAGGGTGCCGCCGTAGGCCTGTTTGAACTGCTTCAGGAACGCGCTGCCCAGCACCGATTCACCCTGCTGCAGGTTGTCGTTGAGGTGCACGTAGGCCAGCCCGCGCTTGCCCAGTTCTTCGGCCAGGTACAGATAGGTGGCCTCGTTGTCGGGGTAGAACGGCATGTCGAAGGTGAGGTTGTTCGGTGCCAGGCGCACGCCGATGCGGTGACCACCGATGCGCTGAGCCATCGCATCGACGGTGTCCAGGATCAACCGCGCGCGGTTGGGCAGCGAGCCGCCGTAGCGGTCGTCGCGCTGGTTGATGAGCGGGTTGAGGAACTGTTCGAACAGGTAGCCATTGGCGGCATGCAGCTCGATGCCGTCGAAGCCGGCGGCGATCGCGTTGTCGGCGCCCCGTGCGAAGTCGGCAATGATGCCGGGGATCTCGTCGGTGGCCAGTGCACGTGCCGGGGTGGGATCGGCATGGCCGCGGCTGCCGTCTTCCAGATAGACGAACGAGGTGTTCTTCAGTGCGCTGGCCACCGGGCGCGTGCCGGCGCTGACCGGTTGCCCACCATTGGGCTGCAGTGAGGAATGCGACATGCGGCCGACGTGCCAGAGCTGGGCAAAGATCGTGCCCTGAGCGGCATGCACCGCCTCGGTGACCAGCGTCCAACCGGCCACCTGCTCGGCTGACCAGATACCCGGCACGTCGATGTAGCCCTGGCCCTGTGGCGAGACCGGGGTGCCTTCGCTGATGATCAGGCCGGCGCTGGCACGCTGCCGGTAGTACTGCGCGGTGAGCTCATTGGCGACCGAACCGGGGTTGCGGGCACGGGTCATCGGGGCCATCGCGATGCGGTTGCGCAGGGCGGTACCTGACAGGTCGAAGGGGTGGAAGAGGGCGGCGGTCATGTCGGTCATCTCGGTGTGGGGGAGGCGCCAGCGGCGCGATGCACACAGGATGGAGTTGACATGCAGGTGCATAAAGCGCTTCGATTTCCCATTGAACGGGACTAATTGTCCCCAATGGAGCGTGAGGGATGTTGCCACTGGAATCCTTGAATGGCCTGGTGACCTTCGTCACCACGGCCCGCTCGGGCAGCTTCACCGAAGCCGCCGACGCGCTGGGCATCTCGCGTTCGGCGGTGGGCAAGGCCATCGCCCGGCTGGAAACGCGGCTGGGGGTGCGCCTGTTCCACCGCACCACGCGGCGCATCGCGCTGACGACCGACGGTGAGGCGTACTACGCATCGTGTGCGGCGGCGCTGGAAGAAATCTCTGCCGCCGAGGCCTGCCTGGGGTCGGCCGGACTGCCCAGCGGGCGGCTGCGCGTCGACATGCCGTCCTCGTTTGGGCGGCTGGTGGTGCTGCCGGTGCTGTTGCGCCTGTGCCGGCAGTACCCGGACCTGCAGCTGACGGTGACCTTCACCGATCACTTCGTCGATCCGGTCGAAGAGGGCATCGACCTGCTGATCCGTTTCGGTGGATTGCACCATGCCGAGCGCCTCGTGGCGCGACGGCTCGGGCGCCAGCGCCTGGTCACCTGCGCATCGCCGGAGTACCTGCAGGCGCATGGCGTGCCTGCGACCGTGGAGGAACTGGCGCAGCATCGCAGCATCGTTGGCTTCCGTCATGGCCAGCCGGTCTGGTGGCGGATCGGCAGCGAGGATGACGAAGGGACGTTCATCCCGAATGCGCCGTATCAGCTCAATGACGGCGACGCGGTGATTGAAGCGGCCATCGCCAGTCTCGGTATCTGCCAGATGCCGGTTTCACTGGTGCGCCGCCACCTGGAATCCGGCGCGCTGCAGTCGGTGCTGGATGCGCACATGCAGCGGCATATCGACATCCACGCGCTGTGGCCACCGACGCGTCATCTGCGGCCAAAGGTGCGCTACGTGGTGGATGAGCTGACCCGGTTGGCGGGTGAGGGGTTGTTCGATTGAGCAGGCCGGGATTGAGTTCGTGGTTCCGGCTTGTATACTATCCCCCAGTATAGTTCCTGGGTAGCCTGGCCATGCCGCACTCCCCCGAAGAGAAGAAGAAGGTCCTGGCCCGCGTGCGCCGCATCCGTGGCCAGTGCGATGCGCTGGACCGCGCGCTGGAAGCCGGCGCCGACTGCGGGCCGGTGTTGCAGCAGATCGCTGCCATCCGTGGCGCCGTCAACGGCCTGATGTCCGAGGTAATGGAGGCCCATCTGCGCGAGGAGTTCGGCCAGCCCGCGGCCTCCGATGAACAACGCGCCGAACGCGTGCGCGACATGAGCGCGTTGATCCGCTCGTACTTGAAATAAACGACGGCGCAACATGGCGCCGCCCATCCTGTCATTGCCTGTCTTTGGAGAAACCACCATGAAGTCCCGTGCCGCCGTCGCCTTTGGTCCCGGCCAGCCGCTGCAGATCGTCGAGATCGACGTCGCCCCGCCGAAGAAGGGCGAAGTGCTGGTGAAGATCACCCACACCGGTGTCTGCCACACCGATGCGTTCACCCTGTCCGGCGATGACCCGGAAGGCCTGTTCCCGGTGGTATTGGGCCATGAAGGCGCCGGCATCGTGGTGGACGTGGGCGAGGGCGTGACCAGCGTCAAGCCGGGCGACCACGTGATTCCGTTGTACACCGCCGAGTGCGGCGAGTGCCTGTTCTGCAAGAGCGGCAAGACCAACCTCTGCGTGTCGGTGCGCGCGACCCAGGGCAAGGGCGTGATGCCCGATGGCACCAGCCGCTTCAGCTACAACGGTGAGCCGCTGTACCACTACATGGGCTGCTCGACCTTCAGCGAGTACACCGTGGTGGCTGAAGTATCGCTGGCGAAGATCAACCCGGACGCCAACCCGGAACACGTGTGCCTGCTTGGCTGCGGTGTCACCACCGGCATCGGCGCGGTGCACAACACCGCCAAGGTGCAGGAAGGCGACAGCGTGGCGGTGTTCGGCCTCGGTGGCATCGGCCTGGCGGTGATCCAGGGCGCGCGCCAGGCCAAGGCCGGCCGCATCATCGCGGTGGACACCAACCCGTCCAAGTTCGAGCTGGCGCGCGAGTTCGGTGCCACCGACTGCATCAACCCGAAGGACTTCGACAAGCCGATCCAGCAGGTCATCGTTGAAATGACCACCTGGGGCGTGGACCACAGCTTCGAGTGCATCGGCAACGTCAACGTGATGCGCGCGGCGTTGGAATGCGCGCACCGTGGCTGGGGCCAGAGCGTGGTGATCGGCGTGGCCGGTTCGGGCCAGGAGATCTCCACCCGTCCGTTCCAGCTGGTGACCGGCCGCAAGTGGATGGGCACCGCCTTCGGTGGCGTGAAGGGCCGCAGCCAGCTGCCGGGCATGGTCGAGGACGCGATGAAGGGCGACATCGAACTGGCCCCGTTCGTCACCCACACCATGGACCTGGACAAGATCAACGACGCCTTCGACCTGATGCATGAAGGCAAGTCGATCCGTTCGGTGGTCCACTACTGAGCCGCGGCGTGGGCTGGCTGGATGCCCTGCGCCGGCCGCGTGCGGAAGACCCGCGCGCGGCCCTGGTTGATCCGATCGAGCAGGCGCTGCGCGCGCTGGGTTGGGTCGAAGGCGTCGTGGGGCCACCGCGTGCGGTGACTTCGGCCTTCGGCAGCGACGATGGCATGTCGTTCGAGCACTGGCTGGCGCAGGTGTTCCTGCCGCGCCTGCACGAAGCCCGCGCCGATGGCCAATGGCCACCGCGCAGTGACGTAGCGGTCGCGGCGTACCGCAACCTGGGCGGCCAGCCTGGTGTCGAACCGCTGCTGCGCCTGCTGTCGCAGCTGGATGAATTGATCAACACACGTGGCGGCTGAAGCCGGCACGCAGGAGGGTTCCATGGAACGCATTGAACATCGCGCCTGTTTCGGCGGCTGGCAGGACGTCTACCGCCATCGTTCGTCCACGCTGGGCTGCGACATGCAGTTCGCCGTGTACCTGCCGCCGCAGGCGGCCACTCAGAAGCTGCCGGTGCTGTACTGGCTGAGCGGGCTGACCTGCACCGAGCAGAATTTCATCACCAAGGCCGGCGCGCAGAACTATGCAGCCGAGCACGGCGTAATCATCGTCGCGCCGGATACCAGCCCGCGCGGTGATGACGTGGCCGATGCCGAGGGCTATGACCTGGGCAAGGGGGCGGGGTTCTACCTCAACGCCACCCGTGCACCGTGGGCGAAGCACTACCGCATGCACGACTATGTGGCTCAGGAGCTGCCGGCGCTTATCGAGGCGAACTTCCCGGCCACCGATGCGCGTGGCATCAGCGGCCACTCGATGGGTGGCCATGGTGCGCTGGTGACCGCGCTGCGCAACCCGGGGCGCTACCGCAGTGTGTCGGCGTTCTCGCCGATCGTCGCGCCCAGCCACGTGCCGTGGGGGCAGAAGGCGTTCACCGCCTACCTGGGCGACAACCCGGCCGACTGGGCGCAGTGGGACGCGTGTGCGCTGCTGGCGACGGCCTGCGAGCGCCTGCCGTTGCTGGTCGACCAGGGCGAGGCGGACGAGTTCCTGCAGGCCCAGCTGCAGCCGCAGCGCCTGCAGGAGGCCTGCGCGGCCGCCGGCCATCCGCTGACCCTGCGCCTGCAGCCGGGCTACGACCACAGTTACTACTTCATTGCCAGCTTCATTGGGGAGCACATCGCCCACCACGCCCGCGCGCTGAAGTGCTGACCCCCTGTAGAGCCGAGCCCACGCTCGGCTCTACCTTGGGCCTCCGACCGGATGGCAGCCGAGCATGGGCTCGGCTCTACGGTTGCGCGCCGCTTTTCCGGTGGTGGATCACACCATCGTGGCGCCGCCCCGGGCTATCGTGCACCCATACGGCCTTGCCGATCGGGGGATGCATGCCGGTAGTGCTGGCGCTGCTGTATGTGCTGTGCCATGGCCTGGTCCTGGCCATGTGGCCGGGGCCGGTCGGTGCGGGTTCCTTCGTGTTCCTGACCGCCGCCCCGCTGCTGGCAGCCGCCGCCTGCCTGTGGCGGGCGCGCCGCGACAAGGCGGCGCTCGGCTGGCGCGCCACGGCAGCGGCGCTGCTGCTGTGGGCCGGCGGCATGGCCTTCAACATGATCGACGCCCTGGGCGCCGGGCGTGCCGATTTCACCCCGCGCGCAAGCCTGTTCCTTTACGTGCTTTACGGTGTGCCCCTGGTGTTCATCCTGGCCCGGGCGCGCCGGGAACGGGTCAGCATCAGCCTGATCGATGCGGCGATGGCGGCGCTGCTGGGCGTGCTGTTCTTCGTGCACGCGCAGTCGTTTGCCGCCCGCGTTGACATCGACGACCACGCGCTGTCCAACATGCAACGCATGTTCGATATCCAGAACCTGTGCATCGCTGTGTTCGCGGTGGTGCGCTGGCTGGCCGGCGACGTTCCCGAGCGGCGCACCTTTTTCCGCGCGCTGGCGATGTATGCGGTGACCTACCTGTTGGTGGCGTACTACATCAACCACTACACCTCCGGCGATGCGTTCGGTGCCTATGCCGACCTGCTGATCGATCTGCCGTTCCTGCTGCTGGCGCTGCTCGCGCTCAGCCAGGCACCGGCGCGGGTCCTGGCGCCGCATCCGCGGATGGCGCGCACGGTGCAGGCGGCGGGTCCGATGATCCTGCCGCTGCTGCTGCTGGTGGTAGGCACGCTGGTGGTCGACCACGCCCGGCCCCTGGCCGTGAGCGGGTTCGTGGTGGCGACGCTGGGGTTCGGCCTGCGCAGCATCCTGCTGCAGGTGGACCTGATGGAACGGCAGGCCTCGCTGGATCAGTTGGCGCGCCAGGATGGCCTGACCGGCGTGGCCAACCGGCGCGAGTTCGACGCGCTGCTGCTGGCCGAGTGGAACCGCGCACGGCGCAGTGGCACCGAACTGGGCCTGTTGCTGCTGGATATCGATCATTTCAAGGCCTTCAACGACCGCCACGGCCATCCCGCCGGCGACCGCTGCCTGCAGGCCGTGGCAGCGGTCCTGAAGGCGAGTGCTGGCCGCGCCGGTGACCGTGTTGCGCGCTACGGCGGCGAGGAATTCGCGGTGATCGTGCCCGGAAGTGCGCTGTCGGGCGTGCTGGCACTGGCCGAACGCCTGCGCGAGGCGGTGGCGGCGCTGCCGCTGCCGGAAGGGTCGGTCAGCATCAGCATCGGCGTGGGCTATTTGCATCCGCCAGCGATGGCCAGCGCCGACCAACTGCTGGCCGATGCCGATGCCGGCCTGTATGCCGCCAAGCGGGCCGGCCGCAACCAGGTGGTCCTGCATGCGCACGTGCTGGATGACGAGGGCAACGCGCACGGAACCATGGATTGCTGAGCAGGCCAGCCCGTCACGCGCTGCTGCCCGTTGCCGCCAAACCGCCTCATCCTGTTCGGCCAGGCCAATCCGGCTCGCCGCTGGTCGTACAGAACCAGCCTGTTTGGGGTTCCGGCCATCCAAGGACATCGCGCTGTACAGTCAGACCGGGGCTGCGATCGTGCGCATAGCGCTGTACCGCGCGCTGGGTAGCGGCCGCCACTACCCGGCGGTTCGGTAGTTGCCAACCTTGGTTGGCAGCGCTTCCCGGAAGCGCCGACCGAGCTTGCGTCCTCGTTCACCAACGCCTGTCGGCGACCTCGCCGTAGAACCAGTATTCCTGTTCCAGACCGTCATCGTGGTCGGTGGGAGGAATGCTGACCTGCACACCTCGCTCCTCAACGCCCTGGGGTAGGACGAGCTGCCATTCGGCGGAAAGGCTGCGCGAGGTGATGGCGGTGACCTGACCATCCGCTGTCGAGGCGACGTGGCCCTGGAAGTACGTTTCGTCCAGGTAAAGGCAAATCTCGCTGGAGAACATCCCCGGCTGGGCGATGCAGCAGGTTACCCGCACAGTAGCCTGTGAAGCGGGCCGCGACTGGATCAGATTTGCGCAGGCGCTGATGAGCGATTGGGCGCAGGCACGCTGGATTCTCAGGGTGGTGGCCGGGCCTTCGATCAGACCGGCTCGGGTTGGAACCTTGTAGTTCCAGTAGCGAGCTTGACTGCCCAACTCCTCTGACGAGGGGAACGCACCACTGAAGCAGTCAGCCCAATGCTGCAGGTCGCGTAGTCGGCGTGGGGCATCGCGCAGCTTCTTCTCGCCGCGCGTACCCAGCCGGGTGATCGCATCTCTGTTTCTCATTCCCACAGTGTGCCAGCCACATGCGCGGCGCGTTGGAAAGCGCCAACCAAGGTTGGCATCTACCGGAGCATGCCTCGGAAGCGCCGGGCCATGTTCGGCGGCGCGTCAGTAGTGGCCAACCTTGGTTGGCAGCCGTTTGTGCAAGCGCCAACCAAGGTTGGCGTCTACCAGAGCATGGTCAGCGCCGGGCCATGCCCGGCGGGCGGGTGCCTCAACGCACGTCGCGTAGTTCCCAGTGGCTGCCGGCCAGCAGGCGCAGGCGCTGCTTGAACACATCGCTGTCGATGCGGGTGGTGGCCACCAGGTTGATGCGCAGGTCCTTCTGCTCGCCGGTCACGGTGGCGTCCGGATCGGTCACGCCCCACTGCGGTTCCACCGCGTCCGGGTCGGGCTGCTTGGCCTTCCAGCGCTCGAACAGCGTGCCGCTGCGCAGGGCATCCTGCAGCTCTTCGGCGAAACCGGCGGCGCCCTGCGAGTGGAAGGACAGGTCAGGGTCATTGCCACGGGCCTTGGACGGGTCGGGCAGGCTGATGTGGTACTGCGCAGGCATGGAGTTCTCCTTGAAGTGCGGCAAGGCTGGCACAGTCGCGGTGGAATCGATGTGCAGATTCCCGCCACGGTCGACCTTCATTCAAACCGATGTGGCCCATCGGCAAAGCCCACGGTGACCGCGCCCTTGCCGACATTGACCATGCCGGTCAGGCTCATCACCGATTCGTACACGGCCACGCCATGGGTGGCGCAGACCTCCTTCAACTGGGCGTAGCCGGGCAGGGTACGCAGCTCGTCCAGCTCACCGCCGTAACTGACGCACACCGTTGGTGTCATCAGCCCGGCACGCACGCGCTGGCCGACCACCGCGAACAGCTTCTGCACCGCGTTGTCGAAGCCCTTGATCTTGGCGACCGGCCCGGTTTCGCCGCGATAGCCGTGCAGCACCGGCTTGATGTCCAGTGCGCTGCCCAGCGCCGCGCTGAGCAGGCCGACACTGCGGTCGCCCTTGTGCCGTGCACGCGCACGCATGTAATACAGGTCACGGGTCACCATGTAGCCGTGCACGTTGCCAGCCAGTTCCTCCAGCCGTTCGCGGATCTGCTGCACGCTGGCGTTGCTCTCGCGCAGGCGCACCGCTTCCACCGCGGTCACCGCCTGGGCAGCGAACAGGTTCTGGGTATCGAGCACGCGCAGCGCGAACGGTGAGTTGTAGCCTGCCGCCTGGCGCACCGGCTTGTAGTCGTTGAGGATGGCGAAGCTGGCCTGCAGCGCGTTGTCATGGATCGGGCTGCGGGTCTTGGTGATGGTCATGCAGAACACGTGGTCGTAATCGATCACCAGCTGCTGCAGGAACAGGTCGCGGATCTGGTTGACACTGAAGGGAATGGTTTCCGCCTCGGCGCCGTGTTCGGCCACGTGCGCGTGCAGGAAGCTCAGCGTGGCCTGCTCATCGCGGTGATCGGCCAGCACGGCTTCGCCGATGCGGACGGTGATCGGCAGCAGCACGATGTTGTGCTCGGCAATGAAGTCCTGCGGCAGGTCGCAGGCCGAGTCGACGACGATTCCGATGCGCATCCGCGGCTCCCCCTCCAGGGCGGTTGTAGATTCGGAAACGTGAAATCTATCTCAAAACCAGAGCCCGCGCCCGAGGGAAAGGCGTCACCCCTGTTCAGCGATTGCGTTGTACCGCCATCGGCAGGCTGTCGAGGCGTTGCCATTCAGGCTGCTGCAGCAGGGTGGGATCGGCCAGCACCGCGGCCATCAGCGGATGTGCGTCGTTGCCCCAGAACAGTTCGTCGCCGATGGCCAGGGTGGGTACCCCGAACACGCCGGCCGCGATCGCGGCCTCCGTGTTGCGCCGCAACTGTTCCTTGACCGCCGGGGCGGTGATGGCGCTGGCGACATCCTCGATGCCCAGCTGCGCACCCGGTTCGCGCAGGGCCTCGGCGCTGTCACCGGCATGGCCGTCGCGCCAGATCCAGTCGAACAGCACGTCCACCGCCTGTGCGCTGGCTCCGACGGCCAGGCACAGGCGCAGCGCCGACAACGGATTGAACGGATGGCCGGGCGGGAAGCGCATCGGGGTGCCCTCGGCCTGCGCGGTCCACTGCAGGTGGCGGTAGGCGAAGCGGCGCTTGGCGGGGATTTCCGCCGGGCCCAGGTTGCCCAGGTGATGCAGCACCGCACCGAAGGCGATCGGCACCGGCTGGATTTGGCCGACCTGCGGCAGCCGCTTCAGCTTCTGCCAGTGCAGGTAGGAATAGGGTGAGACGAAGTCGAAATACCAGCGCAGCGTGGCCATGAGGGTTTCCTTGAAGGCGGTCAGGGCTGCGCGTTGCGCTGCAGGTAGCGGTCACGCAGGTCAGTCTGGCGCGAGCGCATCGGCATTGCACGGCCGCCCAGCCAGACCTGTTCGGCATAGTGCGCCACGTCCAGCGGGTCGCCCTCCCACAGCACCAGGTCGGCGCGCTTGCCCGGCTCGATGCTGCCGATCTGATCGGCCACGCCGAACGCCTGTGCCGGCACCCGGGTCAGCCCGGCCAGGCCGTCGGCCCAGGGCAGGCCGTTGGCCACTGCATTGCCGGCCAGCTGGCGCATCTTGCGCGCGTTGTGGGTGGCGTCGCCGCGCTGCACGAACGACACCGGCACGCCGGCACGTTGCAGGCGCGCGGCGTTTTCCAGGGTGGCGCCGATCTGGTCGAAGCTGGCCGGCAGGTTGGCCAGCACGTCAACGAACACCGGCACCTGTGCGGCGGCCAGCTCCGGCGCGACCTGCCAGGCTTCGCCGGCACCGGCGATCGCGATCTTCACCTTCTCGCGCGCGGCCCAGCGCAGCAGCTGGCGGATGTCCGAGGCACGATCGACCTCCACCACGATGCGGCCCTGGCCGGCCAGGTAGCGGCTGAGCGTGCGGCGGCCGGCCGGGGTCAACAGCGCGTGCGGCGAATCCGCAGCCACCTGGCCGCGTGCTTCGTCGACCATCTGCTGCAGCAGCATCCATTGCGCGGCGCGCGAATGCCCGGTCAGCTCCGATGCCGCCGAGCCCAGGCGCAGGAACAGCGCGCGCGGACCGATCGGGTCGACGCTGCCATCCAGCCGCATCACGCCGCCCTGGCCGGCCACGAAGCCGCCACCGGTGGCGGCGCCGAGTGCGGTGAAGCCGAAGCCCTCCAGCCGCGTCACCGGGATCAACACCGAGGCCGGGTTGTAGGCCAGGGTGACGTCGAATTCCGGGCGCAGCGGCTGCTCGCCGAGCTTCAGCGAACTGTCCACCGTGCTCGATTCACCCGAGACCTCTTCGATGCCGGTCTCGGTGATGCCACCGAACAGGGCGGGGGTCAGCGGCCGCTCATTGGCTTCGACAACGATCGCCCCGGCCGGCGCGGACAGGCCGGGGCCGACCGCACGGATGATGCCACCCTGGACCAGCACATCGGTGTTCTGCAGGCTGCCGCGTGCGCTGGCCGTGTGCACCGTTGCGTTGCGCACCAGCAGGTCCTGTGCCGATGCCGTGGTTGCCAGCAACAGCAATGCCACCACGGTCGCGCCGGGCCATGCCCGACGACGCTTGTTCAACGCGCCCATCAGCGCACCTCCTGGCCAAGCTGGAAATCGGAACGCGGCGTGCTCGCTGGCGCGCCACGGTCGTACAGCCGGCGGCCATCAATGAAGACCTGCTCGGCCAGCGCGTAGGAACTGAAGGGGTTGCCGTTCCACACCACCACGTCGGCCATCTTGCCGGCCTCCAGGGTGCCGGTCTGGCCTTCGATGCCCAGTGCCTTGGCGGCGTTGGCGGTCATCCAGGTGATGGCGTGTTCGGGCGTGATCTCCGGCATGCGCGCGCGGCGCGCGGACGCCATCACCTTGGCCGCTTCCTGGTTCAGGCGCTGGATGCCCTCGGGAGAATCGGAATGGACGATGGCGCAGCTGTTCTTCGGGCGGTCGACCAGCGCGATGTTCTCCTGGATGCCGTCGAAGGCTTCCATCTTGAAGCCCCACCAGTCGGCCCATAGTGCGCCGCAGACGCCGTCGGCGGCCAGCCGGTCGGCCAGCTTGTAGGCCTCCACGCCGTGGTGGAAGGCGGCCACCTTGAAGCCGAATTCCTTGGCCAGGTCGAGCATGGTGGCCATTTCGTCGGCGCGGTAGCAGTGGATGTGCACGCGGATGTCGCCTTCGATGGCGCCGGCCAGCGTGTCCAGCTTGAGATCGCGCTTGCCGCCGGCATCACCGGCGCTGTCGCCCTTGTCGCTGCCGAACCAGCCCTTGCGCTTGGCCGGCTTGGGCTTGTTCTTGGCGATGTAGTCGGCGGCATCGATGAAGGCAGCACGGTAGCTGGCCACGTTGCCCATGCGCGTGGCCGGGGCTACGCCCTTGCCTTCGCCGTAGACCCGCTTGGGGTTCTCGCCGCAGGCCATCTTCAGGCCCCACGGTGCGCCGGGGAACTTCATCGCCTGGTAGGTGATGGCCGGGACGTTCTTCAGGGTCACGCCGCGCCCGCCGACCAGGTTGGCCGAGCCGGGCAGCACCTGCATGCTGGTCACGCCGCCGGCCAGCGCCGTGGCGAAGCCCGGATCCTGCGGCCACACAGAGTGCTCGGCCCAGACGTTGGCGGTGACTGGCGCGGTGATCTCGTTGCCGTCGCTGTGCGCGCCAACGCCCGGGCTGGGGTAGACACCCAGGTGCGAATGCACGTCGATCAGGCCGGGGGTGACCCACTTGCCCTGTGCATCAATGCGGGTGACGCCCGCATCGGCCTGCAGCTGGCGGCCAACGGCGACAATGCGGCCGTCGCGCAGCAGTACGTCGGCGTTGTCCAGGCGCTGGCCGGTACCGGTCAGCACCGTGGCGTTCTGGATCAGCACCGGCGCATCAGGATGGGCCTGGTAGGTGCTGGGGTAGGGATCGGCGACGAAGCGCGAGGCGCCCATCGCCGGAGCCGTACTCGATGAAAGCAGTGCCAGGGCCACCCCGGCGCGCAACAACGTCGATGCCATGCAGTTCCCCTTGCAGCGTGGTCCAACCGCCGACGCTAGCCCGGTGGTGGCGGGCTTGCCAAGTGACCTTCTTCACAGGGCGGTCGACGGCGGCTCGACTGCACCGGCCGGGTGGCTGAAAATACCAGGTCCCCCGCCGTACCGGACCGCCCATGAAGAGCAAGCAGGAAATCGTCGACAACTGGCTGCCCCGGTATACCGGCGTGCCCCTGGACCAGTTCGGCCAGCACATCCTGCTGACCAACTTCGGTGGCTACCTGCACACCTTTTCCGAGCTGACCGGTGCGCCCGTCATCGGCCTGGACCGGCCGATGGCCAGCGCCACGATCGACGGCATCACCATGATCAACTTCGGCATGGGCAGCCCCAATGCCGCGATCATCATGGACCTGCTGTCGGCAGTGATGCCCAAGGCGGTGCTGTTCCTGGGCAAGTGCGGTGGCCTCAAGCGCAAGAACCAGCTGGGTGACCTGGTGCTGCCGATCGCCGCGATCCGTGGCGAGGGCACCTCGGGCGATTACCTGCCGCCGGAAGTACCGGCGTTGCCGGCATTCGCGCTGCAGCGTGCGGTCTCGACCATGATCCGCGACCTCGGCCACGACTACTGGACGGGTACCGTCTACACCACCAATCGCCGGGTCTGGGAGCACGACGAGGCCTTCAAGGAGCGGCTGCGGGCGATGCGCTGCATGGCCATCGACATGGAAACGGCCACGGTGTTCGCCGCCGGCTTCGCCAACCACATCCCCAGCGGCGCGCTGCTGCTGGTCTCGGACCAGCCGATGATCCCCGACGGGGTCAAGACCGAGGCGTCCGATGCCAAGGTCAGCTCCCAGTTCGTGGAAAACCATATCCAGATCGGTATCGAGGCGCTTAAGCTTATCCGGCGCAACGGCAAGTCGGTCCGCCACCTGCGCTTCGACGAATGATGATGATGGCCTGGCGCGGCGCGCCGGCCCTGGGGAGTAGGTGATGGACGTTGCCGCGCAAGTGGTGGAATTCTGGAAAGAAGCGGGCCCTGCGAAGTGGTTCGCCCGCGACGATGCGTTCGACGCGCAGTTCCGCCAGTTGTTTCTGGATGAGCATTTCGCCGCGGCCGCGCGCGCGCGCGAGCATTGGCTGGGCAGCGCCGAAGGGGCGCTGGCGCTGATGCTGCTGCTGGACCAGTTCCCGCGCAACTGCTTCCGTGGAACCGCCCATTCCTACGCCACCGATGGCCTGGCCCGGCACTACGCCATGCGCGCCATCGAGGAAGGTCTGGACCTGCAGCTGGTCCCGAAGCTGCGCGCCTTCATCTACCTGCCGTTCGAGCACTCCGAGGATCCGCTGGACCAGGACCGTTCGGTGGCGATGTTCGACGTGCTGGGTGACAAGGAATACCTGCAGTACGCCGAATTGCACCGCGACATCATCCGCCGCTTCGGTCGTTTCCCGCATCGCAATGCCGTGCTCGGTCGCTTGCCCACGGCGGAAGAGCTGGATTACCTGGCCGAAGGCGGGTTTGCCGGGTAGGTCCACGCCATGCGTGGATGCAGAAAACGCCGGCGAATGCCGGCGTTTTCTGTGCTGGGGTCAGAGCCCTTTCCTGCGGAAAGGGATCCGACCCCAAGTCGACCCCATGCCGGGACCGGTCAGTACTTCGGCACGCCGTTGTCCACGTCTTCGGACCAGGCATTGATGCCGCCGGTGACGTTGAACACCTTGGTGAAGCCCAGTGCACGGAACTGCTCGGCGGCCTGCGCGCTGCGGCCACCGTGGTGGCACAGGAAGGCCAGTGCGGTGTCCTTCGGCAGGGCTTCCAGCTCCGCACGGCCGTTGCCGTCGAAGCTCCTGAACGGCACGCCGACGGCGGCGATGGCGCGCTCGTCGGCCGGACGCACGTCCACCAGGGTGATGTTGCCGGCACGCACCAGGTCGTCGGCATCACGCACGCTGATTTCCTGTACCGGCTTCGGTGCGTTCGGGTTGTCGATCGCCAGGCCCTTGCCGCGGATGTCGTCCACCCAGTCGATGGTGATGCCGTTGGCGCGACGGGCGCTGGACAGGTCGAACTGCACGCGCAGGCCGTTGGACTCGGCAGCGATCGCGCCTTCGTCATGCGGGGCCAGCTGGAAGTTCGGCTGGAAGCCGGCGTCGATGCTCAGCTGCAGGGCAGCGCCCGGAGCGTCGGCCAGCGCGCCCTTGAGCATTTCCACGGCGGCCGGGGTGACGGTGATGCTCGGCGGGGTGCGGTCCGGTGCGGCCAGGCCCAGCACGCTGCTCAGCTCGCCGCTGGCGGCCATCTGCAGCACGATGTCGCTGCCGCCGACCAGTTCGCCGTCGATGTACAGCTGCGGGATGGTCGGCCAGTCGCCGTAGGCCTTGATGCCTTCACGGATTTCCTGGTCGGCCAGCACGTTGACGTGGGCGAACTCGACACCGAGGTCCTGCAGCGCGCCCACGGCCTTGGCCGAGAAACCACACTGCGGCATCGACGGCTGGCCCTTCATGAACAGCACGACGCGGTTGGCGTTGAGGATGGATTCGATGCGCGAACGCAGGGCGGGATCGAGGGACATGGACGTCGGGGTTCCGGGAATTCGAATCATCAATTCTAACCCCCATGGCATCATGGGGGATGAGCAACGCAGGAACATTGCATCGCATCCCGGCCCGCCCCTGGCGCTGGCTGCCCTGGCTGGTGGCGTCGCAGCTGGCCGTGATCCTGGTCTGGGTACAGGCTGGGTGGCACTGGGGGCTGCCGCTGATGGTGGCCAGCCATGCGCTGTTCATGGTGCCGGTGTTCCTGCCCAACAGCCGTTTCTACGCACCGGTACTCAGCCGGGTGCCGGACGCTGGCAACAGTGTCTGGCTGACGATCGATGACGGCCCCGGCCCGGAAACCCGTGCCGTGCTCGATCTGCTGGACCGCCACCAGGCGCGTGCGACCTTCTTCCTGGTGGGGGACCGTGCGCTGGCACAGCCGGAACTGGTGGCCGAGATCCTGCGCCGTGGCCACGATCTGGGCAATCACAGTCTCAGCCACCCGCAGGCCCGCTTCTGGCGGTTGGGCCCAGCGGCGATGCGTGCCGAGATCGAAGGCTGCCAGCATGCGCTGCAGGCGCTGAGCGGGCATCCGGTGCGCTGGTATCGCTCGGTGGTGGGCATGACCAACCCGTTCGTGGCGCCGGTGCTGAAGGCGCTGGGCCTGACGCGCGTGGGCTGGAGCGCGCGCGGTTACGACGGCGTCGGCTGCACCCCGGACAGCGTGCTGGCGCGGTTGCTGCCGGACCTGCGCCCAGGGGCCATCGTGCTGCTGCACGAGGGCGCCGCCCACGGCCACAATCTGGTGATCATCGAGCGCGTGCTGCAGGCGCTGGAAGAGCGCGGCTTGAAGGTGCAGCTGCCTGACTCGTAGCACCGGGTTCTGGCCGCGTGGAGCAGCCGAGCGTGGGCTCGGCTCTACAGGAATGGTCGCGAGAAACACATTGTAGAGTCGAGCCATGCTCGACTCCGCCATGTATGCCATCCACGCATGGCGTGGATCTACCGCAACAGCACAGCCGAGCGTGGGCTCGGCTCTACACCTCAGGGCGTTCGGCCACCAGCAGCCAGCTGTTGAAGGGCGTACGCCCATGCAGCGGCCGGGGGGCGGTCACCTGCAATCCCGCTTCGGCAAGCGTCGTCTGCAGTACCCGTGGATCGGGGTAGTGGCGCGGGCGCGTGCCCATCCAGCCGACCAGCCAGGCCAGCCGGTCCGCCATCCGCGTGGTGCGGTCGCGGCCATCGCCGGTGGCAAGCGGTGTGCGCAGCAGCAGGCGGCCGCCGGGTGCCACCTGCTCGCTGGCGGCGCGCAGCAGCGCCTGTTGCGGGCCCGCGTCCAGGTACTGCAGCACGTCCAGCAGCAGGACGTGCCCGGCCTGCGCCGGCAGTGGCGCCTGCACGTCCACGCAGTCGAAGTGCACGTCATGCAGCCCGGCGGCGGCACGTTGCGCGCGGGCGATCTTGCCGGCATCCACGTCCACGCCCAGGTAGGGCTGGGTACCGCCACGCTGGCGCAGTACATGGGCGAACAGGCCCAGCCCGCAGCCCAGGTCCAGCACCGGCTGCCCGTCGTCAGGCAGATGCTGCAGCACGCCGTCGTACAGCGGATCGCTGCCGAGCTTGCTGCGGGTGTAGTAGTAGTCGCGGCGGTTGCCCCAGGCCTGCGCCGGGCGGAACGCTTCGGCGATCAAGCGGGCCTGCGGGGCCGTCAGGGGAGTACAGGGCAGGGGCGGGCCGTTCCGTGGCGTGCCGTCCATCGCCTCAGTCCGTGCCGCCAAGCAGATGCGCGGCAACCGGCAGCGCGCGCGCGCTCCACAGCGCGTACATCCTCGCCGAGGGGTGCAGCCCGTCTTCGGCGATCATCGTCGGTTGGTCGCCCTGTGCGCGGCTGATGTCGGTGATGTCGACGAAGGCCACGCCGTGCCGGGTGCTGATCACTTCGGCGGCGGCATTGAACTCGTCGGTTTCGATCTCGATCGCGGCCAGGTCGCGGCCACTGCCGGCACCGAACGGGGTGGCACCCCAATCGGGGAAGGACAGCACCAGCACGCGGCCGGTATCACCGCCGGCGAAGCCGATCGCCCGCTGCAGCAAGGCCTGGAACTGGTTGCGGTACTCGTCCAGCGGACGCCCGCGATACTGGTTGTTGACGCCGATCAGCAGGCTGACGAAATCGAACGGACCCTGCGGTGCGGTCGCGTCGATACCCGCGTCGAGCTCGTCGGTCGTCCAGCCGGTGGTCGCAATGGTCTGCGGGTTGGACAAGTCGATGCCCTGCGCACGCAGCGCAGCGGCCAGCTGGTGCGGCCAACGGCCTTCGACTGCAACCGCTTCACCGATGGTGTACGAATCGCCCAGCGCCAGGTAGGACAACGCCACGGCTCAGGCCACCGAGCGGCGTGGCTTCATCGGCACGACCTTGGTCGCGTCCTCGGCACGGCGCGCCAGCACGCGGTTGATGCGGGCGAACACATCGCGCATCACTGAGGCTTCCGGCAGCAGGGTCACGCGGAAATGATGGCGGTAGGGCACGTTGAAGCTCGAGCCCGGCACCACCAGCACGCCTTCGTTGTTCATCAGGTCCAGTGCGAAATTATGGTCGTCGAAGCCCTTGGCGGCGGCGCCGACCACGGCCGGGAACGCGTACAGCGCGCCAGCCGGCGCGACCAGTGACAGGTGCTCGCTGGCTTCGCACGCTTCGATCACCGCGCGGCGGGTTTCATACAGGCGGCCACCGGGGGCGCACAGCTCGGAAATGGTGTCCGGGCCATTCACCGCCGCCTCGATGGCGTACTGCCCCGGCACGTTGGCGCACAGGCGCAGCGCACCGAGCAGGTCCAGCGCGGCGCGGAAATCGCCCAGGCGCGCGTCGCCGCCGCTGAGGTGGGCCCAGCCCACGCGCCAGCCGCAGGCGCGGTGCACCTTGCTCAGGCCGCTGAAGGTCAGGCACGGGTGGTCGCCGGCCAGCGGCGCGACCGGCTGGAACACCGCATCGTCGTACAGGATCTGGTCGTAGATCTCATCGACCAGCAACAGCAGGTTGTGGCGGCGCGCGATCTCCACCACGCGCTCCAGCAGTTCGCGGGGGTAGCTGGCGCCGCTGGGGTTGTTCGGGTTGATCAGCACGATGGCGCGCGTGCGCGAAGAGACCAGGGCCTCGATCTCGCTCGGGTCCGGCTGGAAGCCGTTTTCGGCGGCGCAGCGGTAGTACACCGGGCGGCCATCGTTGAGGATGGTCGAGGCCGACCACAGCGGGTAGTCCGGCGAGGGCACCAGCACTTCGTCGCCCGGGTTGAGCAGTGCGCGCAGCGACAGGTCGATCAGTTCGCTGACGCCGTTGCCGACGAACATGCGGTCCGGGTGCGCATCGGGTGCACCGCGGCGGGCGTAGTACGACGCGATCGCTTCGCGCGCCACCGGCAGGCCCTGCTGGTGGGTGTACGGGTCGGTGCGGCCCATGTCGTCGGCGATCGCGCGCTGCAGGTGCTCGGGCGCGCGGAAACCGAAGTTGCCCGGGTTGCCGATGTTGAGCTTGATCAGCTTGCGGCCCTGCGCCTCCAGCTCCCGGGCTCGCCGCGCCAGTTCTCCGCGGATTTCGTAGCGCACTTCGGAAAGGCGCTCGCGGATGGCCAGGGGCTTGGGCGAGGAGGTGGACATGGGGTATGGGCCGTCAAAAGGCATGGGGCTTCCATCCTACCGGAATTGCTGCAATGCATGGCAAGGGCTCCGGGCCCGTCACTGCTGGGCTGGCAGGGCGCCGGCACAGGTAGAATGGCGGCGATGACCCAGACCCCCGATTTCATCGCCCTGCAGACCATCGGCTGGCCCTGGCCGGGCCCGGCGCAGCAGGCCGACTGGCAGGCCGCGATGGCCGCGCACCCGCAGGCCCGCCCGGCACGGGTGATCGAACAGCACCGCACCCACTACGTGGTGGCCGATGGCCCGTACGCCTCGATCAAGGCCGAGTCGCTGCCCGAATGGCAGCGCCCGCGTTTCCCCAGCCATGAACGGCCGGCGGTGGGCGACTGGGTGCTGCTCGACGGCATCCGCATCGTCGCCCTGCTGCCGCGGCGTACCGCGATCAAGCGCGGCGCGGCCGGCGAGCATTACCACCAGCAGGTGATCGCGGCCAACATCGATACGGTGTTCATCGTCTGCGGGCTGGATGCCGACTTCAATCCGCGCCGCATCGAGCGCTACCTGCTGCTGGTCGGTGGTGGTGGTGCCGAACCGGTGGTGGTGCTGACCAAGGCCGACCAGACCGAGTACAGCGAGGACGCACTGGCGGTGCTGGAAGAGCTGGAGATGCAGGGCATTGCCCTGCATGCGATCAACGGCCTGGATGCCGGAAGCGTTGCCGTGCTGCAACCGTGGCTGGGCCCGGGCCGCACCGTGGTGCTGGTCGGTTCCTCCGGTGCCGGCAAGTCCACGTTGACAAACACGCTGCTCGGCGAGCAGCGGATGAAGACCAACGCGGTGCGCGCCAACGATTCGCGCGGCCGCCACACCACCACCCATCGTGCGCTGATGCCGCTGCCGATGGGCGCCTGCCTGATCGATACCCCTGGCATGCGCGAGTTGAAGCCGACCGGCGAAGAAACACTGTCCGAAGGTGGCTTCGCCGATATCGAAGCGCTGGCGGCACAGTGCCGCTTCAACGACTGCAAGCACCAGCAGGAACCGGGCTGCGCGGTGCGTGCGGCGATCGAGGCCGGTGAGATCGAAGAGAGCCGGCTGCTGAACTACTTCAAGCTGAAGGAAGAAGTGGCCGCCGCCGCCGCCAAGCTGGCCGTTCGACAGGCCGAGACCGCGCAGGAGCGCGGTGGCAGGAAGGGCAAGGGCCAGCAGTTCCGCCCGGCCGGAAAGCCGCGTAGGCGGTAGCAAGGCAGCCGAGCATGGGCTCGGCTCTACAACGGTTGCATCCTGGGACACCCTGTAGCGCCCGAGCCGATGCTCGGGCGGCGGCGCACAGCGCCGGATACGGCAGGGCGCTATAGTCCGCCCATGGAACCGACCGCGACGCTGGACCGTGACGTGGCCCACCATGCAGCGCTCGATGCGCGCCTGGTCGAGGCCGTGGGAGGCATCCGCCTGCTGGGCCTGACCAGCTGGCCGGCAACGCTGCAGGCGCCGTTCCTGGAAAGCGTGGCTCGTGGGCAACCGGTGCTGCCGAAGGTGGACTACCCGAGGCTGGATTTCAGCGAGGAGCGCCGCGCGCTGGCGGCGATCTCTGCCGACTGCGACGACAGCCACCCGCTGGGCCACTACGTGCAGCAGTCGGCGCAGAGCTGGGACCTGGCCGCGCAGCTCTTGGAAGGGCTGGGCACCGCCGTCGTCGATACCTGTTCGGTGCAGCTGTTTGGTGCGCCCGAGCAGCCGCTGCCAGGCAATGGCCCGAGTACGCGCGAAGCGGCGCGGCACTTCATCCAGATCGCCGCCGAACTGGACCACGAACTGCTGGCGCCGGAAGAGCAGGTGCCGGTCTCGGCCATCGCCCTGCAACTGCAACTGCAGAACGACCTCGATGCGTTCTTTGAATCGCGCATCATCCAGGTGCAGCTGGACCCGGAACTGGTCTCCAAGGCCGCCGCCGGTCCGACCCGTATCCGCCTGCGCACCAGTGCGCGCTTCAGTGCCTACGACCGTGCGCAGCTGTTCCACCACGAAGCACTGGTGCATTCGCTGACCGCTTTGAACGGCCGCGAGCAGCCGGTGCTGCCCAGCCTGGCGCTGTCGTCGCCACGGGTGACGGCAACCCAGGAAGGACTGGCTACTTTCGCCGAACAGATCACCGGCAGCATCGACATCGAGCGCCTCAAGCGCATCAGCCTGCGTACCGAAGCGATTGCAATGGCGCGCGAAGGTGCCGATTTCATCGAGGTGTTCCGCTACTTCTGCAATGCCGGGCAGAACGCCGAAGAGAGCTTTGCGTCGGCACAGCGCGTGTTCCGTGGGGTGCCGCCGAATGGCGGCCTGGCCTTCACCAAGGACACGGTGTACCTGCGCGGCCTGGTGTCGGTGCACACCTTCTTCCGCCACATGCTGGCCGAGGACCGCCTGCAGGTCTGCCGCTGGTTGTTTGCCGGCAAGATGAGCCTGGCCGATGCGATTGCCTTCGCGCCACTGTTCGAAGCGGGTGTGCTGAAGCCGCCGCGCTGGCTGCCGCACTGGGTGAGCCGGGCGAACGGCCTGGCCGGGATGCTGGCGTTTTCGCTGTTTGCCAACCGGATACGGATGGACCAGCTGGCGCCGGAATGAAATGCGTTGGCGGATTGTGGCGTCTTGATTGATATCGGGGAGAGCGGGAGGCTTGCGCTGGCCAGGACACGCCGCAAGTACGTCCCTGTAGGCTCGGCCACGGCATCCATGCCGTGGACGGTCCTGGCCAGCGCAAGCCTCCCGCTCCAGACAATTTCCCGCGAGACGGCCAGCAGTCCACCAGAGGGATTGCGCTTGAAGAGCTTGAAAAGCAGAGAGCCGGGCAATGCCCGGCTCTCTGCTTTTGCTTTTGCTCTTGCTTTCCATTGCCTCCGCGCCGGCGCAGGAAATTGTCGGGCGCGGGTAGGCAGGCCCATGCAGGACCGTTGGCGCCATGGATGGCGCCATCGAGCCCCCAAGGACGGGTTTACGGCGTGTCCTGCATGGGCCTGCCTACCCGCGCCATGCAGAAATACGCAATGCGCCGCAGCGCCCGCTTCTGACTTAGAACTCCGCCGCCACCGTCATGAACAGCTGCCGCGGCGCGCTCGCATGGATCGCATACCGCGTGCCCTTCGGATCGGTCGGTGCGAACGAACTCAGCTGGCCCGCATAGCGCTTGTTGGTCAGGTTGGTCGCATTCAACGACACCCGCACGTTGCGCAGGCCCAGGCCCGGGCCGAAGTCGTAGCCCGCACCGGCGTCGAAGGTGGTCACGCCCGGCACAGACTGGTCGTTGGTGTAGGTGTAGTAGCGCTTGCCGGTGTACTTGGCACGCAGGCTGGCGAAGAAGCCGTCGCGGTTCCAGCTGATTTCACTGGAGGCCATGCGCTGCGGCGTATCCACCGTGATCTTGCCGGCTACCGGCACGATGGCGCCGCCCGAGGTGTAGTCATCCTCGTAGGTGGTCTTGTTCCAGGACAGCGCGTTGTACCACTGCAGGCCGTCGATCGGCTTGAGGATGAAGGTCAGCTCCGCACCGTGGCTCTTCACCGAACCGACGTTGATGAAGCGCGTCACGCACTCCGGACGCGTACCGACTTCGATGCTGGAACACGGATTCAGCGACAGCAGGCGGTTGTCGAACTTCACGTTGTAGGCGGCGATCGAGGCCTGGTACTTCTCGCCAAAGGTACGGAAGCCGGCTTCAAGGCTCTTGGACTTCTCCGGCTCCAGGCCGGCGCTGGCCGCGAACGATTCCGGCGACACCTGCAGCGGGCCACCGCTGCCGCCACCGACGAAGGCGGCGATGTTCTCGGCGTACGAGGCGAACAACTCGTTGTTGGCGTTGAGCTTGAAGCCCAGGCCTACCTGCGGCAGCACCGATTCCCTGGCGGTCAGCGTGCCCGAGGCGATGCTGGTTTCCACGCCCGGCTTGGCAGTGGCGCGCATGCGGGTGTTGGGGCTCTTGATGCCCACGTCCACAGTCAGGCGCTGGTCCAGGAAGCGCATGCGGTCCTGCACGTAGAACTGGCGCGTGCGGATGTCGAAGTCCTGGTTGAACAGCAGGCGGTCCGGGTTCTTCAGGTACAGGTCGTCCAGGAACGGGCCGCTGATGTAGTAGAAGTTGCGCGAGACGTTATGGTCGTTCTGCTCGTACCACAGCCCGGCCTCCAGTTCGTGGATGCCCACCGTCCACGACAGCGCGGCGGTCAGGCCATCGCGGTTGATCGTGTAGTTGGTGCTGCGGATCGAGATCGGCAGCATCTTGTCGGTGCCCGGGTAGGACGGCTGGCCCGGTGCCCACCAGTGGCCCTGACCACGGTTGTCATGGTGGTAGGCCAGCAGCTTCAGGCGACCCTGCTCACCCAGACGCAGGTCGGCATCAACCGAGTACAGGTTGTCGTCGCGCAGCGCACGGCTCTGGTAGTAGGCATCGTCGATGCTGGTGACGCCGCCACTGAACTTGCACTTGCTGCGGTCAAGCGTGCCCGGTGCGCAGTACGCGGCAGCGACGGCGCGATCCCAGTCCGGTGCGTAGATGTTCCAGTCATAGCCCAGGCCGCGGGCCAGCATGTCCTTGGACAGGTAGGCGTAGTTGGCCTGGCTGGCGCGCGAGGTGGCCACGAACGCACCGAAGCGGTGGTCGCCGACATTCCACACCGCCTTGGCATTGAACTGGCGGGTGGTCTGGTTCTGGTACGGCGCGGCCCACATGTCCTGGTCCTGGTGCACGCCGGACACATAGGCCGAGAAGCCGTTGAGGTCGCCGGTATCCACGCGCAGGTAGCCACGGCGCTGGTTGTTGTCGCCGACGGTGACGCTGGCGCGTCCACCGAATTCGGTGGACGGGTCCATCGAGAAATACTGGATGGTGCCGCCCAGGTTGCTGGTCGAGGCCACGCCCAGCGAGCCGATGCCCTGCGACAGTTCGGCGCCAGCCAGGTTCTCGGCGATGATCGCGCGGGCGATGCTCAGGCCGTTGTAGTTGCCGTAGCTGTTGTCACCCAGCGGAATGCCATCGAGCGTGTAACCCAGCCGGCTCTTGTCGAAGCCACGCAGGCTGATGGTCTGCGATTCCTCATTGGCACCGAAGGCATCGTTGGACTGCACCGACACGCCCGGCAGGCGGTCGAGGATCTTCTGGCCACTGGTACCCGGCGGCAGCACCTGCTTGTCGACGGTGGTGATGCGCTGCACCTGGCGGGTCTCGCCCTGGCCGATCACGGAGACGGTATCCAGCGTCTGCGCGCTCAGCGCGGCATCGGTGCTGGCGCCGGTATCGGCGGTGGTGGCAGCGTGGGCGCTGGCGGCGGAGAGCGCGATCGCCACGGCGATCGTCAGGTATCGGGTCTGCATGGTGGTCCGTTGCATTGGGGGTGGTCACCGGCACGCGTGCGCGGTGCTTGGCCACTATGCGAACGGAACATGAAACCTTCTTTACGAAAAACCAACGAACGGTGCAGGACCGGCGCAGGTCTGGCAGCCGAATGAAAAAAGGGGCCGGATCCCCCTCGCAAGCAAAGGTTCACCGGCCCCGCGCACTCCGTGGGGGAGGCGGTCCACGCATTGCGTGGAGACGGGCTCAACCCATGTACAGGCCGCCGTTGACCGGATAGTCGGCGCCGGTCACGTACGAGGCTTCGTCCGAGGCCAGCCACGCGCACAGGCCGGCCACTTCTTCCGGGCGACCGAGGCGGCGCACCGGTACCGAGGCGGCCAGCCGGTCCAGCACGTCCGGCGGGAAGCTGCTGATCGCCTGGCTGGCAATGTAGCCCGGCGACAGCGTGTTGACGGTGACCCCGCGCGACGCAACTTCGGCAGCCAGTGCACGGCTGAAACCGTGCATCGCGGCCTTGGCGGTGGCGTAGTTCACCTGCCCGATCTGGCCCTTGTGGGCGCTGACCGAACCGATGTTGATGATGCGGCCCCAGCCACGCGTGGCCATTCCATCGACCACCTGCTTGGTCAGGTTGAACAGCGAATTGAGGTTGGACGCGATCACCGCGTTCCAGTCTTCCACCGTCATCTGCCGGAACAGCAGATCGCGGCTGCCGCCGGAATTGTTGACCAGCACGTCCACCTCGCCGACCTCGGCACGCACCTTGGCGAACGCGGCGCTGGTCGAGGCCCAGTCGGTGGCGTTGCCCTCGGAGGCAATGAAATCGAAACCCTGTTCGCGCTGCTCGCGCAGCCAGTTGGCCTTGCGCGGCGAGTTCGGCGCGCAGCCGGCAACCACGGTGTGGCCGCTGCGGGCCAGGCTCTGGCAGATGGCAGTGCCGACACTGCCCATTCCACTGGTGACGTAAGCGATTCGAAGCGTCATTGCAGAAGGCTCCTTGGCAAGGGGGCAGGCGGCGAGGGGATACAGGCCGAACAGCAGGCTGCCGATCATCAGCAGCATCGAGATGGCGATGGCCCACTTCAGGGTGAACTTCTGGTGGTCGGCGAATTCGACCTTGGCCAGGCCCACCAGCAGGTAGGTAGAGGGCACCAGCGGGCTGAGCAGGTGCACCGGCTGGCCGGCCAGCGAGGCGCGCGCCATCTCCACCGGGGTGATGCCGTAGTTGCCGGCGGCCTCGGACAGGATCGGCAGCACGCCGAAGTAGAAGGCGTCGTTGGACATGAAGAAGGTGAACGGCATCGACGCCACGGCGGTGATCACCGCCAGGTACGGGCCCCACGATTCCGGAATCACCGCCAGGAAGCTGTGCGACATGGCTTCGACCATGCCGGTGTTGTTGAGGATGCCGGTGAAGATGCCCGCGGCGAAGATCAGCGACACCACCGACAGCACGTTGCCTGCATGGTTGACCACGCGGCGGCGCTGCTCGGCCAGGTTCGGGTAGTTGATCACCAGCGCGATGGCGAAGCCGACCATGAACAGCACCGGCATCGGCAGCACGCCGATGATCAGCGCGGTCATCAGTGCCACGGTCAGGGCCAGGTTGACCCACAGCAGCTTCGGACGCTTGATGTCCTCGGCGTCTTCCACGGTCGGCAGCGGATTGCTGTCGTCGGACACGCTGTTGTCCATCCAGCTGCCGCCCTTGGGCAGGGTCACCACGCCAAGGCGACGGCGTTCCTTCAGGCCCAGGTACCAGGCCAGCAGCAGCACACCGGCACAGGCGATCACCATCGACGGGATCAGCGGCACGAACACATCAGCCGGATCCACGTGCAGCGCGGTGGCCGCACGTGCGGTCGGGCCGCCCCACGGGGTCAGGTTCATCACGCCGCCGGCCAGGATGGTCACGCAGGTCATGTTCAGCGCGTTCATGCCGAGGCGCTGGTACAGCGGCAGCATCGCCGAGACGGTGATCATGTAGGTGGTCGAGCCGTCGCCGTCCAGCGAGATCAGCATCGCCAGCACCGCGGTGCCGAGCACGATCTTCATCGGATCGCCCTTGACGAAGCGCAGGATCACCCGAACCAGCGGATCGAACAGGCCGGCATCGATCATCACGCCGAAGTAGAGGATGGCGAACATCAGCATCACGCCGGTCGGCGCGATCTTCTTGATGCCCTCCAGCATCATCTCGTCGATGCCGGCGCCGAAGCCGCCGATCAGCGCGAACAGGATGGGAATGGTGATCAGGGCCACCAGCGGCGACAGCCGCTTGCTCATGATCAAGTACATGAATGTAATGACCATGCCAAAGCCGAGGATGCTCAGCATCATCTGCGGACTCCTTGCGAATACAGGACGTGGGGGAGTGGAAGGGGCCCGGGCGGCATGCCCGGGAATTCGGGCTTAGAAGTCGTACTGCAGGCGGCCGGTGACCGCGCGCGTGCGGTCCACCGTCACCCCGGCAAGGCGGTCGCGGTTGCGGCTTTCGATCACGTTGAGCATGAAGCGCAGGTTGTCGCGCAGGTACCAGTTGCCACCCAGCGTCCACGCCTCGGTGCTGCCGCGGCGCAGGTCCGGCGCACCATCGAGATGCCGCGCGCCCCACATCTGGTCGTAGCGCAGCGCCACTTCGAACGCGCCGGCCTTGTGGCGGATATCCTTCACCCGCGCGAAGCGGCCGGTCTTGCGGTCGTAGGCGCGGCTTTCGCCGGTGACGAACCAGCTGACCATGCCGTAGGCGGCCATCACGTCGCCGCGCTGCGCACCGTCATCGAAGGTGGCGCCACTGAACTCGCCCTGCCACGACAACGGGCCGCGCACCTGCGCGTACTCCAGCGACCATTTGTTGACGTCGGTATCGCGGCCGGCCGAGAAGTCGACCAGGGTCAGGCGGCTGTTGTCGGACAGGTGGCCGGCCGGGCGCGGACGGATCTTCAGGCCCGGAACGCCGTTCGCGCCCGGATTGTCATAGGCCTCGCGGGCCAGCGACAGGCCCAGGTGCAGCACGTCGCCATCGGCGGGCGAGGGCGCCCAGGTGACACGGCCACCGGCAGCACGCCCCTTCACCTGCCAGGCGTCGATGCTTTCCAGGCTGTAGATGCTGGCGGCCCAGGTGAAGTCACCCGGATTGGCCTGCCACGACGCGCCCAGACGGTACAGCGGCGCCAGCGTGGTGCCGGCATTGCCGCGCTCCAGGAAGCTGCCGTAGTTGGAGCTGGTGCGGTCATCCAGCGAGAAGTACTGCTTGAACTGGCCGACGGTGAGCTTGCCGGCCTTGCCGAAGCTGCGCGCCAGGTACACGTCCTTGGCCTCGACGCGGTCGCCGGAGAAATCGGCCTCCAGCTTGTAGTCGACTACGAAGAACTTGCCAGACACGTCAACCCACGCACGGCGGATTTCGGTGTCGTCCTTGTTCGGGGTGCCGCGGTTGTCGTTGTCGAAGGTGGCGAAGTCCAGGTGCAGGCGGCCACCGAGAGTGGCGGTGACCGGACGGTCGTCTTCGGCAGCGAAGGCCGGCGCCGACAGCGCAGCCAGCGCCATCATGGCGGCAGGACGCCGCCAGGCAAACGTGAATTCCACAAACCCTCCCAGGTGCGCGCCAGGCGCGCGGCAATCGTGGGCACCGGACGGTGCGCGGCCGCAGTCTGGGTCGGGCAAGCTGTCATCGTCCTGTCAACGGATTGTGCGGTGCAGCGTAAAAGGCCGCCGGGCGCGCCCCGGCGGGCGGACCCGGCGCCATGCGGTAGCATTCGCTTCCCCTCCCACCGTCGTGCCCATGCGCCTGCTGCTGGTCGAAGACAACCCGGATCTGGCCGATGCGATCATCCGTCGCATGCGTCGCAGTGGCCATGCCGTGGACTGGCAGGCCGACGGCCTGGCCGCCGCCAGCGTGCTGCGCTACCAGAGCTTCGACCTGGTAGTGCTGGATATCGGCCTGCCCAAGCTCGACGGCCTGCGCGTGCTGGCCGGCATGCGCGAGCGCGGCGACAGCACGCCGGTGCTGATGCTGACTGCACGGGACGGCATCGAGGACCGCGTACAGGCGCTGGATGTCGGCGCCGACGACTACCTCGGCAAGCCGTTCGATTTCCGCGAGTTCGAGGCGCGCTGCCGCGTGCTGCTGCGGCGTGCGCGTGGCCAGGCAAGCGAGGTGGTGCAGGTCGGTGGCTTCCAGTTCGACAACGCGGCGCACCGGGTCACGCTCGACGGCGAACCGATCGAGCTGCCCAACCGCGAATACCGCCTGCTGGAGATCCTGGTCGGCCGTATGGGCCAGGTAGTGGGCAAGGACGAGATCGGCAACGGCCTGTTCGGCTTCGACGACGAAGCCGGTCCGAATGCCATCGAACTGTACGTCGGTCGCCTGCGGAAGAAACTGGCGGGCGCACCGCTGCGCATCACCACCGTGCGCGGTGTCGGCTACCTGCTGGAAGCCAGTGATGGCAGCGCCGACGCCGATGGCTGACGTACGCGCTGCGAACGCGGCGCCGGGCTCGCTGCGGCGCACGCTGCTGCTCTACCTCGGTGCGTTGCTGGCGGTGTTCGCGGTGGCGCTGCTGTTCGCCGCGCGCGACTATGGCCAGCGTGCGGCAAACCGTTCCTACGATCACCTGCTGGTGTCTTCGGCGTTGTCCATCGCCGATTCGGTCGCCCTGGTCGATGGGCAGTGGCAGGTGGATCTGCCGTATGCGGCGCTGGATCTGCTGGCGATGGCGCCAGAAGATCGCGTGTTCTATCGCGTCGCCGACAGCCGCGGCAACCTGATCACCGGTTATGCCGATCTGCCGTCGCCGCCGCGTCGGCCCGGTACGCAGCCGCAGTTGTTCGATGCTGCCTACAGCGGTGAGACGGTGCGCTTCGTGGTGGTCAGCCGCAGTTTCGCCGCGGCCTCGGCGCAGGGCGAGGTGCAGGTGCAGGTGGGCCAGACCCGGCGTGCCCGCGAAGCCGTGGCGCAGGACATGGTCAACCGTGCGCTGTTGGCGATCGGTGTGCTGTCCGGCCTGTTGCTGGCGCTGGTGGCGTTCGGCGTGCATCGCGCGTTCCGCCCGCTGGTACGGGTGGAGCGCGAGCTGTCGCGGCGCGAACCGTCCGACCTGAAGCCGCTGGACGCGCGCGTGCCGCGCGAGATGGACCAGATGGTGGCGGCACTGAACCGCTTCATGGAACGCCTGTCCAGCAGCAACGAAACGCTGCGTGCGTTCATGGCCGAGGCCGCGCACCAGATGCGAACGCCGCTGGCGGCGCTGCGCGCGCAGGCACAGCTGGCGCTGGATGATGACGATCCGGACGACATGCGCCGCAGCCTGCAGGCGATCGAACGCAATGCCACGCACATGAGCCGCCTGCTCAACCAGCTGCTCAGCGATGCCAGCGTGATCCATCGTTCGCACCTGCAGCGCTTTGCGGCGGTGGACCTGGCCGAAACCGTGCACCAGGCCCTGCATGAAGCCCTGCCGCAGGCCGGCCCGGCACCGCGCGTGCAACTTGCGATGACCGCCGAGCCGGTGCAGGTGCACGGCGACGCGCTGCTGCTGCGCGAGGCGATCAAGAATCTGGTCGACAACGCGCTGAAGTACGGCGGCGACGGTCCGTTGCAGATCGCGTTGACCGTGGAAGGCGGGCAGGCGGTGCTGACCATCGCCGACCATGGTGCAGGCATCGCGCCCGCTGATGCCGAACGCGTGTTCGAGCGCTTCGCCCGTGGCGAAGGCGCGCCGTCCGGCGGCGCCGGGCTGGGCCTGGCTATCGTCAAGCGCGTGGTCGACAGCCATGGCGGCCGCATCGACCTCAGCAACCGCCCGCAGGGCGGGCTGATCGCCACCATCCGTCTGCCACGGAGCAGTTCATGATCCGCCTGTTCGCCGCTGCCGTTGCCTTGCTGCTGGCCTTGCCGGTGCTGGCCGCGCCCGGCGATGTGCGCCGTTTCCCCGCACAGGGAGCGGTCACCGCGCAGCTGCGCATCCACGGCACCACCGACATCGAAGTGTTCGCGGTGGTCATCGCCGACTACCAGCGCCTGCATCCGGGCACTGAAGTGGTGTACGAGGACATCATCACCCAGGACCTGTACGCGCGTTACCTGCACGACCGCGGCGGACCGGCATCGCCGGACCTGCTGATCTCCAGCGGCATGGACCTGCAGACCAAGCTGGTCAACGATGGCCACGCACTGCCGCATCGCTCGGCGCAGACTGCCGCACTGCCGGCCTGGGCGCAGTGGCGCAACGAGGCCTTCGGCATCAGCTACGAGCCGGTGGTGATGGTCTACAACACCCGCGCGCTGGCCGCGGCAAAGGTGCCGCATACGCGCCGCCAGCTGCTTGATCGCTTGCGTGCCGAAGGCGCACCGCTGCGCGGCAGGGTCGGCACCTATGACATCGAGCGCAGCAGCGTCGGCTACCTGCTGGCCACCCAGGACGCACAGCGCGGTAGCATCGCAGGTGCGTTGCTGGGTGCGCTCGGCGACAACGACGTGGTGCGCGAGGAACGCACCGGCGTGCTGCTGGACCAGGTCGCCAACGGCCAGTTGTCACTGGTCTACAACGTGCTCGGCTCCTACGCGCAGGCCCGTGTCGATGCCGGCGCGCCGCTGGCCATCGTCGAGCCCGAGGACTACACGCTGGTGGTACTGCGCACCGCAGTCATACCGCGCACCGGCCCGCACCCGGAAGAGGCGCGGCGCTTCCTCGATTACCTGCTCTCGCCGCGTGGCCAGCAGGTGCTGTCGCGCGAAGCGCGGCTGATGCCGATCGTGACCGGCAGCGCACGGGGCGAAGACGCACCGGGCCGTAGCCGCCGCCCGATCCAGCTTGGCCCCGGCCTGCTGGTGTACCTGGACGCGCTCAAGCGCCGCCAGTTCCTCGACGCCTGGCGCAGCAGCGTAGAGCCGGCAGGGCGCTGATGTGCTGGTAGCGCCGGGCCATGCCCGGCGGATGCGGTTTGCTGCCCGTACAATGTCGGCATGAGCGAATACACCATCCTGATCGCCGATGACCATCCGCTGCTGCGTTCGGCGGTGGTGCAGTCCTTGCGGCAGAGCCTGCCGCTGGCACAGGTGCGCGAGGTGGCCAGTGCCGATGCGCTGGCCGAAGCCCTTGATGCGCAGCCCGAGGTCGATCTGGTGCTGCTGGACCTGACCATGCCCGGTGCGCATGGTTTTTCCGCGCTGCTGCACGTGCGTGGCTCGCATCCGGACATCCCGGTGGTGATTCTCTCGTCCAACGACCATCCGCGGGTGATCCGCCGTGCCCAGCAGTTCGGCGCAGCCGGTTTCATCCCGAAGTCGGCCCCGGCCGAGACCATCGGCGAGGCGGTGCAGTCGGTGCTCGACGGTGGCCTGTGGTTCCCGGCGATGGCGGCGGAGCGTTCCGAGGCCGATGCGCTGCTGGCCAGCCGCCTGGCGCAGCTGACGCCGCAGCAGTTCCGGGTGCTGCTGTGCCTGGCCGATGGCCTGCTGAACAAGCAGATCGCCTATACGTTGGGCCTGGCCGAGAACACGGTGAAGGTGCATGTCACCGCGATCCTGAAGAAACTCGAATGCCACAGCCGCACACAGGCGGCGGTGCTGGTGAAGGCGCTGGAGCCGGAAGGCGACGCCGGCATCGGGTTGTAGTTTCCAGCCAACGGCGCAGCCCCTCGTGGGTGGTTTTGGGGGCGTTGAAAGCAAAAGCTGCGAGTGAGCCGGTCGGGTGGGGTGCGCGGTGGACGCCACGGATAAGAAAAAGAAGATCAAAAGAAAAAGCAGCCTGGCAGGCCGCCTTTTGTAGAGCCGAGCCCACGCTCGGCTGCTTTCCGGTCGGCCCGCGAAGCCGAGCATGGGCTCGGCTCTACACGAGCAAGCGCAGCGCGCGACCGCTTTTGATCTTCTTTTTCTTCTCCGTGGGTGGAGAACATCCGTGAACTGTCAGCGGCCGGGTGGGTGGGCAGTGCGGGGTGTCCGCGGCAAGGATGCCGCGGCCAAGCCCCCATGGATGGGTTCACGGCGTCCCCGCACTGCCCACCCACCCGGCCAGCCCTCAGCAATCCTGCCTTCCGCGACCAGCCAGACACCACCCACGAGGGGCTGTGCCGTTGGCTGGAAACTACCCGCGATGCCGGATCAGCAACTGACTCATCAACGCCCGCAGCGCCGGCGGCTTCACCGGCTTGGCCATCATCCCCCAACCGCGCTCCGCAGCCATCTCGCGCAGCCCCGCATCACGCTCGGCGGTCACCAGCACCACCGGTGGGCGCGCCTGCCACAGCTCGGCCAGCGTCTCGTACAGCACCGGGCCATGGTGATCGCCCATGCGTACATCCAGCAGCACCAGATCCGGCACCGTTTCGACACTGGCCAGCAGCAACGCGGCCTGCGGGCCATCGGCCAGCATCACCTCGCAGCCCCAGCGTTCCAGCAGGGCGCGGCTGGCCGCGCAGACGTGCGGATCGTCATCGATCACCCACACACGGCGCCCGCGCAGTGGATTGTCCGCCGCCGGCTCCTGCGCCAGTACCGGGGCTGGCGCGGTGGCTGGAATCGCGCTGGCGTCGCCGAAAGGCACGCCAACCGCGAACACGCTGCCTTGGCCCAGCTGCGAGCGCAGCCGGATCGGATGGCCAAGCAGGCGGCCGATGCGGTCGACGATCGCCAGGCCAAGGCCGGCGCCGCGCTGCTGGCCGTCGTGCAGGCGGCGGAATTCCTCGAAGATCTCGCCCTGCAGCGCATCGGGAATGCCCGGGCCCTGGTCGTGCACTTCGATCCACAGCAGACCGTCGCGGCGGCGGCAGCCGAGCAGCACGCGGCCGCGTTCGCTGTAGCGCAATGCGTTGGACAGGAAGTTCTGCAGGATGCGCCGCAGCAGCGCTTCATCGCTGACCACCACCGCAGCAGTATCGACCCAGTCGACCACCAGCCCGCGTGACTGTGCGGCGATGCCGAACTCGCGCGCCAGCGTCTGCAGCAGCGGGCCCAGCCGGAACGCCTGCACGCGCGTGGGCAGGCTGCCCGATTCCAGTCGCGCGATGTCCAGCAGGCTGTTGAGGATCGCGTCCTGCGCGGCCAGTGCAGCGTCGATGTGGTCGCTGGTCTGCTGCTGTGCCGGGTCGCTCAGTTTGCCGCGCAGCACCGAGACGAACATGCGCGCGGCGTTGAGCGGTTGCAGCAGGTCGTGCACCGCCGAGGCGACGAAGCGGGTCTTGTAGCGGTTGGCCTGTTCGGCTTCGCGGCGTGCTTCGTCCAGGTCACGGGTGCGCTCGGCGATGCGGTGCTCCAGCGCGTCGGCCAGCGAACGCAGTTCGCGCGCGGCATTCTTGTAGCTGGTGATGTCGGCGTAGCTGGTGACGAAGCCGCCGTCGGGCAGCGGGTTGCCACGGATCTCCAGCACCGTGCCGTCGTCCTTCTCGCTTTCGCGCATGTGCGGGCGGCCGCTGCGCAGGTGGTTCAGGCGACGCTCGATGGCCTCGTCCACCGGGCCCGGACCGAGCAGGCCACGGCGTGCATTGAAACGGAACAGTTCCTCGATTGGACGGCCGACGCGCACCAGGTCTGCCGGGAACCGGAACAGTTCGAGATAGCGTGCATTCCATGCCACCAGCCGCAGTTCGCGGTCGATCACCACCACGCCCTGCGGCAGGTGCGCCAGGCTGCGGCTGAGGCCGCTGTCAGCGTCGGTTGCAGCCTGCAGCAGGCCATCCTGTGCGGTGCGCAGTTCCTGCGCATGCTGCTTGAGCAGGGTTTCGAGCTCGCGGCGACTGCGCAGGCGGTGCTTGGCCAGACGCCGGCGCTGCTGCACGAACAGCACCAGGAAGCCCAGTGCAAGCCACGCAGCACCGCCGGTGAGTGCGGCCGCGCGACCGGCAGAAGTGGCTGCACTGGCATCGTGCAGCAGATGCAGGTTCCAGTCTTCCACAGGCAGCGCCAGGCTCTGCCACAGCATCGGCTGCGGCAATGCGGGATCCAGCAGGCGCACCATGCGGCCGCCGTCGGCCAGCACGTCCTCGGTACGCGCACGCAGTGGCTGCAGCGCACGGTCGGCGTACTGGCGGGCATCGAGCATTTCGCGGCGCTCGTCGGCGCCCAACGGGCGCAGCAGGCGGTAGCGCCAGTTGTCTCGGTTGGCCAGGAAGACCACATCGTGGTCGTCACTGGCCAGCACCACGTCCGGGCTGCTCAGCCATTCCTGTTCCAGCGCCGACAGCTCGACCTTGATCACCACCACGCCCAGCCGCTGGCCACCTTCCTCGATGGCCTGCGACAGGTAATAGCCGGGTACGCCGGTGGTCATGCCGATGCCGTAGAAGCGGCCACGGCCCTTGGCCAGCGCCTGCCGGTAATACGGGCGGTAGCTGTAGTTCTCGCCGACATTGGTGGTCGGCTGGTCCCAGTTGCTGGCCGCCACCGCCACGCCGTCGTGGCCGACCAGGGTCAGGGTCGAGGCGCGGGTGACCTCATTGGCGCGTTGCAGCTTGAGGTTCAGCCGCTGCCGTTCGGCGGGCGAGGGCGGCACGCGCAGGGCGTGCAACAGGTCCGGGTCCAGCGCCAGCACCTGCGGCAGCGTGCCGAAGCGGTCGATGCGCTGCTGCAGGCCCTGGCCATACAGCTGCAGCTGGCGTTGCACCTGGCTGCTTTCGTCGCCCAGGGCACGCCGCCATGCGTAGTGGCCGGCGGCCACTGCAGACAGCACGGTGCCACCGACCATCACCGCGATGGTCAGCAACAGCATCCGGTGGCGGCTGAGCCAGTACATGGCGGCAGTCTACGCAGGGCCGGCGGGCGTGGCATGCACGCCCGCCGGGGTCTGACGTGGAAGGGGTCAGAAGTGCATCTGCGCGCGCAGTTCGAAGATCTCCGGCGTGCTGTGCACACCACGACGGCTGGCGTCGACCTTCACGTAATTGGCCTGGAATTTGAAGTGGCTGGTCAGGTACCAGTTCGCGCCCAGGGTCAGGTCGTGCTGGCGGCCACCGAGGATGCTGCCGTCGTCCAGGTCCAGGCGGCTGTAGCGGGCCACCAGCTCCACCGCACCGTAGTCGTGCGCCGGCTTGATGTTGGCCACGGCACCGGCGTTGTACGGGCGCGACTCGCCGGTCAGCACCCAGCTGGCCATCGCGTACTGGCCGCTGCCGGTGTAATCCGGCTTGCCGTCATGGCGGGTGACCGTGGCGCGCAGGGCTTCGGCCTGCAGCGAGAAGGGGCCGCGGATCCAGATGCCTTCCAGGCCGGTGCGGCGGATCTGGTCGGCGGTGACCAGGGCACCGGAATCGACGTAGCGGATGTCGGTCAGGCCGGCTTCCGGGCGTGCGCGCAGGCGCGCGCTGGCCTCGTGGTGCACGTCACGGCCATCGCTGTAGCCGCGCGGATTTTCCTGCGAGTAGGCCAGGCCCAGGTGGATCACGTCACCCGGCGCCTTCACCGGAGTCCATACCGCACGCACCGCCTGGGTGGTGCCGGGGTTGTCACCCTGCAGGTCCTTGCCACCGTAGGCGCCGGCCTGCAGCAGGTACTGGGGGCGCTCCAGCACCCATTCCACGCCGGTGCGGCGGCCGGCGTAGAAGGCCTGCACGGGCAGCGCGGTTTCCAGGAACGTGCCGGCGCGCGAGGACGTGTTCGCATCCAGGCCGACCGGGGTCTTCATGTAGCCGAAGCGGAAACGACCCACGTCGCGGCCGAAGAAGGCCTTGCTCTCGAAGCGCACGAATACGTCCAGCCAGGTGTCGGCCTGGAAGTCGTAGTAGACCATCGCGTCGTAGACGCCCTTCTTCTTCAGCGTCGCACCGAACTCCTTGCGGCGCACGGCGTCGTCGTCCTCAAGGCCGCTGCCCGAGGAGAAGTCGTTGTAGTCGTAGGCGATGTTGGCGGTGGCGGCCAGTTCGGTGCCGTCGCCGAAGGTGTACTTGGTCGGCCAGTTGTCGAAATCGGCAGCCGAGGCGAAGGCGGGAAGGGCGGCCAGGGACAGGGCCAGCAAGGTGGGAATCGGGCGCATGTTGGGTGCGGCTCTCTCAGATTGCGTGTGGACAGGACAACAACGGCCGCAGGGGCCGAAACTTTCGCAAGGACACGCCCGGCCGTTCAGCCCGGGCCACCGGCCTCCCCGTGATCGGCGGTGCGGCGCCAGTGTAGGCATCGCCGCCACCTGAACCGGGGGGCTAGTACCAATAGGTTATCTGCGCCGGCGTGCCCGGCGCGTACAAAGGCGTCCATTGGTCGCACCCCTGCGCGTGCAGCACAGGGCCTGCGAGCAGTTTCCACGGTAACGGTTCCCGCGCTGTCCCGGGGCCGTACGTGCCTGAAAACGCCCCTTCCGGAGTCCGCCATGCACATCCCGACCGCAGCCCCGGCGCCTGCAAAGCCGTTGCCGATCTATCGCCAGCTGTATTTCCAGGTGATCGTGGCGATCGTCCTGGGCGCCATCCTCGGCCACTACGAACCTCTGGTCGGCGAGAAGATGAAGCCGCTGGGCGATGCCTTCATCAACCTGGTGAAGATGATCATCGCGCCGGTGATCTTCCTGACCATCGTCACCGGCATCGCCAGCATGACCCACCTGCGCACGGTGGGCCGCGTGTTTGCCAAGGCAATGGCGTACTTCCTGTTCTTCTCCACGCTGGCGCTGATCGTCGGCATGATCGTGGCGCACGTGGTGCAGCCCGGCGCCGGCATGAACATCAATCCGGCCGAGCTGGACCAGACCGCGGTGCACAGCTATGTCGAGAAGTCGCACGACCTGACCCTGGTCGGCTTCCTGATGGACATCATTCCGAAGACGCTGGTGAGCGCCTTCGTCGACGGCAACATCCTGCAGGTGCTCTTCATCGCGGTGCTGTTCGGCATCGCGCTGGCATCGGTGGGCGAGAAGGGCAAGCCGATCCTGAACTTCCTGGAGGCGCTGGTCGCCCCGGTGTTCAAGCTGGTCCACATCCTCATGAAGGCCGCCCCGATCGGTGCCTTCGGCGCGATCGCCTTCACCATCGGCAAGTACGGCGTCGGTTCGCTGGTCAACCTGGCGTGGCTGGTGGGCTCGTTCTACCTCACCGCCTTCCTGTTCGTGGCGGTGATCCTGGGCCTGGTCTGCCGGCTGTGTGGCTTCTCGGTGTTCAAGCTGGCGCGCTACCTGAAGGCCGAACTGCTGCTGGTGCTGGGCACTTCCTCGTCGGAGTCGGCGCTGCCGTCGCTGATGGAGAAGATGGAACGCGCCGGCTGCAGCAAGTCGGTGGTGGGCCTGGTGGTCCCGACCGGCTACTCGTTCAACCTGGACGGCACCAACATCTACATGACCCTGGCCGCGCTGTTCATTGCCCAGGCCACCAATACCGAACTGACCCTGGGCCACCAGATCGCCCTGCTGCTGGTTGCCATGCTCAGCTCCAAGGGCGCGGCCGGCGTCACCGGCGCCGGCTTCATCACCCTGGCTGCCACCCTGGCCGTGGTGCCGGAAGTGCCGGTGGCCGGCATGGCGCTGATCCTGGGCGTGGACCGCTTCATGAGCGAATGCCGCTCGCTGACCAACTTCATCGGCAATGCGGTGGCCACCGTGGTGGTCTCGCGCTGGGAAGGCGCGCTGGACCGCAACCGCCTGCAGCTGGCGCTGGATGGCCGCGAGAGCGAGCTGCCGCCGCCGGTGGACGCGCTGCCCGAGGCGCTGCCGGTCAAGGGCTGATCCAGGTGTGTGGTACCGCGGGGCCGATCACGACAGTGGTACGGCCCCGCGGCGTTTCAGGGCGTCCCACGGCTGTCACGGGAGGCGCCGAAGCTGGTCTCGCGGTACCGTCGCATACGGCACGGAATTGTGCGGTCGCAGCATGCCTGCGACAGGATAGCGACAGGTCCGGACGCTCCAACGGGGGTATCATCCCCTGTCCCTTCTGCCCATTCATGTAACCCACATCGATGTCCAACGAAGATTTCAAACAGGCCGCCCTCGATTACCACCGGATGTCTCCGCCCGGCAAGATCAAGGTTTCCGCTACCAAGCCCATGCTGACCCAGCGCGACCTGTCGCTGGCGTATTCGCCGGGCGTGGCGTACGCCTGTGAAGCGATCAAGGCCGACCCGCAGCAGGCCAGCGAACTGACCGCGCGCGGCAACCTGGTGGCGGTGATCTCCAACGGCACCGCGGTGCTGGGCCTGGGCAACATCGGCGCACTGGCCGGCAAGCCGGTGATGGAAGGCAAGGGCGTGCTGTTCCAGAAGTTCGCCGGCATCGATGTGTTCGACATCGAAGTGGATGAAACCGACCCGGACAAGCTGGTCGACATCATCGCCTCGCTGGAGCCGACGTTCGGCGGCATCAACCTGGAAGACATCAAGGCCCCGGAATGCTTCGTGGTCGAGCGCAAGTTGCGCGAGCGCATGAAGATCCCGGTGTTCCATGACGACCAGCACGGCACGGCGATCATCGTCGGCGCAGCGGTGCTCAACGCCATGGCGATCACCGGCAAGAAGATCGAGGAAGTGAAGCTGGCGACCACGGGCATGGGCGCGGCCGGTATTTCCTGCGTGAACATGCTGGTGCAGCTGGGCCTGAAGCCGGAGAACATCCTGGCCTTCGACCGCGAGGGCGTGATCCACACCGGTCGTACCGACCTGGATCCGGAAAAGCAGCGCTATGCGCGCGACACCGACAAGCGCACCCTGGCCGAGATCGTTGATGGCGCGGACATCTTCCTGGGCCTGTCGGCACCGGGCATCCTGACTGCCGACATGGTCAAGACCATGGCGCCGGATCCGGTGATCTTCGCGTTGGCCAACCCGACCCCGGAAATCATGCCGGAGGTGGCGCGCGCCGCGCGTCCGGACGCGATCATCGGTACCGGCCGTTCGGACTACCCGAACCAGGTCAACAACGTGCTGTGCTTCCCGTACCTGTTCCGCGGTGCGCTGGACGTGGGCGCGACCGCGATCAACGAGGAAATGAAGATCGCCTGCGTGCGCGCCATCGCCGCGCTGGCACGCCGTGCCGCCACCGACATGGGCTCGGCCTACGGCGGCGAGACCCCGAGCTTCGGCCGTGAATACCTGATCCCGCGCCCGTTCGACCGCCGCCTGCTGGTGGAGCTGTCCGCCGCCGTTGCCCAGGCCGCGATGGATTCGGGCGTGGCCGCGCGCCCGATTGCCGACATGGGCGCCTACCGCGACAAGCTGGCCCAGTTCGTCTACCGCACCAGCCTGATGATGAAGCCGGTCTACGACCGCGCGCGCAGCGACAAGCAGCGCGTGGTGTACGCCGAAGGCGAAGAGGAAGTGGTGCTGCAGGCGGTGCAGAACGTGGTCGATGACGGCCTGGCGCATCCGATCCTGATCGGCCGCCCGGAAGTGATCGAATCGCGCATCGAGCGCCTCGGCCTGCGCCTGAAGATCGGCGAGAACGTTGAAGTCACCAACATCAACGACGACCCGCGCTTCAACGAATACTGGCAGTACTACCACGGCCTGACCGGCCGCCGCGGCGTGACCGTGGCCGCGGCGAAGAACCTGATGCGTTCGCGCCCGACGCTGATCGCGGCGGTGATGGTGGCCCGTGGCGAAGCCGATGCGATGCTGACCGGCATCGTCGGCCGCTTCCACAAGAAGCTGGGCTACGTGCGCAGCGTGCTGCCGCTGGAGCCGAAGGTCACCTCGACCTCGGCCATGACCGGCGTGATCAACCAGCAGGGTGTGTTCTTCTTCGTCGATACCCACGTGCAGGAAGACCCGACCGCCGAGCAGCTGTGCGAAGCGACCCTGCAGGCGGCCTACCGAATGAAGCTGTTCGGCATTGAGCCGAAGGTGGCGCTGCTGTCGCACTCCAACTTCGGCAGCCACGACTCGAAGGACGCGCTGAAGATGCGCCAGGTGCGCGAGCTGCTGCTCAAGCGCAACCCGCGACTGAATGTGGACGGCGAGATGCAGGGCGACACCGCATGGGACGAAGCGCTGCGCCAGAAGCTGCTGCCGGGCTCGACCCTGCAGGGCCGTGCCAACCTGTTCGTGCTGCCGAACCTGGAAGCGGCCAACATCGCCTACAACCTGGTGCGCGTGTTCACTGACGGCGTGGCGATCGGCCCGATCCTGATGGGCGTGAACAAGCCGGTGCACATCCTGACCACCAGCGCGACCTCGCGCAGGATCCTGAACATGACCGCGATTGCCGCGGTTGATGCGCAGATCAGGAAGCAGCTGGAAGCGGAAAAGAAGGCGTAAGCCTTCTTTCCAGCGACAGCTGCAGAAGCGCGCCCCACGGGGCGCGTTTCTGTTTCCGCGCAGTGGAAACGGGTAGAGTCGACTGTTAGTCGACTGCCTTTCGTACAACCACCGAAAACCCCGCGCGATCGCGCGATAGTCGACTAACAGTCGACTCTACCGGTCCCGATGCCGGTCCCGATGCCGGTCCCGATGCCGGTCCCGATGCCGGTTCCATCGCTGCCATACGCGCGACGCGACTTGGTCATTTCCCTGCAACGCCGTTGCGGCCCAATACGCCCACGCGGCCCGGCCGTGGGAAGGGACCGGACCGGCCTTCCCACCCTGGGCCCGACCAACTTTCCATCGGCGAGGGTGTCATGCGTAATCGAGTGACGCGGCGTTACTTCCAGCAACTGTTCGCGCTGTACGCCGGTTTCGTGCAGTCGCGCTGAGACGCAGAAGGCAGGGAGGTAGAGTCGACCGTTGGTCGACTATCGCGCGAAGCGCGGGGTTTTCGGTGGTTGTACGAAAGGCAGTCGACTCTACCCAGTCGCCTCGATACCCAGTCGGCAACCCGCTCAGTGCCGCTTGCCGCGGCGTGCAGGGACCGGCGGCGGTGCATCCGAACGCGGCTTGGCATACTGCGTCCACAGTGCCGGCAATGCCTTGCCGGTGTGCTTCTGCCACAGCGCAGGTGTATAGCGGCCATCACGCAAGGCTTTGTCCAGCGCCGGCACCAGGCCGGGATGTTCGGCCTCGGCCCATTTCAGGAACGCACCGGTCACCCGGTAGCCACTGTCGAAGTTCTGACCCTTCTCGACCTTGCCGGGCAGTGCCCAGCCCGCGGCGGCATTGTCCATGCCGTAGCGGTCGCGCGCGTAGTCGGCGATGCCTTCCACCAGCCAGCCCGGTACCCGTGCATCGCCGTAGCCGGGATAGCCCTGCACGATGTGCATCGCCTCGTGGGTGACCAGATCGATATCGTTCGGGTGCTGCGCCAACCAGCCGGGATTGATGGTGATGGTTGCGGCCTGGTCCTTGTCGCCGACGAAGGCGATGCCGGTGTAGGCCGGATCGATCACGATGCGCAACATCGACGGCGCGGCCGGGTGGAAATCAGCCCGTTCGCGCAGATAGGCGAAGAAGAACGTATCGATCACCCGCTTGCGCTGCGGCGCCGCCAGGGCGCCACGGGCGTCCTGGTAGTTCAGCGTCACGCCATCGCGGGTCAGCTGCGTATCGAACGCGTGGGTCTGGCCGAAGCTGGAGAAGGACAGGGCAACAAGGGCCAGGGGCAGAAGACGGTAGCGCATGCGGCTCATTGTACGGTGCTGGCCGCCAGTAGTTCGATCTCCGCCAGTGGCAGTCGCCCTGGTGCCGCCAGGCGCAGGCGGTACTCGCTGTAGCGACCGGGTTTTGCGATGCGGAACGGACGGGTCTGGCGGGCAGATTCGAAGTCTTCGCCACTGCGCTGGTCGAGCACGGTCCAGCTGCCGGTGCCATTGCGCGCCTCCAACGTCCATTCACCGCCACGGATGCTGCCGTCTCCACTGGTCAGCGTGTACATCGTTGCCGTGCCATCGGCCAGGCCGGTCAGCGCGATGGTTGCGCCGCCCCCCAGGCCCACGGTGGTGGCCGCATCGTCGTCGACCAGCGCGGGCAGGGCGCGGCCATCGGCCAGCGTCGCCTTCGCGCCACTGCCGAGCAGATCGTGCAGCAGTTGCGGGCGCTGGCCTCGCGCGGTCAGCGAGCGTGGCACGTCTTCCACACCACTGCCCCAGCGCGACGGTTGCGGGCCCATCACGAAGTCCAGGGTCGCGCCCTTGGCGATCAGCTCGTGCGGCACCCAGGTCCTGGTCCAGGGCTTGCCGTTGATCTTCAGCGACTGCACGTAGACGTTCTCACGCGAGTTGTTGGCTGCGTTCACGGTCAGCACGGCACCGCCCTGCAGTTCCACGCGCGCATGTTCGAAGGCCGGTGAACCGATCACGTACTCCGGCGCGCCCATGCGCAGCGGGTACAGGCCCAGCGATGCCAGCACGTACCAGGCCGAGGTCTCGCCGTTGTCCTCGTCACCGGGATAGCCCTGGCCGATCTCACTGCCCACATACAGCCGCGACAGGATCTCGCGCACGTGCTGCTGGGTCTTCCACGGCTGCCCGGCGTACAGGTACATCCACGGGATGTGGTGCGCCGGCTGGTTGCTGTGCGCGTACATGCCCATGCGCACATCGCGCGCTTCGGTCATTTCATGGATGGTGCCGCCGTAGGAGCCGGCGAACGCGGCGTCGGCGGTTTCCGGCGTAGCGAAGAAGGTATCGAGCTTGGCGGCCAGCTTGTCGCGGCCACCGTACAGGGCGGCCAGGCCTTCACCGTCGTGGGCGGCGGTGAAGGCGAAGGTCCAGCCGTTGGATTCGGTGTAGTCGTGGCCCCACACGCGCGGGTCGTAATGCTTGGCGTCCACGCGCCAGCGGCCATCCGCAGTGCGGCCCTGGAAGAAGCCGGCCGCCGGATCGAACATCGTCGAGTAGCTGGCGGCGCGGTGGCGGAAGTAGTCGGCCTCGGTGCTGTAGCGCTCGCGTGCGGCGGGCGAGGTCGCGCGCTTGGCCAGGGCGTCGGCCATGTTGGCGATGCCGAAATCGTTGAGCGCGCCTTCCATCGTCCACGACATGCCCTCATGCACGTCGGCACTGGCGTAGCCGCGGAAGGTCGAGCGGTCCATGCCCTTGCGGCCGACATGGCGGTCCGGCGGTACCACGGTCGCGTTCTTCACTGCGGCGGCGTAGGCCTCGGCCGGATCAAAGCCGCCGATGCCTTTCAGCCACGCATCGGCAAACGCCACATCGGAACTGGTGCCGACCATCAGGTCTGCGTAGCCTGGCGACGACCAGCGTGCGATCCAGCCGCCAGCACGGTATTGCTCGATGAAGCCCTGCACCATCTGCCCGGCATCGTCGGGCGTGAACAGCGCATAGGCCGGCCAGGTGGTGCGGAAGGTGTCCCAGAAGCCATTGTTGACGAACACCTTGCCGTCGCGCACGGCGGTAAAGCTGCGGGTCGCGCTGCCATCGGTGTTGTCATCGCTGGCGCTGGCCTGGTTGGCATAGCGCCAGTCGGGTGCGGCCGCGCTGCCCACGTTCTCGTGGCCGGAGTTGGGGTACAGGTACAGCCGGTACAGGCTGGAGTACAGCGTGGTCTTCTGGTCGTCGCTGGCCGCGCCGATATCGAAGCGGGCCAGGCGCGCATCCCACGCATCCTGTGCGCGGCCGGCCACGCTCTCCAGCGTGTCGGCAGCGGCGATTTCCAGCGCCAGGTTGTGCCGTGCCTGCTCCACCGAGATCAGCGAAGTGGCGATGCGCATGGTCACCCGTCGCTCGCTGCCGGCATCGAACTTGATGTAGCCGGTCGGGCGGCCGGTGTCGAGGCGACCGCTGCTGCGCCAGGGTTTGTCGAAGCTGGCGACCACGTACATGCGGCTGGCACCGTTGGACAGGCCGCTGCGCGTGTCGGTGTAGCCGGACAGCGTCTGCGTGGCGGCGTCCAGGGTCAGGCCGCCACGTGCATCGACGTTGTCGAACAGCAGGTTGGCATCGCCGCCCTCGGGGAAATCAAAGCGGAACAGCGCGGCATGGTCGGTCGGCGCGATCGATGCCGCGACGCCGTTGTCGAAGCGCACGTCGTAGCGGTAGGGGCGGGCGCTTTCGTGGCCGCGGTCGAACGACAAGGCACGTTTGCGGCGATCAGCCTCCGGCACGCCACGGTTGGCCGAAGGCATCACCTGGAAGGTCTGGCGGTCGCCCATCCACGGGCTGGGCTGGTGGCTCAACGCGAGCGCCTGCAGCTGCGGGCGGTTCTGTGCGTCGTTCTGCTCGTTCCAGCGGTACAGCCAGTTCAACGCGCTTGCATCGGTCACCGGAGTCCAGAAATTGAAGCCGTGCGGCACCGCCGTGGCCGGGAAATTGTTGCCGCGCGAGAAGGTGCCGTTGGCCTGGGTGCCACGCGTGGTCAGCACCCAGTCGGAGACGCGCTGCGGCTGTTGCCGCGGCTGGGCATCCAAGCGCACGTCGTCGATCCAGCCGGACACCGGGGCGCCATCGCTGCTGGCCACCTCCAGCTCGATCGCTATCACGCGGCGCCCCTTCAGCGCGGGCACGTCGCCCAGTCGCACCGCCTTGCGTGCCCACTGTTGCGGGTACAGCGTCTTCGACTCGCCCTGCGCGCGTGCGCCAAGGGCTACGCCGTGCTGGTCGCGTGCCGGGCCGGCCGACACGAGGCTGCCATCGTCCAGCCGCAGGTCCAGCGACACATAGGTCGAGGCCACGGTGTCCCGGCCAACGATTTCCGGCAGCACCAGCCACGACAGGGTCGTATCGGCCTCGATCGGCAGGTCGGTCTTGAACAGTTCGCGCCGCGCTTTGCCTCCTGCGCTGCTGTAGCGAAGGGCATGCAGCCCGCTGTAGCCGGCGTTGCGCTTGGCGGTGTAAGGCGCGGCAGGGCCGTTGCCGATCGTTGCCTGCAGGGCGCCAGCGGCCTGCACCGGTGCAGGTTCGCCGGGTTCGAACGAGGTCTGCAGTCCCTGTGCCAGCACCGGCATCGCAGTGGTCGCACAGGCCAGGGCCAGGGCAAGCGGAAGCAGGGCGCGGCGTGGATCGGACAGGGTCATGCAGGAGTCTCCCGGAAGGGCAGGGGGCGGGCAGAACCCGCATCGGCGGACACCACGGGCAGCATCGCTCCGCCCGCCGGGATGGCAGTGGGAGAGGCGATGCCGGTCCGGTGGGGGCGGGCCATGCGATCGGGTCGATTGGACGGGTCGATTCACGACCCGGGCCCGATCCTGCAACAGCGGCAGCGACCTGACAAGTGCCATTTAGTTCGATCCAAATGCGGAAAATATCGCGGATCGGCAGGATCCCGGCACAAACCCGCACGGGCGACCGGGGAATCCGTGCAGACAGACCGTCCCAGGTGCCATGCAACGCCACGCGGAATCGGCCCTCGGCGCCCAAAGACCTGTTGTGGCGCAATGTCGGGGCGGCCCGGATGCTAGAATCACAGGCCTCGCAACCCGTTCATCGACATCCGCCATGAGCCATACCGCCACCGCGCCCGCCAACGCCGAGAAGCGCTACACCGTGCACCGCAGCGATCTTCCGCTGAGCTGCCCGACCCCGGAAATGGCGCTGTGGAACTCGCATCCGCGCGTGTACCTGCCGATCGAAGACGAGCCCAATGGCGAAGCGCAGTGCCCGTACTGCGGTTCCGTGTTCGTGCTGGCCGACTAAGCGGCTGCCCCCTCGATGCGCCGATTGACCGTGGTGCAGTTGCTGCCGGCGCTGCACTCCGGCGGTGTCGAGCGCTCGACCCTGGAAATTGCTGCGGCGCTGGTCGCCGCCGGCCATCGCGCGCTGGTGGTTTCCGCCGGTGGCCGCCTGGTGCAGCCGCTGCTCGATAGCGGTGCCGAGCACCTTACCCTCGACATCGGTCGCAAGTCGCTGCTGACCCTGCGCCACCTGCCGACCCTGCGCCGCTTGTTCGCCGAGGTTGGCGCGGACATCGTGCATGCCCGCTCGCGCCTGCCGGCCTGGCTGGGCCTGTACGCGATCCGCGCCATGCCCGCCGCGCAGCGCCCGCACTGGGTGACCACCGTGCACGGGTTGAATTCGCCCAGCCGCTACAGCGCCGTGATGACCAGTGGGGAGCGCGTGATCTGCGTGTCCAACACCGTCCGCGATTACGTGCAGCGGCACTACCCGACCGTGCCGGAAGAGAAGCTGCAGGTGATTCCGCGTGGTGTCGACGTCGCCCAGTTCCCGCGGGTGGCGCGCGCCGACCACCGGCCGCGGCTGGCGCTGGCAACCGATTACCCGTGGCTGGCGCAGGTGGACGGCCCGTTGCTGCTGTTGCCGGGGCGGGGTACCCGTCTGAAGGGCCACGCACATGCGCTGCAGTTGCTGGCCGATGTGCGCGCCGCCGGTGTGCCGGCACAGGTGTGGATACTGGGCACCGATGAACCCGGCCGTGAAGCCTACGTGGCCGATCTGCGCCGGCAGGCGGCCGCGCTCGGCGTGGCCGAGGCCGTGCACATCAGCACACCGACCGCGCGCATCGCCCAGGCTTACGCGGCCAGCGACCTGGTGCTGCAGCTGTCGGACAAACCCGAAGCGTTCGGCCGCACCGTGGTCGAAGCGCTGTCGGTGGGCCGACCGGTGCTGGGCTGGGACCATGGTGGCGTCGGTGAACTGCTTCGGCAGCTGCAACCCGCAGGTGCCGTGCCGCTCGGCGATGCGCGCGCATTGGGTGAACGTGCGCTGGCCCTGCTGGCCCAGCCTCCGTCCTTGCCGACCCGCATCCCGTTTACCCTGCAGGCCATGCAGCGCGATACCCTCCGCCTCTATGCCGACCTCGCCGGCTGACCCTGCCGTCATCGTGCGCGACGACCGCGCCGGGCGCTGGGCGCCCTGGTGGGTGCTGGCGTACGTGGCGATGTGGCCGTTGCCGGGCATCGCCGAAACCGTGCTGGGCCTGGGCGCGCTGTACGCGGCGGCGCGCATGGTGATGCGCCGCCTGCAGCGCCGCCCGCATCTGTTGAGCACGGCGGCCTGGGCACTGACTTCGATCCTGTTCCTCGGCTATTGGCTGCCGCAGGCATTTTCCGCCTTCGATGCGATCGACCCGGCGGCCTCGTGGACCAAAGCTGCAGCGGGCCTGCGCTATCTGCCCTTCATGTGGCTGGTGGCGATCGCGGTGGCCACGCCAGAGCGGCGGCGGCTGACCTTCGCAGGTCTGGCGCTGATCACCGGCGCATGGACGCTGGATGCGCTGGTGCAGGCCGTGGCCGGTACCAGCCCATGGTTCTGGTCACTGGAACACCTGAAGCTGGCGGTCAGTGGCCACGCATTGTGCCCGGCCGATGAGGCCGCGCTGGCCGACCGCCTCAGCGGCGCACTGGGACCGTGCAACCTGAAGTTCGGCCAGGTGCTGGCCAGCCTGTCGCCGTTCCTGCTGCTGCCTGTCGCGCGGCGCTTTGGCAATGCGGGCTGGCTGCTGGCTGCGGCAGCGCTGGGCAGCGTGCTGCTGCTGGCTGGTTCGCGCGCCTCGTGGATCACCTTCGCGCTGGTGCTGGCCTACAGCGGTGTGCGCCAGTTCGGCTGGAAACGGCTGGCCGCGCTGGCGCTGGTGGCGGTGCTCGGCGCGGGCGCGCTGACCGCCAGCGTGCCGCAGCTGCGCGAGCGCTTCGCGCGTACGGCCATGGCGCTGGATGGGGGCGAGCGTGGTGTCGACGAGGCCCTGTCAGGGCGCGCGCGGATCTGGGAAGCTGCCGCCTGCATGATTGAAGCGCACCCGATGAATGGCGTGGGTGCACGTGGTTTCCGCGATGCCTATCCCGCCTGCGTGGCGGAGGAGGGGCCGGCGGTGTGGGGCAATGCGCCGGCGCTGCACGCCCACCAGATCGTGCTGGAAATCCTCGCAGAGACCGGAGTGATTGGCCTGTTGCTGTGGCTGGCGGCCGTGGCCCAGGCCTGGCGTGCATGGCGCTACGCGCCGGCGATTGCCCGCGAACGCGCGCGTCCGGCGATGCTGGCGCTGGCGGTGACCGTGTTCCCGCTGAACACCCATCTGGCGTTCTACTCGGCCTTCTGGGGGGGGCTGACCGTATTGCTGGCCGCGCTGTTCGCCGGCAGCCTGCTGGCCCGCGACGCAGACGAATCACCGGCGCTGAAGTAACTGCGCATCCACGCATGGCGTGGATAGAGCCAAGCCGACTCCGCGTTACTTGTAGAAATCGCTCCGGCCACCCGGTTGCCGCTTGAATCGGCGATGGATCCACAGGTACTGGTCGGGCGCCTCGCGCACCATCTCTTCGATGGCCTGGTTGACCCGCGTGGTATCCGCTTCCACGTCCTCGCTGGGGAAATTCTCCAGCGGCGCGCCGATCTTCAGGAAGTACTTCCCGCCTTCGCGGCGATGGAAATACGGGATCACCGCGCAGCCGGTCATCCGCGCCAGCTGGTGGGTAGCGGTGATGGTCGAGGCGGTATGGCCGAAGAACGGTACGAACACGGTGTCCTTGCCGCGCATGTCCTGGTCCGGCGCATACCAGAGGAAGCCCCCCTTTTTCAGGTGGCGCACGGTAGCGCGGATGTCCTCATTGGCGAACATTGCCTTGGCATAGCGCAGGCGGCCGAACTTCACCGCCCACTCATACACCGGGTTCTTGTGCTTGCGGTACATGCCCGAAAGATCAACGTAGTCGCACAGCAGGCGCCCGCACATTTCCAGGGTCATGAAGTGGCCGGACACCAGCAGCACGCCACGACCTTCCGCCTGCATCTGCCGCAGATGTTCCAGTCCTTCGATCTGCACCTGCGGGCGGATGCTGTCGATGCTGCCCCACCAGGCGCGGATGCACTCGAACACGCCCACGCCCAGGGCATCGAAGCTGTCGCGCACCAGGCGCTGGCGCCAGGCCTCGTCCTTCTCGGGGAAGCACAGCTGCAGGTTGACCTCGGCGGCGCGGCGACGGCTGCCCAGCAGGCGCCAGGTGATCCAGCCGACGCCCCGGCCCAGCGCCCGCTGCAGCATCCACGGCAGGCGGGCGATGGCGAAGGCGCCCAGCATGGCGGCGAACATCGGCCAGTTGCGGGGATCGCGCAGCGACGGGCGGACGGCGGTGGTGGCATCGGACATTGGCCCATTCTACCAAGGCGGCCGCGTGTCTTTCCCGGGGGGCTCCCGTATCCTTGCCGCATGCGTAAAGACCCTGTCGAATGGATCCTGCGCGGCCTGTACTCGGTCGTGCTCTACATCCTGCTGCCGATCACCGTGTACCACCTGGTCTGGCGCGGCTTCCGGGTCCGTGAATACTTCCGGCGCTGGGACGAGCGCTATGCCTCCTATCCGCAGCCCACCGGCCAACCGCGGGTCTGGCTGCACGCGGTCTCGGTGGGCGAAGTCAATGCCGCTGCGCCGCTGGTGAACGCGCTGCGCAAGGAGCGGCCGGACATCCGCTGGGTCATCACCACCATCACCCCGACCGGCTCCGAGCGCGTGCGTGCGCTGTGGGGCGATGCACTGGACCACGTCTACCTGCCGTACGACGTGCCCGGCAGCGTCAACCGCTTCCTCGGCCATTTCCAGCCCAGCCTGGCGCTGATCCTGGAAACCGAGCTGTGGCCGAACATGCTGTTCGGTTGCCGTGACCGTGGCATTCCGGTCTACATTCTCAACGCGCGCCTGTCGGCGCGTTCGCTGCGGGGCTACCGGCTGCTGGCGGCGTTGATCCGCCGTGCGCTGCGCACGGTCACCTGCGTGGCCGCGCAGTCGCAGGACGATGCCGACCGTTTCGTGCAGCTGGGCGCTGCGCCCGAGCAGGTACAGGCGCTGGGCAACCTGAAGTTCGACATCACCACGCCGGACGTGCAGGGCTTCGTCGAGCAGTTCCACGCCCGCGTGCCGGCGCGGCGGCCGGTGTGGATCGCCGCCAGTACCCATGATGGTGAAGAACAGGCGGTGATCGATCTGCACCGGCGCCTGCGCCAGCAGCACCCCGACCTGTTGTTGCTGTGGGCGCCGCGGCACCCCGAGCGCTTCCCGAAGGTGGAGGCACTGGCACGGGAACAGGGTTGGAACGTGGCAACCCGGCGCGCGAAGCAGTGGCCGGAGGTTGAAACCGATGTGTTCGTCATCGATACCCTCGGCGAGCTGATGCCGTTCTATGCCTGCGCTCAGGTGGCGTTTGTCGGTGGCAGCCTGCAGCCGATCGGTGGCCACAACCTGCTGGAGCCGGCGGCGATGGGCACCGCTGCGGTGACTGGCCCGCACCTGCACAACTTCTCGGAAATTTCCCGGCGCATGCGCGAGGCTGGCGCGCTGTTGATCGGCGAAGACGTGCAGGCGGTCGGTGAACTGCTGCAGCACCTGCTCGAAGACCCGCAGGCGCGCGAGGACATGGCGCGGGCAGGCTGCACGCTGATCAGCAATGGACGCGGCGCCCTGCAGCGTACGCTGGCGCTGGTCGGACCGCACCTGCCGCCACCTTGCCGCTGAGTTCGAAGGGCCGGCGCGTGCGACGCGACTGTCGTGAAAGACCGCGTCAATTCTGCTTGACGACCGGGAACCTGTCGTAGCTGGACCGGGAGGTTCGTTGCCAACGTGCCTGCCGTCACATCGTGGTGCGCAGGGCGCATATTCCGATACCGCCTCCCGGCACAGGCTGTCAGTCTGCTGTCGACCGCGCTTGGCGGATATCAAGGGAACTTGCGATGGACCGCGACAGCCGCCCTGACGGCATTGATGCGCCCGGGTACGGCGATCGCCTTGTAGTGGTGGCACTGACCTTGCTGCTGGGAGGCAGCGTGGTCGCGCTGGTCGGCCAGCACACCGCAGCCCAGGCCGGCCCGGCCATCGTCCTGAGCCTGCTGCTGGCTGCGCTGGGCATGGGGCCGCTGCTGTACTGCCTGCACGTTCAGAACCAGCAATGGCCCGCTGCCGACGGCCTGTATGGCGTGTTGCGGGATCGTTTGGGAAGCGTGCCGGCCGTTCTGCTCGGTGGTGCGCTGCTGCTGGAACTGGTGCTGACTACCGCTGGCGTGGCGCAGTCGATCGCCAGCCATCTGCATGCGCTGCTGGCCGGTTCTGGAATCGAGACCCGCAACGGGATGCCGGATCAACTGATGGCTGCTGCCAGCCTGCTGCTGCTTGCAGTGGTCGGATTGCTGCGGCCACACCGTGTGGTGCTGGTTGCCGGTGTGCTGCTGACGGTGAAGATCGGCGTCGGCCTGCTGTTGCTGGTGCTGGCAGCCCGCCATGTGCACTACGCGTACTGGATTCCATGGCTGCCGCCGGCAACGGCACCCTATCGCTTCGGGATCGGCGGTGTACTGGCGGCGAGCGTGCCGCTGTCCGGTGTGTTCGCCACCGTTGGCCTGGTGCTGGGATTCCCTGGCATCGGCAGGCAGGCGAGGGCACGGACGCCGCGGCTGCTGGTGTGCGTGCTGCTGGCCATGGTGCTGCTGATCGTACTGGCCGCGTTGCAGGCTGGCCTGGTCGAATTTCCGTCCTTGGCCAGCACGCGGCCTTTGTCGGTGGCCCTGCAGCATCACCCGGAGCTGTACTGGATGATGCCCTTGCTGCCGCTGGCGGGAGTGGCGGGGTTGGTGGCGCTCGTTCTGGTGCTGCTGATGTTGGCTGCGCGGCTGGCGATACAGCTGTGGCCGACGGAAGGTGACGAATCCCTGGAATTCCGGGAGAGGCTGGTGCCGGTTGCCGTCGTCCTGTCGGCGGCATTGCTGGCGTTGTGGGCGCCAATGGGCAGCCTGCCGGTATTGCCTGGCCCGGCAACCCTGTTGGTGATGGGGGCCGTGTGCCTGGCCGTGCTGCGTGGACAGGTACCGCGGTCACGCGCCCTGCCGGTGCTGGCGCCCGTCGCCATCGCACTGTGTCTGCTGGCCGCAGTCGAACGGATGCGGGTCTGGCCCGGCTGACGGTCGCTGGATGCATGCTTGCTTCCGTACGCGCGACCCAAAAAAAAGCCACCCTCGCGGGTGGCTTCTTCGTGACCGGCAGGCTGACGACTCAGTGCGTGGTCGTTGCCGGGTTGCCCGCGTCCTGGGTCAGCAGGCGGTTGACGTCCTGCAGCTCGGCCACGTCCAGCGCACCCAGCGACTGGCTCAGCAGCAGGCGGTTCTGCAGGAAGGTGTAACGAGCCTGGGCATAGTCCAGCTGCGCCGAGAACAGGATGCGCTGGTTCTGGATCACGTCCAGCACGGTACGGGTACCTACTTCCAGGCCGACCTGCGACGCGTCGTACGCGCTCTGCGCCGAGACCACCGCCAGGCGGCGGGCTTCCACTTCGCTGATGCCCTGCACCAGGGTCTGGTAGGCATTGCGGGTGTTGCGGTCCAGGGCACGCTTCTGCTGCTCGTAGCCGTCCTGGGCGATGTCACGCTGGGCCAGCGCCTGGCGAACGTTGGACTGGGTGGCACCGCCGGCGAAGATCGGCACGTTCAGGGTCAGGCCGATGCTGTTGGTGCGGGCATCGGGGGACAGCGAGCCGGAGCCGGTGCTGTCGCCCCAGGTCGCGGTCTTGCCCCAGCTGCCACCCAGCGACAGGGTCGGGTAGTGGCCACCACGCGCGGCCTGCACGCCGGCTTCGGCGGCGCTGACCTTCAGTTCCTGCGCCTTCAGCGCCGGATTCTGGGTGGTGGCCTGGTGCACCAGCTCGTCGATGTTGCCGCGGTTGGCCGGCACTTCCGGGCGGAAGTCCGCCGGCAGGCCACGCAGGTTGACCACCGGCTGGCCGGTCAGTTCGGTCAGGGCCTGGTAGTTATCGGCCAGGGTGTTCTGCGCAACGATGGTGTTGGCGCGCGCCTGGTCGTACTGGGCGCGGGCTTCGTGCACGTCGGTGATCGGCGCCAGGCCCACTTCCAGGCGCTTGTCGGCGAAGTCGAACTGCTTCTTCGCGGCCGCTTCATTGGTCTGTGCGGCATTCAGCGATTCGATCGCCACCAGCACGTTGAAGTAGGCCGCCGAGGTGCGCACGATCAGGCTGTCGTTGGCCGATTCGAGGGTGAAGTCCGCCGCCTTGCTCAGCTCACGCTGCGAACGCAGGTTGTTGATCTGGCTCCAGTTGAACAGCGTCTGGCTGCCATCGATCGTGTAATTGCGGCGCTTGTTGGTGAACGAGCCGGAGTTGATGTCGGCGTTCGGCTCGCTGCGCGTGCGGTTCAGCGTGGCCTGGCCGTTGATCTGCGGCAGCAGGGCGGCGCGCGCCTGCACGGCGCCTTCCTTGTCGACCAGCCGGGTCGATTCGGCGGCGGACAGCTGCGGATCGCCGTTGCGCGCCATTTCGTAGACCTGCAGCAGGTCGGCGGCATGGGCGGACAACGGCAGCAGAGCAGTGGCCAGCGCAACAGCGAGGGATCGGCGGATCATTGCGGCTTCCTTGGACTCAGAGGTGGAACTGGGGTGCCGGGGCGGCACCACGCAGGTAATCGATATCGGTCTCGAACAGGGACTCGGTGCTGCCGTCGGCCTTGACCAGCAGGGCCTCCATCGCCGGCGAGCGGCCGTGGATCACGAACAGGCGACCACCCGGACGCAGCCACGAGGCGAACTGTGACGGCACCACGTCGACGGCACCAGTGACACAGATCACGTCAAAGCGGCGTTCGGTCTGCCAGGACAGGGCGTCGGCCACTTCCACGCGGACGTTGGTGCCCAGGCCGGAGGCGTCCAGGCGGGAACGCGCGGCGGCGGCCAGATCCGGGTCGATCTCCAGGCTCAGCACGTCGCGCGCCAGCGCGCCGATGCAGGCGGACAGGAAGCCGCTGCCGGTGCCGATTTCCAGCACTTCGTCACCCGGCTGCAGATCCAGTGCCTGCAGGGTACGGCCCTCGATGACCGGCTTCATCATCTTCTGGCCATGGCCGATCGGAAGTTCGACATCGGCGTAGGCCAGCGCCCGGTGTGCATCGGCGACAAAGGCCTCGCGCGGCAGGCGGGCCAGGACGTCGAGCACCTTGATGTCCAGCACGTCCCAGGGACGGATCTGCTGTTCCACCATCAGTTCGCGGGCGTGGGCGTAATCAATCGTCATGAGGTTCAAATCCAGCGCAGTGGGCCGGCCATTTTACCGGTGCCGGAGGCCGGCGGCGCGCCCAGAGCATCAGCTGCCGGGTGGCCGGGGTCGCAGTGCCGGAAGTCATCGCGACCTCCGGTTCGTTCAGTTTTGGTTATTCAGCCGTCGCGGCCCCCCGCGGCGCATAGGCGCGCAGGAAGAAGTCGATGCTGGCGGTCACATGGGCAAGAGGGTCGCACTCCACCGGTGACAGTGGCATGCCGCACATCATATGCATGTGCACTTCGCCCTTGACCAGGGTCAGGAACTGCTGGCCGGCCAGGTAGTAGTCGGGGATCGCCAGCTCACCGCGTTCGCCGCGGGCGCGCAGGAAGTCGGCCAGGGCCTCGCAGGTGCGTTCCGGACCGGCCTGCCAGAACAGCTCGCGCAGGCGTTCGTCGGTCTCCGGCGCCATCATCATGCGCTGGATCGAGATCGCCGCATCGGAGGTGATCAGCTCGAAGAAGGCCAGGCCGATGCCGATCAGCTGGTCGCGCAGCGGACCGTCCGCGTCGGCCACGAACAGGGCATCGGGCAGCATTTCAATGCACTTGGACTGCACGGCCTCGGAAAACAGGGTTTCCTTGTCGCCGAAGTGGCTGTACACGGTCAGCTTCGAGACGCCGGCCTGGGCGGCAATGGCGTCCATGCTCACGCCGGTATAGCCCTGTTCGATGAACAGTACCTTGGCTGCTTCAAGGATCGCCGCGCGCTTGCCCAGATCCTTGGGGCGCCCGGGTCCGGCGGCCTTGGCAGCAGGCTTGGCCGACGGCTTGCGGGAAGTGGAAGAACTCATCGCAACAATACTAGACCAAGCGGTTCGATATTTATACTATACCGACCGGTTTATTAAACTGGGCCGGCAGTCGCGGCTCCCCCTTGTTGCAACCCTGCGTTTTCAGGACGTTGACCGATGAAGATCGTGCGCTGGATGGGCGGTATGGTGTGGGTGGCTGCGCTGGCAGCCTGTTCGGGACAGGAACAGGCGCCGCAGGCGGCCGTGCCCGTACTGGTGGTTCACCCCGGCGAACAGGCCGGACAGGCGCCGGCGGCGTTCCCGGGCACGGTGCGTGCCCGCCAGGAAAGCCCGCTGTCGTTCCGCGTCGGCGGCAACCTGGTCAAGCGCCATGTCGATGCCGGCCAGCGGGTGAAGAAGGGCGACGTGCTGGCCGAACTGGACGTGGCCGACTTCGCGCTGCAGGCGCGTGCCTCGCAGGCCCAGCTGGCGGCGGCGGAAGCCGATCTGGTGCGTGCCCGTGACGATCTCAAGCGCTACCAGGTGCTGGCCGACCAGCAGCTGGTCAGCCGCTCGCAGCTGGACCAGCAGTCCGCCGCGTTCAAGGCTGCGCAGGGCCAGGCCAATGCGGCCCGTGCCAACCTTGATGTGCTGCGCAACCAGGCCGACTACGCACAGCTGCGCGCACCGGCCGATGGCGTGATCGCCAGCCGCGAAGCCGAAGCCGGGCAGGTGGTGTCCGCCGGGCAGACCATCTTCAACCTGGCCGCCGATGGTGGCCGCGAAGTGCTGATCGACCTGCCCGAAGCCACCATCCGCGACTATGCGGTCGGCCAGCCGGTCGAGGTGGAACTGTGGAACCGCCCGGGCCAGCGCCTGCCGGGGACGATCCGCGAGATCGCTGCCGCCGCCGATCCGCAGGCACGCACCTATGCCACCCGGGTGAGCCTGGCCGCCGATGCGCTGGCCGATGTCGAACTGGGCCAGAGCGCACGCGTCTACAGCAGTGCCGGTCGCCACGGCACCCTGCAGCTGCCGCTGGGCGCGCTGCAGCGCGGCGCCAACGGTGCCGCCAGCGTGTGGGTGGTCGATCCGGCCAACAGCACGCTGAAAGCTGCGTCGGTCACCACCGGTGCCTATGGCAGCGAAACGGTACCGGTGCTGTCCGGCGTTGGCGCCGCTGACTGGGTGGTCGCCGCCGGCGGCCATCTGCTGCGCGCCGGCCAGCCGGTGATCGCGGTGGACCGCCAGAACCGCCCGGTGCTGAAGCCGGCCGCGCCGCCTGCTGCCGCCAAGGCCAAGGAGTAAGCCGGTGCGCCGCTTCAATCTTTCCGAGTGGGCGCTGGCCAATCGCCCGCTGGTGCTGTTTGCGATGCTCGCCTTCGCCCTGATCGGTGCATGGTCGTACAAGCATCTGGGCCAGTCCGAAGACCCGCCGTTCACCTTCAAGGCGATGGTGGTGCGCACGCTGTGGCCGGGCGCCACCGCCGAGCAGGTCTCGCGGCAGGTGACCGAGCCGATCGAGAAGGCGCTGATGAACACCGGCGAGTACGAGTTCATCCGCTCGTATTCGCGCCCGGGCGAATCGCAGGTCATCTTCATGGCCCGCGACAGCCTGCGTTCCAAGCAGATTCCGGACCTGTGGTACCAGGTGCGCAAGCGCGTGGGCGACATCCGCGCGACGCTGCCGCGCGAGATCGTCGGCCCGTTCTTCAACGACGAGTTCGGCGACACCTACGGCAACATCTATGCGTTGACCGGCAAGGGCTTCGACTATGCGGTGATGCGTGACTACGCCGACCGCATCCAATTGGAACTGCAGCGCGTACCCGACGTCGGCAAGATCGACCTGGTCGGCCTGCAGGACGAGAAGGTCTGGATCGAGTTGTCCAACACCCGGCTGGCCACGCTGGGCGTGTCGATGCAACAGGTGCAGCAGGCGCTGGCCGACCAGAATGCGGTAAGCGGTACCAGCTTCTTCGAGACCGCCACCGATCGCGTGCAGCTGCGCGTGACCGGCCAGTTCAACGACATCGAAGCGATCCGCCAGTTCCCGATCCGCGCCGGTGACCGCACCGTGCACCTGGGCGACATCGCCGAGGTCAAGCGTGGCTTTGCCGATCCGGCGTCGCCGAAGATGCGCTTCATGGGTGAAGAGGCGATCGGCCTGGCGGTGGCGATGAAGGATGGCGGCGACATCCTCAAGCTCGGCGCCAACCTGGATGCCGAGTTCGAGCGCCTGCAGAAGACCCTGCCGGCCGGCATGCAGCTGCGCAAGGTGTCCGACCAGCCGCAGTCGGTGGAAGAGTCTGTCGGCGAGTTCGTGCAGGTGCTGACCGAGGCGGTGGTGATCGTGCTGCTGGTCAGCTTCTTCTCGCTGGGCCTGCGCACCGGCCTGGTGGTGGGCGTGACCATCCCGCTGGTGCTGGCGATGACGTTCTTCGTCATGCACTACTTCGACATCGGCCTGCACAAGATCTCGCTGGGTGCGCTGGTGCTGGCGCTGGGCCTGCTGGTGGACGATGCGATCATTGCGGTGGAGATGATGGCCACCAAGATGGAGCAGGGCTATGACCGCCTGCGCGCGGCCAGTTTCGCCTGGGAGTCGACCGCGTTCCCGATGCTGACCGGTACCCTGATCACCGCGGCCGGCTTCCTGCCGATCGCCACTGCGGCCTCGAGCACCGGCGAATACACCCGCTCGCTGTTCCAGGTGGTGACCATCGCGCTGGTGGTGTCGTGGATCGCAGCGGTGCTGTTCATCCCGTACCTGGGCGACAAGATGCTGCCGGACCTGTTCAATCCGCGGCCGCCGAAGCCGGGCAGCCTGCCTGCGCGCTGGCACGCCAAGCGCCAGCAGTGGGCCGACCGTTACCCGGCGCTGGCCAACCTGATCGCGCCGCCGCAGCACGGGCATGACCATGATCCGTACCAGCGCCCGTTCTACCGCAGCTTCCGTCGCTTCCTGGATACCTGCCTGCGCCGACGCTGGTGGGTGATCGCCGCGACCATCGCGTTGTTCATCGGTTCGCTGATGCTGTTCCGCTTCGTGCCACAGCAGTTCTTCCCGGATTCGACCCGGCCGGAACTGATGGTGGACATCGAGCTGGCCGAGGGCGCGTCGCTGCGTTCGACCCAGGCCCAGGCCGAGAAGCTGGAGAAACTGCTGTCCAGCCGCGAGGGCATCGCCAACTACGTGTCCTACGTGGGCACCGGTTCGCCGCGCTTCTACCTGCCACTGGACCAGCAGCTGCCGGCAACCAATTTCGCCCAGTTCGTGGTGCTGGCCAAGGACATCAAGTCGCGAGAGAGCACCCGCGACTGGCTGCTGCATGAGGTGATCCCGAAGTTCCCGGACGTGCAGATGCGCGTGACCCGCCTGGAGAACGGCCCGCCGGTCGGCTATCCGGTGCAGATGCGCATTTCCGGTGAGCACATCGAGAAGGTGCAGGCGATCGCACGCCAGGTCGAAGCCAAGGTGCGCGGGAACCCGCACGTGATGAACGTCAACCTGGACTGGAGCGAGCCGAGCAAGGTGGTGCGGCTGGTGATCGACCAGGAGCGCGCCCGCGCGCTGGGCGTGAGCAGCGCCCAGGTCAGCCAGTTCCTGTCCAGTTCGCTGGCCGGGCAGTCGGTGAGCGTGTACCGCGAAGGGAACCGCCAGATCGAGATGCTGCTGCGTGGTCCGGCCGATGAGCGCAACCAGCTTGAGCTGCTGTCGAGCCTGTCGATGCCCACCGCCAACGGCGGCAGCATCACGCTGTCGCAGGTGGCGACGATGGAGTACGGCTTCGAGGACGGCATCATCTGGCACCGCAACCGCCTGCCGACGGTCACCGTGCGTGCCGACATCAGCGATGGCATGCAGCCGCTGGACGTGGTGCACCAGATCCTGCCGACGCTGGACGGCATCCGTGCGGAGCTGCCCAGCGGCTACCTGCTGGAGACCGGAGGTACGGTGGAGGATTCGGCCCGCGGCCAGAACTCGATCAAGGCCGGCATGCCGCTGTTCCTGGTGGTGGTGGCCACGTTGCTGATGCTGCAGCTGCGCAGCTTCTCGCGCGCGGCGATGGTGCTGGTGACCGCGCCGCTGGGCATCATCGGCGCGACATTGTTCCTGCTGCTGTTCCGCGCGCCGTTCGGCTTCGTGGCACTGCTGGGTACGATTGCGCTGGCCGGCATGATCATGCGCAACTCGGTGATCCTGATCGACCAGATCCAGCAGGACATCGATGCGGGCCATGACCGCTGGCATTCGATCATCGACGCCACGGTGCGCCGCTTCCGCCCGATCGTGCTGACCGCGCTGGCAGCGGTGCTGGCGATGATTCCGCTGTCGCGCAGTGCGTTCTACGGCTCGATGGCGATCTCGATCATGGGCGGCCTGATCGTCGGCACGGTGCTGACCCTGGTGTTCCTGCCGGCCCTGTACGCGGCGTGGTTCCGGGTCAAGCCGGACGAATCCGGGGCGTAACACCCCGGGTTCTACGGCCACCGCCTCTGGTAGGTGCCAACCTGGGTTGGCACTGCGCTTTGCATCCACGCATGGCGCGGAGTGATCTGCTCGCGGGATCTGCTTTCTGTAGAGCCGAGCCATGCTCGGCTGCTCTTCGCATGATGGTGGGATGAGTCGAGCATGGCTCGACGCTACAGAAGCATCCACGCATGGCGTGGAGTGATCTGATCGCGGGATCTGCTTTCTGTAGAGCCGAGCCATGCTCGGCTGCTCTTCGCACGATGATGGAATGAGTCGAGCATGGCTCGACTCTACAGAAGCATCCACGCATGGCGTGGAGTGATCTGATCGCGGGATCTGCTTTCTGTAGAGCCGAGCCATGCTCGGCTGCTCTTCGCATGATGGTGGGATGAGTCGAGCATGGCTCGACGCTACAGAAGCATCCACGCATGGCGTGGATCTACCGCAATCGCAGGCCGTTTCGAAGCACCGGCAGCAGCCATTCGATGAACACCTGTACACGTTGTGCGCGGTGCTGCCGATGCGGCAGCAGCAGGGTCACCGGCAGCGGTTGTGCCACGTACTGCGGCATCACTTCCACCAGTTCGCCGGATTGCAGTTCCGCCTGCACGTCGTAGCGCGGAATCTGCAGCAACCCCAGCCCGGCCACGCAGCACGCGATCGACGCTTCTGCGCTGTTCACCCGCACCCAGCCGGGCATCGGCAATGTGCGTAGCTGCGCGCCCTCCTGCCACTCCCACGGTTCCACCCGTGCCGTGGTCGGCGAGGCGTAGTTCACTGCACGGTGCTGCTGCAGGTCGGCAGGCTGCTGCGGCATGCCGTGTTCACGCAGGTACGCCGGCGCGGCGACGTTGACGAAGTCGAGCTGGCCCAGCGTGCGCGCCACCAGACTGGAATCCCCCAGCTGGCCGACACGCAACACCGCATCGCAACCGTCTTCGATCAGGTTCACCGCGCGGTCGGTCATGCCCAGATCCACTTCCACCTGCGGATGGCGCGCGAAGAAATCCGGAAGGGAAGGGGCGATGATTCGGCGGCCGATGCGGCTGGGCACGTCGATCTTCAGCAGGCCCACCGGCTGCGCATCGTCCTGCCGGAACAGCGATTCGGCGTCTTCGACTTCGGCGATCAGGCGCAGGCAGCGCGCATGGAACACGTCGCCATCATGGGTGGTGGACACCCGGCGGGTCGAGCGCTGCAGCAGGCGGGTGCCAAGCCGCTGTTCCAGCTCCGCAATGGCTGCCGAGACGGTGGAGCGGGGCAGGCCGAGCTGGTCGGCAGCGCGGGTGAAGCTGGCGCACTCCACCACCCGGGTGAAGATGCGGAAGCGATCGATCCGGTCCATTGTTCGCTGGCTCTGGAAAGTTAAGTCAATGTGGTGGGCTTTATCCGTATTTTCTGCACGATATCGTCGTCAGGGCAGGGTTGCCACCCCGGGCAGCCCCCTCCCGAGATCGAAGCCATGACCGACCATTCCCTCAAGGGCAAGACCGTGCTGATTGCCGGTGGCGCCAAGAACCTGGGCGGACTGATCGCCCGCGACTTCGCCGCACAAGGCGCCAAGGCCATCGTGGTTCACTACAACAGTGCCGCCACCCACGCCGATGCAGAGGCGACCGTCGCTGCGGTGCAGGCCGCCGGCAGCAAGGCGGTGGCCCTGCAGGGCGACCTGACGTCGGCGGCAGCGATGGAGCGCCTGTTCGCCGATGCCGTGGCCTCGGTTGGCCGTCCCGACATTGCCATCAACACCGTGGGCAAGGTGCTGAAGAAGCCGCTGCTGGAGATCAATGAAGCCGAGTACGACGAGATGAGCGCGGTCAACGCCAAGGCAGCGTTCTTCTTCCTCAAGGAGGCGGGGCGCCACGTCAACGACGGTGGCCGCATCTGCACCCTGGTCACCTCGCTGTTGGGTGCCTACACACCGTTCTACTCCAGCTACGCCGGCACCAAGGCACCGGTCGAGCATTTCACCCGTGCGGCGTCGAAGGAGTTTGGTGAGCGCGGCATCTCGGTGACCGCGATCGGGCCGGGGCCGATGGATACGCCGTTCTTCTACCCGGCCGAGAGTGCCGATGCGCAGGCGTACCACAAGACCGCGGCGGCGCTGTCGGCGTTCACCCGCACCGGCCTGACCGACATCGCCGATATCGTGCCGTGGATCCGCTTCCTGGTGACCGATGGCTGGTGGATGACCGGGCAGACGATTCTGGTCAATGGTGGGTACACCACCAAGTAAGGCAGCCACGCATGGCCTGGCTGCCGGCTACCTGTAGAGTCGAGCGATGCTCGACTGCTGTTGAATGAGCCGAGCATGGCTCGGCTCTACAGGTGTTGCCCGATGGGTCAGCGCAGCTTTGCCAGCACCGCGTCGGTGGCGGCTGCCGTGCTCACCGCCTGGCCCTTGGCGGCCAGGTCGGCGGTGAACACACCGTCGTCCAGCACGGCATGCACCGCCGCTTCCACCGACGCAGCTTCAGCCTCCAGCCCCAGCGAATGGCGCAGCAGCATCGCCGCGCTGAAGATCGTTGCGTACGGATTGGCGATGCCCTTGCCGGCGATGTCCGGTGCCGAACCATGGATCGGCTCGTAGATACCGACCGCACCCGGCTCGCCCAGCGAAGCCGACGGCAGCAGGCCCAGTGATCCGGCCAGCATCGAGGCTTCGTCGGTGAGGATGTCGCCGAACATGTTCTCGGTCACGATCACGTCGTACTCGCGCGGCTTGGCCAGCAGGTGCATGGCCATCGAATCGACAAGCTGGTGCTCCAGCGCAACGTCCGGGAATTCCTCGCGGCCGATGCGCGCGGCCACGTCACGCCACAGGCGCGAGGTCTCCAGCACGTTGGCCTTGTCCACCGAGGTGACCTTGCCGCGACGCTGCTGTGCCAGGCGGAAGGCGCTGCGCAGCACGCGCTCGATCTCGGTCACGGAGTAGCGGCACAGGTCGCTGGCGCTGTCGGCGTCGCGGGTCTTGTCGCCGAAGTAGATGCCGCCGGTCAGCTCGCGCACCACCACGAAGTCCACGCCCTGCAGCAGCTCTGCCTTGATCGGCGAGGCGTGCAGCGCGGCTTCATGGGTGCGCACCGGGCGCAGGTTGGCGTACAGGCCCAGCGCCTTGCGGATCGCCAGCAGACCCTGTTCCGGGCGCACCTTGGCGTTCGGGTCGGACCACTTAGGGCCACCGACCGCGCCCAGCAGTACCGCATTGGCGGCCTGGCAGGCGGCCAGCGTCGAGGCAGGCAGCGGCTCGCCATGGCGGTCGATGGCGATGCCGCCGATATCGTGCTCGCTGAAAGTGAAGGTGTGGTTGAAGCGTTCGGCGACGGACTTCAGGACGGCAACCGCGGCGGCGGCCACTTCCGGGCCGATGCCATCACCGGGCAGGACAACAATTTCAGCGTGCATGCTCACTCTCGTAACGTTCGATTTCAGGGACACGGCCCAACAGATACCCCAACTGGTCGACACCTTCCAGCAGGCAGGTCTGCGAGAAGCCATCCAGCGGGAAGGAATAGACGCGGCCATCCGGGGTGCGCAGTTCGCGCGCGGCCACATCGATGGTCAGCTCATCATCCGGGCGCTGCATCAGCGTCTGTACGTCGGCCTCGTCCAGCACGATCGGCAGCAGGCCGTTCTTCAGCGCGTTGCCGCGGAAGATGTCGGCGATCTCGCTGCTGACGATGGCGCGCAGGCCGAGGTCGGTCAGCGCCCACGGGGCATGCTCGCGCGAAGAACCACAGCCGAAATTGCGGCCCGCCAGCAGGATGCTGCGACCAGCATTGCGAGGCTGGTTGAAGGCGAAGTCGGCCACCGGCGAACCATCGGCCTGCCAGCGCCAGTCATTGAAGGCGTTGCGGCCGAGACCAGCGCGTTCGGTGGTCGACAGGAACCGTGCCGGGATGATCTGGTCGGTGTCGATGTTGGTCTGTGCCAGCACCACGCTGGACGAGGTCAAGGTACGGAAACCGGCCATTACGCTACCTCCTGTGCGAACAGTTCGCGGGTATCGGCAACGTGCCCGTTCACGGCGGCCCACGCCGCGCTCATCGGCGAGGCCAGCAGCGTACGTGAACCGGGGCCTTGGCGGCCCTCGAAATTGCGGTTGCTGGTGCTCACGGCCAGCTGACCGGGCGCGACCAGATCGCCGTTCATGGCGATGCACATCGAGCAACCGGGCTCGCGCCATTCGGCACCGGCCGCGCGCACGATCTCATGGATGCCTTCGGCCTCGGCCTCGCGCTTGACGATCTCCGAGCCCGGTACCACCAGCATGCGTACCCGCTCGGCGACGCGGCGGCCGCGCAGGACCTGCGCGACTTCGCGCATGTCGCTCAGGCGGCCATTGGTGCACGAACCGACGAACACCACGTCCACCGGCGTACCGGCCAGTGCCTTGCCCGCCTGGAAGTGCATGTAGTCCAGGCCCTTCTGCGCGGCCGCATCGTTGGCGGCGGGAATCGGCGCATCCACCGCGATGGCGGTACCCGGATGCGTGCCCCAGGTCAGGGTCGGGCGGATGTCGGCGGCGTCGATGCGTACTTCGCTGTCGAAGCGTGCGCCGTCATCGCTGCGCAGCTGCTGCCAGCGTGCGACGGCGGCGTCGAACTCGGCACCCTTGGGGCCACGCGGGGTATTGGCCACGAAGTCGAAGGTGACCTGGTCCGGGGCGACCATGCCGGCACGCGCGCCGGCCTCGATCGACATGTTGCACAGGGTCATGCGCTGTTCCATGTCCATCGCTTCGATGGTGCTGCCACGGAACTCGATGACGTGGCCGGTGCCACCGTTGACGCCGATCACGCCGATGATGTGCAGCACCACGTCCTTGGCGCCCACGCCCGGCGCCAGTGGGCCATCGACGGTGATGGCAAAGGTCTTCGCCTTGCGCTGCAGCAGGCACTGCGTGGCCAGCACGTGGCCGACTTCGCTGGTGCCGATGCCGAAGGCCAGCGAACCGAAGGCACCATGGGTGGAGGTGTGGCTGTCGCCGCAGACGATGGTCATGCCCGGCTGCGTGAAGCCCTGTTCCGGCGCGATCACGTGGACGATGCCGCGGTTGTCCGAAGCCATGTCGAACAGCTCGATGCCGTGCTCGGCGCAGTTGCGTGCCAGCGTGGCGACCTGTTCCTCGGAGGCGGCGCTGGCATAGGGCAGCGTGCCGTCGGCACCGGCCGGCAGAGTCGGGGTGGAATGGTCCATCGTTGCCTTGGTGCGGTCCGGCCGGCGCGGCGACAGGCCGCGTTCGCGCAGTTCGGTGAAGGCCTGCGGTGAGGTGACCTCGTGGATCAGGTGCAGGTCGATGTACAGCACGGCGGGGGCGCTGTCGGATTCGGGAACCACCACGTGGGCGTCCCACAGTTTGTCGTACAGGGTGCGGGGTGCGGAAGTCATGCGTGTGCCTGGCAGAAGTACGAAGGTGCGGACATCAGAAAAGATAGCGAAAAGTGTCGAGTCAGCGGCGACGGGCGAGCACCCGCAGCCGCACGTAGTCGGCCAGCGGCTGGCCGGCGGCGTTGCGCGGCAGATCGGCCAGCAGTGCAGCGGCGGCATCGCGCACGGTGGCGCGGACCTCGCTGGGCAGGTCATCCAGCAGCGGCGCGGCGAACACGCGCAACCAGCCGGCCACGCCGGTCGGCAGCGCGGTGGGGCGCGGCGTGCATTCGATCAGCTGCACCTGGAAGCCATGCTGGCGCAGGCGGTCAGCGTAGGCATCGGCCGTCGGGAAGTACCACTGGAAGGCGCTGGCGCCATGGCCGTGAGCCACGCGTGCGGCCTGCAGCGCGGCGATGATCGTGGCCACGTTGCCATGGCCGCCGAACTCGGCGACGAAGCGGCCGCCGGGGCGCAGGGCGCGGCGCACGCCTTCCAGCACCTGGTCGGGATTGCCCATCCAGTGCAGTGCCGCGTTGCTGAATACTGCATCGAACTCGCTGTCGAACGACAGCGCGTGGCCGTCCATCACCTGCGCGTCGACACCGCGTGCGCGGGCGGCGATCACCAGTTCCGGCGAGGCATCCACACCGTGGATGCGTGCACCGTTCAGCGCCAGCTCGGTGCTGAGTACGCCATCGCCACAGCCCAGGTCGAGGATGCGCTCACCGGCGCGCGGATCGAGCAGGCGCGCCACCGCGCCGCCGAGCAGCGGCACGAAGCCGGCATCAATCGCATAGTCCTGGGCGTTCCACTGCTGGCCAGCGGCGCTGGTCGGGGCGGGGGTGTCGAAGGCGCTCATCTCGGCTTCCTCAGGCGGTGGCGGGGGTGGCAACGTCGGTGCTGCTGTGGGCGGCGGCGTGGCGCTGGCGCAGCAGACGGTTGGCAACATCCAGCCAGGCCAGCGCGGAGGCTTCGATGATGTCCTTGCTGGTGCCGGTGCCGTCGTACTCCACGCCCTCGTGGCGCACGCTCAGGTTGGCTTCGCCACGCGCGTCGGCGCCGATGCCGACGCTGTGTACGTGATAGCTGTCCAGCATCAGCTGCACGCCGGTGGCGGCCGACAGTGCGCCGAACAGCGCATCGACCGGGCCGTCGCCCTGTGCGGTTTCGGCCACGCGGTTGCCATCCGGGTCGGACAGTTCAACCAGCGCGTTGGCGCGGCTGCCGACATCGCTGATGGTCATCGACGCCAGGCGGTAGCCCTGTGCGTTGGAACCGCCCTGCATCAGCGTCTGCAGGTCGGCATCGGTGACCACGCGCTGCTGTTCGCACAGGCCCTTGAACTGCTCGAACACCAGCTTCAGTTCATCCTCGTCCAGCCAGAAGCCCAGCGCGCGCAGGCGCGCTTCAACAGCGGCGCGCCCACTGTGGCGGCCCAGCACCATCTGCGAGTCTTCCCAGCCCACGTCTTCCGGACGCATGATTTCGTAGGTGCCGCGGTGGCGCAGCATGCCGTGCTGGTGGATGCCCGATTCGTGGGCGAAGGCATTGGCGCCGACGATCGCCTTGTTGCGCTGTACCGGCATGCCGACCAGGCGCTGCAGCAGCTGCGAGGTGCCGACGATGCGCGGGGTGTTGATCGCACTGTCCTGCTCGTAGAAGGCCTGGCGAACCTTCAGCACCATGGCGATTTCTTCCAGCGAGCAGTTGCCGGCGCGTTCACCGATGCCGTTGATGGTGCACTCGACCTGTCGCGCGCCCCCTTCGATGGCGGCCAGCGAGTTGGCCACGGCCAGGCCCAGGTCGTTGTGGCAGTGCGCGCTGAAGATCACGTTGGCGGCATTGGGCACGTCGGCCACGCCGGCGATGACCTGCTGGAACATCGCGCGGATTTCCTCCGGCGTGGTGAAGCCGACGGTGTCGGGCAGGTTGATGGTGGTGGCGCCGGCGGCGATCGCCACGCGCGAAACTTCGATCAGGTAATCCAGCTCGGTACGGGTGGCATCCTCGGCCGAGAATTCGACGTCGTCGATGTAGGAACGCGCCAGCGCTACGTGCTTGCGTACCGACTCCAGTACCTGCTCGCGGGTCATGCGCAGCTTGTGCTCGCGGTGCAGCGGGCTGGTCGACAGGAACACGTGCAGGCGCGGATTGGCGGCCGCTTCCAGCGCACGTGCGGAAGTTTCGATGTCGGCCTGCAGGCAGCGCGACAGCACCGCCAGGCTCAGGCTCGGGCGGCGCAGTTCGCGGCCGATCAGTGCCATCGCCTCGCGGTCGGACTGCGAGCTGGCCGGGAAACCGGTCTCGATGATGTCCACGCCCAGTTCGTCCAGCGCACGCGCCATCACCAGCTTCTGCGGCGGGCTCATGCTGCAGCCGGGGGACTGCTCGCCGTCACGCAGGGTGGTGTCGAAGATGCGGATGCGCGGGGTGGTAATTCGTTCGATGGTGGTCACAGGGAAATCTCCTCGACAGCGGGCGTTGCGGCTTGCAGGTGGGAAGGGGAAGAAGTGGGGGAGGACGGCGCGCTGGCCCTCGCGGGCGAGCGGGGTGTTTCGCTGCGCCGTCGCCGCGGTTTGCGTGGCGGGCGCGGCCGGATGTCGGTAAGCAGGCCGGCCAGCACGCCGGCATCGATGTTGCCGCCGGAGACCACCGCGCACTTGCGGCGGCCGGCGACGCGGCGGCCGGCGGCCAGCGCCAGCGCACCGGCGCCCTCGGCGATGATGTGTTCCTCCAGCGCCAGCCGCACCAGGGTTTCGCGCAGCTCGGCTTCGCGCACGATCACCACATCGTCCAGCAGCGAGGAGCACAGGCGGCGTGTCAGGAAGCCGGGGATCTTCACCCGCACACCGTCGGCCAGCGAGGCGACAGGGGCGATCTCGCGGACATCGCCACGGATCGCGCGCGCCATCGAGTCAACGCCTTCCACCTGTGCACCAACCACGCGCACGCCCTGTGATTTCAGCGCCAACGCAACGCCGGAGGCCAGGCCACCGCCGCCGATCGGTACGATCACCACGTCCGGTGCGTGTGCGGCCAGCTCGATGCCGACCGTGCCCTGGCCGGCGATCACGTCGGCATCATCGAACGCGGACAGGAAGCGGTAGCCGTGGCGCTGCGCCAGCTCGACCGCGAAGGCGTAGGCCTCGTCGTAGCTGTTGCCGTGCTGGCGCACGGTCGCACCCCAATGGGCGACGCCGGCGATCTTGGTGGCGGGCGCGCCATGCGGCATCACCGTGATGGCCGGTACGTCCAGACGATAGGCGGCCCAGGCCACGCCCTGGGCATGGTTGCCGGCCGAGGCGCAGATCACCGGCCGGGTGTCGCCGCGCTCGCGGCCGGCCAGCAGAGCATTCAGTGCGCCGCGCACCTTGTAGGAACCGGTGCGCTGCAGGTTCTCCAGCTTCAGCCAGGTGCCGAAGCGCTCGGCATGGTGCAGTGGAGTGGGCGGCAGGAAGCGGCGCAGGCGGGCCTGCGCGGCCAGGACGTCGGCGACGCTTACGTCGCCGACATCGCTTTCCTGGCTGGCATCAGCGGCCGGCATGGGCCACCAGCGGGGTGCGGTCGACCGCCGCATGCGGGCGCGGGCGGCGAAGAAGACGCCTCCGTACCGGCACCGTGGTCGCTACGGTACGGGTGTTCATGGCGATACTCCTTCCACGGCGGTGACCTGCACGGACACGCAGTCGTAGATCTTCTCGATCTGCCGGCACAGCGTTTCCGCCGGGCGCTGGCCATCGACGACCAGCTGCAGGTGCCAGCGGCCGTCGTCGGCGGCCACCGGCGCACCGCTGATCGCGCGCGGCGCGAAGCCGCGACGCTCGGCCATGCCGATCACGCGCAGCAGCGCGCCTTCGGCCGGGTGCAGCACCAGGTCAAGCCGGTAGTGCATTGGGGGTCTCCTGGCGGGCGTGGGCAGGGTTGCTTTCCAGCATCGTGCTGTTGGCGGTGTTCGGTGGCACCAGCGGCCACACGTTGGCGCGTGCATCGATGGCCACGTGCAGCAGCGCCGGGCCCGGCTCGGCCAGCAGCGCGGCCAGCCCACCCTCGACGTCATCGCGTGCATCGATGCGGGTCGCGGCAATGCCGAACACCTGCGCCAGCGCCACGAAGTCCGGGTTGTCGGACAGGTCGATCTCGCTGTAACGCTCGGCGAAGAACAGCTCCTGCCACTGCCGCACCATGCCCAGCGAACTGTTGTCCAGCAGCACGATCTTCACCGGCAGGCGGCAGCGCGCGATGGTGGCCAGCTCCTGCACGTTCATCATGAAGCTGCCATCACCGGAGACCAGCACCACGGTGCGGTCCGGGCAGGCGAACTGCGCGCCCATTGCGGCCGGCAGGCCGAAGCCCATGGTGCCCAGCGCGCCACTGGTCAGGTGGTTGCGCGGGTGGTTGAAGCGGCAGTGCTGCGCCACCCACATCTGGTGTTGGCCGACATCGCAGGCGATCACCGCATCGGCCGGTGCCAGTTCGCTCAGGCGCTTCAGCAGCGCCGGGGCGTAGATGTGCTGGCCCGGTGCGTCGTAGCGCGCTGCGAAACGATCGCGATGCTGTGCACAGCGCCTGCGCCATGCGTCCTGGTGGGCCTTGGGGGAGGGGAAGGCCGCACGCAGGGCGCGGATGGCATGGCCGACATTGCCAGGCACAGCGACATCGGCGCTGCGCAGCTTGGAGATCTCGTAGGCGTCGGCATCAATGTGGACGACACGGGCGAACGGTGCGAATTCGGCCAGCTTGCCGGTGGCACGATCGTCGAAGCGTGCACCCAGCACCAGCAGCAGGTCGCTTTCCTGCACCGCCATGTTGGCCGCGCGGGTGCCGTGCATGCCCAGCATGCCCAGCGACTGCGGGTGGTTGGCTGGCAGTGCGCCCAGCCCGCGCAGGGTCATCACCGTGGGGATGGCGCTGGCCTCGACGAAATCGCGCAGGTCCTGCACCGCATCGCCAAGCGCGATGCCGCCACCGGCGTAGACCACCGGCTTCTCGGCGGCCGCCAGTGCGGCGATGGCCTCGGCGATGGCGGCCTCGGCCGGCGACGGCGGCGGTTCGACGCTGCTCGGCACGTGCGCTGGCAGATGGCTGGCATCGGCCAACTGCACGTCCTTGGGCAGATCGATCAGCACTGGGCCGGGGCGGCCTTCGCGCGCGATGCGGAAGGCGTCGGCCACCACGCGCGGCAGGTCATCGACGCTGCGCACCAGCCAGCTGTGCTTGACGATCGGCATCGTCAGGCCGAACACATCCAGCTCCTGGAAGGCATCGGTGCCCAGCAGCGGGGTGCCGACCTGGCCGGTGATGCAGACCATCGGCACCGAATCCAGCATCGCGTCGGCAATGCCGGTGACCAGGTTGGAGGCGCCCGGGCCGGAGGTGGCCACGCAGACGCCCACCTGGTTGCTGGCGCGGGCAAAGCCATTGGCGGCCAGCGCCGCGCCCTGCTCATGGCGCACCAGGATGTGCTTCAGCGACGAATCCACCAGCGCGTCATAGAACGGCATGATGGTGCCGCCGGGATAGCCGAACAGTGTACGGACACCCTCGGCCTCCAGCGCCTGGGTCAGCCAGCGCGCGCCGTTGGGCGGCGCGCTGCGGTGTGTGGGAGAGTTCATGGGGGACCTTGCAGAGCGGGTGGGGGAGGCCGCGTGGTTACGCGGCCTGTCCTTGCAACCAGACCATCTTGGCGCGCAGTTCCTTGCCTACCTTCTCGATCGGGTGCTCCAGGTCGGCCTGCTTGAACCTGTTGTAGTTCGGCAGGCCCGCTTCGTACTCGGCCACCCAGTTCTTGGTGAAAGTACCGTCCTGGATGTCCTTCAGCACTTCCTTCATGCGCGCCTTGGTGCCGGCGTCGATCACCCGCGGGCCGCTCACGTAGTCACCGTACTGCGCGGTTTCGGAGATGAATTCCAGCATGCGCGAGATGCCACCTTCGTAGAACAGGTCCACGATCAGCTTCAGCTCGTGCAGCACTTCGTAGTAGGCGATCTCCGGCTGGTAACCGGCTTCGACCAGGGTCTCGAAACCGGCCTGCACCAGCGCCGAAGCGCCGCCGCACAGCACCGCCTGCTCGCCGAACAGATCGGTCTCGGTTTCTTCCTTGAACGTGGTCTGGATCAGGTTGGCGCGGGCACCGCCGAGGCCACCGGCATAGGCCAGGGCGTACTCGGCCGCCTTGCCGCTCTTGTCCTGGTAGACCGCCCAGATGCACGGCACGCCACGGCCGATTTCATACTCGCGGCGCACCAGCGCGCCGGGGCCCTTGGGTGCGACCAGCACCACGTCGAGGTCCTCGCGCGGCTTGATCATGTCGAAGTGCACGTTCAGGCCGTGCGCGAACAGCAGCACCGCACCCTGCTTCATGTTCGGCGCCAGCACGTCGTCGTACAGCTTCTTCTGCACCATGTCCGGGGTCAGCACGGCGACCAGGTCGGCATCCTTCACGGCTTCGGCCGGTGCCTTGACGGTGAAGCCATCGGCCTGCGCCTTGACCTCGGTGGGGCCGCCCGGACGCAGGCCTACCACCACGTCGAAGCCGGATTCGCGCAGGTTCAGCGCGTGGGCGCGGCCCTGGCTGCCGTAGCCGATGACGGCGATCTTGGTCTGGGGCAGGTCGTTGGTGCTCATGGGGGAGGTTCCTTGCGGTGGGAAGAAAAAAGAACGGCCGGTCGTCGAGGTGACGTGCCGGCCGGTCAGGGGAAAGCGGTGGGGGAGGCGCCATGCGTCGCACAGGCACAGCCACCACGAGGCGTCGTGGCGGTGCTGGTCCAGGTTTTGAAGTTGGCGTTGTTCATGGTGGTTGCGTCTGAAACCAGGTCCTGAAATTAAAAAACCCGCACCGGGGCAGGTGCGGGTTTTAATGAGTTCCGGTGTGTTTGTTGCTTACACGCTGGCTCGTCCCGCACCTGTTGGTTGGGTAATAAGTACGAGCACAAGAATCGAACGCTGCGAGGCGGCGCCGGTGTCGGCGGCTTCAATGTGGGTTCGCGGTGGCGTGTTGTGATGCAACATGTGATCGAGAGAAACACAGCCATTTCGGCAGTGTCAACCCTGGCGGCAGATTTTTTCTCGGTTTCCGCTGCATCCAGCGCAATCGCTTGCGGCACAAGGATGGTTGCTGCTGAAAGTGTTTCGGTGAACCCGAATTCACTCCTTTCAGTGCGCTTTTTGCGCGGATTCCGGGCTGTTGTCGCCCTGGTGGATGTGGATCTGGGTCCGCACCCACCGAAAGACCATCGCCCATGACCTCTGCCCGATACCGCGTGAAGGCCACAGCGGCGAAGATCGGGGAACCACCCTTCCATCGGAACCCGACCGTGTCCCGACGCCTTGCCCGTTCCCTGCTCGCCGCCGCCGTGCTCGCCGCGGTGCCTGCACTGTCCTTCGCCGCCGACCGCATCACCGGCCAGACCTTCGCCACCCGTTCGGAGGTGATCGCCCCGCACGCGATGGCCGCGACCTCGCAGCCGCTGGCCACCCAGATCGCGCTGGACGTGATGAAGGGCGGCGGTTCGGCAGTGGACGCGGCGATTGCCGCCAACGCCGCGCTCGGCCTGATGGAACCCACCGGCAACGGCATCGGCGGCGACCTGTTCGCCATCGTCTGGGACCCGAAGACGCAGAAGCTCTATGGCTACAACGGTTCGGGCCGCTCGCCGAAATCGCTGACCCTGGCTGAGCTCCAGCGCCGCGGCCTGAAGGACATCCCGGCCACCGGCCCGCTGCCGGTGTCGGTGCCCGGCGCGGTCGATGGTTGGTTCGCCCTGCACGACCGCTTTGGCCGGAAGCCGATGGCCGACAACCTGGCCCCCGCCATCCGTTACGCCCGCGAAGGGCACCCGGTGGCCGAAGTGATCGCCTACTACTGGGACCGCTCGGTGCCCAAGCTGTCGCAGTACCCAGGCTTCAAGGAACAGTTCACGATCAACGGCCACGCTCCGCGCAAGGGCGAGATGTGGAAGAACCCGAACCTGGCCAGCACTCTGCAGAAGATTGCAGATGGCGGCCGCGATGCCTTCTACAAGGGCGAGATCGCCCACACCATCGGCGATTACTTCAAGGCCAACGGCGGCTACCTGAGCTACCAGGACATGGCTGATCACCATGGCGAGTGGGTCGAACCGGTCAGTAGCAACTACCGTGGCTACGACGTGTGGGAGCTGCCACCGAACAGCCAGGGCATCGCTGCGCTGCAGATTCTCAACGTGCTGGAAGGCTACGACTTTTCAAAGATTCCGTTCGGCTCACCCGAGCATGTGCATCTGTTCGTGGAAGCGAAGAAGCTGGCCTTCGCCGACCGTGCGCGTTTCTACGCTGACATGGCGTTCCAGCCGGCACCGGTGCAGAAACTGATCTCCAAGGAGTACGCGGCTCAGCGTCGCGCGCTGATCTCGATGGACAAGGCCTTGAAGGAAGTACAGCCGGGCACACCGAAGCAGCTGGAGGAGGGCGATACGATCTACATGACCGTGGCCGACGCCGACGGCATGATGGTGTCGCTGATCCAGTCCAACTACCGTGGCATGGGCAGTGGCATGGCGCCGCCGGGGCTGGGCTTCATCCTGCAGGACCGTGGCGAGATGTTCGTGCTGCAGAAGAATCATCCGAACGGTTATGCGCCGGGCAAGCGCCCGTTCCAGACCATCATTCCGGCCTTCATCACCAAGGGTGGCAAGCCGTACGCCAGCTTCGGCGTGATGGGCGGCGCGATGCAGCCGCAGGGCCACGCGCAGATCGTGATGAACCTGGTGGACTTCGGGATGAACCTGCAGGAAGCCGGCGACGCACCGCGCATCCAGCACGAAGGTTCCACCGAGCCGACCGGGCAGGCGATGGCGATGACCGACGGTGGCGAAGTGAATCTGGAAACCGGCTTCCCGTACGAGACCGTGCGCGCGCTGATGCGCAAGGGGCATCGCATCGTGTTCGCCGATGGTCCGTATGGTGGGTACCAGGCGATCATGCGTGATCCGGAAACCGGCGTGTATTACGGCGCGTCGGAGAGTCGCAAGGATGGGCAGGCGGCGGGGTATTGAGGTTTCCCGGCCACCGGGCTCAGCCCCCTCTGCGGTGGGTTCCGGAAAGCGGGATCATGTGATTGGGCCGGGCGGGTGGGCTGGTCGGGGGACGCCGCAAGTACGTCCTTGTAGGCTTGGCCGCGGCATCCATGCCGCGGACACCCCCGCCCAGCCCACCCGCCCGGCCCCTGACAGTTTCCTGCGGCCGCCACCGCAGGAAGAAGAAGAAAAAGATCAAAAGCAAAGGCAACAGCAACAGCCGCGCGCTGTGGGTTGGGGCCGGATCCGTTTTTCCAAAGGAAAACGGATCCGGCCCCTTCTTGTTTTCCGATACACCCCATCCACGCATCGCGTGGATGGACCAACCGTCACCGGGAATCTGTCGGGGGGAGCGGTGTGGGTTGGCAGGACCGTTGGCGCCATGAATGGCGCCATCGAGCCCCCAGGGATGGGTTTACGGCGTGTCCTGCCCACCCACACCGCTCCCCCAACCAGCAGAAACCCAGAGCCGCCTTGGCTTCTGCACTTGCACTTGCTTGAAAGAAGCGGTGCAGCCGCAGGCTGCAAAACACCCTCAATCCCGATCCTGCGCGCGCGCCGCCCCCGCCTGGGTCTCCTCCTGCGCCGCCATCTCGCGTGCGATCCACGCGTCAATCATGTGCCGCTGGCGCTGCGCCTGCCGCCGCTCGCGCGTGTACTCCTGGTCCAGCACCCGGTACAGCGACACCATCACCAGCACCATCAGCAAGGCAAACGGTAGCGCGGCAATCGTGATCATGCCCTGCAGCGCGTCCAGTCCACCGGCCAGCAGCAACGCCGCTGCGATCAATGCCACCGCAATGCCCCAGGCCAGCTTGCGCTTCAACGGTGGGTCGCCAGCCTCGTCGGTGGACATGCTGGCCAGCACCAGTACCGCCGAATCGGCCGAAGTCACGAAGAAGATCATCAGCAGCACCAGCGCGATGCACGACAGCAACAGCGGTAGCGGCATGCTGTCGAACAGCGTGAACAGCACCGTTTCGTAGCCATTGCCCAGCGCCTGCACCAGATCGGCGTGGCCGAAGATCTGTGCCCACAGCGCGGTGCCGCCGAACACCGCGAACCAGAAGAAGCCCAGCAGCGTCGGCGCGAGCACTACGCCGATCACGAACTCGCGCACGCTGCGGCCGCGCGAGATGCGCGCGATGAACGATCCCACGAACGGTGCCCACGAGATCCACCAGGCCCAGTAGAAGATCGTCCAGTCCGCCACCCAGGTGCTGCCGGAGAAAGGTGACATGCGCAGGCTCATCGTCACCAGCTGGTTGAGGTAGGAGCCCAGCGTGGTGGTGAACGTATCGAAGATGAAGCCGGTCGGTCCAAGCACCAGCAGGATGGCTGCCAGCAGCGCAGCCAACGCCAGGTTGAAGTTGGACAGCCATTTCACCCCGCGCTCCACGCCGCTGGCGGTGGAGGCCATGTACAGCACGAAGGCGACGGCGATGATGGTCATCTGCACCGCGACCGTGGCCTGCACGCCGAACACGCGTTCGATACCGGCGGCGATCTGGATGGTGCCGAAGCCGAGCGTGGTAGCGACACCGATCGCGGTGGCAACGACGGCGGCGATGTTGACCACCCGACCGATCCAGCCGCGATGGTGACGGCCGATGATCGGTTGCAGCATGTCGCTGACCAGGCCGCGTCCATTGCGGTTGAACTGGAACCAGGCCATCGCCAGGCCGATCAGCGCATAGATCGCCCACGGATGCAGGCCCCAGTGGAAGAACGCATAGCGCATCGATGCGCGCGCCGCATCCAGGCTTTGCGGCGCCAGGCCCTCGGGCGGCTTGGCGAAGTGGGAAATCGGCTCGGCCGCGCCCCAGAACACCAGGCCGATGCCCATGCCGGCGGCGAACAGCATCGACATCCAGCTGGCACGCGAGAACTCGGGCTCGGCATCTTCGCCACCGATGCGCAAGTTGCCGAAGCGGCCGAAGGCCAGGTACATCAGGAACACCAGCGCCAGGAACACCACCAGCAGGTACAGCCAGCCGACACTGCGGATGACCTCGGCCAGCATGGACTGCACAACGGTATTGAAGGGGCCGGGCGCGATGCCGGCCAGCAGCACCAGCAACAGAACCAGCGCGATGGAAACGCGAAACACCATGAAGGAGCTTCTCCGATCAAGGGGATTGAGGGGAGCGAGCAGAGCTTGCAGCGAAGGGCCGGCGGCATGCAGCACGCGCCGGGCAGGGGCCGCGAAGGCGGCGGGGAACGCATCGATCTCAGCGACGCGATGGGCGTGCACGTTACTGAACGCGGCGTCATGGTTCCGTTAACGAATGCCGATCGGGGTCGGATCCGCGTTCCGCGGGAAAGCGGATCCGACCCCGGAGGCGGGCGGTCTATGCTCTAATGCGCAGCAAGAAGCGGGGGTACCGAGCCATGTGGCCACGGTTGAGACAGTCCCTTGGAACCTGATCCGGCTCATACCGGCGTAGGGAAGCTTTGCAATGCAGCCGTGCCCGGACTCCGCCCAAGGACCGCCCGTGCGCGGGTGCCGTGCGCCGCCGCTTCGTCCCTGACCTTCCTGGACGATGCCCGATGAACGCACAGCTCTCCGCCCTGCAGCAACAGGCCCAGCAACTCTCCGAATCGGTGACCCGGCCCATTCCCGGCTCGCGCAAGATCCATGTGCCCGGTTCGCGCCCGGACCTGCAGGTGCCGATGCGCGAGATCGCGCTGACCCGCACGCCCACGCTGTTCGGCGGCGAAGAGAATGCGCCGGTGACGGTCTACGACACGTCGGGCCCGTACACCGATCCGCAGGCCCGCGTCGATCTTTCCGCGGGCCTGCCGGCATTGCGCCGTGCGTGGATCGAGGAACGCGGGGACACCGAACAGCTCGACGGCCTCAGCTCTTCATTCGGCCGCGACCGCGAACATGACCCGAAGCTCGATGCCGTGCGCTTCCCCGCGCGCAGCCTGCCGCGACGTGCGCGTTCCGGCGCCAACGTCACCCAGATGCACTACGCGCGGCGCGGCATCATCACCCCGGAAATGGAATTCGTCGCCATCCGCGAGAACCAGCGGCTGGACGCGATCCGCGATGCCGGCCTGTTGCAGCAGCACCCGGGCGAAGCGTTCGGTGCGTCGATCCAGAAGATCATCACCCCTGAGTTCGTGCGCGACGAGATCGCCCGTGGTCGTGCGGTGCTGCCCAACAACATCAACCATCCGGAAAGCGAGCCGATGATCATCGGCCGCAATTTCCTCACCAAGATCAACGCCAACATCGGCAACAGCGCCGTGTCTTCCGGCATCGCCGAGGAAGTGGAGAAGCTGGTGTGGGCGATCCGCTGGGGCGGCGACACGGTGATGGACCTGTCCACCGGCAAGCACATCCACGAAACCCGTGAATGGATCATCCGCAACTCGCCGGTGGCGATTGGTACCGTGCCGATCTACCAGGCGCTGGAAAAGGTCGATGGCCGTGCCGAGGCGCTCACCTGGGAAATCTTCCGCGACACGCTGATCGAGCAGGCCGAGCAGGGCGTGGACTACTTCACCATCCACGCCGGCGTACTGCTGCGCTACGTGCCGCTCACCGCCAAGCGGGTCACCGGCATCGTCAGCCGCGGTGGCTCGATCATGGCCAAGTGGTGCCTGGCGCACCACAAGGAGAATTTCCTCTACACGCATTTCGAAGAGATCTGCGAAATCATGAAGGCCTACGACGTGACCTTCTCGCTGGGAGACGGCCTGCGCCCGGGCTGCATCGCCGATGCCAACGATGCAGCGCAGTTCGGTGAACTGGAGACGCTGGGCGAGCTGACGAAGATTGCCTGGAAGCACGACGTGCAGACCATGATCGAAGGCCCCGGCCACGTGCCGATGCAGCTGATCAAGGAGAACATGGACAAGCAGCTGCGTGAGTGCGGCGAAGCGCCGTTCTACACGCTGGGGCCGCTGACCACCGACATCGCGCCGGGCTACGACCACATCACCAGCGCGATCGGTGCGGCGATGATCGGCTGGTTCGGTACGGCCATGCTCTGCTACGTGACGCCGAAGGAGCACCTCGGCCTGCCCAACCGCCAGGACGTGCGCGACGGCATCATGGCTTACCGCATTGCCGCGCACGCGGCGGACCTGGCCAAAGGACACCCGGGCGCGCAGGTACGCGACAATGCACTGAGCAAGGCGCGCTTCGAGTTCCGCTGGGAGGACCAGTTCCATCTCGGGCTGGATCCGGAGAAGGCCAAGGAATTCCACGACGAGACACTGCCGAAGGATGCGCACAAGCTGGCCCACTTCTGCTCGATGTGCGGCCCGCACTTCTGCTCGATGAAGATCACCCAGGATGTGCGTGACTACGCCGAGGCCGGCATGAAGGAGAAGTCCGCCGAATTCCGCGCCGCAGGTGCAGAGGTCTACCACCAGGGGTGATGCCGCGCAGGTAGCGCCGGGCGCCGCCCGGCGAGCGCATCGGTCCCGGAAAGCCGCCGGGCGTAGCCCGGCGCTACCCGCTATGCTCCGGCCATCGCCCCGTGGAAAGGACGCCATGCCCATTGCTCTGACCACCCGTTGGCTGGCGATCGCCCGCCGCCACCCCTCGGCCTGGCTGCTGGGTGCGCAACTGCTGGCGGTGCTGTTGTACCCGGCGCTCGACGACACTGCCGGTGGCCGTGCAGCGCTGGGCATGTTCGGCATGGCGGTACTGGGCCTGGCGCTGTGGGTGGTCCAGCGCAGCCCGCTGGGAACCTGGCTGGCGTTGCTGCTGGCCATTCCCTCGGTGGTGTTCTCACTGGCCGGTGCCCTGCTGGACCGCAGCGGGCTGCTGACCACCGCCCAGCTGCTGGAGAGCCTGCTGTACTTCTATACGGCGGGCGCGTTGATCGCCTACATGCTGCAGGATCATAAAGTCACCCGCGACGAACTGTTCGCGGCCGGGGCAACCTTCACCCTGCTGGCCTGGGCGTTTGCTTTCGCGTTCGCGGTGTGCCAGCAGTGGTATCCCGGCAGTTTCCATGGCGCCAGCGGCGGTGATCAGCGCAGTTGGATGGAGCTGCTTTATCTGAGCTTCAGCTTGTTGTCCGGCGTTGGATTGAGCGACGTCGTGCCGCTGCACCCGCAGGCACGGGCCCTGGTGATGCTCGAACAGTTCGCAGGCGTCATGTATATCGGCCTTGTGGTGTCGCGTCTGGTCGGGTTGACCATGCTTCGGCGCATGTGAAAATGAACGCCAGATAAAAATTTCGCGCCCAAAAGGGCGCGAATAGTGATGCAGATTATGTGAATGCGTCGGCGAGAGAGAGAGCCTGAGTGTCGACCCCGTCATAGGCGGGGTAACCGGCTTAGGCTAATATCCGGGGGCGTTATTGTTTTTGCGGTATGCGCCGATGCTTTGTGCGGAATCTGGCTTTTCGATGACCCTGTCCAGGGACGGTGGGGACGGTATTGCTGGTGAGCCCTGCCCAGGTCCCGTCCCTACTGTATAGCGGAAAATGAACAGCAGCGAACTCGCGCCCATTGAGGCCGACCGAGTGCAGGTCGGCGACTGCGTCATTACCTTGTCCTCGCGTGAGGTCGAGGTTGAAGGCGCGCGCCGTCCCCGGCGGCTGACGCCGAAAGCGCTGGGCGTACTGCGCGTGTTGATGCGGCAGCCTGGGCGAGTGGTCACCCGTGAAGAGCTGTTTGCCGAGGTCTGGCCCGATACGTTGCCGACCAATGACGTACTGACCCAGGCCGTCACCCAGCTGCGCAAGGCGTTCGCCAACGACGACGACAACGGCCAGGCCTACATCGAGACCATCGCCAAGAGCGGTTATCGGCTGCTGGTACCGGTGCAGGCGCTGGACGACGTCGATCCCGTGGCGGAAGTGGACGCGGTGGCCGTTGCGGGCGTGATGCCGTCGCCGGACGGTGCCGGCGTGATTCCGGCGATGGCCGTGCCGGCAGCGCCTTCGCGCCGGCGTGGCTGGCGCCAGCTGCGCCGCCAGCTGTTGTGGGTGCTGGGGGTGATGATGCTGGCCGCGCTGCTGGTCATGGCCACATTGCTGCTCCGGCGTGGGCCGGAGTCGAGTTCACCGGTGGATGCCGCGGTCGAGAACGGCGTGCGGGTGATCGGCAGCCCGCAGCGTCCCTATCGCCTGATCACCGCCACCAGTGGTTTTGAAACCTATCCCACGCTTTCGCCGGATGGCTCCCAGGTTGCCTACGAAGGCGCCAACGAGGATGGCGGGGACCGGTGGTGGCGCGATCAAGGTGCAGACCTCGGGCAATGCGCCGGCCCGGCAGCTGGCGCTGCCGCCGAAGGGGGCCAGTGACCGCTTCCCGAGCTGGTCACCGGACGGGCGCGAGATCGCTTTTGCCCGCTTTGGAGCCGACGGCGGTTGCCAGGTGCTGATCGCCAGCGCTACCGGCGGCGGTGTGCGCCAGGCGACCCGTTGCGACGGAACCGAGCTGCTCAGCTTCGACTGGACGCCGGATGGCCGTGGCCTGGTCTTTGGCAGCATGGTGGGCCGCTATGCCCATCGCGGCATCCGTGTGCTCGACCTGGCCAGCGGCCAGTGGCGGGCGTTGGACTATGCGGTCGACCAGGATGATTTTGACTACGCGCCACGCTACTCGCCCGATGGCAAGTGGCTGGTGTTCGTGCGCAATCCGCAGATGGGCGACCTGTGGCGGATGCCGGCCGGAGGCGGTGAACTGGAGCAGTTGACCAACGAATCGGCCGAACAGCGTGGCTGGGCCTGGCTGGGCGATGGGCGCACCATCGTGTTCGGCCGGCGCGTGGACAGCGAAGTGCGGTTGTACTACCTGGATGTCGAGCGCCGCACTTTGCGTGATGCCGGCCTCGACGACGCACAATGGCCTGCGGTGTCACGCCACGGCGACGTGCTGGCTTTCGTTCACCGCCGTGCCCAGTTCGGCGTGTTCAAGGTGCCGATGGCCGGTGGCAGCGCCGAGCGGCTGTTTGCGTCCAGCGGGCGTGACGGGCAGCCGATGGCGGCGCCCGACGGTCGCCAACTGGTCTTCACCTCCGATCGTTCCGGCAGTTTCGCGCTTTGGTGGGCGGACATGCAGCGGCCCGATTCACTGCGGCCGATCGAGGGCCTGCGCCCGGAGGGGCGGCAGGCGCCGGACTGGTCGGCCGACAGCCGCCAGCTGCTGGTGGTCGGGCGCGATGAGCATGGGCGTACGGTGGTCTACGAGATCGCCCCGCGCGACGAACACCTGCAGTCGTTGCCGGTTCCGGTGGATCAGCCCCTGCAGGCCCTGTACGGGGCAACCCCGGAACAGCTGCTGGTGGTCGAGCGCGATGCAGAGCAGCGCACCCGGTTGAGCCTGTTCGATCGCAGCGTGACCCCCTGGCGCCGCCTGGCCAGCATCGACGGCGTCTCCCAGGCACGTTTCGATCGGGGCGATGGCCGCGTGCTGTTCACCCGCCTGGCGTCCGGTGGCCTGTGGTCGGTGGATGCGGCGCTGTCCCCGGCCAGCGTGCAGCAGGTCAGTGAAGACAGGCCCAGCCGCTGGCGCTATCGCACCTGGACGGTGGCAGGCACCGGCGGCATCGGGTATCTCGGCAACTCGACCGAGTGCGGTACGACCTTGATCCATATCCAGGCCGGGACCGAAGCCCCCGAGCGCTGCCTGGACCGGCAGCGGCTCAGCGCGGGCAACGGTATCAGTGCCAGCGCCGATGGCCGGGATCTGTACGTCGCCCTGGCGGTCAGCGATGGTGCCGACATCGGCGTCATGCAGCTGCCCCGGTCGACGCCAGCACTGTTCCCGGCATTTCTCAAGTCATTGATCCTGAAGAAAAATATCTCTTCGTGATTTCTTCGTGGAGTTCTCGCCGCGAATTCGTGGCGATCTCGGCGGATTTTCCTGACGGGCTGACGCCTGATTAGGCAAAACGGAAGCCTGTATCAGGCAAACCCGTGGTGCCCCATGCGTCAACTCTCGCTGGCCGATCGTGGCCAAACCGTCTCCCTCGACAAGGCGCTCGACGATCTCGCGCCGACCTGCATGGGCGTGGCCCGGCTCGGCAGCCTGCAGACGGCAGGGTCAAGCTTCACGGTCTGGCTTCAGGTCCGGGGCAGTTCCTGGGTGGAAGCCAAGGAAGGGCGTTTCCGCCTGCGCCATGGTGAGTGGATCGCCTTCGAGAAGGAGTCGCGCCCGCTGGTGCAGGCCGGCCGTAACGGACTGTGCGTGGGCCTCAGCCTGAATGCGGAGGCGATGCGGGTGCTGTCCGAGATGGCCGATTGCGGCCTGTATGCCGGTCGCGGTCGCATGAGCCGCGGCGACGCCCGCGTTGCCCTGCGCCTGTGGCGCGATGCGCTCGACAGCGGCCTGCCTGCGCAGGCGCTGCGCCCGCTGCTGTTGCATCTGGCCGGCCTGCAGCGTGACCTGGCCGACAACGTACAGCGCTGCCCCGGTCGCTCGCGCAGCCGCAAGCGCCAGGTGTTCGGCCGCATGCAGCGTGCCCGTCTCTATCTGGAGGGCAACAGCCACCGCGTAGTGCGGATCGGCGAACTCGCCGAGCTGACCAACTTCTCCAGCTGGTACCTCTCCAAGACCTTCCAGAGCCTGTATGAAGAGAGCCCCCAGTCGCTTTCGGCACGGTTGCGCCTCGAGCGGGCCGCCGATCTGCTGCGCGACACCGACATGATGGTGGGCGAGGTCGCTGCAGCCAGCGGATTCGACAACTGCTGCAGCTTCGCCAGGGCCTTCCGCGCCCGCTACGGGCAGTCTGCTTCCCGGTTCAGGGAGAACGGTGGCTTGCTCCCGCCACATTCTGCAAAGTCTCCGGTTGGGTCGCGCAAATACAGCATCGCAACGCAATCGTAACGTGCTGGAGCGTTTTAACACGCTACTAACACGTACCTTGGAGAGATTGATGAACGTTCGCACCCCTGCCGTGCGGCTGGGCCTGCTGCCCGCCGGCATTGCGCTGGCGCTGGCACCGGCATTTGCTTCCGCACAGGAAGCCAGTGCCCCGACCACCCTTGATCGCCTGGAAGTCACCGGCTCCCGCATCCGCTCGGTGGATGTGGAAACCTCCCAGCCGGTCCTCACCGTAAGCCATGAGGACATCCAGCGTTCGGGCCTGGTCAGCGTCGGCGACCTGCTGCAGAACCTGTCCGTGGCAGGCACCCAGACCTTCAGCAAGGCGGCCGTGCTGGCGTCCAACCCGGAACAGGGCGGCCAGTACGTCAGCCTGTACAACCTGGGTGAGCAGCGCACGCTGGTGCTGGTCAACGGCAAGCGCTGGAGCACCAGCCTGGCCGGCTTCACCGACATGTCGACCATCCCGACCTCGCTGATCGAGCGCATTGAAGTCCTGAAGGACGGCGCCTCGGCGATCTACGGTTCCGACGCCATCTCCGGCGTGGTCAACATCATCCTGCGCAAGAACTTCGACGGCGCCGAGGCCAGTGCCTACTATGGCCAGAACAGCCACGGCGACGGTTCCAAGACCCAGTACAGCCTGACCCTGGGTGCCAGCGGCGAGCGCTCCTCGATCGTGTTCGGCGCGAACTACATCAAGGAAGATCCGGTGTGGGCCAAGGATCGTGGCCTGACCCAGTACTCCTATGGCCAGGGCCACAAGGAAGACGGTCTGAGCCCGGCTGGCCCGTGGGGCCGTTTCACCGATCCGCGTGCCGAAGGCACCGCCGGTGCTGGCGAATACAACAAGGCTGGCAAGTGGGTCCCGAACACCTGGGTGGTCAACCACACCGGTTCGTGGGACACCCCGGTCGGCGTTGGCCAGCCGTCGAACAACTTCAACAACTACCACCTGATTGGTCTGGACGACTACTACAACGCCTCGCAGCAGATGATGCTGAACCAGGGCGCTGAGTCGAAGACCATGTTCACCTCGGCCAGCTACGACATCAACGACAACCTGCGTCTGAAGTCGACGGCGATGTACTCCGAGCGCGATTCCAAGCGCCAGATCGCCGGCTACCCGCTGACCGGCACCTCGCAGCCGCAGTTCCCAGTGGCGATCAGCAAGGACAGCATCTACAACCCGCTGGGCAACTGGGCCAACCCGGGCGCCGGCGTTGACATCGGTGGCTGGGGCCGTCGTATCTTCGAACTGCCGCGCATCACCCAGAACAACGTCAAGTCGCTGCACTTCGACGCGGCCCTGGAAGGCAACTTCGACTTCAACAACCGTCCGTTCGACTGGGATGTGGGCATCAACTACAACCAGTTCGACGTGACCCAGACCAGCTCGGGCAACATCAACCTGCTGGCCCTGAAGAATGCCCTCGGCCCGTCGTTCATCAACGCCAACGGCGTCGCCCAGTGCGGCACCGCTGCCAACCCGATCGCGCTGGGCACCAGCCCGGGCAGCTGCGTCCCGTTCGACCTGCTGGGCGGCGCCAGCGCCGCGACCCCGGATGCGCTGAAGTACATCAACACCCTGCTGAACTCGACCGGCCAGAGCAAGAGCAAGCAGTACTTCGCCAACATCACCGGTTCGCTGTTCGACATGCCGGGCGATGCGGGCGAGTTCGCCTTCGCTGCCGGTTACGAGCATCGCGAAGTGTCGGGCTACGATCATCCGGACGCACTGTCCTCCTCGGGTTACACCACCGAGCTGGCCGCGCAGCCGACCGAAGGCAAGTACAAGACCAACGAGTTCTACCTGGAACTGATGGTGCCGCTGCTGCGTGACCTGCCGGGTGCCAAGGAGCTGTCGCTGGATGTCGCCAGCCGCTACTCGGACTACGACAAGTTCGGCAACACGGTCAACAGCAAGTTCAGCGTGACCTGGAAGCCGATCGACGACCTGCTGGTGCGTGCGACCTACGGCGAGGGCTTCCGTGCCCCGACCCTGGACGACACCTTCGGTGGTGGTTCGCAGACCTTCGACAAGTTCACCGATCCGTGTGATGCCGTGTTCGGCCAGCGCAGCAACCCGGCCGTTGCCGCCCGTTGCGGTGCTGAAGGCCTGGCGTCCGACTTCCGTCAGACCGACGCTGCTGGTCGTCCGATCAGTGCCCGTGACACCCAGGGTAACAACCCGTTCAACTCGGGCGTGGGCAACGACAAGCTGCAGCCGGAAACCAGCAAGACCCGCACCGCGGGCCTGGTGTGGAGCCCGAGCTTCGTCAGCGGCCTGAACGTCTCGCTGGACTGGTACAAGATCACCGTGGACAACGTGATCACCGCGCTGTCGGCGAACTACGTGCTGAACCAGTGCTACCAGAACGGTGTGCAGGCCTTCTGTGACCAGTACAGCCGTGGCGACGTTGCCAATGGCCAGCAGGTCACCGGCCTGAGCCGCGGCAACGCCAATCTGGGCTCGCTGGAAACCGAAGGCTACAACTTCGGCGTCCGCTACCGTATGCCGGAATACAGCTTCGGTACCCTGTCGTTCAACCTGGACACCAACTACCTGACCAGCTTCCGTCAGCAGGCCACCAAGGGTGCTGCATGGGATGACTACGCAGGCTATTGGAACTACCCGCGTGTCCGCGGCACCCTGGCGACTACCTGGACCAAGGGCGACCTGTCGGCCACCTGGACCATGCGTTACTACGGCGGCTTCCGCGACTTCTGCTACGACCAGGAAAATGGCCTGGAGTGCAACCAGCCGGATTACTACACCGAGAACGGTGGCTGGAGCGGTGGCCTGGGTGCCAACAAGAAGGGCGCAATCGTCTATCACGACATCTCGGCCACCTGGCAGGCCCCGTGGAACGGCAGCGTGACCGTCGGTGCCCGCAACGTGTTCGGCAAGACTCCGCCGATCACCTACGCGGTGACCAACGCCAGTGCCGTGCAGCTGGACCCGATGCTGGATTACGACCGCTTCCTGTTCATCCAGTACAACCAGCGCTTCTGATCCATCGAAGCCTGAAGGCAAGACGAGGAGGGCGGGCCGCAAGGCCCGTCCTCTTTGCGTTTGGCAGAGCCGGGTCGGGAAACTCTGAATCGGGCGGTTCAGCGACAGGGGTCACGCTTGTCGCAATTGGACCGCTGGTACGGTCGCGGAGGTCCATTCCGGACCAAGGAGAGCGCGAAATGAAAAATGCGATGCCACGGATGTTCGCTGCTGCAGTTCTTGCCGTCCTGAGCCTGGCCGGTAGTGTGTCGGCCGGCCCGCTGGTGTGTGCCAATGGACGCTATTGCGCCGAAGTGCGCAGCGACTGCATCAAGGCCGGCGAAGATGCGGCGTACTGCCAGCTTCTCTTCGAACGCTGCGTGTACGACCACTGCGCGCAGCCCTGATGCAACGAAGGCGCGTCCTTGCGGGCGCGCCTTCATCGCATGCATTGCCGGTGTGGTCAGGCTTCGCTGGGCGTGAGCCCCATCAGGCTGTTGGCATGTTCGCGCCACTGCGGCAGTTTGTTGAGCACGCCCGCGCGCTGCAGGTAGTCCTCATCCACCGGATCGCCGTTGACCAGCGCAAGCGCCACATGCACCGCACCGGTCACCCAGAAGCTGCGCGTGTTGGCGCGCTGCGGCTGCAGGTGGAACGCCACGGCTTCGATGATCGGCATCGGCAGGCCCCACAGCCCCAACAGGTAGGCACCGGCTTCGGCGTGGCCCGGACGGGTATCGCCGGCCAGCGACGGCTCGGTGCGCTCGTTGCGTACGCCGGGCAGCAGCAGGCCGATGTCGGCCAGCAGTGCCGCGGTTGCGCCCAGTTCGGCACTGGATTCGGGCAGCAGGCGTGCGGCCAGCCGCGAGGCGAGCAGGGCGCGCTGCTGCAGCGAGTTGCGTTCGGCGGTCGACAGCGTCGGCGCCGAGAACACTTCGCTGGCCAGTACCAGGTCGCGCAGTGTTGCCAGGCCCAGCCGGGTCACTGCGGTGCGCAGGTCGGCGATGGTGCGGCCCTGGCTGAAGAACGCCGAATTCGACAGCTGCAGCACCTTGGCGGCGATGGCCGGATCGGCAGCCACAAGCTTGGCGACGTCTGCGCTGTCGGCATCGTCGTCATGCTCCAGCGCCTGGGTCAGGCTCAGGTACAGGTGCGGCGGCGACGGCAGTTTCTCGATGCGGCCGATGGCATCGCGCAGGCGCGGGCTGTCCAGCACTTCGCGCAGCTCTTCCAGGCTGGTCAGCGCTTCCAGAAGCACTTCCGGCGCCAGTGGCAACGGCAGGAAGCGATGGGCAACGCCGATCAGGCGTGCCGGCGGCGGCCGGTTGCCATGCTGGGCGTCCACCAGCGCGATGCGGATGGTTTCCGGACGCAGGGTCCGGATCTGGCCGAGCAGCGTGGTGGCATTGAGGTCCGGCAGCTGCGGGCAGACAATCACCGCGTCCACGCCCTGCGTGGCAACCGCGGTCATCGCGGCCTGGCCATCGGTGGCGGTCAGCGGCTGCCAGTCTTCCCCAAGATCGGCAATGAATTCGGTCAGCTCAGCCGGCAGGCTGGCTGCATCCCCAACAAGCAGAATACGCACGACACATTCCCCTGGCTGTCTCGACGATGGATGTCGATGACGTGTGAAGTGACGCAATTTACCTAATACGACGGCAAGAGTGATGTGCCGTCATCATGAAACGTGACCCGCATCGCTCCGGCACGGCATGCCGGAGCGATCCGGTTCAGGCTCAGGCCTTGCTGTCGAGATGGCGCTGGTGCGCCTCGATCAGGATCTGCTTGGCCTCGGCGGCGCCGCCCCAGCCATCGAGCTTGACCCACTTGCCCTTCTCCAGGTCCTTGTAGTGCTCGAAGAAGTGGCCGATGCGCTCCAGCCAGTGGCTCGAGACCTGCGCGATGTCTTCAACGTGGGCGTAGCCACTGAAGATCTTCGACACCGGCACGGCCAGGATCTTCTCGTCGCTGCCTGCCTCATCGCTCATCTTCAGCACGCCGACCGGACGGCAGCGCACGACCGAGCCCGGCACCAGCGGCAGCGGCAGCACCACCAGCACGTCGGCCGGGTCGCCGTCGCCGCACAGGGTGCTCGGCACGTAGCCGTAGTTGCAGGGGTAGCGCATCGGGGTGGACAGGATGCGGTCGACGAAGATCGCGCCGGTTTCCTTGTCCACTTCGTACTTCACCGGCTCCGAGTCCTTCGGGATCTCGATGATGACGTTGATTTCTTCCGGCGGGTTCTTGCCGGGCGAGACGAGTTCCAGACCCATGGTCGTGCTCCAGGTGGGGGATGTAGACGGATAGCCCCCCATTTTATGCCTTTGCCGGGCGCTGTGCAGGGGAGGGGGCTGACGGCAGGTCGAGGCAGGGGCCGACGCTGCTGGCCGGGATGGACCGATGGGGCCGGCAGGCATGGGGGCGCAGGCTGGATGCACCTTCCCGAGGAGTTGCCGCATGAGACTTCCTGCCCTGTCTTCCGGCCTGTTCTGCGCGCTGCTGATGGCCCCCGCAGCCCAGGCCTTCCCCTACGTCGACCTGATCGATTACCCGCGGCAGGAAGCCAACTGGGATCGCTTCTTTGCCTTGGAAGGCCGTCTGCAGCATGGCTTCGACAGGATCTGCGGAGACACCTTCTGCGAGGGTGAGTACAGCGACATCCGTGCGCTGCGCCTGCGGTGTTCGGTGGACGCGGTGCGCGGCACGGTGCATGAGTGCCTCTGGGCATTTGCCGCCAGTGACCTGGCCGTGTCGCGGCATGACGGTGCGATCGTGGCCCGGCAGCCGACCTGGCTGTGCCGGCTGCCGCTGGTGCCCGGCACTCCGGTGGAGGACTTCCACGCGGCGCTGGCGGCCCGCAATCCGCTGCACGATCCCTTGCCCGGCACGTCGGAGAGCGTCTATGACGGGCTGACCGGCTGCATCCACTGATGCGAACGTGACTGATTCTCATTAACGGAGTAGCATGCGCGGCGCCTTCCGCCTGTCGTCCCGGTTCCGCGCATGTCCTCCAATGCCGCCTCCCTCACTGAACTGCTGATCCGCGAGCGGCCTGCGCTGCTGCGCCGGGTGCAGCGCATCCTCGGGGGCGACAATGGCGCCGAGGACGTGATCCAGGCCGTGTGGTTCAAGGCCCGCAGGGTTGACGACAGCCAGGCCATCGACAACCCGCGCGCCTATCTCTACCGGCTGGCCGCCAACCTGGCGACCGACCATGGCCGCGAATCGACCCGGCGCAACCGCCTGCTGGCCGACCATTACCTGTGGGGGCCGGACGAGGTGATCTCGACCGAGGAACAGGCGATGGCCCAGGACGAGCTGCAGCGGGTGCTTGACGCGGCGGGACACCTGCCGGAGCCGACCCGCACCATCTTCCGGCTCAACCGCCTGCAGGGCCTGACCCAGGCCGAGATCGCACGCCGCCTGGGCGTGTCGGTGACCACGGTCGAGAACCATGTACGCACCGCGTTGCAACGCCTGGCCTGGGCGCGCAGCGGCCGATGATCACCCCGGCTTGGGGCTGGCCCGCGCTGAAACGTCTTGATCACTGGACCGAGGATGCGGTCTAGTTCCCCCGCCCGCGCTTGAATGCGCCTGTCTGCCAGCCGATGAGCCCGCCGAACATGCTGCCCGCCGCCAATGACGATGCCCTGGCCGAACAGGCCCGGGGCTGGATCGCTTGGCTGGCCGCAGGCGATATCAGCGATGTGCGCATGGATGAGTTCGAACACTGGCTCCAGCAGCCTGGGCACCGTCGCGCCTTCGAACACGAGCGCGCGTTGTGGCGCAGTGTCGGGCCGCGGCCGCAGGCCGGGCGCGTCGAACGCCGGCCCCCAAAGCGGCTGCGATGGGCGATGGCTGCGGCGGCCGCGCTGGCGATGCTGGTGGCATGGCCGGAAGCCTCGTTGCGCCTGCAGGCCGATCACCGTAGTACGCATGTCGTGCAGGACGTGCGGCTGCCCGATGGCAGCCGGGCGGTGCTGGATGCGGACAGCGCGATCGCCGTGCGGTTCGATGCGGATGCACGCCAGATCGAGCTGCTGCGCGGGCGCGCCTGGTTCGAGGTCAGCCCGGATGCGCAGCGGCGTTTCAGCGTGCGTGCGGGCAATGGCGTGGTCGAGGACATCTCGACCGCGTTCTCCGTCGCACGCGACAGCGACCAGGTGGAAACCCAGGTCGGACAGGGCAGGGTGCGCGTGGCCAGCCCGGTTGACGGTGGTTGGACGTATCTGCGGGTGGGCCAGCGTGCCATCTATGGCGAACACAGTGGCGTGACGCGCCTGCAGGACGTGGCTGCCGACAGTGTCGGCGCGTGGCGGCAGGGCGAACTGCTGCTGGAGCAGGCCAGCGTCGCCGACGCCGTGCAGTGGGTGGGGCGTTACCGTGCCGGCCCGACCTTCGTGCGCGGCGATCTGTCGCGGCTGCCGGCGGTCAGTGCCGCGCTGCGCATCGATCGCCCGGAACAGGCGCTGGACGCGTTGGCGGCAACGGCGGGATTGCAGGTTACCCGCCTTCCATTCGGCGTCGCCATCGTCCAGTAGATCCACGCCATGCGTGGATGATCGTCGCGGTGATCCCATTGTGCCGGTCAACGGTCGGCACCCACCGCGATCGCAAATCCCTCTTGGGGTTCCTGCCGCGCCACCCGTCTTACCCCGCGAACGTACCCGCCGCCGCCACGTACGTCGCCGTGTCCGCCTGTGTTGCGGATGACGCCGCGCCTGCGGCACCGATTACCTGACAGGTTCCCCATGTTCGACTCCCACCGCCTGGGCCGCGTGCCGCGCCCGTCCCGCCTGTGCATCGCCCTGCTGGCCGCCGGCCTGGCCAGCGCCGCACCGTCCGTGCTGGCACAGAGCGCCACCGGCAATCACGCTGCCGTGCAGCGCTTTGACATTCCGGCGCAGCCGCTGGACGAAGCACTGCGCAGCTTCATGCGCCAGTCCGGCGTGCAGGTGGTGTATCCGGCCACCCTCGCCCAGGGAGTGACCTCGCGCGCAGTCAACGGCAGCCTGTCGGCCAACGAGGCGCTGCAGCAGCTGCTGCAGGGCAGCGGGCTGGCGATGCGCCGGGTCAGTGCCGATGCGGTGACCCTGGAAGCGGCAACGCCGGTCCAGGCCGACAGCGGTGTGATCGTCACCGATACGCTCAGCGTGGCCGGCGACCGTGTCGACGGCGGCGCAGGCAGTGACGAAGCGCGGCTGCTCGACAGCTATCGCAGCGTCGGTTCCACCACCACGCTCAACCGCACGCAGCTGGAGCGTTTCCGCGGCACCTCCAACGGCGACATCGTCAAGGGCGTGGCCGGCGTCACCGCCGGTGACCCGCGCGTGGGCAATGGGTTCGACGTCAACATCCGTGGTATCCAGGGCCAGGGCCGCGTGCCGGTGATCATCGACGGTGGCCAGTCCAGCATGGACACCTACCGTGGCTATGCCGGCCAGTCGCAGCGCACCTATCTCGACCCGGACCTGATCTCCAGCCTGACCATCACCAAGGGCCCGAGCCTGCAGGCCAACGCCTCCGGTGGCATTGGCGGCGTGGTCGAAATGGAGACGCTGAAGATCGGTGACGTGCTGCGCGAGGGGCGCGACTTCGGCGTGCGCGTGCGTGGCGGCCTGGCCAATGGCAGCGCCAACAACCTGCCGGCCTACAGCGCCGCGCCGCGCAGCGACCGCAGCGCTACCGGCAGCCAGTTCTTCAACGTGGCCGGCGCCGGCCACTGGGACCGCTTCGATCTGGTCGCCGCCTATGCCTACCGTGACAACGGCAACTACTTCTCCGGCAAGCACGGCTACGATGATTTCCCGCAGACCCGTCGCACGCTGGCGCCGCTGAATCCGCCGCGTACCGAAGTGTTCAACACCTCGTCGCGCTCGAAGTCGGCGCTGCTCAAAGGCACCTGGCGCATCGATGACGCGCAGACGCTGGAAGCCGGTTACCGTCGCTACGAAGGCACCGCTGGCGAGATCATGGCCTCGCAGATCATCCGCGTCGACCGCGATCGCATTCCGCAGTGGGACCCGGGCCATGTCGACATGGACAGCTACAACCTGCGCTACCGCTTCAACCCGGACAGCGATCTGGTCGACCTGCGTGTCAATGCTGCGTACACCGATACCGACAGCGTGATGTACAACAGCCTGACCGGCATCACCCCGTGGTACTTCGACCGCCGCACCGAGTGGTATGACGCCCCGAGCTTCAGCGGTGACCCCGGTTACAAGGATGCGTATCGCAACCCGCTGCGGCAGAAGCGCCTGAACCTGGATGCAAGCAACACGTCGAAGTTCGACACCCGTGCCGGGGCGTTCACGCTGGACTACGGCCTGTCCTACAGCGATGAGGACATTGCACCAGGCAGCTCCGGCCCGGTCATGCACGATGACCTGGTCAACAACCGCTTCCTGCGCAACGCCGAGCGCAAGGAATACAGTGCCGTGGCGTCGCTGAAGTGGCAGCCCGACGAACACTGGGAGCTGCTGGCCGGTGGCCGCTGGAACCGGGTGGATGTGCACGACCGCAACCGCCTGGCAACGCCGGATGCCTACGAGGTGCAGGGCCGGTACCGCTATACCGAACTGCTCAATGGCAACCCGGCGCTGCCGTCGTGGCGTGCCAAGCGCATCGCGCTGCTGAACTGGTATCCGGACGCCAACGGCAATTTCACCCAGGCCTCGCTGCTGGCGTCGCCGTACAAGAAGGGCACCGTGGCCGACATCGCGGGCTGGAACTTCTATGACGCCGGCAAGCCGCAGGATCTGGAAGTGCCGGTCAGCTGGACCTGGTCGCAGCCGATCCGCCGTCGCGACAACGCGTTCTCGCCGACCGCCAGCGTCGCCTACCGCTTCAGCGAAGACACCATGGTCTACGTGAAGTACGCCGAGGGCACCAAGCTGCCGAGCCTGTTCGAGACCACGCTGGGCCTGTTCACTGCCGCCAAGCCGGTGGGCGAGCTGAAGCCGGAGCGCGCGCGCAGTTGGGAAATCGGCGCGAGCACCATCCGCTACGACCTGTTCACTGCCGGTGATCGCCTGGCGCTGAAGCTGGCCTACTTCGATACCCGCATCGACGATCTGATCACCCGCGACTACCGCACGCTGTCGGCGGGCCTGATCCGCAATGTCGACCAGTTCAAGGTGTCGGGCTTGGAGTTCCAGTCCAGCTATGACAGCGGCAAGGTGTTCGCCGATCTGTCCGCGCACTACTACTTCAAGGCCAAGACCTGCGCGCCGGACATCGCCGCCGAGCGCCGCGCCTATGGCGTGCAGCGCAGGAACGCGGAGCTGGCCGGCACGCCGGACTGCGTGGATGGCGGCTTCGAGGGTTCGTACACAAACACGCAGAACCCGCCTCGCTACATGGTCAACCTGACCCTGGGCTCGCGCCTGTTCGACGAGCGCCTGACCTTCGGTACCCGTGTGATCCACAACGCCGGCCCGATCAGCAAGCTGGACAAGGAATGGAACGTTGGCCTCTCGGCGATCCAGCAGCTGTACCGGCCGACCACGCTGGTCGACCTGTTCGCCAGCTGGAACTTCAATGACCAGTGGTCGGTGGAAGCGGGCGTGGACAACCTGACCGACCGCTACTACCTGGACCCGCTCGCCCTGGGCGTGATGCCGGCCCCGGGCCGCACCGCGCGCCTGGCGTTGACCTGGAAGTACTGATCCACGGGTGATCTGCCAGCGGGGTCGGATCCTTTTCCTGCGGAAAGGGCTCTGACCCCATCGGGTCCGGCCATCCACGCATGGCGTGGATCTACAGTGCCGCGTAATCGGTAGCGCCGGGCCATGCCCGGCGAACGCTTACAGCCCGGTCGCGGCCTTCACTGCATCTTCGTGCAGCGACTCGTTCAGCTCATCCACCACGGTGCTCCACGCCGCATCGGCCTGCAGCGATTCAGACAGGAACTGGCGCTGGGCATCGTTCCAGTACGGTGCCTCGACCACATCCACATCGGTGGCCAGCTGGTGCTCGCGGATGAAGCGGGCGATGCCCTCGGCACTGGCATCCAGGCCCAGTTGCAGGAACAGGTTGGTCATGCGCGGTTCGGTGGTGATCATCGTCGGTTCCTGCGGGAAGAAGGGATGCCTCATTATCGGCGCAGACGAGCTTGGGGAAAGCCCCGCGGCGAACGTCTACAGCACGACGACCCCTTTGGCATCCCCCATGAACGCACACATTGCCCCTGAAGACAGCCGCAGCCTGCGGCTCAAGGCTGCCACCCGCGACAGCCACGGCGCCCTGGACAAGCGCATCATGGCCGGCGACATCTTCGCCGACCGCAGCAACTTCGCCCGTTTCCTGCGCGTGCAGTACCGCTTCCACCGCAGCATCGACGCGCTGTACGCCAACCCTGCACTGGACGCACTGCTGCCCGATCTCGGCGAGCGCCGCCGCCTGACCCAGGTGGCACGTGACCTGCAGGACCTGGAGCAGACCCTGCCGGGGGCGGACATCGCCGCGCTGCCGTCGGATCTCGCGTTGCCGGCCGCGCTGGGCTGGCTGTACGTGGCCGAAGGCTCCAACCTGGGCGGTACCATCCTGTACAAGATGGCGGCCAAGCTCGGGCTGGACCGTGACTTCGGTGCCCGCCACCTGGCCGCGCATCCGGATGGCGCCGCCCGTCACTGGCGCGAGTTCACCGCCGCGCTGGACGCGGTGCCGCTGAGCGCCGAGCAGGAGCAGCAGGTGATCGACGCTGCCGATGCCGCGTTCCGCAGCGTGCACGGGCACGTTGAAGTGGAATTCGCCTGATGAACGCCCGCCACCCGCGGGTGCAGCGCTGATGCGCTGGCTCTGGTTCGCGCTGGGCTGGCTGATGGTCGGCCTCGGGGTGATTGGCGCGTTGCTGCCGGTGATGCCGACCACCATTTTCCTGATCCTGGCCGTGGGTTGCTTCGCGCGCAGCTCGCCGAAGTTCGAGCAGCGCCTGCTGTCGCATCCGCGCTACGGCCCATCACTTCGGCTGTGGCGCGAGCAGGGCGCGGTGTCGCGCAAGGGCAAGGCCTTTGCCAGCGCCGGCATGGCGGTCGGCTTCGCGATGTTCTGCTGGGGCGCGCATCCGTCGTGGCGCCTGTTGCTGGGCGTGGGACTGTTCTTCGCGGTCAGTGCCGGCTATGTGCTCAGTCGACCCGCACCACGCATTGAACCCACGCCGCTGGTGGAAGTGGACGACGCCAACGATCCGCGCGCGGCCCGCCGCCGTGCCGTGCCCCCCGATACAGATGGAACCCGAGACGATGCTGCCTGCTGACCTGGCCCCCGTGGCTGCCCCCGCACTGACGCCGTGGGGCATGTACCTGGCCGCCGATGTGGTGGTGAAGGCCGTGATGATCGCGCTGGCGTTGGCGTCGCTGGCCACGTGGACCGTGCTGCTGGCCAAGGGCTGGGAACTGGCCCGGCAAGCGCGGCAGCTGCGGGCGGCGCGCGCGCTGTTGCTGCAGTCTGCACAGCTGCCGGCGCAGAGCGAAGCGGCAAGCCTGCAGCAAGGCACCGCACTGGCGATGCTGGACGCCGCACGCACCGAACTGCGCCTGTCGCAGGAGCTGGACAGCCGCGACGGCACCAAGGAACGCGTGGCGTCGCGGTTGGATCGCATCGAGCTGGAAACCGCACGCGTGCAGCGGCGCGGTATCGGCGTGCTCGCCAGCATCGGTGCGGTGGCGCCGTTCGTGGGCCTGTTCGGCACGGTGTGGGGCATCATGAACAGCTTCATCGGCATCGCCCACAGCAACACCACCAATCTGGCGGTGGTCGCGCCCGGCATCGCCGAGGCGCTGCTGGCCACCGCGCTCGGCCTGGTCGCCGCGATTCCGGCGGTACTGGTCTACAACCACTTCAGCCGCGTGCTGGTCGGCTTGCGGGGGCTGCTTGGCGATCTGTCGGCGGCCGTGCAGCAGCTGGTCTCGCGCGATCTCGATCGTGCCGCTTCGCGCAGCGCAGCGACGCCGCTGCGTGCGGTGCACTGAGGCGCGGCGATGGCGATCAGGACCGCGTCCGACCGCGACGACACGCCGGAAGAAGCGCACGAGATCAACGTCACGCCCTTCATCGATGTGATGCTGGTGCTGTTGATCATCTTCATGGTGGCGGCACCGCTGGCCACCGTGTCGGTACCGGTGCAGCTGCCGGCCAGCAGTGCCAGTGCCACGCCGCCGGAACAGGCACCGGTGTACGTCACAGTGCAGGCCGATCTGTCGCTGCGTGTCGGCGAGCAGGCGGTGGCACGCGACGGGCTGGCCGCTGCGCTGCAGGTAGCCACCCACGGCGACACCGCGCAACGCCTGTTCCTGCGCGCCGATACCCGCGTGCCTTACGGTGAATTGATGGCAACACTGGATGCGCTGCGTGCTGCGGGCTACCTGAAGGTGGCACTGGTTGGACTGGAGCAGGGCGCGCGATGAGCGGACTGCGGCGCTGGGCGACCAGCCTGGCGATCGTACTGCTGGTGCATGCGCTGCTGATTGGCGTGGCCTGCTGGTGGGCGGCGTGCGCACCGGCGGTGGCTACCGTAGCGGCGCCCGCGGCGTTGATGCTGGAGTTGGCGCCGATGGCACAGGCGCCCCCGGTGCCGCGGCGCGAGGTGGCAACCGGGTCCCTGCAGCAGCAACAGCAGCGGCAGGCGCCGAAGCCGGCGCTACGCGAGCAGCCGAAGGCACCGGTGCAGCCGCAGGGTGACCTGCCGCCGCCGCGCACACCTGAGCCGGCGCCCTCGCCGGATACTGCCGACGCCAATGTCGCGCAGACCAGCGCACCGCCGCAGGTCGCCGCCGATGCGGCCGCACGCTATACCGCGCCGCAGACCACGGCCGGCGAACGCAGTCGTGCCGAGGCGACCTGGGAAGGCCGCCTGCTGGGGCATCTGCAGAAGCACCGGCGCTATCCGCGCCAGGCCGAACGACTGCGCCAGCAGGGCGTGGTGTACGTGCGTTTTGCCGTCGCCCGCGATGGTGCGGTATCCGGATTGAAGCTGGGCCGCGGCAGCGGCTTCGAACTGCTCGACCAGGAGACGCTGGATACCGTGCAGCGCGCCAGCCCGGTACCGGCGCCGCCGGCCGAAGTGGCCGGCGACCCGGTGGAAGTGATGGTGCCGGTGTCGTTCTTCCTGCGCGGGCGTTGACCTTGTAGAGCCGAGCCGATGCTCGGCTGTTCTCCGATCCCGCGAAGCCGTTGAGCCGAGCATGGGCTCGGCCCTACAGAAGGCCTTTACAGCAGCGGCACCAGCAGCAGCGCCACGATGTTGATGATCTTGATCAGCGGATTGATCGCCGGCCCCGCGGTGTCCTTGTACGGGTCACCGACGGTATCGCCGGTCACCGCGGCCTTGTGCGCTTCGCTGCCCTTGCCGCCGAAATGGCCATCCTCGATGTACTTCTTGGCGTTGTCCCAGGCGCCGCCGCCGGTGGTCATCGAAATGGCCACGAACAGGCCGGTCACGATCGTGCCGATCAGCAGCCCGCCCAGCGCGCGCGGTCCCAGCAGCAGGCCGACCACCACCGGCACCGCCACCGGCAGCAGCGAGGGCACGATCATTTCGCGGATCGCCGAGCGGGTCAGCATGTCCACCGCTTTGTCGTACTGCGGCTTGCCGGTGCCCTGCATGATGCCGGGGATCTCGCGGAACTGGCGCCGCACTTCTTCCACCACCGCGCCGGCCGCACGACCGACTGCTTCCATCGCCATCGCACCGAACAGGTACGGAATCAGGCCGCCGATCAGCAGGCCGATGATCACCGTGTGGTCGCTGAGGTCGAAGCGGAATTCCTGCCCGGGATGTGCGGCCTGCAGGTTGTGCGTGTAGTCCGCGAACAGCACCAGCGCGGCCAGCGCCGCCGAGCCGATCGCATAGCCCTTGGTCACCGCCTTGGTGGTGTTGCCCACGGCATCGAGCGGGTCGGTGATGTCGCGGATCTCCGAGGGCAGTTCGGCCATCTCGGCGATGCCGCCGGCGTTGTCGGTGATCGGCCCATAGGCATCCAGGGCAACGATCATGCCGGCCATCGACAGCATCGCGGTGGCGGCGATGGCGATGCCGTACAGCCCACCCAGTGCGAACGCGCCCCAGATTGCCGCACACACGGCCACCACCGGCAGCGCGGTGGACTTCATCGAGATGCCGAGGCCGGCGATGATGTTGGTGCCGTGGCCGGTGGTCGAGGCCTGGGCCACATGCTGCACCGGCTTGTACTGGGTGCCGGTGTAGTACTCGGTGATCCACACGATCAGGCCGGTCAGCACCAGGCCGATCAGCGCGCAGCCGTACAGCGCCATCGGCCCGTGCACGTTGTCGGCCATCAGCCCGGTGGTGATCGGGTAGAACGCGATCGCGGCCAGCACGCCGGAGACGATCACGCCCTTGTACAGCGCGCCCATGATCGAGCCGCCAGGCTTCACCTTGACGAACAGCGCACCAATGATCGAAGCGATGATCGATACGCCGCCCAGCACCAGCGGGTACAGCACCGCATTGGCACCAGCTTCGGCCAGCATCAGGCTGCCCAGCAGCATGGTGGCGATCACGGTCACCGCATAGGTCTCGAACAGGTCGGCAGCCATGCCGGCGCAGTCGCCGACGTTGTCACCGACGTTGTCCGCGATCACCGCCGGGTTGCGCGGATCGTCCTCGGGAATGCCGGCTTCGACCTTGCCGACCAGGTCGGCGCCGACGTCGGCGCCCTTGGTGAAGATGCCACCGCCCAAGCGCGCGAAGATCGAGATCAGCGACGAACCGAAGGCCAGGCCGACCAGCGCGTGCAGCGCCTGCTCCATCGGCAGGCCCATGCGCAGCAGCAGCGCGTAATAGCCGGCCACACCCAGCAGGCCCAGCCCGACCACCAGCATGCCGGTGATCGCACCGCCGCGGAAGGCGACGTCCATGGCGGCGCTGATGCCGTGGCGTGCAGCTTCGGCAGTGCGTACGTTGGCGCGTACCGAGACGTTCATGCCGATGTAGCCGGCGGCACCGGACAGCACTGCGCCAACCGCGAAACCAATCGCGGTGTACCAGCTGAGGAACACCCCGACCAGCACGAACAGCACCACGCCGGCCACGCCGATGGTCAGGTACTGGCGGTTGAGATAGGCACGCGCGCCTTCCTGGATCGCGGTGGCGATCGCGACCATGCGTTCATTGCCAGTGGGTTGGCGCAGGATCCAGCGCGCCGAGACGATTCCGAACAGGATTGCGAGGATGGCGCAGCCCAGCGCCAATGACAGCCCGTGACGTTCCAGCATTAGACCCCTCCGCAGAATGGATGTAGGCATCCAGTGGCGATGAACGGCACCACGAGGGGGACGACGGGCTGCAGCCTGGAACCAACCCGTACCGACCTTGGCGGTCGTCCGACGTATGGCGGTGTTCAGCATTCCCTGGTGCCCGCAGTATGCGTGCCGCCACTTGTAGAGTCGAGCCATGCTCGACTGGCGCCTGGGAGCCGCGGCGCATGCCGTCGGGCCCTGGGCATGATTCGCGAGCCAACGGCCTTTGCACCCCGTTAAGCCAATCTCTGCAAGCCTGCGCACAGTCCTGAAGGAGATACCCCATGCGCCTTTCCCTGTTGATGCTCGCCGCCCTGGTCCCGGCGCTGCCGGCCTTCGCGGCGGAAACCCCGGAACTGCAGCGCGCCGTGGGTGCACCACAGGCGGTAGGCGTGGTGCATACGCTGCGGCAGATCCCCGAGGCCTGTGCGCGCCTGGAAGGTGCATTCACCGGCCAGGCCGCCGAACCGTATCGCTTCTCTGCGGTGCGTACGAGCGAACAATGCCAGCCGCGCGCGCGCTTCGTCGACTACACCAAGGCCCAGCCGAGTGCCGACAAGGGCTGGAAGCTCAATGATGTGATCCGTGTGCCCAGCGCTGCGTGCCCGGCGCAGCAGGCGGTGGTGCGCGTGTGGCGGCTGCCGTCGAGCAACAAGGTCGAGCTGGACGGGCAGGGCCAGTCGCGCATCTACCTGGAAGAGGCGAAGAAGCAGGCGGCGGCCGGCCAGATTCCGCAGGTGACGATGTTTGCGGCGCAGTTGCAGGTGGAAGGCAAGGCCTGCAATTGAAATTGCGTGGGCGGTGTACCCACGCGGTCATCCGCGGGTAGTGCCGGCCGCTGGCCGGCAACCCTGCAATCGTCACTCTGCCAGCGTCGCCCCACGCGCCACCAGCAGCTCGCGCAGCGCCTTGCGCTGGCAGTGCGCCTCATCCTCGCAGTAGCACCCGACGCTGAGGTCGCTGTTCTGCGACATCGCAGCCAGCAGGTCCAGCGAGTGGGACGCATCCGGCGCCTTCATCTCCGCCTTGTAGTGGCGGAAGAACGCATTCCAGTCGGCGGCCGTCTTCGCCTCATGCGCCTGCTTCACCAGTTCCGCGCTGGGTGACAGTGTCGGGAACCAGACGTCATACCAGTCCTGCCGGGCGAACTCGCTGCGCGGCACGCCACGTGGCGGCCTGCGCACCGTGCCGATGCGCAGGCCCTCGCCAGCGGCGCGCGGCGTACCGAGTCGAACAACACGCAGTGCCATCATGTTCCTCCACGAAAAGGGGACGGAGGGGATTAAGTCGTATTCGACGTTTTGCTGGCGCTGAAGGGGGCAGAGGGCAGATACGACTTAATCCCCTCCGTCCCCTTTTTCGGGTCAGCCCTCGAACGGCGGCAGCTTCTGCTTCACCGCCACGTTCTTCAGCGTGACGTACTTCGGCAGGCCATCGGCACCGTAGGGCAGCGGGGCTTCACCCTTGATCAGCGGCGACAGGTAGGCACGCGCTTTGGCCGTGATGCCGAAGCCATCGCGGCGGATGAAGCCGGCCGGCATCTTCTTCTCGCGGTTGGCGATCTTCGACAGTGGCGCCGCTTCGATCTTCCAGCGGTAGGGAGCGTCGCTGCTGCGCACGATCACCGGCATCACGCCGTTCTGGCCCTTCAGCGCCAGCTGCACCGCGGCCTTGCCGACCGCCTGCGCCTGCTCCCAGTCGGTCCTGCTGGCCAGGTGGCGGGCCGAGCGCTGCAGGTAATCGGGCAGCGCCCAATGGACCTTCAGGCCCAGCTGGTCCTTGACCCGGCCGGCCAGGTGCGCGGCCACGCCCCCCAGCTGCGAGTGGCCGAACGAGTCCTTGCCGCCGCCAGCGTCGGCGACGAAGCGGCCGTCGGCGGTGGCGATGCCTTCCGATGCCACCACCACGCAGTAGCCGACGCGCTCGACCACCGCCTTCACCTTGGCCAGGAACGCAGTCTCGTCGTAGGCGCGCTCGGGCAGCAGGATGATGTGCGGGGCTTCGTCTTCGCCATTGCCGGCCAGGCCGGCGGCCGCAGCCAGCCAGCCGGCGTGACGGCCCATCGCCTCGTAGATGAAGACACGGGTGGAGGTCTCGGCCATCGCCGCCACGTCCAGCGCCGCCTCGTGCACCGACACGGCGGTGTACTTGGCCGCCGAGCCGAAGCCGGGGCAGGTGTCGGTCACTGCCAGATCGTTGTCGATGGTCTTGGGCACACCGATGCAGGTCAGGTCGTAGCCGGAGGCCTTGGCCAGCTGCGAGACCTTCAGCGCGGTATCGGCCGAGTCGTTGCCGCCGTTGTAGAGGAACCAGCGCACGTCGTGCGCACGCAGCACCTCCAGCAGGCGGTCGTAGCGGGCGCGGTCGGCGTCCAGCGATTTCAGCTTGACCCGGCACGAGCCGAAGGCGCCGCCCGGGGTATGGGCGAGGGCGCGGATGGCCGCAGCGCTCTCCTTGCTGGTGTCGATCAGTTCCTCGCGCAGCGCGCCGAGGATGCCGTTGCGCGCGGCCAGCACCTTGATGCCCTTGGTCCGGGCCTGCTCGATCACCGCCGCCGCCGTGGCGTTGATGACGGCGGTGACACCACCGGATTGGGCGTAGAGGAGAGTACCGTTGCGCATGCGTCTACCTGCTCGGGGGAAAGGACATTGCAGGGACATTACCCGGATGCGGTAAAGTGGCGCTATTGCGGTGCAGCGATACCGGTCCGTCCGGGACGCGAACCTTCTTTGTTTTCAACACGTTGGAGTCAGGTCAATGCGATTGGTTCTGTTGGGACCGCCCGGTTCGGGCAAGGGGACACAGGCGACGCGCCTGAAGGAAAAGCTGGGGATCGCCCACATTTCGACCGGTGACATGCTGCGCGCGGAAATCGCCGCGGGCACGGAGCTGGGCAAGCAGGCCAAGACGGTGATGGATGCCGGCAACCTGGTGTCGGATGACATCCTGCTGGGCATGCTGGAGTCGCGCCTGACCCAGGCCGATGTCGCCAAGGGCTTCATCCTCGATGGCTATCCGCGCAATGTGGCCCAGGCCAATGCGATGGACGGCCTGCTGGCCAAGATCGGCCAGCCGCTGGATGCCGTGGTGCAGCTGGACGTGGCCACCGAGCTGCTGGTCGACCGCATCGCCGGTCGCGCCAAGGAACAGGGTCGTGCCGACGACAATCCGGAAGCGGTGCGCCAGCGCCTGCAGGTTTACAACGACCAGACCGCCCCGGTGGTCGACTTCTACGCCGGCCGTGGCACCCTGGCCCGCGTCGACGGCGTCGGCGAACTGGACGAGATCGAAGCCCGCATCCTGGCGGCGATCAAGGCCTGATCCGGCGGGGCCGGCCCGCTGCCGGCCCTTCGGGCGAAAAAACACAGGCCTGGTCCGCGAGGATCAGGCCTGTGTCGTTTCATAGGCGCCAGCAGAGGGCTTGCTCAGGGCCCCGCAGCATGAGCTCCCTTGGGGATGGCCTCTTGGGGAGTAGGACCGGTTCGGGTACTGCGGCTGGCAGTTCGAATTGTGTCCGGGTTCACAGAACATCGCTATCGGGAATTCCCTGACAGAAGATTGGAGTTTTCTCACATCCCGTGTAGGACTTGTCTTACCCGGGGGCGGACATTGGCCCTATACAGCCGTCATCGGTCACAATCCCCGGTCATGAGCAGCGTACATATCCTTGCAATCGCCGGCACCTTCATGGGCGGCGTGGCCGCCCTGGCGCGGGAACTCGGCCATACGGTCAGTGGCAGCGACCAGGCCATCTATCCGCCGATGTCGACCCAGCTGGAACAGCTGGGCATCACCCTGGACCAGGGCTATCGCGCCGACAGCGTGCCGGCCGGAACCGATGAAGTGGTGATCGGCAACGCGCTCTCGCGCGGCAATGCGGCCGTGGAGGCCGTGCTCGACGCCGGCCAGCGCTACATTTCGGGCGCGCAATGGCTTTCTGAACAGGTACTGCCGGGCCGCGACACCCTGGCCGTGGCCGGTACCCATGGCAAGACCACCACCACCACCATCCTCACCTGGCTGCTGGAAAGCGCCGGGCGTTCGCCGGGCTTCCTGATCGGCGGCGTGGCCGAGGATTTCGGCGTTTCCGCGCGCCTGGGCCAGGGCCGCGAATTCGTGGTCGAAGCCGATGAGTACGACACTGCCTTCTTCGACAAGCGCAGCAAGTTCGTGCACTACCGGCCGCTGGTGGCCATCCTCAACAACCTTGAATACGACCATGCCGACATCTTCCCCGATGTGGCGGCGATCCAGCGCCAGTTCCACCATCTGGTGCGCACGGTGCCGGCGCGTGGCCGCCTGATCGTCAACGGCGAGGACCAGCACGTGGCCGAGGTGCTGGCGATGGGGTGCTGGACCCCGGTCGAGCGCTTCGGTTTCGACCCGACCCTGGAATGGCATGCGGAACTGCTGGTTGCCGATGGCAGCGCGTTCCGCGTGTACCACCGCGGGCAGGCGCTGGGTGATGTGCAGTGGTCGCTGCTGGGCCGGCACAACGTGCTCAACGGCCTGGCCGCGCTGGCCGCCGCGCATGCGGTGGGCGTGGCACCGGCCGAGGTGATCCCGGCGCTGGCGCGCTTCCGCAGCGTCAAACGCCGCATGGAAGTGATCGGCAGCCACGAGGGCATCACCGTCTACGACGATTTCGCCCATCACCCGACCGCGATCGCCACCACGCTGGAAGGTCTGCGTGCCAAGGTCGGCGATGCGCGTATCGTGGTTGCCATGGAGCCGCGCAGCAATTCGATGCGGCTGGGCGCACATGCGCAGGCGCTGGCGCCTTCGCTGGCACTGGCCGATGACGTGGTGTTCCTGCACCGCCCGGAACTGGCCTGGGATGCCGCCGCTGTGATCGCCGCGGTGCGTGGTGAAGCGCACGCGGTGCCGGATACCGACGCGCTGCTGGCGCAGCTGCAGACCAGCGCGCGCCGCGGCGACCACGTGGTGTTCATGTCCAATGGTGGCTTCGACGGCGCACCGCGCCGCTTCCTCGCCGCGCTGCAGGCCCGATGAGCGTCGACGGTTCGCTGCCGCTGTTTCCGCTGCACACCACGCTGGTACCGGGTGCGGCGGTGGGCCTGCGCGTGTTCGAGCGGCGCTACCTTGATCTGGTGCGCGACAGCGGCCGCAGTGGCGAAGGCTTCGGTGTCTGCCTGATCCTCGACGGCCAGGAAGTGGGAGCCCCGGCAACACCGGCGGCCTATGGCGTGCAGGTGCGCATCGAAGACTTCGATGTCGGCGCCGACGGTGTGCTGCAGTTGCGCCTGCGCGGCACCCGCCGTTTCCATGTCGAGCGCACCCGCGTGCGCGACAACGGGCTGGTGGTGGCCGATGTGCGCTGGTGCGAGGAAGACCCCGATGACGAACTGCGGCCGCAGCATGCACTGCTGGCCACGGTGCTGGGGCACATCATCGAGCAGGCCGGTGAGGCCTATGCGCCGGCCAATCCGGCGTTGCTGGACCAGGCCAGCTGGGTCGGCTGGCGGCTGGCCGAGCTGCTGCCGCTGAGCGAGCAGCAGCGGTTGCAGCTGCTGCAGCTGGATGATCCGCACCAGCGTCTGCAGCAGTTGCTGGGCTGGATGCCGTAGAAGCCATCCTCGGGTGGATGTGCACCTTGGGGCACACGCTGGGGTATCCGTGGAATCCCCATCCAGGCATGGCGTGGATCTACTGTAGCGCCGAGCCTATGCTCGGCTTGTTGGATCGTGGGAAGCGCAGCCGAGCATGGGCTCGGCTCTACAGTGGGTGATCGCGCACCGGTACCGGTCAGGGCGTTGTAGTCTTCAACCGCAGCACCGGCAACCCGGTTTCGCTGTGCACGTCCTCGCGCTGCGGCAGGTCCTGCACGGCTTCCTTCACGGCATTCAATGCCGGGTCGACGCCACGCAGCGGGTGCCACATGCCGATCCACTCGAAGTGGCGTTCGTAACGCAGGGTCTGCGCGCTGCCCAGCCAAAGCGGCGTGTTGCCAGGCTGCAGCTGGGCCGGTGCTGGCCACAGCCGCAGTACATAGCGCTCATCCGGCTTCGCGCCCTGGCGCACCATCAACAGCGCTTCCACGCGCGTATCCAGGGTTGCCGGCAGCACCGGCAGTTCATCGGCACCGGTGTTCTTGTCCAGCATCAGCAGCGCCTGCTGCCAGCCAGCCTGGTCCTGCCGCTTCCAGCCACGCGCTTCCAGCTGTGCCTGCAACGGTGCCAACGGACCGGCCACCTGCACGTCCAGCGGCCAGCGCTGATCGTCGTCGAACTCGTTGCGACGCGCCGGCAGCTGCACCCAGTCGCGCTGCCACCAGGCCTGCATGTCCATCGCCTGCGGTGCCGGCAGGGTGGGTTCGAAGCGTTCCAGCTTCACCGGGATGTTGCGCGGCGCGTACCACATCGCTGCCACGGCGAAGACGCCGTAGAACAGCCACGCCACCGGCTTCACCCAGAACGAGCGGTTGAAGCGGCGGCGATAGGCGATGCCCAGCACCAGCAGCCAGAACGTGCCGAACAGCATGCCGCCGATCACATCGCTCAGCCAGTGCGCGCCCAGGTACAGGCGCGAGAATCCGATCAGGCTGACCACGATGCCCGAGATCAGGTACGGCCAGACGCGGGTGCGGCCGGGCATCTCGCGTGCGATCAGCACCGCGAAGAAGCCGAAGGTGATGGTGGCCATGGTCACCGACACCGACGGGAAGCCGAAGCCACTGCTGGCATCGACCGGGCGCACCACATCGACGGTGGCGCCGAGCAGCATGGTCAGCGCCAGGCCGAAGGCCAGTGCCGCCAGCCAGTGTGCGGCGGCCATCCAGCGCCGGCGCCAGATCAGGTAGCCCATCGCTGCAGCCGTGGCCGGCAGCAGTACCTGCCACGCCCCCAGCGACGCCAGCGCGGCCATCGGGTAGTCGGCCAGCGGATTGCGCAGTGCCAGCATGGCCTGGTGCACCAGCAGGTCGATCGCCAGCGGTTCGCCATGCGCGACCACCACGGTCAGCAGCGCGAACCAGCCCCAGCCCAGCAACAGCAGCATCAACGCCAGCATCGCCAGCGGCACCGATTCGCGGCGCTTCGGGTCCAGCACGCCCACGGTGTAGCGGCCCAGCGTCGGGTGGCGGTTGGACCAGTCCAGCAAGCGTGCCAGCCAGTTGTCCATGCGTGCGGCCGACCAGCGGTAGCCGTACAGCACGATGGCCCAGACCAGGCCAAGGATCACCGCCAGCAGGCCTACCACCACCACCAGCCGCCCTGCCACGGCAGCCACCGCGTCATACGCTTCGCCGAGGATCCAGCCCGGGGCCAGGAACAGCACGGCCCAGGAAATGCTGGCGATGCCGCTGGCCTGCACGTAGCGGCTGGCGGGCATCTTCATCATGCCGGCGATGGCCGGTACGAACGGGCGGATCGCGCCGACATAGCGCGCCACCAGGATGCTCTTGAACGCATTGCGGCGGAACAGGTTTTCGCCGCGGTCGAGCAGCTGCGGGTAGCGGCTGAACGGCCAGATGCCGCGCAGACGATCGCCCCAGCGGCGGCCGATCCAGTAGCTGATGCCATCACCGGCGAACGCACCCAGCGCCGCTGCCGCCACCGCGTACGGCCCGGAGATCTGGCCCAGGCCGATGAACACACCCACCGCGAACAGCAGCGGCAGGGCCGGCACGATGGCGCCGAGAATGATCACCGCATCGCAGAAGGCAATGAGGAAGATAACGGCGCCCGCCAGCACGGGGTGAGCGGCAATCCACGCGAGGGTGGCGTCGATCCATGAAGAGTCCATTGCCCGATTATAGGGGCGTGAACGTGACTGGTTCCCAGCCGCTTCGTGACCGTTTGCAACCGGCGCCATCGCCTAGAATGGGGTCATGCCGCATACGCCAGACGCTCCCCACCGTGCCTTGAAGGCCGACAGTTTCGGCCGGATCCTTCTGGTTGAAGGGCCCAACGGCCCGTTCGTGCGCCGCGATCTGCGCGCTACGCCGCTGTGGCTGCGGCTGCCCGCGTGGTGGCTGGCGCGGCGTGAAGCACGCGCGTTGCGCCATATTCACGGCATGGCCGACGTGCCGCAGTTGCTTGCATGGGATGGCCGCCACCTCGACCGCAGCTTCATGGCCGGCGATGCCATGTACCAGCGCCCGCCGCGCGGCGACCTGGCCTGGTTTCGTTCCGCGCGCCGGCTGCTGCAGCAGCTGCATCGGAACGGCGTGGCCCACAACGATCTGGCCAAGGAGGCCAACTGGCTGGTCACCGAAGACGGCCGCCCGGCGCTGATCGACTTCCAGCTGGCAGTGATCGGCCACCCGCGCTCGCGCTGGATGCGCCTGCTGGCGCGCGAGGACCTGCGCCACCTGCTCAAGCACAAGCGCATGTATTGCCGTGAATCGCTCACCCCGGTGGAGAAGCGCGTGCTCAAGCGCACCTCGTGGGTGCGTGAGCTGTGGTTCGCCACCGGCAAACCGGTCTATCGCTTCGTCACCCGCCGCATCCTGCACTGGGAAGACAACGAAGGGCAGGGACCGAAGCCGTGAGTGCATCGCAGGTGATGAGCGCCCCGCCGAGCGCGGGCAGCGTGCTGCGCACACAGCTGCCCGGCGCCGACTTCGTGCACGCATGCCAGGCCACTACCCGGCGCGACGGGCGTACCGCACTGCAGGCCTACCGCGACATGGCGGCGACCATTCCGGGCTGGTTCGATGGCTTGATGGCGCTGCGCAACCACGGCATGCGCTTGCTGGGCATGAAGCATCTGGGGTCGTTGCGGGCGGTGCAGGATACTGTCGATCCGGCTCCCGGCCAGCGGCTGGGCATCTTCACCCTGCAGTCGCTGGATGACGATGCCATCGTGCTGGAAGACGATGATCGCCACCTGCGCGTACAGCTGGCCCTGCAATGGCAGGGCGACGTGCTGGAAGTGGCGACGGTGGTGCATACGCACAACGCGTTTGGCCGCCTTTACATGCTGCCGGTCGCGCCCGTGCACCGGTTGATCGTGCCGCATCTGCTGCAGAAGCAGGTGCAGGCCTATCGATGACGCGTCGCTGCGTCCGCCGGGCATGGCCCGGCGACACGCGGCGTTTCCGGGTTACGGCGTCGCCGGCACCACCTGCTGGCCGATGAAGTTGCGCTTGGCATCGAAGTCATAGGCGATCTGCAGCTGGCCCACGTCCGGGCAGGCGTGGCAGTCACGCAGCGGCGTGCGGTACAGCAGGCGGATGCCGCCGCCCTCCAGCGGTGTCGCTCCGGCCGACTGCGCAGGCGCGAACGGCGTGGCCTGCGGGTTCGCCTTCAGCAGCTCCTGCACGGTCGCGTCGGCACGCAGCGTGTCGTCCAGTTGCACGGCATCCACATCGATGCGCTTGCCGCTGGCGTCGACCAGGCGGGTGCCTTCGTTGGTGTTGGCCCGGAAGGGATACTCGACCGTGGCAATGCCCAGCCCCTCGTTCTCATGCCACGCTGTGACATACGCCAGTTCCCCGGCGCTGGACAGTTGCTCGGCGGCGGTGATCGCCTCGGCGCTCGCTCCGCCCGCTCGCATTGCATCGCGCAGGCAATCCCGGGTGGCCGCATTCTCGCCCTGGCGGCATGCGTTCAGATCGCCATCCCAGACCACGGCCTCGCTCCAGCGCATCTTTCCGTCGGCGGCAGCCTTCTCCGCGCTGGGCGCGTCACCGGCGGGCGTCTCCTTGCCGGGTTCCGGCGAACGGCCCTGGCAGGCAGTCAGCAGGGCAAGCCCCAAGGCAGGCAGCAACAGGCGGGAACGGCGCATGGCGTGAACCTCGTGCGTTGGCTGGAGGCCCGAGTATCGTCAAGGCCGGGTGAACTCCGCGTCGGCGCGGCATACTAGCGGCTCATTGCATACGCTGGAGTGTGGAACGTGGGCAGTCTGCAGGGCAAAACGCTTTTCATCACCGGTGCCTCGCGTGGCATCGGCCTGGCCATCGCACTGCGCGCTGCGCGCGACGGTGCCAATGTGGCCATCGCGGCCAAGTCGTCGGTGCCCAATCCGAAGCTGCCGGGCACCATCCACACCGCTGCCGAAGCGGTGACGGCGGCAGGCGGGCAGGGCCTGGCGCTGAAGTGCGACATCCGCGAGGAAGAGCAGGTGCAGGCGGCCGTCGCGGCCACGGTCGATACCTTCGGTGGCATCGACATCCTGATCAACAACGCCAGCGCGATCTGGCTGCGCGGCACGCTGGATACGCCGATGAAGCGCTTCGACCTGATGCAGCAGGTCAATGCGCGCGGCAGTTTCCTGTGCGCGCAGGCCTGCCTGCCGTACCTGCTGCAGGCGCCGAATCCCCACATCCTCACCCTGGCACCACCGCCGAGCCTGGAGCCGAAGTGGTGGGCACCGCACACCGGCTACACGCTGGCAAAGATGGGCATGAGCTTCGTCACCCTGGGGCTGGCTGCGGAGTTCGGTCCGCAGGGCGTGGCGGTGAACGCGCTGTGGCCGCGCACGGTGATCGCCACCGATGCGATCAACATGATTCCGGGCGTGGATGCGGCCGGTTGCCGCACGCCACAGATCATGGCCGACGCGGCGCATGCGGTGCTGGTGCGCGAAGCGGCCGGTTTCCATGGCCAGTTCCTGATCGATGATGAAGTGCTGGCGCAGGCCGGCGTCACCGATCTTTCGGGCTACGCGGTGGACCCGTCGCGGCCGTTGCTGCCGGATCTGTTCCTGGATTGATATCGCACTACCGGAAGAGGCCGAGGGCTGCGACGCTCGGCCTGCTGCGCTAGAATGCGCGGCTGTAATCGTTTCCAACAAGGATGTGAGCACATGTCACGCACTCTTTCCGTCGCGGCGCTGGCCGCTTCGCTGTCGTTGATCCTGACCGCCTGCGGTGGCAAGGCCCCCGCAGCTGCGGGCGGCGCTGATTCCTCCGGCACGCCGGACGCCAGCGCGGCCTCGTCCGATACACAGCAGCAGTTGACCGCCAAGCTCAACGCCTACATCGGTTGCTTCAACGCGCTGGATTCGAAGACCCACGGCAGCATCCAGTCCTACACGCGCTGGATCAAGGATGTCGACGCTGGCCCGACCGGGCGTGAGACGCACGTGTACGGCCCGTTCGAGATCAGCGACTACGACATGAAGCAGTGCGACGCCCCGGTGACCGAGGCGATCGCTGCCAAGCCGGCGCTGGCCGAACTCGATGCTGCTGCAGGCCATTACCAGCAGGCGCTGAAGGCGCTGGTGCCGGTCAGCAAGGACGCGCACGACTACTACGATCGCCAGGACTACGAAGACGACCAGTTTGCCAAGGGCAAGCAGCTGCACGCGCCGTTGATGGCCGCCTTCAAGGATTTCGTGGCTGCCAGCGAAACCTTCAATGCCGAGCTGGAGCATCAGAACGATGCCGCCCAGCGCGAGCAGCTCAAGGCGCTGGAGCAGGCCGAGGGCCGCACGCGCGAGTACTACCGCCTGGCGATGATGCTGGAGGCCAAGGCCCTCATGGATCTGATGAGCGAAGATGATTTCGATCAGGCCAAGGCCCGCGAACGCCTGGATGCCTTCAATCGCATCTCCGATGAAGCGCACGCCAAGGTTGCCGACCAGGAGCCGGGCAAGTCGGACTGGGAAGGCTTCGAACGTGGTGCCGAGAATTTCCGGCGCGAAGGCAAGGAGCGGCTGCAGCGCGTCAGCGAGAAAAAGCCTTACACCGATTTCGAACGACGCATGCTTGATTCGCCGTCGATGGCGCCGCGCGGTTCGGCCAGCAAGCTGATGCAGGAATACAACTCGCTCGTTTTCCAGAGCAACCGCCAGTGACCGGCGCGCCAGTACTCATGCGAGAGACCATGACGACGTCCTGTCTGCGTATCGCGCCGCTGCTGCTGATCGGCGCTGTGGCGGGCCTGAGCGGCTGCAACAGATCGGCAGGGCTGCCGGTGGCCGACCCCGGCCTGGAGAAGGTGAACGCCTACATCGAGTGCTACAACGGCGTTGAACAGCCCTTCCACGAGGGCTTCCAGGCCTACACCAGCTGGATGAAGGACCCCGAAGCCGGCCCGACCGGCAAGGAAGCGCAGCCGCGTTCGCCCGGAAAGGTGCTGTCGCACCGCGTCGAGTACTGCGGCCAGCCCCTGACCGACGCGCTGGCGAAGACCCCGGCACTGCCGATGGATGGCCCCGCGCGTGACTATCAGCAGGCATTCCAGGCATTGAACACCCTGGTCGAGCGTGCCGATGGCTACTTCACCCGCGAGGACTATCGCCGTGATGGCGGTGAAGGGATGCGCAGCCAGCATGCCCCGTTGATGCAGGCCTACGCCGATTTCTTCAGGGCCAGCGAAGCGATGGATGTGGCGCTGGAAAAGAACGAGAACGATCGCCGGGTCGCGCAGCTGAAGCAGATCGAGGAAAGCGAAGGGCGTTCGCTGGCCTACTACCATCTTCGCCTGCTGGGCGATGGCAAGCAGCTGGCCATGGCGTTCCAGAGCGACGCGCCGGACGTTGCAGCGTTGCGCGCGCAGCTGGCTGACTTCCAGGCACTGGTGACGGAGATCCAGAACGGTGGCGTCGGCAAGGATGACCCGATGTGGGGCCACGTGCAGCGTTCGGCGGACAAGCTGGTGCGTACCGCGGGACGTGGCGTCGAGCGCCTGGAGCAGCACAAGCCGATCACCGCCGAAGCGCTGGCGGCAGAACGGAAGGCGTCAGGAAGTTGGCTCACCACCGACCCGGAAGGGGCGCAGTCAACGATCCTTGCCGCTTACAACGATCTGGTAACTACCAGCAACCGCATGCGATGAGCAGCGCGCGCATCCATGCGTAAACGCCAAGGGGTAGTGCCGGCCGCTGGCCGGCATGTGCCTCAATGGCTGAACGCGTCCGGCAGCTCACCGCCGCACTTGCGGCAGTGCCGTGCATCCGGCTCGTGGCCTTCCAATCCGCACTGCGGGCAGCCACGTGCGTCACGGCGCGCGGCCAACTCGGCCTCGCGCATCGTGCTGGCCAGTTCGGCGGTGTAGATGCCGGTGGGCACGGCGATGATGCTGTAGCCGATCAGGATCAGCACCGAGGTGACGAAGCGGCCAAGCACGGTCTGCGGCACGATGTCACCGAAGCCGACCGTGGCCATGGTTACCACCGCCCAGTACATGCTGGCCGGGATGTTGCTGAAACCATGCTCGGGGCCTTCGATCACGTACATCAGTGCGCCGGCGATGATGGTGATGGTGATCACCGTGAACAGGAACACCAGCACTTTGCGCCGGCTGCGCCACAGCGACGTCATCAGTACGCCGCTTTCCTCGATGTAGCGGGTCAGCTTGAGGATGCGGAACACGCGCAGGATGCGCAGTGCGCGCACCACCAGCAGGCTCTGCGCGCCGGGGATGAACATCGACAGGTAGGCGGGCAGGATCGACAGCAGGTCGATGATGCCCCAGATGCTCACCGCATACCGCAGCGGGCGCTTGACCACCGCCAGCCGCAGCAGGTACTCGGCGGTGAAGATGATCGTGAAGCCCCATTCCAGGATGTACAGGCCGGTGGACCATTCGGCGTGCAGGTGCTGCACGCTGTCGATCATCACCACCAGGATGCTGGCGACGATCGCCACCACCAGGATCAGGTCGAAATTGCGCGAAGGGCGGGTGTCGTGGCGGTAGATGATGTCGAACCACCGGCGGCGCCAGCCGGTCTCGGTGGCGGGGTTCAGCTGGGGGGCGGAAAACGGTCGCATGGGCGCATTGTGCCGCAGGGGTTCCGGCGCGAGAATGGGGATTCCTGAATCCTGCCGACTGCCATGACCGCCGCGACCGATCCGCTGATCTCCCTTTCGCACTATTACCTGCCGGTCTACAAGCCCCGCCAGGTGGTACTGGAGCGAGGCCAGGGCGCCCGCGTGTGGGACAGCCAGGGCCGTGAGTTCATCGACCTGGCCGCCGGCATCGCCGTGTGCGGCCTGGGCCACAACGACCCGGACCTGGTGGCCGCGCTGGTCGAACAGGCCGGCAAGCTCTGGCATACCAGCAACGTGTTCTACAGCGCGCCGCCACTGCACCTGGCCGAGGAGCTGGTGAAGGCCAGCCGCTTCGCCGAGCGCGTGTTCCTGTGCAATTCCGGCGCCGAAGCCAATGAAGTGGCGATCAAGATGGTCCGCAAGTGGGCCTCCAGCCAGGGCCGCCCGGCCGACAAGCGGGTGATCATCACCTTCCGCGGCAGCTTCCACGGCCGCACCATGGGCGCGGTGACCGCCACTGCCCAGCCGAAGTACCAGGAAGGCTACGAGCCGCTGCCCGGCGGCTTCCGCTACATCGATTTCAACGATGAAGTGCAGTTGGAAACCGCGATGGCCGCCGGCGATGTGGCTGCAGTGATGCTGGAGCCGATCCAGGGCGAGGGCGGCGTGATGCCGGCCAAGTCCGGTTTCCTCAAGCGCGTGCGCGAGCTGTGCGACCAGCACAACGCGTTGCTGGTGCTGGATGAGATCCAGGCCGGCATGGGCCGCACCGGCACGCTGTTCGCGCACTGGCAGGACGACGTGGTGCCGGACATGGTCACCCTGGCCAAGGCACTCGGCGGTGGCTTCCCGATCGGCGCGATGCTGGCCGGCCCGAAGGTAGCCGAGACCATGCAGTTCGGCGCGCACGGCACCACCTTCGGTGGCAACCCGCTGGCCGCTGCGGTCGCCCGCGTGGCACTGCGCAAGCTGGCCTCGGCGGAGATCGCGGCCAATGTCAGCCGCCAGTCGAAGGCGCTGCGCGATGGCTTCGCCCGCATCAACGACGAGTTCGGTGTGTTCAGCGACGTGCGTGGCCGCGGCCTGATGCTGGGCGCGGTGCTGAGCAAGGACTTCGCTGGCCAGGCCGGAGCGATCCTCGACCATGCCGCCGAGCAGGGCCTGCTGACCCTGCAGGCCGGCCCGGACGTGCTTCGCTTCGTGCCGTCGTTGAACATCACCGACGAAGAAGTGGCCGAAGGCCTGAAGCGCCTGCGCGCAGCGATTGCTGCGTTCATTGCCGCGCGCTGACGCCAGCAGAGGCATCTGTAGAGCCGAGCCTACGCTCGGCTCATCGCGATGCCAGGCAACAGCAGCCGAGCATGGGCTCGGCTCTACGGCGGTTCACGCAATCCGATAGCGCTTCAACACCTTGCCCAGTCCACGGCCATCGTGCACGGTTTCTGCATGTAGGCCGGCGGCGCGTGCACCGCGTACGTTGGCGAACAGGTCATCGATGAACAGCGTGTACGCAGGCGCGGCGTCGAGCATCTGCAGCGTGCGCAGGAACACCTCCGGCGCCGGTTTGCGCAGGCCGAAATCGGCGCTGCAGAACACGCGCCCCAGCAGGGCAGGGAACAGCTCCGGCAGCAGGGAAGGCAACGCCTGCTTCATCAGCGCGCCATTGTTGGTCAGCACCGCCATCGGCAGCTGCAGGGCCTGCAGCCGTTGCAGTACTGCGGGCTGCGGATGGCTGGCGGCTTGCCGCGCTGCTGTCCAGGTGTCCACGTCGACAGTCCTGTGCAGAAGCTCTCCCAATCGCGCGAGATAGGCCGGGCCATCCAGCGCACCATTGTCATGCGCGGCTTCCAGGCCGCTGTCGTACAGCGCAGCCTGCACGGCCTGCGTCGGAACCCCCAGCGCCTGCGCCAGGTGCAGTACACGCTGCGCGCGCTGGTACTGCACCAGCACGCCATCCACATCCAGCAGCAACAGATCGATCCGCATCGGCCGAGCATGCCATCGTGGCCGATGTGCGGAAACCCTGGAGTGCGCGTGCGACAGACGGTCGCAGACATGGCTGCAGGTGCCTGCCTAGAATGGCGCTTGAACCTGCAGGAGACGCAACGATGAAGGCTTGGATGGTGGCAGTGGGACTGGGTGCGCTGATGCTGGCGCCGTCGGCGATGGCACGGGTGTGTGCGGTGAGCATCGACAGCACCGACCAGATGAGCTTCAGCAGCCGCGAGATCAAGGTCGCCGCCGACTGCACCGCCGTGGACTTGACTCTGCGCCACACCGGCAAGCTGGCCGCCACTGCCATGGGCCACAACTGGGTACTGACCCGCACCGCCGATTACCAGCCGGTGGCGATGGCCGGCATGCGCATGACCCTGGCCGACAGCTACCTGCCGAAGGCCGACAAGCGCGTGCTGGCGCACACCAAGGTGATCGGTGGCGGTGAGAGCACGCGCGTGCGCTTCTCCACCCAGGGGCTGCAGAAGGGCGGTGACTACACCTTCTTCTGCTCGTTCCCCGGCCACTTCGCGATGATGAAGGGCAAGTTCGTCTTCGGTTGATGCCGCTTGTAGCGTCGAGCCATGCTCGACTGTTCTTTTCCGCGCTGCGCGCGATGAGCCGAGCATGGCTCGGCTCTACAGATAAATCGCCGTACGCAGTGCAGTAGATCCACGCCGTGCGTGGATACGGTGCACCGCAATGCCAACCAAGGTTGGCACCTGCCAGAGCTGGGCTCAGCCCTTGGCAGCCTTGAACGCCACGCGTGCGGCGGCCAGCGTCGCCTCGATCACCGCATCGTCGTGCGCGCTGGACAGGAAGCCGGCCTCGTACGCCGACGGTGCCAGGAACACGCCCTGGTCCAGCATGGCGTGGAAGAATCGGTTGAATGCCGGGATGTCGCAGGCGGTGGCCTGCGCATAGGTTTCCACCTTTTCACTGGTGAAGAACAAGCCGAACATCGCACCCACGCGGGTGGTGGTCACGGCCACGCCGGCTTCGGCGGCGGCGGCTTCCAGGCCGGCGCACAGGCGCGCGGTGCGTTCGGCCAGGTCGGCGTGGAAACCCGGCTGCTGGATCAGTTCCAGCATCGCCAGGCCAGCCGCCATTGCCACCGGGTTGCCGCTCAGCGTGCCGGCCTGGTAGATCGGGCCGGCCGGGGCAATCTGCTGCATCAGCTCGCGGCGACCGCCATAGGCGCCCACCGGCATGCCGCCGCCGATGATCTTGCCGAAGGTGGTCAGGTCCGGGGTGATGCCGTAGTGCGCCTGCGCACCGCCGAGGGCGACGCGGAATCCGGTCATCACTTCGTCGAAGATCAGCAGCGCGCCATGCTTCGTGCACAGTTCGCGCAGGTGCTGCAGGTAACCGTCGCGCGGCGGGATGCAGTTGGCGTTGCCGACCACCGGTTCGATGATCAGGCCGGCGATGTCCTGGCCCTGCTGTTCGAACAGCGCGGTGGCAGCCTCGAAGTCGTTGTAGGGCAGGGTCAGGGTCAGTTCGCTCAGGCCGGCTGGCACGCCAGGCGAGGTCGGTACGCCCAGGGTCAGCATGCCGCTGCCGGCCTTGACCAGGAACGAGTCGCCGTGGCCGTGGTAGCAGCCTTCGAACTTGACGATGCGGTTGCGGCCGGTCGCACCGCGCGCCAGGCGGATCGCGGACAGCGTGGCTTCGGTGCCGGAGTTGACCATGCGCACCATCTCGCACGACGGCACCAGGCGGGTGATGGTTTCGGCCATGGTCACTTCGGCCGCGCACGGCGCGCCGAACGACAGGCCGTTGTCGATCGCCTTCTTCACCGCCTGGCGCACGGCCGGGTGGTTGTGGCCGACGATCATCGGGCCCCAGGAACCGACGTAATCGATGTAGCGGTTGCCGTCGACGTCGTACAGGTAGGCGCCGTCGGCGCGCTCGACGAAGAACGGCTCGCCGCCGACCGACGTGAACGCACGTACCGGCGAATTGACGCCGCCCGGCAGCAGCTGCTGGGCACGGGAGAACAGGGCGTGGGACTGGTCGTGGTTCATGGGGCTTTCCTGGGCATTACGCGAACTGGGCGAGGTAGGCGCGCTGGGTCGCGACCGGGTCCGGTGCGGCATAGATACCGCTGACCACGGCCACCAGATCGGCGCCGGCGTCGATGATGGGACCGACATTGTCCGGCGTCAGCCCGCCGATCGCCACCCGCGGCACGCCCAGTGCGGCGCTTTGCCGCAGCAGGTCGGTATGGGCGCGGCTGGTGGTGATCTTGGTGGTGGTCGGGAAGAACGCGCCGAAGGCCACGTAGCTGGCGCCGGCAGCCACGGCCTTCTCGGCATTGGCCAACTGGTCGTAGCAGGAGGCGCCGATGATGGCGTCGGGGCCGAGCAGGGCGCGCGCGCTGGGGATGTCACCGTCGGTGCCGCCCAGGTGCACGCCGGCCGCGCCCACGGCCTTGGCCAGCGCCGGGTCGTCGTTGATGATCAGCGGCACGCCGCGCTCCGCGCACAGCGCCTGCAGGGCGGTGGCCTGTTCCTGCCGCAGCGCGTCGTTGGCGGTCTTGTTGCGGTACTGCAGCCAGGTGCCGCCAGCGGCCAGCAGCGGCGCGGTACGGGCCAGCAGGTGCGCGGTATCGGGCTCGTCCGGGGTGATCAGGTAGACGCCGCGGGGCGCCGGGGAAGCAGAAGTCATCGATGGCTACCGGTGCGTGGGCCGCGATGGGACAATGGCGGCCCGTGAATCCAGCCCTGATTATCCGATGAGCGATGCCACCCCCACCACCTTGCGCACCTGGATGTGCGTGGTCTGCGGCTTCCTTTACAGCGAAGCGGAAGGCTTGCCGGAGGAGGGCATCGCGCCGGGGACGCGCTGGGAGGACATCCCCGAGACCTGGACCTGCCCCGATTGCGGGGTGACCAAGGCCGATTTCGAGATGGTTGAAGTCGATTGACCGGTAGGGCCTGCAGGCCCTTCTGTGGGTGCGGACCGTTGGGGTGGGTGTGGACCGTTGGTCCACACACCGACTCCCTCAATGCAGCCGCGGCACCGGCCCGCCCAGGTCGATCAGCTTCTCACGCAGCCACTGCGCATCGCTGGCCTCGGGATTGCGCTTCAGGTACTGCCCCAGGTCGTGGCGGGCACCGGCCAGATATTCCAGCTGCAGATAGGCCAGGCCGCGATCCCGCAGCGCGTCGTCCTGCTCCGGGGCCAGCTTCAGCAGGCGATCGGCACTGCGTGCAGCGCGGTCCCACTCGCCGGCCTCGGCGTACACGCCATGCAGGTTACGCAGCATGCGCATCAGGATCGCGCGCGCCGGCGCCGGGTCAAGGATCTGCGCCAGCACCTGGTCATCGGGCATCTGCCCGCCCAGGTGTGATTTGGCGCGTTCGCGCAGTTCGTCCACGTCCAGTGGTCGGCCGCCGTTGAACGGGTCCATCACCAGCACGCCGTCGTCCACCGGCAGGCGCACCAGGAAGTGCCCGGGGAAGGACACGCCATCCAGCGGGATGCCCAGCCGGCGCGCGACTTCCATCTGCACAAGCGCCAACGAGATCGGGTTGCCCAGGCGCCGCTCGAACACCTGGTTGAGGTAGCTGTTGCGCGGGTCGTAATACTCGTCGTGGTCCCCGCTGTAGCCCAGCTCGTCGAACAGGTGGCGGTTGATCGCCGCCATCTTCAAGGGGCTGTTGTCGATGCTCTCCACTTCCGAGCGCAGGTGGTCGACATGGCTCTGGATCAGCGCGTCGTAGGTGGACGGCTGCAGATCGGGGTATTCATCGCGCGCGATCAGCAGCGCGGTCGGCAACAGTGGCAGCGCCTCGTCTTCGAGGTCGGCCAGTGCATCCCAGTCGGGGAGTGTGATCCGGTCCTGCATGGCCACAGACTGGCGGCAATTGCAGACGGTTTCAAGCGGTGTCGCGTGAAAAATTCCGGGGTCAGATCCCTTTCGCTTGCGAAAGGGATCTGACCCCGGTCAGGTTGGATTGCCGGCCAGCGGCCGGCACTACCATTATTTTTCGATGCCCGGGCCGAAGGTCAGCGCAGTGCCGTCCTTCAGCTTGAGCTTCTCGGCCTGGCCGGCGTTGAGCTCGAGCACGTACCGGGCCGGGCCACCGCTGGGATACGGCGGGCACATGTCGCCGGCCGAGCACGGCGGTACGTCGCGCTGCTGGCTGACCAGCCTGCGCTCGCTGTCGAAGTACAGGATGTCGAGCGCGATCTTGGTGTTCTTCATCCAGTACGCCTGCATTTCCTCGCGGTCGTGGATGAACAGCATGCCGTGGTCGGCCGCCATCTGGTCGCGGAACATCAGCCCGCGCGCGCGGGTTTCATCGTTGGTGGCCAGCTCGACCTGGTAGCGGGCGCCATCCAGTTCGACCCAATGGCGGGCCGCGTCGGTGGCACAGCCGGCCAGGGCCAGCAGCGGAAGCATCAGCAGCGAACGCAACAGCGACATCGTCAGGATCCTTCGAAAGGGTCAGAGCACGACCGGTGGCTCGCCACCGACGATCACCACATCGGCGCGGCGGCGTGCGAACAGGCCGACGCAGACCACGCCCGGCAGCTGGTTGAGTTCGCGCTCCAGCTTTTCCGGATCGGTGATCTGCAGGTTGTGGATGTCCAGGATCTGGTTGCCGTTGTCGGTGACCACGCCTTCGCGCCAGGTTGGCTGGCCGCCGGTCATGTCGCGGATCTGGCGGGCGACCAGGCTGCGCGCCATCGGGATCACTTCCACCGGCAGCGGGAACTTGCCCAGCACCGGCACCTGCTTGCTCGGGTCGACGATGCAGATGAAGCGCTCGCTGGCCTCGGCGATGATCTTCTCGCGGGTCAGCGCGGCGCCGCCGCCCTTGATCAGGCACTTGTTAGCGTCGCACTCATCGGCGCCATCCACGTACAGCGACAGGTTGCCGCTGTGGTTCAGCTCGATCACCTCGATGCCGTGCTGCTTCAGGCGCGCGGTGCTCTGCTCGGAGCTGGACACGGCCCCCTTGATGCGGTGCTGGATGCGGGCCAGCGCATCGATGAAATAGGCCACGGTGGAACCGGTGCCGACACCGACGATCATGCCGTCTTCAACGTACTCGATGGCTTTCTCGGCGGCCAGGCGCTTGGCTTCGGACATGGGAAGAACTCTCAGGCAGGGAATCAGGATTTCTTTTCCAGCGACAGCAGCAGCTTCCACTGCGCAGCGGTCACCGGGAACACCGACAGGCGGTTGCCCTTGGCAACCAGCGGGAAGCCTTCGCCGAGCTCATCAGCGTGCAGCTTGATCTCGTCCAGCGCGATCACCTGCTTGAGCTTGCGGTCGAAGCCCACGTCCACCAGCATCCAGCGCGGGTTTTCGCGCGTGCTCTTGGGGTCGTGGTAGTCGGACGTCGGATCGAACTGGGTGTCGTCGGGGTAGGCCGGGCTGGCCACCGTGGCGAGGCCGACGATGCCGGGCACCTTGGTATTGGAGTGGTAGAACAGGATGCCGTCACCCACCTGCATGCCATCGCGCATGAAGTTGCGCGCCTGGTAGTTGCGCACCCCGTTCCAGGGTTCGACCTTGACCTTGGCCAGGTCATCGATGGAGAAGGCGTCCGGTTCGGACTTCATCAGCCAGTAGCGCTTGCGGGCGGTCATGCGTTCACGGGGGCAGCGGAGGGGAACAGGGTGCCGTCTTCGGTGCAGATCGCGTCCACCGGCACGTCCCACGACGCCACCGGCAAGGCCTCGACCTGCTGCACCGCGAACGCAGCACCGACCAGCCAGGGCGGCGCCGGCCGGTCGTGGCGGAAGGCGAAGCTGCGATCATACCAGCCGCCCCCCATGCCCAGCCGGCGGCACTGCGCGTCGAAGCCCACCAGCGGGGTCACTACCAGCGCCATCTGTGCCGGTTCCAGGGTGTCTTCCAGCGCCACGTCCGGTTCGGGAATGCCGTAGCGGTTGCTGGTCAGCGGCTGCCCCGGCCGCCACGGTGCGAAGCGCAGCACCTCACCGGCCAGCACCGGCAGGCAGTAGGTGAGGCCTTCGGGCAGTTGCAGCTGCCAGCGGTGAAGGGCGATTTCGCCATCCAGCGCCCAATAGCCGGCCACGGCGCCTTCGCGCGGGGCGAACGGCAGGGCGAGCAGGGCGTCGGCAAGCGATTCGGCGGCGGCAATGCGCGCAGCGGCGGAAAGGTCGCGGCGGCGTTGCCGCAGGTCGTGGCGCAGGGCCTGGCGCGGGTCGGTCATGGCAGCGTGCGGCAAGGAACAGCCGTCATTGTGCCGCAAAGAACAAGGGCGACGCCCGAAGACGCCGCCCTTGCTGGAATATTGCATTCTCCGCAATGTCGATGCATGCGAAACGACCTTGAACCCGGGGGCTCAAGTGGGAACGCTGGAGAACCATCGGGCTTCCCGCTACAAGGCGGACCTGCACTCCCGGCGCTGTCGCGCTCCCGGTGTCGTTCTTAAGGGACAAGGCGAATGTTTGCACATGCCGTCGAGTACCGCAGAGAACGCGTGGCCATTATAGCCAGCGAGCAGAATCTGGATAGGCCGTTCGTCGGCAACAGTCCGTGCCAATTCAGATATGAGAAGACGCGTTGTGCACGATCTTCAGGCGCCGCTGTCGATGGCGCGGTCCAGGCGCCGGTTCAGGTCGGCCAGCGTCTGCTGCAGGGCCACCGCCTGGCGGGCGTTCTCGTCGCGCAGCTGCTGCAGTTCGTGGGCCAGGTTCAGCGCGGCCAGCACGGCAACGCGATCGACGGCGGCCATGCGGTTGCTGCCGCGGATCTCGCGCATGCGCGCATCGAGCAGGCGCGCGGCCGCCATAAGGCTGTCGCGTTCATCGCCACCGACGCCCACCGTGTATTCACGATCGAGGATGCGGACACTGACCGGTTCGGCGCTCATGTGTGCTGCTCCAGGGATTTGAGCCGGCTGATCATTGCTTCCACCCGCGAGCGTGCCTGCTCGTTCTTGGCCAGCAGCGTGGAACGCTCGGCCACCAGCTGTTCCTGCTGGTGGCGCAGGCTGCGGTTCTCCTCGGCCAGGCGCTGGTTGCGTTCAAGCAACGCCTCCACGCGGGCGGCGAAGTCCTGCAGCTGGGCAAGGGGATCGGCGGGTTCCATGCGGGCACGATAGGCAAGCCGGGTAAGGGCGGTCAAGCGTTGTCGCAGCAAGGCTGGACAGCTGCGGAGAGGATGCCGTCGGGTTGCTACACTACCGGGTCTCACGGGCGCGCGCGTGCGCGTCCCGGGTTTCCTTATCCGAACGAGCCGCACGATGACCGAACTTCCCTCCGTCGACGACGTTACCCGCGCCAGCCAGGAACTGGGCCTGGGCGCCACCGCTGCCGAACTGCACGGCGCGCTGTGCGGCTGGCTGGCCGCCGGCGGCGCCCCCGGCAACGACTGGCCGGCGCGCGTGCTGGCCGACGACAACCTGCCGCCGGTGGCCGCCGGCAGCGTGCTGGGGCAGCTGCTGCAGGCCACCATCAAGCAGCTGGAAGACCGCGACTTCGCCTTCGAACTGTTGTTGACCGACACCGACGACGTGTCCGCGCAGGCCGATGCCATGTTCAGCTGGACCCGCTCGTTCCTGGGCGGCTTCGGCCTGGGCAGCGGCGGCCGCCGCCCGGCCCTGTCCGAAGAGGGCGAAGAAGCGCTGACCGACATGGCCAGCCTGGCGCGTGCGTCCAGCGAGGATTTCGAGGCCGGCGGCGATGATGACGACGAAGCCCTGTCGGAGATCGAGGAGTTCATCCGCGTGGCGGTGCTGCTGCTGCACGGCGACGTGGTGCTGGCCGCGCGCCATCGGCAGCGCCTGAACTGATGGATATCAAGCAGCGCACCGGCATCGCGGCCGGCGAATACAAGCGTCGTCGCCGCCAGCTGATGGACATGGCCGGCGAGGACGCGATCCTGGTGCTGCCGGCCGCGGCCGAGAAGGTGCGCAGCCTCGATACCCATTACCCGTTCCGGCAGGATTCGGACTTCCAGTACCTGAGTGGTTTCCCGGAGCCGGAAGCGGTGCTGGTGTTGATCCCGGGCCGCCGCCACGGCGAAGCCATCCTGTTCTGCCGCGAGCGCGATGCCGAGCGCGAGGCCTGGGATGGCAGCCGTGCCGGCCAGGAAGGGGCGGTGGCGCACTACGGCATGGACGATGCCTACCCGATCGACGATCTGGACGACATCCTGCCGGGCCTGCTGGAAGGGCGCTCGCGCGTCTACTACCACTTCGGCCGCGATGCCGACTTCGACCTGAAACTGATCGGCTGGGTCAACCGCGTGCGTTCGCAGGTGCGCCACGGCGCGCAGCCACCTCATGAGTTCCTGGAGCTGGGCCACCTGCTGCACGAGCAGCGCCTGTTCAAGTCCGGCGCGGAGGTGGCGCTGATGCATCATGCCGCGCAGATCAGCGTGCGTGCGCACCTGGCGGCGATGCGGGCGGCCAGGGCGGGTATCCACGAATACGAACTGCAGGCCGAGCTGGAGCGCGTGTTCCGCGCCAACGATGCCGTGCCTGCGTACTGCAGCATCGTCGGCGCCGGCCGCAACGGCTGCATCCTGCATTACCGCGACAACAACGCGCGTTCGCGCGATGGTGAGCTGGTGCTGATCGATGCCGGTGCCGAGTACCGCGGCTATGCCAGCGACATCACCCGCACCTTCCCGGTGAATGGCCGCTTCAGTGCCGAGCAGCGCGCGCTGCACGATCTGGTGGGCGAGGCGCAGACCGCGGCGCTGGCGCAGGCCAAGCCGGGCGTGCCGTACGAGGCCGGCCACCTCGCCGCAGTGCAGACCCTGACCGAGGGCCTGCTGCGGCTGGGCCTGCTGAAGGGCACGTTGGAAAAGAACCTGTCCGAAGGCCTGTACCAGCGCTTCTACCGGCACAAGACCGGGCACTGGATCGGCATGGACGTGCACGACGTGGGCGATTACCGCCTGGCGGGCGACTCGCGCTTGCTGGAGCCGGGCATGGCGTTCACCATCGAGCCGGGGTTGTACATCGGCGTGGATGACACGACGGTGGAACCGCGCTGGCGCGGCATCGGTATCCGTACCGAGGATGACGTGCTGATTACCGGCGACGGCCATCGGGTGCTGACCGAAGGGCTGGCGCGCAGTGCCGACGAGATCGAAGCGGTGATGGCGGGGTAAGGGGTTATCGGCAGGGCTTGCAGCCCTGCACCTGCTTCAAGCCAGGGCAACATCCGAAGCAACAGCAACAGCGGGCATTCCGTGGGATGGCGGGGCACTGTGGGTTTGCGGGGACGCCGTAAACCCGTCCATGGGGGCTTGGTCGCCGCATCCATGCGGCTCACACCCCGCAAACCCACAGTGCCCCGCCTTCGACAGGTTCACGCGGCTGTTGGTGGGTGCCGACCGTTGGTCGGCACATCTGTCAGACATCGAATGAATCATCCACGCATGGCGTGGATCTACTGGCAATTGCGGTTGTTGGTTCGCGCGGCTGTTGGTAGGTGTCGACCTTGGTCGACACAGAGCGAGCGCAGCAAGCGATCCGCTTCTGCTTTTCTTTTTTCTTTTCCGTGGTTGGACGCGGCAGGAAACTGTCAAAGGTGGGGCGGGTGGGCCATGCAGGGGCGTTGGCGCCATGGATGGCGCCATCGAGCTTACAGGGACGTACTTGCAGCGTCCCCTGCATGGCTCACCCGCCCCGCCAAGCACGGCATTTTGAATTCAGCGCCCAACCACGAGGGGCTCAGCCGTTGGCCGCCGCAAACTCCGGCCGCGTCAGGTTGTCCGCCTCGCCCTCGGTGCACAGCACTTCGTCTTCGATGCGGATGCCGCCATACGGGCGGAAGAAGTCCACGCGGTCCCAGTTGATCGCATCGCCATGGCCGGCATCCTTCACTTCGTTCAACAGCATGTCGATGAAGTACAGGCCCGGTTCGATGGTCACCACCATGCCCGGCTCCAGCACGCGGGTCAGGCGCAGGTAGGGATGACCGGCCGGGCGCTCGATGCGGCCACCTTCGTCGCTGGCGGCGAAGCCGGCCACGTCATGCACCTGCAGGCCGATCAGGTGACCGATGCCGTGCGGGAAGAACGCGGCGCTGACGCCGGTTTCCAGCGCAGTCTGCGGCGAGACCTTGATCACGCCGAAGTCCTTCAGCACGCCCATCAGCGAAAGATGTGCATCCACATGCAGCTGCTTGTAGTCGAAGCCCGGGCGAACTGCTGCGCACATCTGCTGCTGGGCGGCGTCGACGGCGGCGATCATCGCGGCGAATTCGTCGTGGCCGTGCGCGGCGTACGTGCGGGTGATGTCACTGGCATAGCCGTGCGCGCTGGCGCCGGCGTCGATCAGGAAGCTGCGCAGCGGCTGCGGTGCCTTGCGGCCCAGCTCGGTGTAGTGCAGCACCGCAGCGTGCTCGTTCAGGGCCACGATGTTGCCGTAGGGCAGTTCGTTGGCATCCTGGCCGACGGCCTGGCAATAAGCCATGTGGATGCTGAATTCGTCGGCGCCATTGCGGAACGCGGCTTCGGCGGCACGGTGGCCGCGCACGCCCAGCACCTGCGCCTGGCGCATCAACGCGATCTCATACGGCGTCTTGCTGCCACGATGCCATTCGAGGTAGTTCACCACCGGCGCCGGGTTGTTCGGCACGAAAGCACCCAGCGCGCTCTGCGGCTCGGCCAGGATCGCGCAGCGCGCCGCATCGGCCGGCAGCAGGGCCAGCGCCTCTTCGGGCTTGCGGATGATGTGGATATCGAAGTGCTCCACCCACCAGCCGCTGGGCGCGTCCGGCACCACGTGCCAGTAGTCGAAGGGCTGGTGGAAGATCACCGCCGGGCGCTTGCCCGGGGTGAACACGATCCAGCTGTTGGGCACGCGGGTGAGCGGCAGCCACGCCTTGAACTGGGGATTTACCGCGTACGGATAGTCGCGGTCGTCGAACACCTGGTAGTGCAGGGTGCCGCTGGGCACCACCAGGTGGTCGAAGCCGCCGCGGGCCAGCGCCTGTTCGGCGCGTCGGCACAGCACGGCCAGATGGTCGGAATACAGGGCGCCGGGGTCTTGCTGGATCATTGCGGTGGCTCGACACGGAAAACGGCCCTAGATTCTGCCGCATACCGCAGAAAACCGCTGTGCCGGAACCGGCACTCAGGCCGTCGAAACCGGTCCCTCGTCGCTGTCCTCGCCTACCCACTGCCGCAGCAGCTGCCGATGTTCGCGCGACAGGGTAAGGAAGCGGAAGCCGGTCCAGCTCTGCCCAGGGGCGTGCGCAGGCTCGCTCCACAGCAGGTGCACGCCCACGTCGATGGCCTCCTGGCGGCCATCGCCCATCGGCAACGGGAAACGCAGCTGGTACAGCGCGTCCTCGCGCAATGGCGTACTGGCCAGCATCAGCATGCCGGTTTCGGACACGTTGCCAAGGCGACCCACCACGCAGTCGCGCATCTGGTCGGTGACCGGTACCAGGTCCGAGACCTGGCGGCGTGGCGCGCGACGGGTGTCCTGGGGCGGTTGGGTGTTCATGCGGATGTCTCCCCGGCGTGGCCGTCGGCCAGTGCACGCAGTGCGTCGAGGCTGGCCTGCCACGCGCGATCAACCAGCCGCCCCTTGTCTTCGGTGACCAGCTGCGCGCGGCCCGCGCTGATCTGCCGGGCCAACGTATCCAGGTCGGTATCGGCGATCTTCTGTCCGCGCGGATTGACGAACAGGGCATGGCCGGTCAGCAGGCTGTACCAGGACAGGCGCTGGCGGCGCAGCGTGCCATCGCCATTGTCGATGTCGAACCAGCTGCCGAACGGCAGCGCGGACAGCTGCTGGTAAGCGGCTTCCTCGGCGGCGTTGCGCGGGCTGGATGGTGCCGTGGTGGTGGGCCCGGCCTGTTCTCCCAGCCGCGCGCGCGCCTTCAGGCGCGCACTGAGCTCGGTACGCGAGGTGCTGTCATCCTCGCCGCCGGGCGTGGCCAGCCTGCGCGCGACCGCAGCGGCTTCCTCGGCGTGGTAGCCCACCTGCACCAGCGCGGCTTCCACATCGGCGGCCAGCGCGGCATCGGTGCCACCGGGGGCATCCACGGCCTGCGCGGTCACCGCTGCAATGCGCTGGGTCTGTTGCAGGCGCTCCTGCCATTGCGGTGAATCATCGCCGTGGCGCAGGCGGGTCAGGGTGAGGGCATCGGCCCAGGCCTGGCGCAGCAGCGTCTGCACGAAGCGCGGCGGTGCCTGCGCATCACAGCACTGGTCGATCTGTGCATTGGCCTGGCGCCGGGCCAGTTCCAGGCGTTCCTTGCCGCGCGCGGCTTCGACGTGGCGGCGCTCGGCCAGCTCGGCGCGGTGAACCGCCGCACGCTGGTGCTGCTGCACGTCCTCGTTGGCGGTGGCGAAGGCTTCCGGGGTACGGACGTCCTGGCCCAGCAGGCCCTGCACGCTCTGCGCCATGCGCTGCAGCAGCTGTGGATCGACATCATCATCGCCCAGCCAGCTGGCGCCGGCTTCGGCGACCTGGTTGAGCAGTTCGCGGGCGGGATGCTCGTCACGCACGAAGAAGCCGGGGTCAGCCATGGCGGCGCGCGCCAGTGGCACCTGCAGGCGTGCCAGCAGGGCCGCCGGCACCGGGTCTGGGCGTTGCTGCTGCTGCACCTGCTGCATCAGCAGGCGCAGCAGGTCGAGGTTGTCACGGTCATGGCTGCCGAGCTGCGCCTGTGCGCCATGTTCGCTGCGGAGCTGGGCGACAACGGCCGCCTGCAGATCGGCAACGCCGGTGGCGGCACTGGACTGGGCCTGCAATCGCGCGAGTACGGCATCTACGGCGGCGCTGGGCACGGCGACGCTCTGCGCGGGCGCTGCGCTGGCCTGCCGGGCCTGCTGCAGCAGTTCGTGCAAGGCGCTGCCGGCGGAGGTGGTCAGCCCGGGGATGGCCGAGCCGGCGCTACCACTGTCGCTGACCGCATCCTGCAGCAGGTTCGACCACGAGCCGGAGGGAGCCGGCCCGTTCCAGCCGGTCAGCGGCGCTGCGGTACGTTTGGCGGGCTGCGTCGCGCGGCCACCACCCACCGACTGGGTGATGATGCGCCGCGTGCTCGCCGAACGTGCCAGGTAAGGGGTGTAGACCAGCCCGGGCAGGACGCCCTGCTGGGACAGCAGGGCATTGGCACGATCAAGTACATCGCCCAGGCGCTCCAGTACCTGGCGTTCGAAGCTGCGGTACAACGCCAGCTGCACTTCGGTGCTGAGGCCGTCCTGTTCGGCCAGCCTGCGCACCATTGCACACAAGGCCTGCGGTGCAAGGGGCAGGGCGTCGGTCTCGAATGCCGGCGCAGCGGCGAGTACGCCCAACCGCTGGCCCAGCAGGTTCAGCGAGTTGGTTGAACGCAGGGTTTCACGCCGCACCATCTCGGTCAGCAGCAGATCACGGTCGACATCGTGTTCGGCGACCAGGGACAGGCCCAGCATGCCGGGCAGCGGTGGTGGCGTGGAAAGCGCCGGCGCCGCCGCCGCAGGGTCACGCAGGCGTGCCAGGGATTCGGCGACTGCGTCGAGCATGCGATCGGGGAAATGGCCGGCGAAGGCGTGCAGCTGGCCGCGCTGGGCCATCAGGTCCGCCTGCTGCATGGGATTGCGCGCGCGATCCGCGTCGTGCAGCAGCGCTTGTTCCAGCGCTTCAACGGTCAGGATCAGAGGCGCGGCCAGGGTCTGCCGGCAGAGGCCGATCAACGCGCCCAGCAGTTCGCGCACCCGCGGCGGCAGGTCGGCTGCAGCCAGGCGGGCTTTGTCGGCAGGGGTTGGGGAAAAGACAGCTGACATCTGCGAGCGGTACCCGGATTCCCGCGGATCGATCTGGTGAATCTACCGTGTCGGCCGATGTCGGCGCTACTTTAGCGCTGAACGTGAACCGCATCCGCCGGACCATGCCCGGCGGCAGGATCAATCCTCCAGGAACAGGCTCACCACATCGTTGGTGAAGCGGCGACCCAGTTCGGTCGGCTGCACATGGCCATCCGCCAGCTGCAGCCAGCCACGCTGGACGGCCTCGGCCAGTGGTGCGTCCAGCACGCTGCACGGCAGACCGGTGCGCGACTCGAAATCGCGCAGGCTGAAACCTTCGTGCAGGCGCAGCAGGTTCAGCATGTACTCGAACGGTAGGCGCTCCGGCGCGATCACATCGTCGCCACCGAGCGAGGCCGGGGTACCCGCGCTGTCCAGGTAGGCCTGCGGGTGCTTCAGCTTCCAGCGGCGCAGCACGTGTTCTTCGGCGCCTGAACTGATCTTGCCGTGCGCACCGGCACCGATGCCCAGGTAATCGCCGAAGCGCCAGTAGTTCAGGTTGTGCGCGCTCTGCCGGCCGGGTCGCGCATAGGCGCTGACTTCGTACTGGCCGAAACCGGCCTGCGCGAGCAGTGCCTGGCAGTGCTCCTGCATGTCCCAGGCGTTGTCTTCATCGGGAATGCCCTGCGGCGGCCGTGCGAAGAACACCGTGTTCGGCTCGAGGGTGAGCTGGTAATGCGAGATGTGCGCCGGCTGCAGCGCGAAGGCGCGCTCCAGGTCGGCCTCTGCACCGGCCAGGGTCTGTTCCGGCAGCGCGTACATCAGGTCGATGTTGAAGTTGTCGTAGCCCGCGTCCTGCGCCATCTTCACCGCGCGCTCGGCTTCGCCACTGTCGTGGATGCGGCCCAGGCGCTTGAGCATCGCGTCGTCGAAACTCTGGATGCCGAAGCTGAGGCGGTTCACGCCGGCCGCGCGATAGCGGTCGAAACGGCCGTGCTCGGCGGTGCCCGGGTTGGTCTCCAGGGTGATCTCGGCATTGGGCGCGAAACGCAGGCGCGCGCTGGCCTGCTGCAGGAAGCGGTCGATCGCTTCCGGCGGGAACAGGCTGGGTGTACCGCCGCCAAAGAATACGCTGTGCACCACCCGGCCCCAGACCAGCGGCAGGTCCTGGTCCAGGTCGCGCAGCAGTGCATCGATGTAGGCATCGAACGGCAGCTCGCCCTTGGCCTGGTGCGAATTGAAATCGCAGTACGGGCATTTGCGCACGCACCATGGCAGGTGCACGTACAGCGACAGCGGTGGCGGCACCAGCCGCGGCGGGCTGTCGTGGTCAGCGGAGCAGGCTTCGCCGGGCAGGTGGTTGCAGTGGTCGTGGGCGTGCGGCATGGGCTTCTTCGGTAGTGCCGGCCGCTGGCCGGCTTCCCTGGTTCGATCAGGTGGGGCGTCAGTACAGGGTCGCCAGCCGCTGCTTGAGCTGCTGCAGGGCGAGGGCGCGGTGGCTGATGGCGTTCTTCAGCGCCGGCTCCATTTCCGCGGCGGTCAGGCCGTGGGTGGTGTCCATGAACACCGGGTTGTAGCCGAAACCATTCGTGCCGCGCAGCTCGCGGATGATCTGGCCCTCCCAGCGGCCTTCGCAGATCAGCGGCTGCGGGTCGGTGGCGTGGCGCAGCAGCACGATCACCGCATAGAAGCGGGCGCTGCGCTGGCCATCGGGAATATCGGCCATCGCTTCCAGCAGCTTGGCATTGTTGGCCGCCGCGTTGGTCGGGTGGCCGGCATAGCGCGCGCTGTACAGGCCCGGCGCACCGCCGAGGGCATCGACGATCAGGCCCGAATCATCGGCCAGCGCCGGCAGGCCGGTTGCTTCGCAGGCCGCGCGCGCCTTCAGCAGCGCGTTCTCGACGAAGGTCAGGCCGGTTTCTTCCACGTCACCCAGGCCGAGTTCGGCGGCCGAGGTGATCTGCAGCGGCAGGTCGGCAAGGATCTCCTGCATCTCCACCAGCTTGCCGGCGTTGTGGCTGGCCAGTACCAGTTTCTTCATTGACGGGGCTCCAGCAGGTCCCAGGTGTTGCCATACAGATCGCGGAACACCGCAACCGTTGCATAGGGTTCTTCGCGCGGCGCTTCCAGGAACTCGACGCCGGCGGCCAGCATCGCCGCGTGGTCGCGGTGGAAGTCGTCGGTGTTGAGGAAGAAGGCTACCCGGCCACCGGTCTGGTTGCCGATGCGGCTGCGCTGTTCCTCGTCGCTGGCACGCGCCAGCAGCAGGGCGGCGGCGCTGCCGTCGGTCGGGCCGACCACCACCCAACGCTTGTGGCCCTGGTCGATGTCTTCCAGCAGCGTGAAGCCGAGCTTGCCGGTGTACCAGGCGATGGCTTCGTCGTAATCGGCCACCACCAGGGTGGTCAGGGCAAGGCGCCGGTTCATGCCGACAGCGCCGCCTGCTGTGCGGCCAGCAGTTCGGCCACGCCCTTTTCGGCCAGGCCCAGCAGCGCGTCCAGTTCGTCGCGGCGGAAGGCATGGCCTTCGGCGGTGCCCTGCAGCTCGATGAAGCCGCCACCGTCGTTCATCACCACGTTCATGTCGGTGTCGCAGTCGCTGTCTTCGGCGTAGTCCAGGTCCAGCACCGGGGTGCCGCGGTACACGCCCACCGACACGGCGGCCACCGCGCCCAGGATCGGGTTGCGCTTGATGTCGCCGCGCTTCATCAGCACGTTCACCGCATCGACCAGGGCCACGTAGGCGCCGGTGATGGCGGCGGTGCGGGTGCCACCGTCGGCCTGCAGCACGTCGCAGTCCAGGGTGATGGTGCGTTCGCCCAGCGCGTTGCGGTCCACGCAGGCGCGCAGGCTGCGGCCGATCAGGCGCTGGATCTCCAGCGTGCGGCCCCCCTGCTTGCCACGGGCCGCTTCACGGTCGCTGCGGGTGTGGGTGGCGCGCGGCAGCATGCCGTACTCGGCGGTGACCCAACCCTCGCCCTTGCCGCGCAGGAAGCCCGGCACGCGGTTCTCGACGCTGGCGGTGCACAGCACACGGGTTTCACCGAAGCACACCAGCACCGAACCTTCGGCGTGGCGGGTGAAGCCGCGTTGGATGACGACCGGGCGGAGCTGGTCGGGCTGGCGGCCGCTGGGGCGGGAATCGGACATGGTGCGGGTTCCGTAGTGGCGAGGGAGTACGCCGCCACGCCCGCGGCCTTCACGGGGCGGGCGAGGGGGCTCTGGTGAGGGCGCTAGGGTACCATTCCCCCTTTGCACGCACCGGACACAATCCATGATTCGAAGCATGACCGCCTACGCCGGCGGCGAGCGGGTCACCCCGTGGGGCACGCTGGGCTGCGAGCTGCGCTCGGTCAACCACCGCTTCCTGGAGGTCGGCACCCGCCTGCCCGAGGAACTGCGGGCGCTGGAACCGCAGCTGCGCGAGCGCATTGCCGCGCGCCTGAGCCGCGGCAAGCTGGATCTGGTGATGCGCCTGCGTGCGCCGGAAGCGGCGGCCAACCTGCAGGTGGATGAAGCCCTGCTGGGCCAGCTGGGACGCCTGGCGCACCGGCTGACCTCGGATTTCCCCAACCTGCAGGTCAGCTTCACCGACCTGCTGCAGCTGCCGGGCGTGACCCGCGGCGAGGCCACCGATGCCGCTGCCCTGCAGGCCGAGGCACTGGCCCTGCTGGACCAGGTGCTGGACGGCTTCGTCGAGGCCCGCGAGCGTGAAGGCGGAAAGCTGTCCGCCGCCATCAGCGAGCGGGTGGACGGCATCGAACGCATCGCCACCGAAGTGCGCACCCTGATTCCGGCCATTCGCGACGGCCAGCGCGCCAAGCTGGCCGCACGCCTGGCTGACCTGCCGCACCCGGTCGACCCGGGCCGTGCCGAGCAGGAGCTGGTGCTGTGGCTGCAGAAGCTGGACGTGGATGAAGAACTGGACCGCCTCGGCAGCCACATCGTCGAGATCCGCCGCGTGCTCAAGCAGCGCGAGCCGGTCGGCCGCCGCCTGGACTTCCTGCTGCAGGAGTTCAACCGCGAAGCCAATACGCTGGGTTCGAAGTCGGTGGACAGCCGCACGTCCAATGCGGCGGTGGAACTGAAGGTGCTGATCGACCAGATCCGCGAGCAGGTGCAGAACATCGAGTGATGCTGCACCCAGCGAAACGACAAGGGCGCCTTCGGGCGCCCTTGTCGTTCCCGCGCATCAGCGCAGGCTGACGCCCGGTGTTCCAGTGCTCAAGCCGCCGATCACGGCCGCGTGGCCGAACCCTGCGTCGTGGAAACAGGCCAGCACCGCATCCACTGCTTCCGGGGCACAGGACACCAGCAGGCCGCCGCTGGTCTGCGGGTCGGTCAGCAGTGGCTGCCAGTGTGCTGGCAACCCGTCGGCGAAGCGCACGTCGGCGCCATACGAGGCCCAGTTGCGGTGGGACGCGCCGGTCACGCAGCCGTGCTGCAGAAGTTGCAGGGCCTGAGGCAGCAGCGGCACCTGGGCACTGTCCACCTCGGCAGCGACACCACTGGCGCGGCACACTTCCAGCAGGTGGCCGAGCAGGCCGAAACCGGTCACGTCGGTCATCGCGTGCACGCCGTCCAGTGCGGCCAGCGGGACGCCCACGGTGTTAAGTCGGGTGGTCGACTCGAGCATCTGCTGGTAGCCGTCGGCATCCAGCACTTCTTTTTTCAGTGCTGACGAATACACGCCCACGCCCAACGGCTTGCCCAGAACCAGCACGTCGCCGGCGCGGGCATCGGCATTGCGCTTGAGTCGCTGTGGATCGAGCATGCCGATCGCGGCCAGGCCATAGATGGGTTCCACCGAATCGATGCTGTGGCCACCAGCCACCACGATGCCGGCATCGGCGCAGGCGCGTTCGCCGCCCTGCAGGATGCTGCGGATGGTGTCCTGCGGCAGGGTGTTGATCGGCATGCCGACGATGGCCAGTGCGAACAATGGCCGTGCGCCCATCGCGTACAGGTCCGACAACGCATTGGTGGCGGCGATGCGGCCGAAGTCGAACGGGTCGTCGACAATCGGCATGAAGAAATCGGTGGTGGCGACGATCGCCTGGTGGTCATCAAGGCGGTATACCGCCGCATCGTCGCTGGTCTCGCGGCCGACCAGCAGTTCAGCTGGTGCCGGAAGCGCTGGAGCGCCGCGCAGCAGTTCCGTCAGTACGCCCGGCGCGATCTTGCAGCCGCAGCCGCCGCCGTGCGCCAGCGAGGTCAGGCGTTGCGGGGCATCGGCCGTTGAAGGAGCGGGGGACTGCGCGTGCGTGGCCATGCCGACATCTCCTGCGGAAACACGAATGGCGGAAGGCAGCAGGAGTCGAACCTACCAGGGAACGATCGACGCCCCCTACTGGGTTTGAAGCCCAGCCGCATGCCCGGATGCGCATGCCTTCCGAAAGTACCGCGGTACCGGTCGACTCAGTCGCGGGCTGCGTTCCATTGCAGATCGCCGCGTGGCCGATGCTGGTCACCGACGCGTCGAGTGTAGCCAACGCGATTGAAGAACTCCAAGATCTGGATGCTGCGCTTGCGGCCCAGGCCGATGGCATCGCGGAAAGCGGCCGCATCCACCGTGCCGGTGGCCTGCGACAGCTGCGCGACGATCGCGGCCAGCTCGGCAATGCGGGCCGGCGCATAGAACAGGTCCGGTACTACCTGGAACAGTTCACCGCGCGCTGCGGCGCGGCGCAGGGCGGCGCGGACCTCGTCTTCGACCAGACCGAAGCCGGCGGCCAGGGTGCGCACCCATGGCGGATCGAAACCGCCGTCATGCAGCTGCGGCAGCACGCGTTCGAGCAGCAGGCGCTCGCGTTCCGGTGGCGCGTGGTCATGGCCGGGCAGGCGCCACCAGGCGCCCACGCGCTGCACGCTGCCGTCGTCCAGCAGGTCCTGGAGCAGCGCGTTCCACAGGCTCGTTGCCAGCGCAGGCAGGGTGCTGCGCTGCAGGCGCCCGCTGTCGACACCGGGTTCGTCAGGGCGTCGTTCATGCCAGCCACGCAGTGAGGCGATTACCTGTTCGCGCAGCACCTGCCAGTGCGCAGCGAGGATGACCACAGTGGCGTCGCGGGTGGCGATGCGCTGCGCGCCTGCAGGAAGATCGATCTGTTCGGCGGCGCGCCGGCAGTAGCGCTGCAGCGCGGCCAATGGAATTCCGGAGGGCGCCTGCTGAAGCAGCGGGCCAACATCTGCGCTGGTGGCCAGCTGTTCCAGCGCCACCAGCCACGCCAGGCGTGCAGGGCTGCGCCGCCGCCGTTGTGGCGGATCCGGATCGAGTACCACACCGCCGCCCAGCGTACGGGTTGCCGCCGAATCGCGGGCAATGAAGCGATCGCCGCACATCGCGCATACCGGCGCGTCGAACACCAGCTGCACGAGCTGTCCATTGCCGTGGTCACGATCTTCCAGCAGCACTGCATGGGCCTGCCGGTGCATCGTGCCCCAGTGGATATGCAGCGGCGCCCAGTCGCGCAGCGGCGGTGCCAGCGCGGAGAGCCGCAGGCGCACATCAACGCGGGTGGTGGCCAGCAGTGCGCGCGGGTCGGCGATCCAGTCGCCGCGGTGGATGTCGTCGCGGGCGATTGCGGCCAGGTTCAACGCGCAGCGTTGCCCGGCCATCGCGTGGTCGCTGGCCTGGTTCTGCGCGTGGATGCTTCGCACGCGTACGTCGGTGGCGCCTGGCATCAGCTGCAGGTGCTCGCCAACAGTGGCGATGCCGCCGTGCACAGCGCCAGTCACCAGCGTGCCGTGGCCGGCCAGCGAGAACACGCGGTCCACCGGCATGCGGAACAGTTCGCCGCGCAGCCTGGCCTGCCGCGCGCTGGCATCGGCTGCGGCCCAGGCATGCAGCTGGGCACGCAGTGCGTTGATGCCAGCATCGTTGGGTGCGGTGCTGTTGCAGGTGAATACAGGGGAATCCTGCAGCGGCGTGCCGGCCAGCAGGGCAGCGATCTCGATCTCGAGCCGGGCCTGGCGCGCGGCATCCACGCGGTCGATCTTGGTCAGGGCCACCGCACCGCGGTCCACGCCCAGAAGCTGCAGGATCGCCAGGTGCTCACGGGTCTGCGGCATCACGCCGTCGTCGGCGGCGATCACCAGCAGGGCAACATCGATGCCCGTCGCACCGGCCACCATCGTGTGCACGAAGCGCTCATGGCCGGGCACATCAACGAAGCCCAGCGTGGTTGCGGGGGCTTCGCCGTCCGCGGCTTCCACCGGAACATAGGCGTAGCCCAGTTCGATGGAAATGCCGCGCGTACGCTCTTCCTGCAGGCGATCGGTTTCGATGCCGGTCAGTGCCCGCACCAGGCTGGTCTTGCCATGGTCGATATGCCCGGCGGTGCCGACGATCATGCCTGCAGCGCGCTCCATTGGGCGAGGAAGGCCGCTTCGTCCCCGGGTTCCAGGCAGCGCAGGTCCAGCCACAACGCGTCATCGGCAATGCGGCCCAGCACCGGGCGTGGTAGCTGACGCAAGCGCTTGGCCAGGCGATCCAGTCCGCCACGGCGTGCGCTGGCAATGCGCAGTCCGGCGCTGGCCAGCTGCGCCTGTGGCTGCGCGCCGCTGCCGATCTGGCTGTGCATCGCTGCACATTCGACGCTGTAGTCTGCTGCCAGCCCGGCGCGCACCTGCGGCAGCAGACGCTGCGCCTGCGCAGAAACATCGTCGTGCGTACGCGACAGGATACGCAGGGTCGGCAGCCGCTGCGCCAGCAGCTCCGGTTCGCGGTACAGGGCCAGCACCGCTTCCAGTGCGGCCAGGCCCATCTTGTCCATGCGCAGTGCCCGCTTGAGCGGGTTGCGGTTGATCCGCGCAATCAGGTCAGCGCGGCCGGCGATGATGCCGGCCTGGGGACCACCCAGCAGCTTGTCGCCACTGAACGAAACCAGATCGGCGCCAGCGGCCAGCGCTTCCTGCACGGTGGGCTCGTGCGGCAGCCCGAAGGCCGCCAGATCGCACAGGCTGCCACTGCCCAGGTCCACGACCAACGGCAAGCCATGTTCGTGCGCGATGTCCGCCATCGTCGCAGTGTCAACTTTGGCAGTAAAACCGGTGATTGCGTAGTTGCTGGCATGCACCTCCATCAGCAGCGCTGTGCGCGCGCCGATGGCGTTGGTGAAGTCGGTCGGGTGTGTGCGATTGGTGGTGCCCACTTCCAGCAGCCGCGCGCCCGCGCTGCGCATCACATCCGGGATGCGGAAAGCGCCGCCGATCTCCACCAGCTCGCCGCGCGACACCACCACCTCACGGCGGTTGGCCAGGCTGTTGAGCAGCAGCAGGACCGCTGCCGCATTGTTGTTGACCACGGTGGCGGCTTCGGCGCCGGTCAGCTCGCAGATCAATGCCTGCACCCGTGCATCGCGGTCGCCGCGACGGCCACGGATGACGTCGAACTCCAGATCCACCGGCGCGGTCATCGCGCGGCTGACCGCGTGCACGGCGGCATCGGGCAGCAATGCGCGGCCGAGATTGGTGTGCAGCACGGTGCCGGTCAGATTGAACATCGGCTGCAGATCCAGCCGTGCATCGGCCGCTAGCGCGGCCTCGACCGCCGCAACCAGCGCCGGACCGCCAACCACTTCCTGCAGCTGCGCGGTCGACAGCTGGCCGGCGCCGATACGGTCGCGCAGCCCCTGCAGGTGCGAACGCAGCAGCTGGGTGATGCGGCTGCGGCCGTGGCGTTCGATCAGTGCTGCCAGTGCAGGCAGGCGCAGCAACCGGTCCAGCGAGGGCAGGGCGGCGACCGATGCCGGGGGGAGGGACATGGCAGCCATCGATCAGTCGCTGTCGGATTGCCACAGCAGCGGATTCTGGCTGGAACGCGCATAGCCTTCCTCGGCCAGCAGCAGATCCAGCGCCAGTGTGCCGAGGTCATCAGCCGCCGGCTCCAGTGACGGGTCTTTCTCCAGATACAGGATCTTGCGATAACTGTGGCAGTGGTCGCACGTCTCGGCACGCACCGCACTCTCGCGCACCGCCTCGCCGCTGTCGCCGTCCACCTCGGCCAAGGCGCGATACGCGATGTCCTTGCCGGCGGCACCACACTGGCTGCACTGCACGCGCACGTAATGCCACTGGCAGGCGCACAGCGAGCATGACAGGTAACGATAGGAGGCGTAGGGCGGGCGCGCCTGCACCACGCTGGCCACCGGCAGCGTGCCGCACAGCGGGCACAGCCCCGGCGCATCCGCCAGTGGCTTGAGGTCGGTGGGCCGGAAGCTGGCCGCGAGCACTGCCCAGTAGACCTGCAGTGCGTTCATCACCAGCAGTGCTGCAACCGCGTCCACCGATGGCGCGTCATCACGCTCCAGCACGGCATGGGCCTGCGCATCCAGCCAGGCATCGTCGGCAGCGGCGACGCGCTGCAGCTCCTGCCGGGTTTCCACCGGAAGCCCGGCTTCGTCGGCACAGTGCTGGCACAGCGTGCGCAGCCAGTTGCGCCAGCAGCCATCGAGTTGCAGGGTATTGGCCGGGCGTAACGGCATCCCGGCACTGGCGGCCGCAGTCGACTGCTGTGCACGCGCCTGTGTCTGAACCTCCTCGCGTTGCTGCGGCGTCAACTCATCCAGCAGTGCCTGCTGCGCATCGGCCAGCGCCGCCAGCAGCTGCAGGTAGCCACCGATGGCGCTGTGCACAGCCAGGCTGCGCAGCCGCGCCGCGCGTTCGGCGAACAGCGATGCCGCATCGGGCAGGATGATGCGCGGAACATCGCGCGAGGCCAGCGTCTCGATCTCACCGGGTTCAAGGATGCGTTGCGCCATGCAGGGCCAGCCGGAAGAACCAGCCTCCATCCTCGCCGTTGTCAGCGCTGGCGTCCAGCGTGACGCCGGCCATTTGAAAGGTCGGGGTCAGATCCGTTTTCCAGAGGAAATCGGATCTGACCCCCTCGGTTGTTGCCGTGTTCATCGTGTCGACCAAGGTCGACACCCACCAAAAGCAGCGCAGAAAGCCGTCCCGACAGATCGCAGGAAACTGTCGAAGGCGGGGTGGGTCCGGTTGCGGGGGTGTCCGCGGCATGGATGCCGCGGCCAAGCCCCCATGGATGGGTTTACGGCGTCCCCCGCAACCGGACCCACCCCGCCGTCCTACGGATAGCCGCTGTTGCTGTTGCATTGGCCTGAAGCGGGTGCAGGGCCGCAGGCCCTGCCGCTAGCCCTGTTCCCGCCGCCCGCGCAGGATGTCGCGGAACCACTGCCGGTGGTGCTTGTACGCCCACCCGTAGGTCACCTTGCCCTGCGTCATCGCCCGCACCGACCCCTTGATCCAGATCGCCGCATAGATGTGCACCACGATCGCGCAGATCAGCACCCAGCCGAACAGCGCATGGGCAAGCACCGAGAACCGGATCACCCCGATCGGGAAGAAATGACTGAAGTACTGCCGCCAGATCACGAAGCCGGTCAGCAACAGCGCCGACAGGCAACCGATGATGGCCCAGAACAGCAGTTTCTGGCCGGCATTGAAGCGGCCCACCGGTGGCAGCCGCTCGTCTTCGTTGCGCAGTACATCGCGCATGCCGCGCATCCACTTGCCATCGTCGGCGCTCGGCAGGTTGTCGCGCCACATGCGGAACGCCAGCAGCGCAAAGCCCACCACCATCGCCAGGCCGATGAACGGATGCAGGATGCGCGTCCACGGTCCGCCGCCGAACAGCTGCGTCAGCGGAAACAGGGCAGGGTGGAACAATGCCAGCCCGGACAAGGCTGTCAGTACGAAGCAGATCGCCACGATCCAGTGGTTGATGCGGGTCGGCGCGCGGTAGCGGATGATCTGTCGCGGGTGCGGTGCGTACTTCATGGCCGCTGCTCCTCTTCGATCTTCTTCGCCTCGTGCTCGGCTTCTTCTTCCTCCTCGTCATTGACCGTATTGCGGCCGATGCCGATGTAATGCAGGAACCCGGCGAAGGCGGTGGCGGCGATCGCCAGCACGCCCAAGGGCTTGGCCACGCCCTTCCAGATCTCCACCATCGGGCTGATCCGCGGGTCCTTGGGCAGGTCGGCATACAGCTCCGGCTTGTCCACGTGCTGCAGCACGTACATCACGTGGGTGCCGCCCACGCCCTGCGGGTCGTACAGGCCGGCGTTCTCGTAGCCGCGTGATTTCAGGTCTTCGACGCGGCCGGCGGCATGTTCGGTCATCGCCTGCTTGCTGCCAAAGGTGATCGCGCCGGTCGGGCAGGTCTTCACGCAGGCCGGCTCCTGGCCCACCGCCACCCGGTCCGAGCACAGCGTGCACTTGTAGGCCTTGTGGTCCTTCTTGGAAATGCGCGGCACATCGAACGGGCAGCCGGTCACGCAGTAGCCGCAGCCGATGCAGTTCTCTTCCTGGAAGTCGACGATGCCGTTGGCGTACTGGATGATCGCGCCGGGCGAGGGGCAGGCCTTCAGGCAGCCCGGGTCGCTGCAGTGCATGCAGCCTTCCTTGCGGATCAGCCACTCCAGCTTGCCCTTCTCGTCCTCGTATTCGCGGAACTTCATCACCGTCCACGACTGGTCGCTGAGGTCCGGCGGATTGTCGTAGCTGCCGACGCAGCTGCCGACTTCGTCGCGCAGGTCGTTCCACTCCATGCACGCGACCTGGCAGGCCTTGCAGCCGATGCACTTGCTCACGTCGATGAGCTTGGCGACCTGGCCGGTGTGTGCGCTGCGCGCCTGTGGCGAGGGCGTGGTGGTGGCCGAGCGGCGGATGATGTCCAGCGATTGCAGTGACATGGCGTGTCTCCTACACCTTCTCGACCTTGACCAGGATGCACTTCGATTCGGGCGTCTGCGAATTGCCGTCACCGATGGCATTGGTCAGCGTATTGGCGATGTAGCCGGGCTTGGCTGCACCGAGGAAACCCCAGTGGATCGGAATGCCCACCTGGTGCACGGTCTTGCCATCGATCTGCAGGGCCTTGATGCGCTTGGTCACCATCGCCACGGCTTCGATATGGCCGCGCTTGGAACTCACGCGCACGCGGCTGCCGTTGTTGATGCCCAGCTCGTCGGCCAGTGCGGCGCCGATCTCGACGAACTGCTCGGGCTGGATGATGGCGTTGAGCTTGCCGTGCTTGGTCCAGAAGTGGAAATGCTCGGTCAGGCGGTAGGTGGTGGCCACGTGCGGGAACTCGTCCGGCGAGCCGATCTGCGCCCGGTCGCTGGCGAACACGCGGGCGGCCGGGTTGTTCAGCGTCTGCGCCTGGCCGGGGCTGAGCGGGTTGCTGCGCAGCGGCGTGTCGAACGGTTCGTAGTGCTCCGGGAACGGGCCTTCGGCCATGCCGGCCTTGGCGAAGAAGCGGGCGATGCCTTCCGGATTCATGATGAACGGGCCCATGCCACCGGCAGGGTCTTCGTCGGCCTTGAAGTCCGGCACGTCCACGCTGCCCCAGTTCTTGCCGTTCCAGGCCAGCAACGTGCGCCGCGGATCGAACGGCTGGCCGGCCACGTCGCACGAAGCGCGGTTGTACATCACGCGACGGTTGGCCGGCCACGCCCACGCCCAGCCCAGGGTATTGCCGATGCCGGTCGGGTCGCTGTTGTCACGCCGCGCCATCATGTTGCCGGTCGGGCCCCAGGCACCGATGTAGATCCAGCAGCCGGAGGAGGTGCTGCCGTCGTCGCGCAGGTCGCCGAACGCGGCCAGCTGCTCGCCGGCCTTGCGCACCAGCTTGGTCGGGTCCTTCGGGTCGAACACATCCACCAGCGCCTTGCCGTTGTATTCCATCGCCAGCTCTTCCGGCGTCGGTGCCTCGGGGTTGGAATACTTCCAGGCCAGGTCGCGCACCGGTTCCCACCAGGCGCCGCCGTCCTTCTCGTACAGCGCCTTGATGCGATGGAACAGCTCGGACATGATCTCGATGTCGCTGCGCGCTTCGCCCGGCGGGTTGGCACCCTTCCAGTGCCACTGCAGCCAGCGCGAGGAATTCACCACCGCGCCGTTCTCCTCGGCAAACGAGGTGGTCGGCAGGCGGAACACCTCGGTCTGGATCGTGCTCGGGTCGACATCGTTCAGCGCGCCGTGGTTCTGCCAGAACGCGATGGTCTCGGTTTCCAGCGGGTCCATGCTGACCATGAACTTCAGCTTGGAGAACGCGCTGATCAGCTTGCCCTTGTTCGGCGCCGAGGCCAGCGGGTTGAAGCCCTGGCAGATGTAGCCATGGATCTTGCCTTCGTTCATCAGCTCGTACGCCTGCAGCATGTCGTACGGCTTGTCGAGCTTGGGCAGGTAGTCGAAGCACCAGTTGTTGTCGGCGGTGGCGGCGTCGCCCCACCACGACTTCATCAGGCTGACGTGGAACTTGGGGTAGTTCTGCCAGAACGACATCTGGTTGGCGCGCAGCGGCTTCTGGGTGCGCTTTGCGATGTACGCGTCGTAGTCCTGCTCGTCCTGTTTCGGCAGGGTCAGGTAGCCGGGCAGCAGGTCGGACATCAGGCCGATGTCGGTCAGGCCCTGGATGTTGGAATGTCCGCGCAGTGCGTTCATGCCGCCACCGGCCACGCCGATGTTGCCCAGCAGCAGCTGCACCATGGTGCCGGCACGCACGTTCTGCGCGCCGATCGAGTGTTGCGTCCAGCCCAGCGCATACAGGATGGTCATTGCCTTGTCCTTGCCGGCGGTGGACGCGATCATGTCCCAGATCTGGCGGATGCTGTCGGCCGGCGTACCGCAGATGCGCTCGACCATCTCCACGGTGTAGCGCGCATAGTGCTGCTTGAGCAGGGTGTAGACGCAGCGCGGGTCCTTCAGCGTCGGGTCGCTGCGCACGAAGCCATCATCGCCGTACACGTAGTCCCAGCTGGAACGGTCGTAGCTGCGCTTCTCGGCGTTGTAGCCCGAATACAGGCCGTCCTTGAAGGCGAATTCGTCCTTCACCAGGAACGACATGTCGGTGTAGTTCAGCACGTACTCGTGCTGGATGCGGTCCTCGGTCAACAGGTAGTTGATCAGGCCGCCCAGGAACACGATGTCGGTGCCGGTACGGATCGGCGCGTACACGTCGGCCACCGCGGCCGAGCGGTTGAAGCGCGGGTCGACCACGATCAGGCGAGCCTTGTTGTGTGCCTTGGCCTCGGTTACCCATTTGAACCCGCACGGGTGCGCCTCGGCGGCATTGCCACCCATGATCAGGATCAGGTCGGCATTCTTGATGTCGACCCAGTGATTCGTCATCGCACCACGGCCTAGCGTCGGGGCAAGACCTGCCACCGTCGGGCCGTGTCAGACACGTGCCTGGTTGTCGAATGCCAGCATGCCCAGGGAGCGCACGACCTTGTGGGTCAGCACCGCCGTTTCATTGCTGGTGGCCGAGGCGGCCAGCATGCCGGTGGTCAGCCAGCGGTTGACCGTCTGCCCGGCTTCGTTCTTCTGCACGAAGTTGGCGTCGCGGTCTTCCTTCATCAGCCGCGCGATGCGGTCCAGCGCATCGTCCCAGCTCAGCCGCTTCCACTCGTTCGAGCCCGGCGCGCGGTACTCGGGGTAGAGCAGGCGCGACTTGCTGTGGATGATGTCGGCCAGGCCGGCCCCCTTCGGGCACAGCGTGCCGCGGTTGACCGGATGGTCCGGGTCGCCCTCGATATGGAAGATGCTCGGCTCGGCGTTCTTGGCGCCATCGCCGAGGCTGTACATCAGGATGCCGCAGGCCACCGAGCAGTACGTGCAGGTGTTGCGGGTCTCGGTCGCGCGGGTCAGCTTGTATTGCCGGACCTCCGCGAGCGCGATGCCGGGCGCGAAGCCCATCAAAGCCAGGCTGGAGCCCACCAGGGTTGTCCCGGTGACCTTCAGGAACTGGCGGCGACTCATCGAGGGCATGCCGTTCTCCTTGGATGGCGGGGCGGCACGCAGACCACCCGGCTGTCGGTAGGTACGCGCCGGTTATAGCACAGGCCCCCGGATGCCCATGTGGCACTAGGGCCGGTACCGGCCGGACGGGCGCGAAAAGGGGCCGCTCTGGTAAAGTTGCGTGCCCGCACCCCGGGGAAGCGTCTGCCGGGCCTGGTTCCAGGATGTTCCGCGCAGCCCCCGCCATCCTGGCGCGATCGTCCGCGCCGGATCTGGAACACCGAGGAAAAATTTTGCGAAATCAACCCGTTGGATCCGCCGCATGAGCGCCCCGTCGAAGTCGTCGGACGCCGTTGCGCGCGGCACGCTGTACATCGTTGCCGCCCCGTCCGGCGCCGGCAAGAGCAGCATCGTCAATGCCACCCTGGCGCGTGACTCGCAGATCGCCCTGTCGATCTCTTTCACCTCGCGCGCGATGCGTCCGGGTGAAGTGAACGGCCAGCACTACCATTTCGTCTCTGCGGAAAAGTTCGAGGAAATGATCGCCGCCGGCGACTTCTTCGAGCATGCCTGGGTGCACGGTGACTGGAAGGGCACCGCCCGGCAGTCGGTGGAGCCGCAGCTGGCCGCGGGTCAGGACGTGCTGCTGGAAATCGACTGGCAGGGCGCCCAGCAGGTGCGCCAGCTGGTGCCGGGCACGGTCACCGTGTTCATCCTGCCGCCGTCCAGGCAGGCCCTGCAGGACCGCATGCGCAAGCGCGGCCAGGACAGCGAGGCGGTCATCGCCCAGCGCCTGGGCGCGGCCCGCGATGAAATGCTTCACTTCAACGAGTTCGACTACGTCATCGTCAACGAGGTGTTCGACACCGCGGTGGACGAGCTGTGCGCCATCTTCACTGCCAGCCGCCTGCGCCGGGAGGCCCAGAAGGTCCGCCATGCCGGCCTGATCCAGGCCCTGTTGACCCCCGATCCGGGTGCAACTGACTGATTCCAAAAGAATCGGGTGGGGGTTGGCTTGATTTTGTCCAGCCCCTGCCAGTACACTCCGTCCCCTTTCCCTCATTCGACTGAGCGGCCGACCGGTCGCCGGGAGCCCGTATGGCCCGCATCACCGTAGAAGATTGCCTGGAAGTCGTTAACAACCGTTTCGAACTGGTCATGATGGCTTCCAAGCGTGCCCGCCAGCTCGCCAACGGCGTGCAGGCCACGCTGGACAACAGCGAGACCGAGGACAAGCCGACCGTGCTGGCGCTGCGCGAAATCGCCGCCCGCAAGATCGACAACGCGCTGATCGACGAAGTCGAGAAGGCCGAGCGTGAGCGCGCCGAGCGCGAAGCGCTGGAGTGGGCCGCCGCCGAAGTGGTCGCCGACGAAGACATGTCCAAGAACGACGATTGATCGCATCGATCAACGTCATTGCTGGATCGCCGAACAGCCCGCCCCGTGCGGGCTGTTTCGCATTCAGGATTTGCCGTAAACGTCGCGCTGGAATAGGCTTCGGGCATGAACCCAGGCCCCACTGCCAAGGTCGCCGCAGCCCCCGCTGCCGCCGTACCCGACTACGTCCTCCAGCTTGAACGCGCCGCCCACTATCTGCCGCCGGAACAGCTGCCCCTGCTGCGCCGTGCCTGGGAAGTCGGAGCCTCCGCGCACGCTGGACAGACGCGCAAGTCGGGCGAGCCCTATATCACCCATCCGGTGGCCGTGGCCCAGGTGCTGGCCGAGCTCGGCCTGGACGTGGAAGCGCTGATCGCCGCGATCCTGCACGACACCATCGAAGACACCCCGCTGACCCGCGAGGCGCTGGCCGCCGAGTTCGGCGAAGCCGTGGCCGAGCTCGTCGACGGCGTGACCAAGCTGGACAAGCTGAAGTTCCGCGATCGCCAGGAAGCGGCCGCCGAGAGCTTCCGCAAGATGCTGCTGGCGATGTCGCGCGACCTGCGCGTGATCATGATCAAGCTGGCCGACCGCCTGCACAACATGCGCACGCTGGGCGCGCAGAGCCGCGAAGCGCGCGGTCGCATCGCCCGCGAGACGCTGGAGATCTATGCGCCCATCGCCCAGCGCCTGGGCATGAGCCTGGTCAAGAGCGAGCTGCAGAACCTGGGCTTCAAGGCGCTGTACCCGTGGCGCCACGCCATCATCGAAAAGCACATCCGCAGCCAGCCGGTGGTGCGCCGCGAGGCGATGGCGCAGGTGGAAGTGCAGCTGTCGCAGCGCCTGGCCAAGGAGGGGATCGAGCATCGGCTGATCAGCCGCATCAAGACCCCGTGGAGCATCTACAACAAGATGCGCGACGAGAACAAATCCTTCGACCAGGTGATGGACGTGTTCGGCTTCCGCCTGGTCGTGCGCAGCGTGCCCAGCTGCTACCACGCGCTGGGTTCGGTACATGCCACCTTCAAGCCGCTGGATGGCCGCTTCCGCGACTTCATCGCCATTCCCAAGGCCAACGGTTACCAGTCGCTGCATACCGTGCTGTTCGGGCCGTACGGCTCGCCGATCGAAGTGCAGATCCGCACCGAGGAAATGGACCTGATCGCCGAGCGTGGCGTGGCCGCACACTGGACCTACAAGTTCGGCGGCGATTCGCCCAACAGCGCGCAGAGCCGTGCACATGCCTGGATCGTCGAACTGATCGACTCGCAGCGCGCCGCCGGTTCCTCGCTGGAGTTCCTCGACAACGTCAAGGTCGACCTGTTCCCGGACGAGGTCTACCTGTTCACGCCGAAGGGCAAGATCCTGGCCCTGCCGCGCAACTCCACCGCGCTCGATTTCGCCTACGCCGTGCACACCGACGTCGGCAACATGGCCGTGGCCTCGCGCGTGGACAAGAAGCTGGTGCCGCTGCGCACCAAGCTGGTGTCGGGCCAGTCGGTGGAGATCATCACCGCACGCTCGGCCACGCCGAAACCGCAGTGGCTGGAATTCGTGGTCACCAGCAAGGCACGCACCGCCATCCGCCACCAGCTGAAGCAGCTGGAACACGAAGACGCCGTGCAGCTGGGTCACCGCATGCTGGACCGCGCGCTGGAAGCGATGGATTCCTCGCTGGAACGGCTGCCGAAGGGGCGCCTGGATGCGTTCCTCACCGAACACCGCTTCCCGCGCCTGGAAGCCCTGCTGGCCGAGGTCGCGCTGGGCAACTGGATGCCGACCCAGGCCGCGCAGGCACTGATGGCCTACGCCGAACTGCGGGGCGGTCCGCATTCGCGCCACCATTCGCAGGAAAAGATCCTGATCAACGGCAGCGAGCGCGGCGTGGTCACCTTCGCCGGCTGCTGCCAGCCGATTCCCGGCGACGAGATCATGGGCTACCACACCGCCGGCAAGGGCATCGTGGTGCACCGCATGGACTGCCCGAACCTGGCCGAGCTGCGCAAGTCGCCCGAGCGCTGGGTGCCGATCGGCTGGGACACCACCGTTTCCGGCGACTACGACACCTCGCTGGTGGTGGAAGTGGAGAACGGCACCGGCGTGCTGGCGCAGCTGGCCGCGGCGATCGCGCAGAGCCACTCCAACATCGAGCGCGTGGATTACCTGGACCGCGACTTCAACGCCGCCGTGCTGGCGTTCAACATCCAGGTACGCGACCGCAACCACCTGGCCGAAGTGATGCGCCGCCTGCGCCGCCTGTCGGTCGTGCAGTCGGTGCGCCGCCAGTAGAGCCACGCCATGGGTGGATGCTTTCTGTAGAGCCGAGCCCATGCTCGGCTGCTCCAGCCCGAGGCAGCCGAGCATGGGCTCGGCTCTACAGACGGCGCATCACATGACCGGATTGCCGTAGATCCACGCCATGCGTGGATGCACCCCCACCCGGTACAATCACCGCTCTGTTTTCCCCCAACGCACCGGAGCGACCCATGTCCCGCCAGATCATCAACACCGAAAAGGCTCCCGCCGCCATCGGCCCGTACTCGCAGGCCGTGCGCGCCGGCAACACCGTGTACTTCTCCGGCCAGATCCCGCTCGACCCGGCCACCGGCGACATCGTCGGCGCCGGTGACGTCGAAGCGCAGGCCCGCCGCGCCTTCGACAACCTCAAGGCCGTGGCCGAAGCCGCTGGCGGCTCGCTGGACAAGGTCGTGCGCCTGGGCCTGTACCTGACCGACCTGGGCGAGTTCGCCAAGGTCAACGCGGTCATGCAGGACTACTTCCAGGCCCCGTACCCGGCCCGTTCCACCATCGAAGTCTCCGGCCTGCCGAAGGGCGCCAACTTCGAGGTCGACGCGGTGATGGTCATCGACTGACCGCCACGTGGCACGCAAGGCGGCGGTCACCCCGGTCCTGTCACCGTCCGGCGAAGCATCCCTGGCGATGCTCGCTGGCGTCGGTCCGGCCGTGGCCGCCAAACTGCAGGCGCGTGGCCTGGCCACCCTGCAGGATCTCTGGCTTCACCTGCCGCTGCGCTATGAAGACCGCACCCGGCTGACCCGCATCGAAGACCTGCGCAACGGCGTGCCGGCGCAGGTGGAGGGGCGGGTGGTCGCGGTCGAGCGCGGCATGCGCTACCGGCCGATGCTGAAGGTGGCGGTGGAAGACGAAGGGCAGGGCACCCTGGTGCTGCGCTTCTTCCATTTCCGCCAGCAGCAGGTCGGCCAGTTCGCGGTCGGCAACCGGCTGCGCTGCTTCGGCACGCCCAAGCCCGGCCACCTTGGCCTGGAAATCGTCCACCCCAGCTACCAGGTGCTGGGCCGCAACGACGATCCCGAACTCGGCGACCGCCTCGACCCGGTGTATCCCACCGTCGAAGGCGTGGGCCCGATGACGATGCGCAAGCTGATCGGCCAGGCGCTGGACCGCCTGCCCGAGGAAAGCACGCTGGAACTGCTGCCCAGTGGCTGGCTCGATGGCCTCGGCCTGCCATCGCTGCGCAGCGCGCTGCTGACCGTGCACCGGCCACCGCCCGATGCCGATCTGGCCGCGCTGGCGGCCGGCACTCATCCGGCCCAGCGCCGCCTGGCGATGGAAGAACTGCTGGCCCACCACCTCAGCCTGCGCCGCCAGCGCATTGCATTGCAGGCCCACCATGCACCACCGCTGGCCGGCCCCGGCAAGCTGGCCAAGGCGTTGCTGAAACAGCTGCCCTTTGCACTGACCGGTGCGCAGGCGCGTGTGTTCAAGCAGATCCGCGAAGACCTTGCACGGCCCAGCCCGATGCTGCGGCTGGTGCAGGGCGATGTCGGCTCCGGCAAGACTGTCGTCGCCGCGCTGGCGGCGATGCTGGCGGTGGAGCAGGGCAAGCAGGTCGCACTGGCCGCACCCACCGAGCTGCTGGCCGAGCAGCACCTCAACAACCTGCGCGGCTGGCTGGAACCGCTCGGTGTGCGCATCGCGTGGCTGGCCGGCAAGGTCACCGGCAAGGCGCGCGCCAAGGTGATGGAACAGGTCGCCAATGGCGAAGCGCAGGTGGTGGTCGGTACCCACGCGCTGATGCAGGAAGCGGTGGTGTTCCAGGACCTGGCCCTGGCCATCGTTGACGAGCAGCACCGCTTCGGCGTGCACCAGCGCCTGGCCCTGCGTGACAAGGGCGCGGGCGGCAACAGCGTCCCGCACCAGCTGGTGATGACCGCCACACCGATTCCGCGCACGCTGGCGATGTCCGAATACGCGGATCTGGATGTCTCGGCCATCGATGAACTGCCGCCGGGGCGCACGCCGGTGCAGACCGTCGCACTGAACAATGACCGTCGCCCGGAGCTGATCGAGCGCATTGCGCTGGCCTGCCAGGAAGGGCGGCAGGTGTATTGGGTGTGCACGCTCATCGAGGAAAGCGAAGAGCTGGATGCCACCCCCGCACAGGCAACCTACGAATCACTGCAGGCGCTGCTGCCCGGCGTGCGCGTCGGGCTGGTGCATGGCCGCCTGAAAGCCGCCGAGAAGCTGGCGACGATGGTGGCGTTCAAGGCCGGCGACATCGACCTGCTGGTCGCAACTACGGTGATCGAAGTGGGCGTGGACGTACCGAACGCCTCGTTGATGGTGATCGAGAACGCCGAACGCCTGGGCCTGGCCCAGCTGCACCAGCTGCGTGGCCGTGTTGGCCGCGGTTCGGCGGTATCGCGCTGCGTGCTGCTGTACCAGGCGCCGCTTTCGCAGATGGCGCGCGAACGCCTGCAGACCATGCGCGAAACCAACGATGGCTTCGTCATCGCCGAAAAAGATCTGGAGCTGCGTGGCCCCGGCGAACTGCTGGGTACGCGGCAGACCGGCCTGGCCGGCTTCCGCATCGCGGATCTGGCCCGCGACGCCGGGCTGCTGCCCGGCGTGCACGACCTGGCCGAGCGCCTGCTGGCCCAGCAACCCGCGCTGGCCGACCGCGTGGTACAGCGCTGGATCGGCACCGCCGTGCGTTACGCCTCGGCGTAATGCACGGGGTCAGATCCCTTTGCGCAGCAAAGGGATCTGACCCCATTCCCGACATGCTCATCCACGCATGGCGTGGATCTACTGTAGAGCCGAGCCCGTGCTCGGCTGCCGTTCGCGCTGCGCGCGTGAGTCGAGCATGGCTCGACTCTACAGACAGCCTTTTCGATCATTTCCATGTTCGTCCACGCATCGCATGGATGTGTCGACCAAGGTCGACACCTACCAAGGCAGGACGCCGTTCCGACAGACTGCAGGGTCTGTCGAAGGCGGGGTGGGGCCGGTTGCGGGGGTGTGAGCGGCATGGGCCCGAGGCATGCCTCGGGCGGGTTGGGCAGGACGCCCAACCCCGGTCTTGCCGTGTGCGCAGGACAGCGCACACGAGCAAGCCGCGACCAAGCCCCCATGGACGGGTTTACAGTGCCCCCGCAGCCGGACCCACCCCGCCAACCCCAGGAAATCAGCTTTTGCCGTTGCTGCTGATGTTGCCTCTGCTGTTGCCTCTGCGGGTGCAGGGCGCCGCCCTGCCGAACCCGAACCCACATACTTGCAACGGTCATCATCCCGGTCCACACTTCGTTGCCGATCTGAAGACGGCAACGATGACCCACAAGATCCCGCTGTTGATCGACACCGACCCCGGTGTGGACGACGCCCTGGCCCTGCTGATGGCCTTCGCCGATGAACGGCACGACGTGGTCGCCCTGACCATCGCCGCCGGCAATGTCGGCCTCGAATACACCGTCCGCAACGCCCTCAAGCTCTGCGACATCGTCGGCCGCACCGACGTGCCGGTGTTTGCCGGCAGCCCGGATCCGCTGCTGCATCCCTCCGTCGACGCTGCCCACGTGCATGGCCGTGATGGCTACGGCGACGTGGACCTGCCGCCGCCCAGCCGCCAGGCCGAAGCCGAGCACGCCGCGCTGGCCATCCTGCGCCTGTCGCACGAGCACGCCGGCGAACTGATGCTGGTGATGCTCGGCCCGCTGACCAACCTGGCACTGGCGCTGAAGCTGGACCCGACCCTGCCACAGCGCATCAAGCGCATCGTGGTGATGGGCGGCGCGGTCACCTGCCACGGCAACATCACCCCGGCGGCCGAATTCAACATCGCCTTCGACCCGGAAGCGGCGCACGTGGTGTTCACCTCGTTCAAGCACCTGCTGGTGTCGGATTGGGAAGCCACCGTCGCCCACGGCCTGCCGCTGGAAGATGCCGAGCAGTGGCTGCAGGCCGATTCCGATCGCGCCCGCTTCTACGAGCTGATCTCGCGCAAGACCCGCGCGCTGTCGGAAGACGCCAAGGGCGGCCGCTGGTACACCGCCGATGCGGTGGCCATGGCCTGGGCGCTGAACCCGGAAGGGCAGCTGCAGGTGGAATCGCGTCCGCTGAACGTGGAACTGAACGGCACGTTCAGCCGCGGTGCCACCATCGTCGACTGGAACCGCCAGACCGGCCAGCCGGACAACTGCGATCTGCTGATGGCCTACGACCAGCAGCGTTTCGAGGCCCTGGTGCGCCAGGCCCTGGGCGCGGACTGAAGTCAATTGCCCGGCACCGGTTGCCCCGGGCGGCAACCGGTGCTTATAATGCCGCTCTTGACCACCAGCCCATTTACGGTGTGAGCCCATGAAGGCCGATATCCATCCGAACTACCGCGACGTCGTCTTCCATGACGTCACCTCCGATTTCAAGATCCTGACCCGCTCGACCATGGCGACGAAGGAAACCATCAAGTGGGAAGACGGCAACGACTACCCGCTGGTGAAGGTTGAAATTTCCTCGGCTTCGCACCCGTTCTACACGGGCAAGCACAAGGTCATCGACACCTCGGGCCGTATCGACAAGTTCCAGAAGCGCTACGCGCGCTGATCTGTCGATCCAGCTTCGAACCGACGGCCGCGCTCTGCGCGGCCGTTTGTTTTTCCCCAACGCCTGCCCAACGGGCGTTTGGATGGACGGAACACTGCGTTCGTATGACAGCGCTTTTGCCGATCCGGGCCGCTCAACGGCCGGCGTCTGGCCGCCTGTCGTATACGACTTCCGTCTAGCACCCGACAAATGCTGCTGTGCGATAATGACCTGATCCCCGGCACAGGCCGAGGACGTCATTCACGTGCCTGACCAATGCGCTTGGGCAGGCGCCTTCCCATGAAGGAGCGCACACAGTGTCCGATCTTGATCAGGTCACGCTCAACGCCGGCGATAAGTCGGTCGTTCTGCCCGTCATCAAACCCACCCTTGGCAACGACTGCGTCGACATCGCGAAGCTGACCAAGGAAACGGGGTATTTCACCTACGATTCCGGCTTCACGGCGACGGCCAGCTGCAAGTCCGCCATCACCTACATCGACGGCGACAAGGGCGTGCTGCTGTACCGCGGCTACCCGATCGAACAGCTGTCGGAAAAGTCGAGCTACGTCGAAGTGGCCTACCTGCTGATCAACGGCGAGCGCCCGAGCGCCGAGCAGCTGAAGGCCTTCACCGATGAGCTGGCTGCCGAAGCCAACGTCGACGATTCGATCAACACCCTGATCGGCAGCTTCGCCAAGGACGCCCATCCGATGGCGATCCTGGCCGCTGCGATCGCCCAGCTGTCGGCCATCTACCACGACTCGCTGGACCTGTCCGACGCCGAACAGCGCCGCCAGGCCGCCGTGCGCCTGATCGCCAAGGTGCCGACCCTGTCGGCGCTGATCTACCGCCACGGCAAGGGCCTGCCGGCCAACAAGCCGGACACCTCGCTGGATTACGTCAGCCGCTTCCTGAAGCAGACCTTCGAGTCGGCTGACGGCCAGTACGATCTGAACCCGGACGTGGTGAAGGCGCTGGACCTGCTGTTCATCCTGCACGCCGACCACGAGCAGAACGCCTCGACCTCGACCGTGCGCCTGGTCGGCTCGACCGGTGCCAACCCGTACGCGTCGGTCGCCGCGGGCGTCACCGCGCTGTGGGGTCCGGCCCACGGCGGTGCCAACGAAGCCGTGCTGAAGATGCTGGAAGAGATCGGCACCGCCGACAACGTCGAGTCCGCCGTGGTCAAGGCCAAGGACAAGACCTCCGGCTTCCGCCTGATGGGCTTCGGCCACCGCGTCTACAAGAACTTCGACCCGCGCGCCAAGGTCATCGGCGAGATGACCAGCAAGGTGCTCAAGCAGCTGGGCGTGCAGGATCCGCTGCTGGACGTGGCCGTGAAGCTGGAACAGGCCGCGCTGCAGGACGAGTACTTCGTCGCCCGCAAGCTGTACCCGAACGTCGATTTCTACAGCGGCATCATCTACAAGGCGCTGCAGATCCCGACCGAGATGTTCACCGTCATGTTCGCGCTGGGCCGTACCTCCGGCTGGGTGTCGCATTGGCTGGAACAGCAGGTCGACCCGGAAATGAAGATCGGCCGTCCGCGCCAGGTCTACACCGGCAGCGACGTGCGCGACTACCAGGGCTGATCGCCTGCGTAGGTTGTGCCGAGAACGCCCCGCATCCGCGGGGCGTTTTTTTTGCGCTTGTGGTAGGTGCCAACCTTGGTTGGCACGTTCTGTGGTGTTCGCAGAAAATCATCCACGCATGGCGTGGATCTACCACCGCATCCGCCTTCGGTAGGTGCCAACCTTGGTTGGCACACGCTTCACCGCGCAAAGACCGCGTGATTCAAGGGTCTCGCCAGCTTCACGACCGCTCGCGCAGCCTCAGGACGCCAGCTGCACCCGCAGCGTCCGAGACGGAGCATCCACGCAATGAGTACCCGATTCGATCCACCCGAGCGCGGCGCGCTCGGCCCCGACGTCGCCACTGTCGTCACCGCCCCCATCGTGCCACCCGCCAGCGAAAGCGCCGTGTCCTGGAGCGCGATTTTCGCCGGTGCCGTCGCCGCCGCCGCACTCTCCCTCATCCTGCTCATCCTCGGTGTCGGCCTTGGCCTCTCCTCGGTGTCGCCGTGGTCGTTCGAAGGCGTCAGCAAGGAAACCTTCGGCTGGTCCAGCATCGCCTGGCTCACCTTCACCGCACTGGCCGCGTCCGGCCTGGGCGGCTACCTGGCTGGCCGCCTGCGCACCAAGTGGACGCAGATCCATGGCGATGAAACCTACTTCCGCGATACCGCGCACGGCTTCGTGTCGTGGGCGGTGGCCACGCTGCTGACTGCGGGCCTGCTGACCTCGGCCATCGGCGGCGTGCTCGGCACGGGCGCGAAGGTGGCCGGCGCCACTGCAGGCGCCGCTGCATCCACGGCCGGTGTTGCCGCCGCAGGTGCCGGTAGCGCCGCCGCAGCCGCACCGGAAGGCGACCTCAACTATTGGGTGGATTCCCTGTTCCGCAGTGCCACCAACGCCGGTGCTGCCGATCCCGCGGCGCCGCCACCGCCGGGCGCGCCGATGGATCCGAACGCGGCCCCGCCGCCGGCACCGAATGCGGGCCCGCGCGAGGTTGGCATGGCGCCGCCGCGCCCGATGCCGGTCCGTGCACCGGCCAGCGACCGTCGTGAACTGCGCGCCGAAGTGAACCGCATCATCGTCAACAGCTTGCAGGGCGATGGCCTCGACCCGGCCGATACCCAGTACCTGTCGCAGCTCATCGCGCGCGAAACCGGCATGAGCCAGGCCGAAGCGCAGGCCCGTGTGACCGATGTACAGACGCGCATGCGTGCCGCGCTGGAGAAGGCAAAGACCACCGCCAAGCAGGCGGCCGACGATGCCCGCAAGGCCGCAGCGCATGCCGCGCTGTGGCTGTTCATCACCCTGCTGATCGGCGCGTTCTTCGCCAGCCTCAGCGCCACCTGGGGCGGCCGCCGCCGCGACCTGTAACCCGCATTCCATGCAAGGAGACCTGCCATGAAAATGATTCTGCTCTGGCTGTTGGGCGTGCCGATTCCGCTGCTGATCCTGTACGCAATCTTCTTCTGAGAGTGCATCGTTGAGTGGAACCCGTCAGGCCGCCGCGACGCGGCCTGACGCTTTTTGAGCAGATCCGAAGCACATCACCAGAAGTCTTTTCATCCTGCAATGAAGTTTCTTGCATTCAGCAGATGAGGAAAATTGCATAACCCTCAAACATTGAACGGCCTCTAGGATCCTTCTTAACGTTCAACTTTTTAGGAATGCTTGAATAGTCTGCGGCTCGCAGGGTTTCTAACATTCTCTCCGTCGCCGGCAACCACCTCTGCAGGCGGCGCCTCCCTTCCGGTCATGCCGGAAGGGAGGCTTTCGACTATTCCCCCTGTCCGAGAGAGACACCCATGCACATGCTCAAGAAGGCCGCGCTGGCTGCAGCGCTGGTCACTGCTTCGCTGTCCGCGAATGCCGCCGAAACCCACATCACCGTCCTGGCCGACGTCGACCCGACCCTGGCCCTGCTGCAGGCCGATGGCAGCCCGCTGCCGGACGCCGTCAAGCTGGACCACGCCCCGGGCCGTGGCCTGATTCCGTGGTCGCAGCAGGTGCGCATCTATTCCAACGACATCGACAAGGACATCGAAGTGCGCCTGATCAACGAGCCGGTGCTGATCGGTAATGCCCCGGGCACGCCGTCGGTACCGCTGTCGGTCAGCCTCAACAGTCGCGAGCTGGGCCTGGCCGCCACCGATTACCTGGCCGCCGACCTGTTCGACGGCGCACTGCCGGGCGCTTCGGTCGCCATGCCGCTGCAGATCGCGCAGAAGACCCCGGGTGCCATCGACGTGGCTGACAGCTTCCAGGGCATGGTCAGCATCGCCATGAAGCAGAAGACCACCAGCCCGTAAGTCCCCCCGCGCCGGCCCGGGTGTCGGGCCGGCCGCTTCTGGTCGCCCCCATGAAAGCTTCTGCCCCCGCCGTCACCCGGCTGGCGCTCGCGCTCGCCCTGTCGTTGTCCGCACCGCTGGTCGCGGCACGCGGCGTTCCCGCCGGCTTCGAGGATCTGGTTGAAGGCCAGACCGAGCAGCTGGACGTGCGCCTGTTCGGGCGTTCGACCGGGTTGATGCCCGTGCGCGTCACCCTCGACCACGTGCAGCTGGAAGCGCCTGCGGAGGCGCTGCAGGCGCTGCAGCTGCCGGCCGAGGCACAGGCGGCGCTGCTGCCGGCGCTGTCGCAGCCGCTGCCGCGCAACAGCCACCTGGCCTGCCGCTACGGCGGTGCCGCCGCCGGTTGCGGCTATCTCGATCCCCCGGAGGACCCCACCGCCGTGCGCGCACTGTATGACGAGGGCGAGGGCGCGGTGCGCCTGTTCGTCGCCCGCCAATGGATTCCCGGCGAGCCGGCCGCGCAGCGCCACCACCAGGTCAGCGCCAACGCCGAAAACGCCTTCCTGCACCAGCAGACGGTCAACCTCAGTGGCGGCCGTGATTACCAGGCGTTGGCCGCGCAGGGTGCGGGCGTACTTGGGGTGTTCGAGCGTGGCCATGTCTCGGCCAACTGGACCTTCAGCCACCAGCGCTACCGCAACCAGCGCACGCGACACGACTTCCAGCTGGACAACGCCTACTACCGGCACGACATCGGCCCGGAGCACTACCTGCAGGCCGGGCGCATGGACCGCCGCAACCTGTCCAGCCCGCAGGGCGGCACCTTCAGTTTCAGCATGCTGCCGCTGGACCGCTTCCAGGGCCTGCGCATCGGCACCACCCAGGCCTACGTGGACAGCGAAGCGGCCGTGCAGGCCACGCCACTGACCGTGCTGCTGGCGCGCGATGCCCGCGTCGATGCCTTCGATGGCCAGCGCCTGCTGCAGACCTATTACCTGCAGGCCGGCATCAACCAGATCGATACGCGGCGTTTCCCGTTCGGCAACTACACCGTCACCCTGCGCATCTACGAAGACGGTGTGCTGGTACGCAGCGAAGAAGCGCCCTTCGACAAGGGCGGCGACTGGGCCGACAGCAGCGTGCAGTGGTTCATGCAGGGCGGCCGCCGCAGCGAGCGCCGCAGCGACCAGTTCGATGGCGAGATGGCTGCCATGGCCGGTGTGCGCGTGCCGCTGGGCCGCAGCGCCACCGTCACCGCTGGCGTGGCCGACCTGGCGGGCTTCAGCTATGGCGAACTGCGCGTGGACCTGCGCCGGGTGTTCGCCACGCAGGAGATCCGCGCCAGCTTCAGCGGCATGCAGGGCAGTGATGGCAGCCGCGGGCAGCAGCACCAGCTGTCCTACCGCCGCCACGCATCCTGGAACCTGTACCAGCAGCGCATGCGCGGCAAGGCCTGCGAGTTCCGCGACGATGCCCGCGACCAGCTCGGCTGCGCCGATTCGCTCAGCGCCTCGGTGGCGTTGCCGGTGGCCGGTGGCCATGCCTACCTGGCCTATACCCGGCGCCAGACCTGGCGGCAGGGCGTGGGCATCCCCGGCGATATCGACGATCCGCTGTACGGCCTGGACCCGTTGCTGCCGCCGTGGGCGCCGCGTCCCAGCCGCGAACCGCAGCTCAGCCGTACCTGGCAGGCCAGCTACAACCGCAGTGAACGCTGGGGCGACTTCAGCGCCTCCACACGCGTGGGCGTGTGGCAGCAGCACAACGACGGCAGCCTGCGCAGCAGCCGCGACCGTGGCGTGTTTCTCACCCTTACCCTCACCCGCCTGCAGCAGGGCGAGCGCGGCACCGCGCAGCGCCGCTACGGGCTGGACCTGCGCCAGCCGCGGCACCAGCGCCCGGATGTGACCTACAGCGTGGCACAGAGCCTGCGCCAGGATCACGACGACCAGTTCCGCGAACTGTCCGCCGAACTGCGCGGCAACAACAGCGACCGCTACAGCGCCACGCTCAGCGGGCAGCTGCAGAACCGCATCGGCCACACCGGCGCCACCGTGTCGCACTACCAGCAGCGCGGGCGCGATGAGCTGGCCTACAGCGCCACCCACAGTTCCGGCGTGGCGCTCGGTTCGCGCGGCCTGTACTGGGGCGGCGGCCTGGGCGCCGATGCAGGCCTGGCCGTGCAGGTGGATGGCACCGACGACCTGGAACTGACCGGCGTGGCCGCCGAACTGCAGGTGGGCGGCCTGCGCCGCCAGCGCCTGAAGCTGGGCGACCGCCGGCTGCTGCCGGTGTCGGCGTACCAGTCGCATCGTGCCGAAGTGCAGGATGCCAGCGCACTGGACAGCATCGCCTCCATCCGCGTGACCGGCGTGGGCGGCGCGCGCCCGCTGTTCCTGCCGCCCGGCAAGCTGCTGCGCATGCCGGTACCGATTGAAGTGACCTACACCTTCATCGGCAATGCGCACGACCTGGCCGGCACGCCGCTGCGCGGTGCCCGCATCCTCAACGCACCGGTGCCGGGCACCGGCAGCAACGGCGGCTTCGTGGCCGACTTCCCGCGCCGCGAAGCGGTGCTGTACCTGCTGCAGGACGACCGCCTGCTGCAATGCCCGCTGCAGGTGCGCGAGCGCCGCCAGGTAGTGCTGCTGGTGGGTGCCGTGCAGTGCGAACCGCTGAACGTGGCGCAGCTGCCGGCGGACATCCGCCAGCAGGCGCGGGTGACGCGGTTGCTGCAGGAAAAGGCGTTGATCGCCAGCAGCCAGCAGGCTGCCGCGGGAGGTGCGCGATGAGCCGGTGGCTGTGGTGGTGGCTGATGCTGTTCAGTGCGCTGGTGCTGGTGGTGCCGCAGGCGATGGCACAGCGGCCACCGGAAACGCATCCGACCGATGAGCATCGCGACATCGTGATGAGTTGGGATCGGTCTGCGATGCCGGGGGACATCGTGTTGATGCCGCCGCGCACGCTGCTGGCGTACGACCATGTGGATCCGGGTAAGCGCTATGGCGAGCTGCATCTGACGTGTGTTTCGGATAGTAGCGCGGAGAGGGGGCGGTGCCCGGTGGAGGGCTTCCTCGATATTCTGCTGGGGACAAGAGCCATACCGCTTGAGTTCGTTGAGGCGAGATCAAACATGCGCGTCGAGCTCGGCTTGCAGGCTGGACTCGAGAGGGCACTCAGTGGGCGGTCCTGTCTTGGTGACTTCTGGCAGGAAGGTATCCGGGCGCCGTGGTCGACGTTCGCGCCAGAATGTTCGACTGATTCTGCAGTGGGTACTGGCGCGCAGATCGCTCTCTTCGCAACCGAGCTTGAGAAACTCGTCGCCGGCATCTGGACCGCGACGCTCGAACTCCGCGCGAACACCCCCGACGCCCGCAACCTCGCCACGTACACCTACCGCTTCACACTCACCATCACCGACTACGACGCGGTCTCCATCTACCTGCCCGAGTTCCAGGAAGCCGCGCCCACCGTAGGCCTCAATCTCAGCTACGACCCCATTGCCCGAACCGTGGGTGGCCGTGCGCATCTGGACATGTGCCTGTACGACGGCCTGGGTTCGCAGAGCGAGTACCTGGGGGTCACCGTGCGCGACAGCGGCACGCGCCCTCCGGGGCCCACCGGCTATTCGGTCTGGCATACCGACGGTGCCGGCGGTGACAGCCAACGCATGGACTACACCGTCACCCTCGACCACAACGGCGCGCGCATTCCATTGCGCAACGGGGTGGAAGAACAACTGCGCAACATCGATACGGCGCGGCTGCGCCTGGTGATGTTGCCAGGGATGTCGCAGCCGGTGTTCTGCGTACCCACGCCACTCACCCTCGATACCCCACGCGTACCCATCGACGAGAAACGTTCTGGTGCCTACCAGGGCGATCTGAAGGTCGAACTGCGCCTGCCTACCTCCCGCCCGTGACGTCGATGGAGCTCACTATGCATCCCGCCTTGTCCTGCCTGTTCACCTGCGCGCTGCTGCTTGCAGCCGCGCCCGCCCACGCCAACCTCACCGTGCATCCGATGCGTACCTCGGTCGAGGCCCGGAAGGGCGCGCAGATCCGCGTGTACTCGCAATCCACCACGGCGCAATACGTGCAGGCCACTGTTCGCCGCATCGACGATCCGGCCAGTAGCGACGAGCAGGAAATCGAGATCGAGCCAGCCGACGCGGCCATTGCCATCACCCCGGGCAAGTTCGCCCTGGCCGGTGGCGGCAATCGCCTGATCCGGATCATTCCGCTGCAGCCGGTGGAGAAGGAGACCGCCTACCGCGTGTACTTCGAAGGTGTGCGCGGTCCTGATGATGCCGAGCCGGACGATCCGGCCACCCGCGCTGCCGTGGGCATGAGCCTGATCTGGGGGGCGCTGGTGAACGTGGTGCCGGCCAACGGGCATGTGGACGTGCGCGTGCAGGGCAACAGCCTGGTCAATACCGGAACCCTGCGCGTGGGCCTGACCAGCGTGGCCGACTGCGATGCGGCCGGCGCCTGCACCGCCCATGACGTCTCACGCAGCCTCTACCCCGGTGCGTCCCTGCAATTGCCCTTTACCCCGAAGCCCGGCCATCGCCTGCAGCTGCGCTATCGGTTGACCCGCGATGGCTATCGCGAACACGTGCAGGCCCTCGCGCTCTGAAGCGCTCGCCCCGTCGCGGCAGCGCGCTGCGACGGGCTTCTTTTCCCTTGGTTGTTAAGGAGACACCATGAACAGGATCTATCGTCGTATCTGGTGCACTGCGCGGCAGTGCTGGGTGGTGGCCAGTGAGTTGGCCGCGGCGCGTGGCAAGCGTGCTGCTGGCCCGCGCGCACTGGCCAGCGTGCTGCTGATGCTGCTTGGCACACCCCTGCTGTCTGTTGCATCGGAGCGTGGCAGCGAAAATGAAGATGGCGAGGCGCCACTGGAAATCGTAGGCAATGACCTGGGGGCACCCGCCACCCAGCTTGCCATGCAGGAGGCGATGCGCTCGGCGGCACATGCGGGGTATGAATCCAGGGTAGGTGTAATGGGCCAGATGCCGATGGCCAATGGATCCACCCTCGGTGGCTATGCCATGTTCAACGAATCCTGTGACGGGGACCTGGGCGGGACCTACTACCGGTGTACACCTTCCTACGGGTCCATTGAAAACTTCGTAGGGAGCAAAGTGAACTATAGCTCAAAAGACGTTCTGCACACCGGCGTTGCCATCGACGTGAGCGGCCACTACTCCACGTCCTTCGGACACGGTATCAATGTTCGTGGTGACTTCACTTCTGTATTTGGATACGACGCCAAGGCACTTGCTGGATACAGCACCATCATCGGCGCCACGGCTATTGGCAACGGTATCGGTACTACGGTTGTAGGAAATGATGCGCGCGCGTACGGCCTCAATTCGATGGCATTCGGTAGTGGTGCTCGTACCGTGGAAAGTCAGGCTGGCACCTCACGTGTCGCGATCGGCGGCAATGCCTTCGCGGGCACAGCCGGATACTCCGGCGCCGTTGCCCTCGGCGGCAATGCTCGCGCGGAATACAATGGCGTCGCATTGGGGCACCATGCCAAGGCACTCGCAACCGGCTCGGTTGCGCTGGGTATCAACTCAGAGGCGACCGAATCAAATTCGGTATCGGTGGGTAGCAGCAGCACCAAGCGCAGAGTCGTCAACGTGGCAGACGCGCGTTTGTCCACCACCAGTACCGATGCGGTAACTGGCCAGCAGCTCTACGCGACCAACCAGAACGTCACCACCGCGACCAATACGGCCAATGCCGCAAAGACCGCTGCCGACCAGGCACTGGTCAACACGCGACTGGTCACCCAGACCTCGGCCAGCAGTGCCGTACGCGTGGGCGGTGACAACACCGGCACCCAACTGGACATCCGCAACAAGTCCAACGCCAACCGCAAGCTGACCGGGGTGGCCGACGCCACCCTCAGCACCACCAGCACCGAAGCAGTCACCGGCAAGCAGCTGCATGCCACCAACACTGCGGTGACCACGGCGCAGACCACGGCAACGGCAGCGAAGGGCGCGGCGGACACTGTCGCGGCGCGCGTGGATGCGCAGGCGCTGGCGCTCGGCCGTTCGGCCTTGGCCGGTGGCACTGGCGATTCGGCTGCAGTTGCCCTGGGAACCAACGCCGCTGCCTACAGCCGTGACAGTATCGCTCTGGGGCCGAAGGCACGGGCGGGCGTAGGTGCCGATGGCGAGAACAACAATGGTGTTGGGGCAACTTCGATCGGCTCAGGCAGTTGGAGTGCGAATGCAGCCACGGCCATCGGCTATCGCGCGAGGGCGTTGAGTAATCGCTCCATTGCCATGGGCATGGACGCCATGGCCTCCGCATCGAATGCGGTTGCGCTGGGTGACGACGCGGTGTCCAGCTTTGCCGGCAGCGTTGCGCTCGGCAGCAACTCGCGAACCACCGGTGTGAATCAGATTTCGGTCGGCAACGACACGGTCAAGCGCCGCATTGTGAATGTCAACGATGGCACCCTCAGCGCAACCAGCAGCGATGCCGTTACCGGCAAGCAGCTGCACGCGACAAACACCACACTGACCAGCGTGAGTAGCACCGCTACCGCGGCCAAGGCGGCCGCCGACAATGCCCTTGGTCAGGTGACCACCGTGGCCGGTCTGGTCGGGCAGGTATCGGCCAGCGGCAATGTGCGCCTGGGTGCGCAGAACACCGGCACCGTGCTGGATGTAGCCAACAAGAATGGTGCTGCCCGCCGCATCAGCAACGTGGCCAATGCCACGCTCAGTGCATCCAGCACCGATGCCGTGACTGGCCAGCAGCTGCATGCCACCAACACGGCGGTGACCACCGCACAGTCCACGGCAACTGCCGCGAAGACGGCGGCCGACAGCGCCATCAGCCAGGTGGGTACGGTGGCCGGTCTGATCGGGCAGGTGTCGGCCAGTGGCCAGGTCCGCCTGGGCGCCGAGAACACCGGCACCGTACTGGACGTGTCCAACAAGAATGGTGCGCGCCGCCGCATCCAGAGTGTCGCCAACGGCATCCTGGGCGCATCGAGCACCGATGCGGTGACCGGTCAGCAGCTGTTTGCCACCAACGAGCGCGTAGGCTCGGCAGAGGCGCGGAACGAGGCCCAGGATCTGCAGTTGGTGGATCATGCTGATCGTCTGGCTGGCCATCGCGTGGATCTGGACCGCCTGCGCGCCGAGTTCGATGGCTTCGAACCGGATCTGGAAGGCGTGGTGAAGTTCAATGCTGACCGGACCCTGGTTGACCTTGAAGGTGCTGTGGTGAAAGGCGTTGGTCCGGGGGATATCAGCTCGGCTGCCAGTACGGATGCGGTGAATGGTGGGCAGTTGTTTGCCACCAATGCCCGGATCGAGCAGATGGAGCAGGGTAGTCGTTTCCTGCAGGTCGGCTACGATGAGTTCAGCGAGGATGCGTCGGCTGGTTGGTTGGGTGTCGCCATCGGTGATTCCGCAGAGTCGTCACCGACTGGTGAGGGTGGCACCGCTGTGGGCAGCTTCTCGAAGGCGCTTGGTATCAACTCAGTGGCGCTGGGACGCGGTGCCTATGTCGCTGTAGAGGCGGGCGAAGGCTTTGCACTTGGGGCGAGTTCAAGAGTGGGTGCTGCCGGTGGTGTTGCGGTGGGTGCACTCGCAATTGTTGATCAGAATGCGAGGAATAGCGTCGCCCTGGGTCACTCTTCGTATGCGGATGAGGAGAACACCGTATCGGTCGGTATGAAGAACCAGGAGCGACGTATCGTCAACGTCCAGAGGGGACGAAACAGCACTGACGTAGCTACGGTGGAGCAGCTCAAAGATGGTCTCGCCACCCTTGGCGGCGGTGCCAGCCTCGACGCCAGCGGCAACATCATCGCGCCCACCTACGCGATTCAGGGGAGCAACCACAACACCGTCGGCGATGCGCTGACCGCGCTGGATGGTGCGGTGGTTGTGACCGATGCACGCGTTGGCTCGCTGGAAGGCAAGCTGCGCTCGGCATTCCAGGACACCACGATCCGCGCTGATGGTTTGAACCAACTCACGCTGTCCGGCGCACAGGGGGCGGTGCTGACCAATCTGGCTGATGGTCGAATCGCAGCGGGCAGTCGCGATGCAGTGACGGGTAGCCAGTTGCACGATGCCAAGCAGGAGATCGCCCGCAATCGCAGCGATCTGGATGCGCTGCGCGACTCTCAGGTGACGAACAACGATCTTGCACGCTTGTCTGCGGCTGAGACAGGGCACGTAATTGACTTCGGCGGCGCGACACTGACTGGTGTGGCGGATGGCGAGCTGTCCGCAGGGAGCAAGGATGTTGTGAATGGCCGGCAGCTGTACACCACCAACCAGCGCATGGATGGCCTTGAGCAGGGAAGCCGCTTCGTGAAGGTTGGCTACGACGATCTGAGCATTGATGCATCGGCGGGCTGGTTGGGTGTGGCTATCGGTGATTCCGCCGAATCTTCGCCGACAGGCGAGGGTGGCACAGCGGTTGGTAGCTTCTCGAAGGCTCTCGGACGAAATTCTGTCGCGCTAGGTCGCGCAGCATTTGTTACGGAGTCGGCGATAGAAGGCTTTTCTTTGGGCGCGAGCTCGACCGTGAATGAAAGTGGGGGTGTCGCACTTGGCGCTCGCTCGGTTGTTGTTGATGGCGCTCGCAACAGCGTTGCACTTGGGTATGCCTCTGTTGCTCAGGAGGCGGACACCGTTTCTGTTGGTAACGAGGACTATCGCCGCCGCATCGTAAACGTCGCCAACGGCCGCAACGCCCAGGACGCCACCACCGTCGCCCAACTCAACGCCACCCTCGCCAACCTAGGCGGCGGCGCTCACATCGACAGCAACGGCAACATCATCGGCCCGCACTTCACCGTCCAGGGCCAGCAGCAGTCCACGCTCAACGATGCACTGCAGTCGCTTGATGGCGCTGTCACCAGCCAGGGCTCGCGCGTGGACAAGGTGGAAACCCAGCTCCGCTCCGTCTTCCAGGACACCACCACCCGCAGCGATGGCCTGAACGAGCTCACCCTGGCCGGTGCACAGGGCATGGTCATCTCCAACGTGGCCAACGGCCTGGTAGCTGCCGGTAGCCGCGACGCCGTCAACGGCGGCCAGCTGCACGACGTGCAGCAGCAGCTCAACGGCCGCATGGACGGGCTGGAACAGCGCATCGACGGCCAGTCGCAGGCGCGTGTTGCCGTCAACGCCACCGGAGCCCCCGAGGCCCCCACGCCGCCGGCCGAAACGTCGACCGTGGCTGACATCGGCAAGGCACCCAACGCCACGCCGGAAACCCCGAAGGAGCCGACCCCGCAGGTCGATACCGCGGATCTGGAAAAGATGCTGGCCCGCGCCAACGAGTACAGCGATGGCATCTCGCGCGAGGTGGATCGTCGCCTGGACAAGATGGACAAGCGCTTCAACCGCATGGCGGCGATGAGCAGCGCGCAGAGTGCGATGGCCATGAACACCGCCGGCCTGAACACCTACAACCGCCTGGGTGCGGGCGTGGGCTACAGCGATGGCGAGTCGGCCATGGCGATGGGCTACCAGCGCGTGCTCAACGAAAAGGGCTCAGCCACCTTCAGCCTCAATGGCGCGTTCACCAACAGTGGCGAACGTACCGTGGGCGTGGGTGTGGGCATCGGCTGGTAAGCCATGACGCCCCGGCGTGGTGCGCGTAACGAGCCCCGCCGCGCCGGGGCACTGGCCGAGGAGATGGCAATGTACGGTTGGGTACGTCGATTCATGAGCTACCGCAGCTTCTATCTGTGGCGTGCGCGGTACTACTACTACACCCGGCACCTGGATGGCTGGATGCTGGCCAGCCTGCTGTGCCTGTCCGGTGTGGTCATGCTGCTCTGGTACTACTGGCGGTTCACCAATGTGCCTCCGCCGCGCATACACCCGCAGGCGGCCGCGCTGCGGGTGGAGGGCATCGGCAAGGAGGCGATCCATCGCATCGTGCTGGTGCGTCATGGCAGCAACACGCCGGGGCAACCGTACGTCACCGCGGAGGACATCCGTGCCAGCACGCGGCGAACCATGCGGGTACGGCAGGCGATGGAAAGCGAAGTGGCGTGGCGGTTGAAGGCCAACCTGCTGGCGGATATTGCCGATTACATCGAGGCCACGGGCGGCTGTGCGCCCTATCGCTGCACGCGTGTGGTGGACCGCATTGCCTCGCTGCGTGAGGCGGCCGAGGAAAACGCCGGCATCAACCGCGCGCTGCAGACCATTCTGGATGGGCCCCACGATCTGGTGCCGAGCCTGGAAAGCAGCGATCGCCAGCGGGTGAAGAGCGGCTGGTCTGATTCGTTCAGCGACATCTACCATCAGGCCTGGTTGTTGAATGACCTGCAGACCATGCATGCGCGGATGATGGAGGAGTATCCGAAGCGTGCCGCCGCCCCCTGGCTGGCCGAGTGGATGAGTGACCCCGAGCCGTCGCGTGGCACCGGATTGCCACTGTAGCCATGCTCGGCTGCTCTTCGGCCAGGCATCTGTGAAACCTGAAGCAGAGTGCGGACCAACGGTCCGCACCCACCCAGGGCAGGTGCCGCTGCGCTCGCCGGCCATGGGCCGGCGCTACCGTCGTCATCCGCCGATGTACGCGGTGATCTCCGCTTCCGCCAGCACCTGCCGCAACTGCGCAACAGACGCGCGCCGCATCGGCTTCTCATCCACCGGCGACAACGGTGCCTGACGCAGGGCGTCGTACGGCAGCACGGCCAGGTCGAAGGTCAGTTCCTCGGCACTGAACACCCATACCGGCACATCCAGGCTGCGTTCGCGGTCCATGCGCAGGCGGCGCACCCGCGATTCTGCGGGAATGCCGTGCTCGTCCAGGAAGCGATGCACCGCCTCCGGGTCGTCGCTGTGCAGGTGCAGCTGCACGGGGCTGTTGGCATCCGCGGTGCCATCCAGCACCGGGCCGGCCAGGCGCGGGGAGAAGCCGTGCAGGAACTCCAGCGCACGCATTGCGGCTTCGCGACGACGCTGCAGTTCGTTGCCATGCTGGGGCCCGGAGAACAGCCGCTGGTACTCGCGCAGGGCGTCTTCGATCTCGGTATTGCGGGGCAGGGAGGCATCGTCGTGGATGCCGAGCCGGCTGGCGGCCTTCAACTTGGCCTGGTGGTAGTCGCGGATGCCGCCTTCGGCCATCAGGCGGGCGGCTTCGTGGGCGAGGCGGTGGCGCCGCTCGCGGGTCTGGCTGGCAGCATGCTGGCGGGCGCGATGCATGCGATGACTCCCTGTTGCGACCTGGCTACAGACTAGCGCACGGATGTGACATCTGCGTGGGTATGTGCGGGTGCCGTTGATCCTGTAGAGCCGAGCCCATGCTCGGCTGCTCTATCGCGGGCCACCGGAGCCGAGCATGGGCTCGGCTCTACAGAGGCGGTGCCAACCAAGGTTGGCCCCCATCCCTACCTGCCTCTTAGAAGATATCGAACGCGGCGGCGTCGGCCTGCGGCGTATTGAGGTTCAGGTCGTAGTCGGTCAGGCGATCCATGTCTTCCACCTTCACCCACTCGGTTGCGCCGTTGAGGGTGGCCTGGACCATGCCGCTGGGCGGATCGTTCTGCGCGATCGGGGTGTCCTTCAGCGCGGTGCGCATGTAGTCGATCCAGATCGGCAGGGCGGCCTTGCCACCGTATTCGCGGTAACCCAGCGAGCGGAAGTCGTCGCGGCCCACCCACACGGTGGTCACGTACGGGCCGCCGAAGCCGGAGAACCAGGCGTCGCGGTGGTCGTTGGTGGAACCGGTCTTGCCACCCACGTCCTCGCGGCCAAGTACCTTGGCCTGCACGCCGGTACCGCGCTGGACCACGTCGCGCATCATCGACACCAGCTGGTAGGCGGTGCGGGCGTCGATCGCGCGCGGGGCGGTGCGGGCATCCGGGTTGACCGGGGCCGCCGGGGTCTCGGTCTTGGCTTCGGCCTTGGCCGCAGCGGCCGGGTCCACCTTCGGGGCCGGGGCGCCGAAGTTGAAGCCGTCCACCACCTGGTTGACCGGCTGGTCGCTGCTGCCGGCACAGTCGCGGCAGGCCAGAGCGGGGTTTTCCTTGAACACCAGGTTGCCGTCGCGGTCGTTCACCTGGTCGATCAGCCAGGTGTCCACGCGCGAGCCGCCGTTGGCGAACACGGCGTAGCCACGGGCCACCGACAGCGGGGTGAGCGAAGCAGTACCCAGCGACATCGACAGGTTCGGCGGCAGCTCGGATTCGGCAAAACCAAACTCGCTGATGTACTTGCGTGCGTAGTCCACGCCCATGCCGTCGAGCAGGCGCACCGAGACCAGGTTGCGCGACTGCACCAGCGCTTCACGCAGGCGCATCGGGCCGCGGAAGCCGCCGCCATCGTTCTGCGGGGCCCAGGTCTTGCCGCGGCGGTCGCGGAACACGACCGGGGCGTCGAGCACGATCGAGGCCGGGTTGTAGCCCTTGTCGAAGGCGGCCGCGTAGACAAACGGCTTGAAGCTCGAACCCGGCTGGCGACGGGCCTGGGTGGCGCGGTTGAACTTGTTGCCGGAGAAGCTGAAGCCGCCGACCAGCGCCTTCAGCGCGCCGTTATGGGCATCCAGCGAGACCAGCGCGGACTGGCCGCGCGGAATCTGGTCCAGCAGCCACTCGCCCTCCTTGGCACCGGCACGCACGCGCACGATGTCACCGCGCTGCACCAGCTTGCCCGGGGTCTTGTTGGTCCACTTGGCGGCACCGGCCGGCAGCACGATCTCGCTGCGGTTGGCCAGCACCACGGTGGCGCTGCCATCGGCGCCGGTGCTGGCGACGATCGCCGGCAGCAGGCCGGCCTGGCCGAACATGCCGCGCAGGTGCTCGGCCAGGGCGGCGGCGTCTTCGCCTGCACCCACCTGGACCTGCTTCTCCACGCCGTGCCAGCCGTGGCGGTGGTCGTACAGCAGCAGGCCGTCGCGCACCGACTGGTTGGCGGCGGTCTGCAGGGTGGAGTCGATGGTGGTGGTGACGTGGTAACCCTTGTTGACCACATCACCGCCGAAGCGGGCGATCATTTCCTGGCGCACCAGCTCGGCCACGTACGGGGCGTCGACCTGCACCGGCGGCTCATGCGCGGTGGCGTGCATCGGCACGGCCTTGGCCGCGTCGGCCTCGGCCTGGCTGACGAACTTCAGGTCGGCCATGCGCTGCAGCACGTAGTTGTCGCGGCGCTGGCGGGCACGTTCCGGGTTGGAGATCGGGTTGCCCGACGAGGGGAACTTGGGGATGCCGGCCAGCGAGGCCATTTCATCCAGGTCCAGCTCGTTCAGCTTCTTGCCGTAGTAGAACTCGGCCGCGGCGGCCACGCCGTAGGCGCGGTTGCCGAAGAAGCTCTTGTTCAGGTACAGCTCGAAGATCTCATCCTTGCTCAGCTCGGACTCGATCTTCCGCGCCAGCAGGATCTCGGCCAGCTTGCGGGTGTAGCTGTACTCGGAGCTGAGGAAGAACTGGCGGGCCACCTGCTGGGTGATGGTGGAGCCACCCGGCACGCGCTTGTCGCTGGTGGTGGCCAGCAGCCACACCGCACGGCCGATGCCCATGTAGTCCACGCCGCCATGCTCGTAGAAGCGGGCATCCTCGGTGGCCAGGAACGCCTGCTTCAGCTTTTCCGGCACGTCCTTCATGGTGATCGGGGTGCGCCGGGTCTCGCCGAACACCGCCATCAGCTTGCCGTCGGCAGCATAGACGTACATCGGCTCCTGCATTTCCACGTCGCGCAGGGTCTGCACGTCGGGAAGCTTGGAGGACACAGCGTAGTACAGACCGCCCACGGCGGCCGCGCCGATCAGCGCCAGGACCAGGACAATCAGGAAGATCCAGCGCAGCCAGCGGCGGAGTCGAGTCATCGGGTTCAGATTCCGATTGCGAATTTCGTGGTCGCAGAGTATAGATTACGCAAGGTGGCGGCTGGGGTCGGCACCGGGGAGCGCAAGGGGAACAGTCAGGGGCTGCATCGTGAATCCGTGAGGAACTTCACAGCAGGGCCGTTGCCATTTGCTAAGAATACGTTATTAATGCTCGGACGCAGGTCTTGCGTCCAAGTGCCCGTCGGCAGGGGAGAAACCGTGGGGCTCATCCCAAAAAGTCAGTCGCCGCTTGTAGGCGTCGACATCAGTTCGACTGCGGTAAAGCTTTTGCAGCTGTCCCGCAGCGGCAATCGTTTCCGTGTGGAACACTACGCTGTGGAACCTCTTCCGCCGAATGCGGTGGTGGAGAAGAACGTCGTGGAAGTGGAGGCCGTGGGTGAGGCCATCCGCCGTGCGATGAACCGTTCAGGCAGCAAGGCCAAGCTGGCCGCTGCCGCCGTCGCCGGGTCGGCGGTGATCACCAAGGTGATCCCGATGCCGGCCGAGCTCGACGAGAACGACATGGAAGCCCAGATCGAGCTGGAAGCGGTCAACTACATTCCGTACCCGATCGAGGAAGTGAACCTGGACTTCGAGGTGATCGGGGCGATCCCGAACAACCCGGAGATGGTCCAGGTGCTGCTGGCCGCGTCGCGTTCTGAGAACGTGGAACTGCGCCAGTCCGCGCTGGAACTGGGTGGCCTGCAGGCCAAGGTGATGGACGTGGAGGCCTTCGCGGTCGAGAACGCCTACGCCCTGGTCGCCAGCGAGCTGCCGGTATCGATCGACGGCGTGGTCGCGCTGGTCGACATCGGCGCCACCATGACCACCCTCAATGTCCTGCGCGGTGGCCGCAGCCTGTACAGCCGCGAACAGGTGTTCGGTGGCAAGCAGCTGACCGACGAGATCATGCGCCGCTACGGCCTGAGCTACGAGGAAGCCGGTCTGGCCAAGCGCCAGGGCGGGTTGCCGGAAAGCTACGAGATGGAAGTGCTGGAGCCGTTCAAGGAGGCCACGGTCCAGCAGATCAGCCGCCTGCTGCAGTTCTTCTATGCGGGCAGTGAGTTCAACCGTGTCGACCACATCGTGCTGGCCGGCGGCTGCGCCGTGCTGGGGGGTCTGCCGGAGATGATTGAAGAACAGCTGGGCGTGCCGACCGTGGTCGCCAACCCGCTGGCACAGATGACCCTGGGCCCGAAGGTGAACGCACATGCGCTGGCCCAGGATGCCCCCGCGCTGATGATCGCCACCGGTCTGGCGCTGAGGAGCTTCGACTGATGGCACGCATCAATCTATTGCCCTGGCGCGCCGAGCGGCGCAAGCAACGCCAGCGCGAGTTCTACGCAATGCTGGGCATGGCCGCGATTGGTGGCCTGCTGCTGTCGCTGCTGATCTGGTTCTACTACGACCGCCAGGTGAGCGGCCAGATGGACCGCAACGCCTATCTGGAAGCCGAGATCGAGAAGGTCAAGGAACAGAACAAGGAGATCGACCGCCTCGATGCGCAGAAGGACCGCCTGCTGGCCCGCAAGAAGGTGATCGAGGAACTGCAGGCCAAGCGCTCGCAGATGGTCCACCTGTTCGACGCATTGGTGCGCACGATTCCTGACGGCGTGGTGCTGACCGCCCTGCAGCAGGAGGGGGACATGCTCACCCTCGAGGGGCGCACCCAGTCCAATGCACGCGTGTCGGCTTACATGCGCAACCTGGAAACTTCCGGCTGGATGACCAACCCGGAGCTGTCGATCATCCAGGCCAGTGCCGCAGACAAGAGTGCTGCCGGCCCGGTATCGGACATCAAGGCACTGCCGTACATGTTCAAGGTCACGGTGAAGCTGCCTGCGCAGAGTGAAGAGACCGGCACCCCCGGTTTGAACGCCGATGGCAGCGTGGCGGCCGCGCCGGCTGCGACGCCCGCCGTGGCGCCGCTTGCCGCCGGCCCCGATGCGGCGGCCCCGGCCGCTGCAGCAGCGCCGGCCCCGGCCCAACCGGCGGCGGCCCCGGCAGCGGCGCCGGCCACCGCACCGGCCACCGCACCGGCCACCGCACCGGCCACTGCGCCGGCGCCTGCACCGGCCAAGCCGAACCAGCCCGCCGCACCGGCACCGGCCGCCAGGCCTGAGGGCAGCCGCCTGGCGCAGCCGCCGCAGGCCTCTTACGCCCCGCTGCAGGGGGATCGCGCATGAGCCAGAAAATCGATCTGAAGAACCTGGATTTCAACGACATCGGCAACTGGCCGCAGAAGGCCAAGATCGTCTTCTGTTCGTTGCTGGCCCTGGTCATCATGTTCGTTGCGTGGATGCTGCTGATCAGCGGCAAGCGTGATGAACTGGCCAGCCTGGAGTCGAAGGAAAGCGATCTGCGTACCGAGTTCTCCAAGCAGCAGGAACGCGCGGTGAACCTGGGGCCGCTGAAGCAGCAGCTGGCGCAGATGGAGCAGGTCCTGCAGCAGATGCTGCGGCAGCTGCCCAGCAAGACCGAAATGCCGGACCTGATCATCGACATTTCGCAGACCGCGCTGTCCAGCGGCCTGACCAGCCAGCTGTTCGAACCGGAACAGGAGCAGGTCAAGGAGTTCTACGCCGAGAAGCCGATCAAGCTGAAGATGGTGGGCAGCTATCACCAGTTCGGCGCGTTCGTCAGTGGCGTGGCCTCGCTGCCGCGCGTGGTGATCCTGACCATGCACGACATCAACCTGAAGCCGGCGGACAAGGCTGGCGGTGGTTCGCGTGCCGGTGCGCTGGAGTTGTCCGGCACGGTCAAGACCTACCGGTATCTCGACGAGACCGAGGTGCAGGAACAGCAGAAGGCTGAAGCCGGCAAGGAGGGCAGCAAGTGATCCGTTCCTTCTTTGCACGTTGCGGGATGGTCGCTGCCGTGCTGCTGCTGGCCGCCTGCGGCCGTGGCGTGACCAGCACGCCGGGCGACGCGCCGAATCTCGAGAAGTGGGTGGAAGGCGAACGTGCCCGGCCGGCGCAGCCGCTGGAACCGTTGCCTGTGATGCAGCAGTTCGAGACCTTCGAGTACTCCGCGCAGGGCCTGCGTGATCCGTTCACCGACGCCTGGACCAATCCGCAGGGGAATGGCGGATTGCGGCCGGATCCGAACCGGCGCAAGGAGCCCCTGGAGGGCTTCCCGCTGGACGCACTGGACATGGTCGGTACCATCGGCACCGGCGGCGGCACCGTCGCGCTGGTGATGGGGCCGGACAAGGTGACCTACCGGGTGCGCCCGGGCGGCTACCTGGGGCAGAGCGACGGGCGGGTCACTGCGGTCTTCGAAGACCGTGTGGAGCTGATCGAACTGGTGCCGGATGGCGCGGGTGGCTGGCTGGAACGGCCGGCAACGCTCTCGCTTGAAGATCAATGATCGTTTACTGGGGATAGCACGATGACCTTTCACCAAGCCAAGGGGCTGCGTCCCATCCGGCGCTCTACCTTGAACCGTGTCAGCGCGTTGGGAGTCGCGCTGATGCTGGCCTGCGCTCCGGCGCTGGCCGCCGCACCGGCGGAGAAGCCGGTGGGCACCACCGTCGCACCGGCCGCGGCACCCGCCGGCCTGTCGGTGGCCAAGATCGATTTCAAGCGCGGCGATGATGGCGCGGGCCGCCTGATCGTGCAGTTTGACGGCCAGGGCGCGATCCCGGACCTGCGCACGCAGGGCAACAGCGTGGTGGTCGACGTCGGCAACGCCCGCCTGCCGGCCAATCTGCAGAAGCCGTTGAACGTCGTCGACTTCGCCACCCCGGTGCAGCGCATCGACGCCAAGCCGTCCGGCGCCGGCACCCAGCTGGTGCTGAGCACCGGCGGTGCGGTGGAGTCGCTGGCCTACCAGAGCGGCAACGAATACGTGGTCGAGATCAGCGCGCGGCAGGCTCCGGCCGCCGTCGGTGCAGTGACCGCCGGCAGCGTCACCCAGGCGGCAAAGGCCGTCGGCCAGCGCGGCTTCACCGGCAAGCCGGTGACCTTCAACTTCCAGGACGTGCCGGTGCGCACCGTGCTGCAGTTGATCGCCGAAGAGTCCAACCTCAACGTGGTGGCCTCCGACTCGGTGCAGGGCAATGTGACGCTGCGCCTGGTCAACGTGCCGTGGGACCAGGCGCTGGACATCGTGCTGCGCGCCAAGGGCCTGGACAAGCGACGCGACGGCAGCGTGATCTGGGTCGGCCCGCAGGCCGAACTGGCCAAGTTCGAGCAGGAGAAGGAAGACGCGCGCATCGCCATCGAGAACCGCGAAGACCTGGTGACCGATTACGTCCAGATCAACTACCACAGCGCCACCCAGATCTTCAAAGCCCTGACCGAAGCCAAGGGCATCGGCGGTGGTGGCGGTGGTGGTGCAGGTGGCGGGGGCGGTGGGTCGTCGCAGGAGGAAAGCGGCTTCCTGTCCGGCCGTGGCCGCATCGTCGCCGACGAGCGCACCAACACGCTGATGATCAGCGACATCCCGAAGAAGATCGCGCGCATGCGTGAACTGATCAGCGTGATCGACCGTCCGGTCGACCAGGTGCTGATCGAGAGCCGCATCGTCATCGCTACCGATACTTTCGCGCGTGAGCTGGGTGCGCGGTTCGGCATCAGCGGCAGCCGCGACAACGCCTACTTCAGCGGCAACCTCGAAGCCAATGCGGAAACCCGCAAGTCGCAGGTCGAAGCCAATGCGACCAACGCCAAGGCGTACCGTGACTGGGTGGCGGGCGGCAGCACCGGCCCGGCGCCGATTCCGGTCGGTTCGACGATCACCCGTGGCCTGAACTGGGCCATGCCGGCGGCGTCCACCAATCCGGCGGGTTCGCTGGCGCTATCGATCCTCAATGCCGGCTACCTGCTGGACGTGGAGCTGTCGGCCATGCAGGAGGAGTCGCGTGGTGAAGTGATCTCCAACCCGCGCGTGGTCACCACCAACCAGCGCGAGGCCCTGATCAAGCAGGGTAAGGAAATCGGCTATGTGACCATCAGTGCCGGTGCCGGCGGTGTCGCTACGCCGAACGTGCAGTTCAAGGAAGTGGTGCTGGAACTGAAGGTCACCCCGACCATCACCAACGACAACCGCGTGTTCCTCAACATGCAGGTGAAGAAGGACGAAGTGGATCGGCTGATCCAGCTGGAAGGCTATGGCACCGTGCCGTCGATCAACCGCCGCGAAGTGAACACCGCAGTGCTGGTCGAGGACGGGCAGACCGTGGTCATCGGTGGTGTGTACGAGTTCACCGACCGCAACAGCATCAGCAAGGTTCCGTTCCTGGGCGATGTGCCGTTCCTGGGCAACCTGTTCAAGAAGCGTGGCCGCAGCAAGGACAAGGCCGAGCTGCTGGTGTTCGTCACCCCGAAGGTGCTGCGCGTGGCCAGGCAGAACTGAGCCAACGCACCCGCGACACGAAGAAGGGCCGCCATGTGCGGCCCTTCTTCGTTCATGCCGGACGTAATGCGCGGACGATCCGGTAGATCCACGCCATGCGTGGATGAGGTGCCCGTTCAGCCGTTCTTGATGCCAATCGCAAGGCACCCTGCGATGATGTCGGGAACCCGTGCCGTCCCGCGCCGGTCAAAGGCCCCCATGAACCTGCCACCGCCGATGCCCGAAACCGTCTCGCCGCCGCCCGCGCCGGCCACCTCCCGCCTGCATGGCGCCTTCAACCAGCTGCGCGACGCGCTGTCGGCCGAAATCGTCGGCCAGGCGGCCCTGGTCGAACGCCTGTTGATCGCATTGCTGGCCGACGGCCACCTGCTGGTGGAGGGCGCGCCGGGCCTGGCCAAGACCACGGCCATCCGTGCGCTGGCCTCGCGCCTGGAGGCGGATTTCGCCCGCGTGCAGTTCACCCCCGACCTGCTGCCGGCCGACCTGACCGGCACCGAGATCTGGCGCCCGCAGGAAGGGCGCTTCGAATTCGTACCCGGCCCGATCTTCCATCCGATCCTGCTGGCCGATGAAATCAACCGTGCGCCGGCCAAGGTGCAGTCGGCGCTGCTGGAAGCGATGGGCGAGCGCCAGGTCACCGTTGGCCGCCACACCTACGCATTGCCGCCGCTGTTCCTGGTGATGGCCACGCAGAACCCGATCGAGCAGGAAGGTACCTTCCCGCTGCCGGAAGCGCAGCTGGACCGTTTCCTGATGCACGTACGCATCGGCTACCCGGACCAGGCGGCCGAATCGGAGATCCTGCGGCTCGCCCGCGAGCGTGCCCGTGGCGCGCTGGGCGAAGCGGCACCCGCACCGGAGAAGCTGCCGATGCAGGATGTGTTCGATGCCCGCCGCGAAGTGCTGGACCTGCATATGGCACCGGCACTGGAACGCTATCTGGTCGAACTTGTGCTGGCCTCGCGTGATCCGTCGCGCTATGACGCCGGCCTCGGGCGCCGCATCGCTTGGGGCGCAAGCCCGCGTGGTTCCATTGCGTTGGAACGCTGCGCACGTGCACGCGCCTGGTTGGCCGGCCGCGACTTCGTCACTCCCGACGATGTGCGTGCGGTCGCCGCCGACGTGCTGCGCCATCGCGTGCTGCCCAGCTACGAAGCCACCGCCGAAGGCTGGGATGGCGAGCGCCTGGTGCAGGAGCTGCTGGCCCGGGTGCCGGCACCCTGAGCCTGCGCATGACCGATCGATCCCTGGAAGCCGCATCCACCGTCAGTGATGGCGACGGATTGCGCCCGCACCTGTCCGAACTGGTGGCGCTGCGCCGGCTGGCACAGCGGCCGCCGCCGCCGCGCCGTGGTCGTGCCGGCAATGCCGGGCAGGCGCCGTCGCCGCTGCGTGGGCGTGGCATGGAGTACGCCGAGTCACGCGAGTACGTGGCCGGTGATGATGCCCGGCATATCGACTGGCGCGTGACCGCGCGGACCGGGCGTGCCCATACCAAGCTTTTCCAGGCCGAACGCGAGCGGGTCAGCCTGATCGTGGCCGACACCTCGCCGGCGCTGTACTTCGGCACCCGTGTGCGCTTCAAGTCGGTGCAGGCGGCACGCGCCGGCGCCGTCGCCGCGTGGTCGGCGCAGCGTCGCGGCGATCGTGTGGGCGCGCTGCGCGGCAGCGACCGTGAAGCGCCGATTGCACCTGCGGGTGGGCCGCGGGGCGTACTGCGCGTGCTCGACGCACTCACCCGCTGGTACGCGCAGCCGCCCGCCGACGATCTCGGCCTGGAGCGCGCGCTGGACCATGCCGCCCGCGTGCTGCGTCCCGGGGCGCGCATGCTGGTGCTGGCCGATCCGCAGCAGGCCGCGAAGATTCCCGTCGTGCGCTGGAGCGCGCTGGCCCAGCACCATGACCTCAGCCTGGTGCTGCTGGTCGATCCCCTCGAGCTGCAACCACCTTCGGCGGCCCTGCAGTTCCAGACCGCGCAGCAGCGCATTGGCCTTGATCTGCGGCGCAGCGAAGTGCAGTCGCACTGGCAGGCGCACTTCGTCGAACCGCTGCAGGCGCTGCGCCGCCAGCTCGGCGCACGCCGCGTTGACGTGCAGGTGTTGTCCACCGATGCGCCCAGCGATGCCTGGTTGGCGCCGTCGGCGACCGAGGTACCGGCATGAGCGCCAACCTTCCGCTGCGCGATGTACAGCTGCCGCCGGCACCGTCGTGGTGGCCGCCGGCCCCCGGCTATCTGATGATCGGCGGCGCGGTGTTGCTGGTGATCCTGGCGCTGGCCCTGCTGTGGTGGAAACGCCGCCGCCGTCGCCAACGCTGGTTGCAGGCGTTCGACCAGGAGCTGGCCACCACCACTGATGCCACCGCGGAACTGGCGGTGATCGCCGGCCTGCTGCGCCGTGCCGCGCGGCAGGCGCAGCCGGGCAGTGAATCCCTGCGCGACGATGCCTGGTGGCAGCGCGTGGATCCGAAGGGCACGTTGCCCGACGCGCGTCGCAGCCTGTTGGCCGAAGGTGCCTATCGCCCCCGCGTGGACGCCAGCGAAGTGGCGGCCGTGCGCAGCTGGGCCCGCGAGCGCTACCTGGCAATGCTGCTGGAGCGCCGCCGATGAACCTGCTGGCGAGTTACTGGCCATGGCCGGACCTGCAGCTGGCGTGGCCGCTGGCCCTGCTGGCGTTGCCGCTGCCACTGCTTATGCAGGGGTGGAAGCGCCGCGCCGACCCGGGTGCGGCACTGCGCGTACCGTACGCGGCGAGTGAACTGGAAGCGCTGTCCGGTGGTGGCCGCGTCGATGTGTCGTGGCTGCGTACGCTGCTGCTGTGGCTGGGCTGGTGCGCGCTGTGCATCGCGTTCGCGCGCCCGCAGCAGCTGGGTGAGGCCATCACGCCACCGCAGCAGGGGCGGCAGATGATGCTGGCGATGGACGTATCCGGCAGCATGGGCGAGGGCGACATGGTACTGGGGGGGCAGGCGGTGGATCGCCTCACCGCGGCCAAGGCCGTGCTGGCCGACTTCCTGGATCGTCGCGCCGGTGATCGCATCGGCCTGCTGATCTTCGGCGACCGCGCTTATACGCTCACGCCGCTCACTGCCGACCTGGCCAGCGTGCGCGACCAGCTGCGCGACAGCGTGGTCGGCCTGGCTGGCCGCGAGACGGCCATCGGTGATGCCATCGGCCTGGCGGTGAAGCGCCTGCGCAGCCAGCCCGAAGGGCAGCGTGTACTGATCCTGTTGACCGACGGCGTCAGCAATGCCGGCGTGCTCGAACCGCTGCGTGCGGCCGAAGTCGCGCAGGCCGAAGGTGTACGCATCCACACCGTTGCGTTTGGTGGCGATGGCAGCATGCGCTTCCTCGGCATTCCGATTTCCGCTGACCAGGATCCGGTGGACGAGGCGACGTTGAAGAAAATTGCCAGCCTGACCGGTGGCCAGTTCTTCCGTGCACGCGATACCTCGCAGCTGGCCGGCATCTACGCCGAACTGGACCGTCTGGAGCCAATCGCGGCGAAGGGACCGAGCCTGCGCCCGCGCGAGGAACGCTACGCATGGCCGTTGGGCCTGGCGTTGCTGCTGGGCGCATTGGCCTGGGCGTGGCCGGAGCGTCGTCGATGATCGCGTTCGTCTCCCATCTTCCGGACTGGAACGCGCTGCACTTCCTGCGCCCGGAATGGCTGTGGGCATTGCTGGCGCTGCCGGTGATTCTCGCCGTATCGCTGTACCGGCAGCGGCGCAGCGATGCGTGGCGGCAGGCGGTGGATGCACACCTGTTGCCGCATCTGCTGGCGGCGGGTACGCGCCGTCGCATGCGGCTGCCATTGGCGGTGCTGCTGGGCTGGACGCTGGCATCACTGGCCATGGCCGGACCGAGCTGGCGGCAGCAGGCACAGCCGATGTTCCAGCCCAGCGCACCGCTGCTGGTCGTGCTGGATCTGTCCAGCCGCATCACTGCCACCGATCTGCCGCCGTCGCGGCTGCTGCAGGCACGGGCCAAAGTCGGTGAGCTCCTGCGCGCACGCAAGGGCGGGCAGGTCGGCCTGGTGGTATACGCCGAAGATGCCTACACCGTGGCGCCGCTGACCGATGACGGCAGCAATGTTGCGTTGTATCTGGATGCCTTGTCGCCGGATGTGATGCCGCGTGATGGTCAGCGTGCCGACCGTGGCATCGACTGGGCCACGCGGCTGATGCGGCAGATCGCTGCACCGCAGGGACAGATCCTGCTGGTCACCGATCAAGCCGATGGCGAAGCTGCGTTGGCAGCCGCGCAGGCGCGCGGTCTTGGACTGCAGGTGTCGGTACTGGGCCTGGGCACGCCCGCCGGCGCGGCCTACCGTGATGGCAGTGGGCAGATTCGCCAGGCCGCGCTGGATGAAGGCAGCCTGCGTGCCGTTGCCACGGCAGGTGGCGGCCGCTATGCGCGCATCGCTGCAGATGACAGCGACCTGCGTGCGCTGGGCGTGCTTGATGCACGCGAAGGCAGCGCCACGCAACGGCCGGGCGAAGGCAAGCAATGGCGTGACGAGGGCTTCTGGCTGTTGCCGCCGCTGATGCTGCTGGCGCTGCTGGCGTTCCGACGCCGAGCGGTGCTGGCGGCGGTGCTGGCGGTGGGTCTGTTGCCATGGATGAGTGACGTGCACGCGCAGACGCCTGCGGCGCCTGCTTCGCAGCCGCCGCAGGGCACCCTGTGGAAGCGGGCCGACCAGCTGCAGCACCAGCGTCTGGCCGACGGCGTGCAGGCCTATCGCAAGGGCGACTTCGCCACCGCGCGCAAGCAGTTCGAAGGCATCGACAACGATGCCGGTTGGTACAACCTGGCCAATACGCTGGCGCGCCAGGGCAGCTACGATGAAGCCATCGCCGCCTACGACCGTGCGCTGGCGTTGCATCCCGGCATGCCCGATGCGGTGGCCAACCGCGCGGTGGTCGATGCCGCGCGCAAGCGCAAGCAGTCGGGGGGGCAGGGGCAGGACCAGCAGAAGCCGCAGCAGAACGGGCAGCAGAAGCAGCAGAACCCGTCCCAGGGCCAGCAGAACCCGCAAGGCCAGCAGCCGCAGCAGGGCCAGAAGGATCCGGGACAGGGTCAGCCACAGTCACAGCAGGGCCAGCAGGGCCAGCCCAGGCCGGGTGACGACAGCACGCAATCGAAGCCGCAGTCCGGCGAGCGCAGCCGCGATGGCCAGCAGGTGCCGCCGCAGGTTGAGGATGCCAAGGCCCAGGCGCAGGCCGACGAGCAGCAGCGCCAGCGCATGCAGCAGGCGATGCAGCAGGCGCGCGAAGGCGAGGCGGACAAGGACGGCAAGCCGGTACCGGCCGGTGACGGCCGCACCGCGCGCCAGCGCGAGGAGCAGCAAGCGGTGGAAGCGTGGATGCGGCGTGTTCCGGACGATCCGGGCGCGTTGCTGCGGGCCAAGTTCCAGCTGGAAAACGAACGCAGGAAGAGGGAAGGGCGATGACGCGGGCGATCAACATGCATGGGCGCTGGCCACGGAACGTTCTGGCGGCGCTGCTGTTGTGGCTGCCGCTGCTGGCCTGGGCGCAACCGCGGGCCTGGCTTGACCGTGACCGCATCGCGATGGGCGACACGGTCACCCTCAACGTTGAGAGCGACCAGGGCGCGCCGGACTTCACCCTGCTGCGCAACGACTTCGATCTGAGCGGGCAGACCAGCAGCCGCCAGGTGGAGTGGAGCAATGGCAGCATGCAGCAGCGCAATCTGTATGGCGTGGCACTGACGCCACGGCGCAGCGGAGCGCTTGTGATTCCGGGCCTGCAGGTGGGCAGTGCACGTACCGCGCCGCTGACCCTGCAGGTGGACGCCGCTGCCGTCGCCGGCCCCGACAGCAATGCGATGGCCTTCATCGAGACCGTTGTCGATGATGAGACGCCCTATGTGCAGCAGAGCGTGGGCGTGGTCGTGCGCCTGTATTTCGCATCACAGCTGGCGTCGGGCGAGCTGGTGCTGGATACACCGGCCGGTGCGTCGCTGCAGCGCGTGGGCGATGACCGCACCGATGTGCGCCAGGTCAACGGCCGCCGTTACAACATGGTCGAGCGTCGCTTCCTGCTGATCCCGGAGCGCAGCGGCACCCTGCGCCTCGCAGGTGCGCGCTTCAACGGCCGCAGCGCCGGTGGCTTCTTCGACGACTTCTTCGGCGGTGGCGACGGGCGCATGAACGCCACCGGCGCCGACCGCACGTTGCAGGTGCAGGCGCAACCGGCGCAGGCGCCACAACCGTGGCTGCCGCTGCAGAGCCTGCAGCTGCGCTACACCAGTGCACCGACCAGTGCCCGTACGGGCGAAGCGGCCAATGTGGTGGTCGAAGCGGTTGCCGAAGGGGCAACCCGCGCGCAGTTCACCGACCTGCCGGTGCCCGATGTCGGCAGTGCCGCGCAGGTATTCGCCGAACCTGCGCAGTACGAAGAATCGTTCAATGGCAGCACGCCGCGGCTGAAGATCACCCGCCGCTATTCGATCGTGCCGCGCCAGCCCGGCTCGCTGGTGGTGCCCGGTACACGCCTGCCGTGGTGGGATGTGCGCGCAGGCAAGGCGCAGGAGGCGAAGCTGCCGGATCTGACACTGACGGTCGCGGCGGGCAATGGCGCTGGCAGCACCTCGCCGGCACCGCCGCCGCCAATCGATACCGATGCCGCGCTGCCCGGCAGCGATGGCCAGGACAGCCGCATCGCCGCGACCGATCCGCGTGCCGGTGGCCTGGCCGAACGTCCGTGGCCGTGGATGGGCGCGGCCGTCGGCCTGGCGTTGCTGTGGCTGTTGACCCTGTTGTGGGGCTGGCAGCGAGGCCGCCGACCGCGTGCGGCGGCGCCGGTAGCTGGCAAGCCCTCTGTGCCGATTGTGGCGAGCGGACGTGCTGGCTTGGCCGAACTGCGCCGCACGCTGGATGGCGAAGGGTTCGAGCAGGTCGAGGCACAGCTGTGCGCGATGGCCGGCGTCGAACGCATCGAGCAGGTCGTTGCGCGGTTGGATGACCCGGCCCAGCGCCAGGTGCTGCAGGACCTGCAGCAGGCACGCTGGGGCGGGCAGGGCGATCTGGCATCGCTGCGTTCGCGTCTGCGCGAGGTCTTCCGTGACGGACCGCACTGGTCGACGGCTGCCGGCCCCGCCGACACTGGCCTGGCGCCGCTGTATCCACCGCGGCGAACCTGAACCGGCGTCGCTTGCGCGCTTTGTTAGAGTGCATTCATTTTTCGAGGAAACCCGCGTATGACAGCAGCTGCTGCCGACAAGAAGAAGTTGCCCCTGCATTGGAAGATGGGCATCGGCTTTGCGATCGGCCTGGTCCTGGGACTGATCGTGCACGCCCTGGGCGGCAGCGTCGATGGTCTGCAGGCCGGTGCCAAGTGGGTAATGGACTACGTCACCACCCCGGCGTCGGGCCTGTTCCTCAACCTGATCTTCATGCTGATCGTGCCGCTGATCTTCTCGGCGCTGATCATGGGCGTGTCGGAGATGGGCGACATCCGCGCCCTCGGCCGCATCGGCTGGAAGACCCTGGCCTACACCGTGCTGCTGTCCGGCATCGCCGTGGGCATCGGCCTGGTGCTGGTCAACCTGCTCAAGCCGGGCGCCGGCGTCGATCCGCAGGTCGCCGCCATGATGCTTTCGGAGAACGCCGAGCGCAGCAAGGAAATCGTTGCCGGCATCCATGGCACGCCGAAGGGCATGGACATGCTGCTGTCGATCGTGCCGAGCAACGTGCTGCAGGCGGCGTCGGACAACGGTGCGATCCTGTCGCTGATGTTCTTCGCGCTGATGTTCGGCATCGGCATGGTGCTGACCGACAACGAGAAGGTCGCCCCGTTGCGCCGCGCCATCGAAGGCGTGTTTGAAATCTCGATGACCCTGATCAACCTGGTCATCCGCCTGGCCCCGTATGCGGTGGCCTGCTTCATGTTCAACCTGGCCGCACTGTTCGGCTTCGAACTGATCATCCGCCTCGGTGCCTACGTGGGCGTGGTGGTGCTGGCGCTGGGCCTGCACATGGTCGTGACCTACGGCACTGCGGTGTGGCTGTCCGGCCGTTCGCCGCTGTCGTTCTTCCGCGATACCCAGGAAGCGACGGTGATGGCGTTCTCCACCGCCTCCAGCAACGCCACCCTGCCGACCGCGCTGCGCGTGGCCGACCAGATGGGCCTGCCGCAGCGCGTGTCGCGCTTCGTGCTGACCGTGGGCGCCACCGCCAACCAGAACGGCACCGCGCTGTTCGAGGGCGTGACGGTGATCTTCCTGGCCCAGTTCTTCGGCGTGGACCTGAGCATCGGCCAGCAGATCATGGTGATGGCGGTCTGCATCCTTGGTGGCATCGGTACCGCCGGCGTGCCGTCGGGCTCGCTGCCGGTGGTGGCGATGATCTGTGCGATGGTCGGCGTTAACCCGCTGGGCATCGGCCTGATCCTGGGCGTGAACCACTTCCTGGACATGTGCCGTACCGCGCTGAACGTGACCGGCGACCTGGCCCTGACCACCTTGGTGGCCAAGGGCGAGTCCCACGACGGCCCGGCGCTGGGCCCGCAGCAGGACTAAGTCCAACGCCACAGCTGGCGACCTGATCGGGGTCGGATTCCTTTCCGCAGGGAAAGGTATCCGACCCCTTTTCACATGCGGAATCCGGCGGAGACCACGCCGCCGCCGGCCAGCGGCCGCCACGACCGGGCACCGTGAACCGACCCCCCGCCCGGCGACTATGGGACAATAGGCCGCCCGCACGTCCGCGGCCGCCTCCCGATTCCGACAGAACCATGACGCAGCCTACCCGTCGCCAGTTGGCCAACGCCATCCGCTTCCTTGCCGCCGATGCGGTTGAAACCGCAAAGTCCGGCCACCCCGGCATGCCCATGGGCATGGCCGATATCGCCGAAGTCCTCTGGAACGACTACCTCCGCCATAACCCGAGCAATCCGCACTGGTTCAACCGCGACCGCTTCGTGCTGTCCAACGGCCACGGTTCGATGCTGCAGTACGCGCTGCTGCACCTGAGCGGCTACGACCTGCCGATCGAGCAGCTGAAGCTGTTCCGCCAGCTGGGCAGCCACACCGCCGGTCACCCGGAACGCCACGAGACCCCGGGCGTGGAAACCACCACCGGCCCGCTGGGCCAGGGTTTCGCCAATGCCGTGGGCTTCGCCCTGGCCGAGAAGCTGCTGGCACAGCGCTTCAACCGCCCGGAGCTGGAAGTGGTCGACCACCGCACCTGGGTGTTCATGGGCGATGGCTGCCTGATGGAAGGCGTGTCGCATGAAGCGGCGTCGCTGGCCGGTACCTGGGGCCTGCACAAGCTGGTCTGCTTCTGGGACAACAACCACATCTCCATCGACGGCAACGTCGAGGGCTGGTTCACCGACAACACCCCGGAGCGTTTCGAGGCCTATGGCTGGAACGTGGTCCGCGACGTCGACGGCCATGACCCGGAAAGCATCAAGGCCGGCATCGAGGCCGCGCTGTCGCAGAACGACAAGCCGACCCTGATCTGCTGCCGCACCACCATTGGTTTTGGTTCGCCGAACAAGGCGGGCAAGGAATCCAGCCACGGTGCCCCGCTGGGCAAGGACGAACTGGAAGCCACCCGCAAGCAGCTGGGCTGGGAATACGGTCCGTTCGAGATCCCGCAGGCGATCTACGACGGCTGGCGCGCCAATGGCGCCGGCACCCTGCGCCAGGCCGAGTGGGAACAGCTGTTCGACAAGTACGCCAGCCAGTACCCGGGCGAAGCCGCCGAACTGACCCGTCGCTCGCACGGCGAACTGCCGGCCGACTTCGTTGCCAAGGCCGATGCCTACATCGCCCAGGTCGCCGCTGAAGGCCCGACGATCGCCTCGCGCAAGGCCTCGCAGCTGGCCATCGAAGCCTACGCACCGCTGCTGCCGGAAATCGTCGGTGGCTCGGCTGACCTGGCGCACTCGAACCTGACCCTGTGGAAGGGCAGCAAGTCGGTCGCCAGCGACGACGCCAACGCCAACTACGTGTACTACGGCGTGCGCGAGTTCGGCATGACCGCCATTGCCAACGGCCTGGCCCTGCACGGTGGCTTCATTCCGTTCGACGCCACCTTCCTGGTGTTCAGCGATTACGCCCGCAACGGTGTGCGCATGAGCGCGCTGATCCCGGCCCACGCCATCCACGTCTACACCCACGATTCGATCGGCCTGGGCGAAGACGGCCCGACCCACCAGCCGGTGGAGCACCTGGCCTCGCTGCGCTACATCCCGAACAACGATGTGTGGCGCCCGTGCGATGCGGTCGAGTCGGCCGTGAGCTGGAAGGCCGCGATCACCCGCCAGGACGGCCCGAGCTGCCTGGTGTTCAGCCGCCAGAACCTGCCGCACCAGCCGCGCAACGCCGAGCAGATCGCCCAGATCGAGCGCGGTGGTTACGTGCTGGCCGACGCTGCCGGTACCCCGGACGTGATCCTGATCGCCACCGGTTCGGAAGTCTCGCTGGCCACCGAAGCCAAGGCCCAGCTGGACGCGGCCGGCCTCAAGACCCGCGTGGTCTCGATGCCGTCCACCGACGTGTTCCTGCGCCAGGATGCGGCCTACCGTGAATCGGTGCTGCCGAACGCCGTGCGCAAGCGCGTGGCCGTGGAAGCCGGCGTCACCGGTTTCTGGCGCCAGTTCGTCGGCCTGGACGGTGCCGTGATCGGTATCGACACCTTCGGTGCCTCGGCCCCGGCCGACCAGCTGTACAAGCACTTCGGCATCACCACCGCCCATGTGGTGGAAGCTGCCAAGGCGCTGTAAGCAGCATCGCAGCGTGATGAAGGAAAGGCCGGCGCAAGCCGGCCTTTCTCTTTTTCTGTGGGGCGAAACGAATCGGCCGCCGTGCCAGTAGATCCACGCCATGCGTGGATGAGCGTTACATTGCGTCCCGCACGTCCATCAGCGCAAACCCCAGCAGGTTCAATCCGCGCCACTGCGCCGGGTTGTGCGCGTCGGCGTGATCCTTGGCCAGGCCGATGCCCCAGATGAAATCCACCGGGCTGGCTTCGACCAGCACCCAGCCTGCGGTCGCACGCAGGAACGCCCCAAGTTCCGGGTTCTGCGCGAACTTGGCCCTGTTGCCTTCCACCACCAGGTCGTAGCGGGCCTGCGTCCAGCGCGCTTCATCGAAGCCTTCGATCTGGCGGCCGAAAGCCTTGGCCTTGTCCGGCGTGGTGCTGGCGACGATCTTCTCAAGCAGCTTGGTGGCGCCGAACAGACGCGCCTTTCCGGCCATCATGTAGTGCTCGGCGGTGCGGTAGTGCACGCCATCGATCTCGAAGCCGGCGTCATACCACTGGCTGAAACAGGACGCAGAAACTCCGCTGCGCGGCGGCTGGTGGCCCCAGAAGCAGAGGTAACGCAGGTCTTCGCCTGAAGCCTCGCGCTGCTGCAGATCATGCAGGAAACGGGAATCATCGTTCATCGCCACAGCATAGCGTGCCGCCGTGCCCTGGTAGGTGCCAACCTTGGTTGGCACTGATGCTTTTTCGCCGGGGATGGCCCGGCGCTACCGTACGCGTGATTACGCAGTACGCGCCAGCGCCAGGCGCAGCAGGCGCGCGTCCAGGCGCTCGGCGAAATCCTTCGGCGCCTGCAGGCCCATGCGCTGCAGGTACACCGCGTCGCCGTCGCCGGCCGGTTGCCGCAGCGCCGCCCAGACCGTGCGCAGCTTGTCGCCACGGGTCTGCGTGTTGGCCTTCAGCCATCCCAGCGCCTTCACCAGCACCTGTTCAATCTCGTTGAAATCGCTGCCGAGCGGATAGTCCGGCAGGCTGCCATCGGCACGGAACGGTGCCAGTGCGGCGGCCAATGCCTGCGGCGTGTTTCGCTGCAGGCGCTCGGGATCCGGCTGGGTGCTCTTCAACAGCTTGCGTGCAGCCTGCGCCTGTTGCAGCAGGTCGCCCTGGAACGGCGCCTCGGTGATTGCGGTCATCGCCTGCACGCAATCCTCGTCGGTCAAGCCGCGCAGATCGGCGATGCCGTATTCGTTGAGGTAGATGTCGCGCAGGTGGCGTGGAATGGTGGTGTGCCCGTAGTTCCAGCGCACGTTGGATTCGCGGCGCCCCTTGTCGTCACGCGCGGCGCGGAACATCAGCACGCTGCGCGCTTCGGGCAGGGCATGGGCCATCGCCACGAAGTTGTACTGGCCGCCCACGCCGGACACCACACGTCCATCGTCCAGCGCATCCGACACCGCTGCGCCCAGCGCGGTGGCCATCATGCAGGAATTGAAGAAGCGCGCATGGCGGCGCTGCAGGCGTTCCAGCGTCTCGTTGCCGCCGTACAGCTGGTTGATCTCGCTGATCCTGCGCATGCCGATCGCACGGCATTCGTCATCCGGCAGCGTGCGCAGCCATTCGTAGAACTCCGGCGAGCCCAGGTAGAACGCGCCGTGCAGGTATTCTCCCTCGGCGGCCAGAGTGGCGTGGTCGATGGACAGCGTGCTGCCGTTCTCGATGCGCTGCATCAGCGCCAGGTCGTCATGCACCTTGCGCTTGATCACCCCGGTCTGCACCAGCCGGCGGAAGCCCTCATTGAGCATTTCGCTGCAGCCGTACAGGCCGACCTCGAACGGATCCAGCCCGCCAATCTCCTTCACCAGCGGGTGGCTGGCCAGCTGCGGGTCCAGCGCGTGCAGCACGCGGCGGTAGCGCGCGTTGTCGGTGTGGCGCAGCACCAGCGCATGGCTGAGCGCATCGGCCAGCGTGCCGATGCCGATCTGCAGGGTGCCGCCGTCGCGTACCAGCGTGCTGGCATACAGGCCGATGGCGTAGTCGGCATCGCCGACCGGCTGCCGCGGCAGGCCGAACAGTGCCGGGTACGGCGGCGGCGGGGTGATCACCAGATCGAAGAACGACACATCCACGGTGGCCGAGCCGCCCAGGTAGGGCAGCTGCGGGTCGATCTCGGCGATCAGCAGGGGCCGCGGCAGGCCACGTGCGGCCATGGCATCCAGGGTGTCCTGGGTGATGTCGTTGTTGCATGACAGCGACAGCCGGCGATCATCCGGCCGCATCGCCACCTTCTGCACGATCACCTGCGGCGCGCGCTGGGCGACCGCGTCGGCGGCGTGGGTGTAGTTCAGGCTGGTATAGCTGGACTGCGCCTGGCGCGAACCGAGCAGGGCGCCGGACTGCATGTAGAACTCTTCCACCTGCACATGTGCCGGTAGCGCGTCGCGTGCGATCGCATCGGCATAGGCCAGGCGCGGGAAATCGTCGCCGAAGTGGCGCTGCGTGAACGGTGCCATGAAGCGCGCTTCCAGGCCGTTGCCGCGCGCCTTCGGCGGGTTCAGCGACAGCGCGGTATACAGCTGCAGCGGCCGCGACGGGTCGTGCTCGACGCGCGCGTACAGGGCATTGAGCAGCCGGTGCGGCTTGCCCAGCGCCAGCGGTGCCCCGATCCGCAACGGCCCGTCCACGCGCGCAAACAACCAGTCGACAGCGGCGTCCAGGTCGGTGAGGTGTTCGGTCATGCGGGGCGGTCCTGCGTGTGGGGGAGTGCTGGCATTACAGCATGTCGGGCTTGAACCGCCGTCGACGCGAGACTTCGGCGCCGGCCACCATGAACTGCCCATCGCCGCGGTAGTGCACCGTGCGCGGCAGCTTCGGCCGTGGCGCTACGTGTGCGCGCACGATTTCCCAGATGAACAGGTTGTTCGATGCCACCTGGCTGTCGTCGTACAAGCGGCATTCGAAGTTCGAGTGGCATTGCCCGACCAGCGGCGCGCCGACCTCGCGTGCGGGCAGCGCGTCGAGCCCGAACCGGGCGAACTTGTCGACCTCGCGACCACTGCAGTTGCCGATGTCCACCACGGTATCGAGCAGCTCCACGCCGGGTACGTTGATCACGCACTCGCCACTGCCGACGGCCAGGCCGTGGCTGTGGTTTTCATTCCACAGGTAGGTTGCGACCAGTGAAGGCGAGAAGCCCATCACCATGTGCCAGCCCATCGTCATCAGGTTGCGCTGGCCCTGCCACGCGGTACTGACCAGCACGATCGGGCCGGGTTCGAGGAAGCGACGTGCCTGCTCGACCGGGAAGTCCTTCTTGGGCAGCGCTTTCATCCGATGCCAGGGGTGGGAGGAACCGATGCTGGCGCAGCCGGGATGAACCCGGAGTCGAGGGACTTGACAGCCAAGTCGATTACGCGCGTAATCAGATCGTCGATTACGGATGTAAACCATGACCCCGATCAGCGAAGCCGAAGCCGTTGTGATGGAGGTGCTGTGGCAACAGGCACCACGTAGTGCCGATGACGTGGTGGCCGCGCTGGCCCATCGCGACTGGGCCGAGCCGACCATCAAGACCCTGCTCAACCGCCTGCTGACCAAGGGCGCGATCGCCGCCGAGCGCGATGGCCGGCGCTATCTGTACCGGCCCCTGCTGCAGCGCCAGGCCTGGGTGGAGGCGCAAAGCCAGGACTTCATCGGACGCGTCTTCGAGGGCCGCGTGGCGCCACTGGTGGCGCACTTCAGCGAACGTGGGCAGCTGAGCGCGCAGGACATTGCCGAACTGAAGAAGCTGATCCAGGAGCTGGACCATGACTGAGCTGCTCGACGGACTGTGGCGGGCCAGCCTGTGGCTGGCGGTGGGCGTGCTGCTGCTGGCGGCGCTGCGACCACTGCTGGTGGGCCTGGGCGGCGCCGGGCTGGCCTATCGCAGCTGGTGGCTGCTGCCGTTGCTGCTGGTGACCTTGCTGCTGCCGTTGCCGCAGGTCGCGCTGCTGCAGCATGTACCGACGCTGCCGTTGAAAGTGGTGCCGGGGGCCACTGACGGTGGGGCAGGTTGGTCGGTGCCTGGGGCCCTGCTGTCGCTGCTGGCATGGGCGCTGGGCACGGGCATCTGCCTGCTGCGCGACCTGCGTGCGCAGCGCCGTTTCGAACGCAGCATGGGCCAGCTGCGTGCGCGTGCCGATGGCAGCTGGCAGGCCAGTGGCGATCCCGGGCTGCCGGCGCTGGTCGGCCTGTGGCGGCCGCGCATCGTGGTCGGTCCGCAATTCGATCAGCAGTTCACCGCACAGGAGCAGAACCTGATCCTGCAGCACGAGCGCAGCCATCGCCGCAATGGCGACCACTGGGCCAACGGCGCGCTGCTGCTGGTGCGCGCAGTGTTCTGGTTCCACCCGCTTCTGCCATGGGCTGCACGCCGTTTCCTGCGCGACCAGGAGCTGGCCTGTGATGCCCGCACCATTGCCCCGCAGCCTGCGCTGCGCGGCCTCTATGCCAGCACGCTGCTGAAGGCGCAGCTGGTCCATCCGGTTGCGCCCGCGGTCTGCCATTGGCGCAGCCAACCCGTGTTGAAGGAGCGTATCGCCATGTTGAAGCAGTCCAAGCGGAAGGCATTGCCGTGGGTGTCGGGGCAGGTGCTGGTGGTCGGGTTGTGCGTGGGAATGGCGGCGGTGGCGTGGGCCAGCCAGGGCGGTGCGGCGGTAGGTACCCGGATCGGTGTCGAGCCGTTCGAACATGCGGAAGAGGATGCGGCAAAGGCGGGGCTGGACAGTCCGATCCAGGTCGACAAGATGCCGCCACCGTCCTATCCGAAGTCCGCCTTCGAGCAGCGCCAGGTGGGCGTGATCAACCTGCGCATCGAGGTGGACGCACAGGGCCATCCGACCGATGTACAGGTGCTCAGCGCGACCAATCCGGGGGTGTTCGATGCCGTCTCCATCGCCGCCGCGCGCAGCTGGACCTACCGACCGGCGCGGAAGAACGGCAAGCCGGTGGCCGGTGCCGTACGCATTCCGATCACCTACGCCATGGATGACACCGAGGATACGAAGTGAAGTCCGCGCCGCTGTTGATGATGGCGGCGCTGCTGGTGGGGTGTGCAACCCAGGATCGCCTGACCACGGTTGATACCCGCAGCGAGAATGTCGGTCACCAGCGGCTGCGGCCCGATGCAGGGGGAGGGGCTGGCCAGATCCAGCCTTACACGCTGGCCGCCAGCGAAGGCTACCGGATGCCGCAGCTGCACACGGCACCTGATCCCGTGGTGGGTGATCGCGATCCTCGCACGTCGTTGCCGCCGACCACGGTCTGCCTGCAGGTGGTGGTGGATGCGCAGGGCAGCGTTGAGCGCAGCATGCCGTTGACCGACCGCAGCGAATGCAGTGCGGGTGGGGCGCCGGAGAATGCGCCCTTGCTGCAGGCCGCGCAGGAGGCGGTTGCGATGTGGAAGTATTCGTCCGCCGCGGTCTGCCACTTCGCAGCGGGCAAGGTACCTGCGGATCGCGGCGACTGCCGCGGTGCCGAGCGGGTCGAGCCGGTGGCCGTTACCCTGCAGTACGCCTTCACCTTCGAGGTCGTGAAGGGCCAGCATGTGGTGCGTACACAGGGCCGGTAGTGCCGGGCCATGCGCGACCAGGCAGGCGCCGTCGCCCGCACAGGCGTACAGTGCGGGCGACACGGCAACGGAAGCTGGGGATGAGTATCTGGACAATCATGCTGGCCGGGCTTTCCTGTGTACTGGCCGGTTGCACGCCGCATGGGCAGGACAAGCACGACCTGGATGCGTATCGAAATGGTCCGCCGGCCTGCTCGGCCGGCGGCTACCTGGCAGCGCTGGACGACCCCGCACGCGTGGCGTATCTGCGGGGAGCGCTGCAGGTCCGCCCGCGATCGCCCTGCATCGCCGAACTGCTCGCCGCCCAGCCGCCGGCCTTGCTGCCGGTTGCGCGGCAGGCGATCCTCGATGGGGGAGAGCGCAGTGATCTTTCGCTTCTGGTCGGCGCGGTGGCAATGAAGGTCGATCGCGGCGAAATCACCGCTGCACAGGTGGATGCGCTGCAGCTGCAGGCGGCCTGTACCGACTCCCCAGGGGCGCCGGCGCAATGCGCGGAACAGCTGCAGCGCCTGCGGCAGGCCTTGCAGGAACTGGAGGACCCTTCCTCGCGTGTATTGACGCAGAAGTCGAAGGTACGCCTGTCAGACGCGTCTGCCACCAGGCGAGTGGAAGCCACGCTTGCCATGCGCACGGCCGATGCACCGGCCGCAAGCGGCGTTGCGTGCGGCGGGACCACCTCGCCATGCCGCGAGGTCACGCATCTGGAACTGCGCGTGGATGGCCAGCCGGTTCCGGTGGCGTACTCGGTGTACCGCGATCTCTTCGACCTGCATCGCGGAACCCTGAAGGCAGATGCTGGCGGCGGTGTGCTGGACCTGCAGGGCGGCGACGCATCGGAGAGTTACAACGTGCGTATCCGCTTCGATGCGCAGCGCGTGCTGTCACGGCAGATGTATGTGGGCACGGCGCAGGATGACCTGCTGCAGGAAACCGTCTATCACAAGGTGATCTACGAATGATCAGAGCGCTCGGTACCATCGTCCTGGTGTACCTGGGGCTGCATATGACGCCTTGCCTGGCCACGGAGCGGGACCAGGGCGCCGATATGGTGGTCATCGCAACCCGGTTCATCGCCGTCCACGACGCGCGTGCCGACACAGCGCGCAATGCAGACGAACCCTTCATCGAAGACCGTGTGATCCCTGCTGTACACGCGATGGTGGAACGCGATGCTGGTCGACTGACGCGGGCGCAGCTGCAGGCACTGATCGATTTCATGATTGTGGCCGATGGCATGGCCAGTGAAGAAATCAGCGAGATGGCTGCGACGCTTTACCGCAGGCAGGGGCCTGCAGTGTGCACCTTGCTGAAGAACACGCCTGCAACCCGCCGCAGCGTCGTCATTGCGCGCATTCGCAGTGGCACTGCGCCCACTGCAGCACGGAACAGCCCTGCAGTGTGCGGGTGATGTCCGGCTCCGGTGCGAAGGCTCACGCCCCGCCCTGGATGTTGGCCTTCACCGCTGGCTGCATCAGCTTCGGTTCTTCCAGCGTCGCATCGCGGGCCTGGCGCACGCTGACGAACTCCGCCTCGGCTACACCGTCGTGCACGTGAATGTTGTGCGCGCGCTGCTCGCCGATGGTGGTTTCGTTGGCGAAATCACGACCGCCCGGACCGTAGTCGTGGCAGACGAATACGCGGGTCGCATCGGGCAGGGCCAGCAGGCGCTGGATCGAACGGTACAGCTGTGCGGCATCACCGCCCGGGAAATCGCAGCGGGCGGTGCCACCGTCGGGCATGAACAGCGAGTCGCCGGTGAACAGTGCATCGCCGATCAGGTAGGCGACGCTGTCGCTGGTATGGCCGGGCACGGCGATCACCCGTCCATCCAGTCCGCCAAGGGTGAAGGTTTCGCCATCGCTGAACAGGTGGTCGAAGATGTCATCCGCAGCAGGAAGCTGCAGGCCATAGCGTGGTGCAAACGTCGCCTGCACCGCACGGATGCCTTCGCCGATGGCGAGCGTGGCCTGCGGGAAGCGCTGCTTGAGCCGACGCCCCGCCGACACATGGTCGGCGTGGGCGTGGGTTTCCAGCAGCCAGCGCAGCTGCAGGCCCTGCTGTTCGATGGCCTGCAGCACGTCGCGCAGCGGCGACTCGCTGCTGGCGTCGGTGTCCGGGTCGTAGTCCAGGACCGGGTCGATCAGCGCCGCCTCGCCGCTGGCCGGGTCGCTGGCCAGGTAGCTGAAGGTATTGCTGTCACGGTGGAAGAACGACTGCACCTGGACTGACATTGGAACGCTCCTCAGCGCGCGCCGAGCACGCGGTTCAGCAACTGGGCCAGGTTCTCGCCGGCCAGTCGCAGCTGCGCTTCGGCCAGCGGCCGGTAGCGCTCGGTGTATTCATCACCGATTTTACGCGTGGCCGGATAAACGCCAGCTTGCATGGAAATGCGGCAGCTGGCCTCGGCCCAGATCTGCGGGTCGCGTTGCGGGTTGGACTGGCGCGCCAGCTTAGGCGCGCGCTGGCTCTGCAGCAGAGGCAGATAGCCGGCATCGTCCAGCTTGCGGGTGTTGAGCATGCCGCTGTCCCACAGCGAGTGCAGGTTGGTACCGCGGTTGCCGAACTGCAGCTGGAAATCGTTGCCGCCCTTGTCATGGGCATAGCCGGCGTGCATCGGCTGGTGGATGTCACCCACCAGGTGCACGACGAACTTCAGCGCCTGCAGGCGCTCGGCGTCGGTCAGGCTGCGGTCGCCGAGGATGGTGCTCTGTGCTTTCAGTGCCTCGACAATGCAGTTGCCGCTCTTGCAGTGCTTCGGTGCTTCGTAATGGCAGTTGTCTTCGGCGATGTTGACGTAGTGCCAACCGGCCGAGCGACGGCCTAGGCCGGGGTCCTTGGCGCGCAGCTGATCGGCCCAGGGGGCGATGCTGGCCAGGGTGGCGTCTGGCTCGGTGGCCAGCAGGCGGTCCACTTCGGCGCGGGCGGTGGGGTTGAGGCGGGCGTCGGCGACTTCGGCGACAAGGCGGTGGCCTTGTGCGCCCCAGGCATGGGCCGGGGCCGAAGCGGACAGCAGGGCCGGCGCCAGGGCGGCGGCGAGGAACAGGGAGTGCAGGGCTTTCATGCGTACATTCTAGCGGGCCTCGGCAGACCCGGGCTTGATCACGCGTGGCGTTCGCCACACGGTCTTGATGCACCAGCCGCTAGGGTGACCCGGGCACACGCGGGGGAGGGGCTGATGGCGATCACGGACAGGCGCATCATGGCCGGGCATCCCGATGACGACGGGTTCGCCGCCGCGTTCGATGCCCAGGTGGTCTGGCGCATGCGCTGGGCCTGCGCCGTGGCAGGCGCGTTCTCGCTGGGCTTTGCCGTGCTCGATACCTACTGGTTGCCGCCGGAGGTGCACGCGCCGGTGCTGCGCTGGCGGCTGGGCGTTCTGCTGCCGGCACTGCTGCTGGGCGTCGCGCTGACCTTCGTGCCGATGCTGCGGCGCCACCTCCAGTGGCTGGGCGGCAGCGTCGTGCTGGTCAGCGGGCTGGCGCTGGTGACCATGATCTGGACCGCGCACCGTGCCGGCGTGAACTACCCCTACGAAGGCATCAGCCTGTTCCTGTTGCTGAACTACTTCCTGTGCGGGCTGCGTTTCGGGGTGGCGACGCTGACCGGAACCCTGATCGCGCTGGCGTTCCTGCTGGCCGAGCTGCAGGTGGGCCGGCACTGGGCGCAGATGCTGCAGAGCGTGATGTTCGTGCTGGCCAGCAACCTGGCCGGCATTGTCGGCAGCTACATTTCCGAACGGCAGGCGCGTGCAACGTGGCGGGCCGAGCAACGCCTGGATGCGTTGGCCAACCACGATGGGCTGACCGGCCTGCTGAACCGGCGCGCCTTCGATCGCCAGGCCAACCAGATCTTCCAGCGCTATCTGCGCACGTCGCATGCGCGCGGCGCACTGCGCATCGCCATGATCGATATCGACTACTTCAAGCGCTACAACGACCACCACGGCCATCCCGCCGGCGACACCGTCCTGCATGCGGTGGCAACCACCCTGGCCGCGCAGCTGCGCGGTAGCGACTCGGTGGTGGCGCGCTACGGCGGCGAAGAGTTCGTGGCGCTGGGCCACTGGGCGCCGGGCCAACCGGAATCAGCGCCGTTCGAGCAGCTTCGGCAACAGGTGCAGGCACTGGCGATCGCACATGCCGATTCGGATGCAGCCCCGGTGGTGAGCGTGAGCATCGGCGTGGCGCGCTGGCATGACGATGGTGGCGATACGCTGGAGCAGGCATTGGCACGCGCCGATGCAGCGCTGTATCGCGCCAAGGAAAGCGGCCGCAACCGGGTGGAAGTGGCGCCGGATCAATAATCGACTGAAAGGCGGCCCGTTCATGCTTCTGTAGAGCCGAGCCATGCGCGGCTGCTCTTCTTCGGATATCTGCGCGCTCCGCGAGATAGCCGGGCATGGCTCGGCTCTACAGAAGAGCGCGCCTACGCATGCTTCCCGAAAAAAAGCCCCGGCAAAGACCGGGGCAACATGCTGCGAGGGTTTTGCGTGTGGCAGGGAGCGGGGGCCGAAGCCCCCGCGCTCAACACACCGCTTAGAACTTGAAGACGTACGACGCACCGTAGACCAGCGGATCGATGTTGACCGTGCCGATCTTCTCGCCGTTCAACTTCACCTTGCTGTCGATGTCGATCCAGCGCATGTCCACGCGCAGGGCACCCTTCTCGCCGATCGCGAAGTCGATGCCGGCATGCGCGGCCAGGCCCCACGAATCCTGCAGCTTCAGCTTGCTGCCGGCCAGTGCGCCGGTGGTGTCTTCACTGAAGAAGGTCGTGTAGTTCACGCCCGCGCCAACGAACGGCGAGACCTTGCCCTTGCTGTTGAAGTGGTACTGCAGGGTCACCACCGGCGGCAGCTGCTTGGTGCTGCCCACGCGGCCCAGGCCGTTGATGTTGATGTCGTGCTTGAACGGCAGTGCGGCCAGCACTTCGATGCCCAGGTTGTCGGCGATGAAGTATTCGCCGGTGATGGTCGGCTTGACGTCGTTGTCGACGTCGACCTTCAGGGTGTGGCCGGCCAGCCAGCCGTTGTTCGACTTCGGCGCCACCTGGTGGATGCCGGCCGAGACGGTCCAGTCACCCTTGGACTGGGCCATGGCCGGGGCGGCGGCGAGGGACAGGGCGGCGGCCAGGCCGGCCAGGATCAGGGGGGAGGTCTTGCGCATGGGGGTGATCTCGTTGCTGGGTGGATGGCGACAGTCTCGGCCTCACGCCGCGCTAACGCTTTGATCCGGATCAAATCCTGTCCGCCAGCCCTCTGGCGCGGGCGCTGGCCCACGGTGGCCAGCCCCGGTTTGCTAGACTTGTGGGCCCTATCCATCCCGCCGCACCCGTCGCGGCCGCAGGAGCTTGAGAACATGGCAATCAAGGTTGGTATCAACGGTTTCGGTCGCATCGGGCGTAACGTCCTGCGCTCGGCGGTGCTGAACTTCGGCGACGACATCGAAATCGTGGCCATCAACGATCTGCTGGAGCCGGATTACCTGGCGTACATGCTCAAGTACGACTCCGTGCACGGCCGCTTCAAGGCCGACGTGGCCGTGCAGGGCAACGACCTGCTGGTGAACGGCAAGAAGATCCGCCTGACCCAGGAACGCGACCCGGCCAACCTGAAGTGGGATGAAGTCGGTGCCGACGTGGTGCTGGAAGCCACCGGCCTGTTCCTGACCAAGGAAACCGCGCAGAAGCACATCGATGCGGGCGCGAAGAAGGTCATCATGTCGGCCCCGTCGAAAGACGACACGCCGATGTTCGTGTTCGGCGTGAACGACAAGACCTACGCCGGCCAGGCCATCATTTCCAACGCGTCGTGCACCACCAACTGCCTGGCCCCGCTGGCCAAGGTCATCAACGACAAGTGGGGCATCAAGCGTGGCCTGATGACCACCGTGCATGCGGCCACCGCCACCCAGAAGACCGTCGATGGCCCGTCCAACAAGGACTGGCGCGGCGGCCGTGGCATCCTGGAAAACATCATTCCGTCGTCCACCGGTGCGGCCAAGGCCGTCGGCGTGGTCATTCCGGAACTGAACAAGAAGCTGACCGGCATGAGCTTCCGCGTCCCGACCTCGGACGTGTCGGTGGTCGACCTGACCGTCGAGCTGGAAAAGGAAGCCACCTACGCCGAGATCTGCGCCGAAGTGAAGGCACAGAGCGAAGGCGCGCTGAAGGGCATCCTGGGCTACACCGAAGACAAGGTGGTGGCCACCGATTTCGTCGGTGAAACCCACACCTCGGTGTTCGACGCCGACGCCGGCATCGCCCTGGACGGCACCTTCGTCAAGCTCGTGTCGTGGTACGACAACGAGTGGGGCTATTCCAACAAGTGCCTGGAAATGGCCAAGGTTGTCGCCGCCAAGTAAGGCCGGCGAAGATCGCACGCGGACCCCGGCCTGGCCGGGGTTCGTCGTTTATGGGGCCGGCCCTGTCGTAGCATGGCCCGGTCGACCGCTGCCGCTGGGGCGCGGGAACGCAATGGAAGCACGCAATGGAAGCTCTGATCGCCCTGGTCGTACTGGTCCTGCTGGCCATCCCGCTGCTGCTGGTGGTGGCGCTGGTGATGATCGCCGGCCTGCGCCGCCGCGTCGCCGCGCTGGAAAGCGCGCTGGCCGCCGCGCCTGCCACCCGGCCGGCCGCTGCGGCCACCGCCACCGAAGCGGCGCCTGCCCGGTCGGTGGTGACGCCTTCGGCCAGCGCCGATCCTCCGTTCCTGCGGCCAGTCGCGGCGGCGACACCACAACCGCCGCCGGCGCCTGAAGCCCTGCCTGCCGGGCCACCTGCGCCCCGTCCCGTCACGCCGCCGCCGGTACCGGTGGCGCCACCACTGCCTGCCGAGCCGGCGCTGCCGAATTTCATCGAGCGTGGCATCGGTGCGGTCAAGCGCTGGTTCACCGAAGGCAACGTGCCGGTCAAGATCGGCATGCTGGTGCTGCTCGCCGGTGTCGCCGCGCTGCTCAAATACGTCAGCGACCAGGGCTGGCTGGTGCTGCCGATCGAACTGCGCCTGGCCGGCGTCACCGTGGGCGCGCTGGGCCTGCTGGCCTTCGGCTGGCACCAGCGCGAACGCAGGCGCATGTTCGCGCTTGCGCTGCAGGGCGGTGCCATCGGCGTGCTGCTGCTGACCATCTTCGCCGCCTTCAAGCGATTCGACCTGATTCCGCCAGGCTTCGCCTTCGTCAGCTCGATTGCGCTGGTGGCAGGCCTGTGCGTGCTGGCGGTGATGCAGAACTCGCGAACCCTGGCGGTGCTGGGCATCCTCGCCGGCTTCATGGCGCCGCTGTGGCTGTCCACCGGCAGTGGCAACCACGTGGGGTTGTTCAGCTACTACGCGGTGCTCAACGCCGGCATCTTCGCCATTGCCTGGTTCCGGCCGTGGCGCGCGCTGAACCTGCTGGGTTTCGCCTTCACCTTCGGCATCGGTACGTTCTGGGGCGTGCTGCAGTACGCGCCGGACAAGTTCGGCAGTACCGAACCGTTCCTGCTGCTGTTCTTTGCCTTCTACCTGCTGATCCCGCTGCTGTACGCACGCCGGCAGCCCGCCGGCCGCCGCGACCTGGTCGATGGCAGCCTGGTGTTCGGCACCCCGCTGGTCGCGTTCTCGCTGCAGGCCGGCATGCTGCATGAGCAGCCGATGACGCTGGCGCTCTGCGCGCTCGGCCTGGCCGCGATCTACGCGGTGCTGGCGTGGGCGTTGATCCGGCGTGCGTCGTACACCGTGCTGGCGCAGTCGCACGCGGTGCTGGCGGCGGGCTTTGCCACGCTGGCAGTGCCGCTGGCGCTGTCGGCACGCGCCACGGGTGCCGTGTTCGCGCTGGAAGGCGCTGGCCTGGCCTGGCTGGGCCTGCGCCAGAAGCGCTGGCTGCCGCAGGTGGCTGGCGCGTTGCTGCAGATGGGCGCCGCGTTCGCCTTCGTGGCCGGCGGCGACCACTGGCACGAGGACCTGCGCTTCCTGATCAATCCGACCGCCATCGGCGCGCTGCTGCTGGCGCTGGCAGGTTTCGCCTCCGCCTGGAGCTACCAGCGCCGGCCGCGCCATGAGGTCGCACTGGTCTACTACCTGTGGGGCCTGCTGTGGTGGCTGGGCGGGCTGGTACACGAGATCACCCGTTTCTTCCCGTACCGCATGGAAGTGGATGCGCTGCTGGTGCTGGCTGCGGTCACCGCATGGCTGGCCGCCGAAATGCAGCGCCGCCAGCCGGCGCGTGCATTGGGCGTGACTGCGCTGGCGATGCTGGCGCTGGGCTTCCCGCTGGCGCTGATGCAGAGCGACGCGCACCATCAGCCGTTCGCCGGCTACGGTGCGTTGGCCTGGGCGGTATTCGCCGTGCTCGGTGTACGCACGCTGCTGTGCCTGCGCCAGGGCGGTGACAGCGTGGCGCGCATCGCGCAGTTCCTGTGGTGGCTGCTGTGGCCGTCGCTGCTTTCGCTGCTGGCGCTGTGGGGGGGGGGCGAGGCCGGTCTGGCGCAGGGTTGGACGACGCTGCTGGTCACGCTGCCGTGGCTGCTGATGGCGTCGCTGTCGCTGTGGCGCTGGAATACGCTGCGCTGGCCATTGGGTGAAGCGTTCGACCGCGTGCGCACGCCGCTGCAGTGCGTGCTGTTCGGGCTGCTGTCGATCGGCTGGCTGCTGGGGCAGCTGTTGCCGGGCGATGCTTCTCCGTTGCTCTGGCTGCCGGTGCTGAACCCGGCCGAGCTTGGACAGTGGCTCAGCCTGTTGCTGCTCGCGCGCTGGCTGTACAGCGGCCAGGCGCCGAAGGCACTGCTGGGTATCCGCATGCCGCTGCTGTCACTGGCAACGTTCGTTGCGCTGACCAGCGTGGTGCTGCATGGCGTGCACCAGTGGGGCGGCCTGTCGTGGAACGCGTCGATGATGCGCTTCAGCCTGGCGCAGACCAGCCTGACCGTGCTGTGGAGCGTGCTCGGAGTGATCGCCTGGGTATGGGGTTCGCGTCGCGGCCAGCGCGTGTTGTGGATGGTCGGTGCCGTGCTGATGGGCGTGGTGCTGGCCAAGCTGGTCATCGTCGATCGCCAGCACCTGGGCAACCTGCTGGGCATCGCATCGTTCATCGCCTACGGCCTGCTGTGCACCGTCGTGGGTTATCTGGCACCGGCACCGCCCAGCGCGGCGCCGACCGTGGAGGAAAAGCAATGAAAATGTGGAGCAGGGTGCTGCTGCCGGCGATGTTCGGCCTGTTGGCCGCCGTCGCGGTGCAGGCCGCCGATTACCGCACGCAGTACGCCGAACAGTGGCCACTGACGTTGTCCAGTGCACAGTCCGGTGCTTATCGCGTCGTGCTGGAACCGGCGATCTACCGTCGCGCCGGTACCGCGGACCTGAGCGATCTGCAGGTGTTCAATGCCGCAGGCCAGTCGCTGCCCTCCGCCTTGCTGGCGCCCGATCAGCCGCTGGCGCAGCCGCCGGTGCAGCGTGAGCTGCCCTGGTTCGCGCTGCCGCCGCTGGCCGAAGCGCAGCGCAACGATCTGCAGTTGCTGACCGAGCGTGATACCGATGGCCGTGTGCGTCGCGTCGAAGCACGCGTGAGTGGCGGTGCGGCGGCGAGCGGGCAGGGTGGCTGGCTGATCGACGCCAGCGTGCTCGGCCAGCAGCCGGTGGCGGCGCTGGTACTGGATTGGGCCGACAGCGGAGAGCCGCTGCAGGCACAGGTGCAGCTGGATGCCAGCGACGACCTGCAGCACTGGCGTCCGATCGGGCGTGATATCCCGCTGGTCGACCTGCAGCGTGCTGGCAAGCGCCTGCTGCAGCGCCGCCTGCAGGTGGACGGCGAGGCGCGCTACCTGCGCGTGCTGGCGCAGGGCGATGCACGCCTGCCGGCGCTGCGCAGCGTACTGGCCGAGCTGCCGCCGGCGCCGGCCACACTGCCGTGGGAGTGGCTGTCGCTGGAGCCGACCTCGACGGGCAAGGGGGAATACACCTTTGAGATGGATGGCCGTTTCCCGGTCGCCCGTGCAGACGTGGCCAGTACCGACAACAGCCTGGTGCAGTGGACGTTGTTCAGCCGCGACGACGAAAGTGCGGAGTGGCAGCGCCGTAGTGCGCCGTGGATTGCCTACCAGCTGCAGCAGGGCGCACAGGGCCCGCGCCAGCAGTCGGCCGCGCAGGCACTGGGCGGCGTGCATCGCGACCGCTACTGGAAGCTGGTTGCGAATCCTGCCGAATTGGCGACTGCGCCGTCCCTGCGCCTGGGCTACCAGCCGGAAGTGCTGGTGTTCCTCAGCCAGGGCGCGGCGCCCTACGCGTTGGCGGTGGGCAGCTCGACCGCGCGCCGGATGGAGGCGCCGATCGGGGTGCTGATCGAGGAACTGCGACAGCGCAACGACCCGTCGTGGCAGCCGACGCTGGCGCGCCTGGAAGGCAGCCCGGAGCCGCTGGCCGGCGATGCGGCGCTGAAGGCCCAGCATGATTGGAAGTCGTGGTTGCTGTGGGCATTGCTGGGGCTGGGTGTGCTGGTTGTTGGCGGCCTGGCGGTCAGCCTGCTTCGGCAGAAGCCTGCGCCTTCGGCGTAGGTTCCGGCGAACGGCGCAGCCCCTCGTGGGTGGGGGTGGTCGTGCAAAGCAAAAGCAAAAGCCGCGCTTGGCCGGGCGGGGTGGGTTCGCGGGGGACGCCGCAAGTACGTCCTTTGACAGTTTCCGGTTGCTTCCACCCACGGAAAGAAAGAAGAAGAGCAAAAGCTGCCTGGCTGGGCGCTCTTTGTAGAGCCGAGCCCGCGCTCGGCTGCTCTCCGCGAAATCTCCAGCCGAGCATGGGCTCGGCTCTACATTCCTTCTCCGTCCGACATCAGAAACCGCTCTTGCCTTTTGCCATCCGCTCTACCTCATGAACCTGTCGAGGCCGGGGCGGTGTGGGTTGGCAGGGGTGTCCGCGGCATGGATGCCGCGGCCAAGCCCCCAAGGATGGGTTCACGGCGTCCCCTGCCAGCCCACACCGCCCCGGCCCACCCCCGGCATCATGAAGCGCCAGCGCTTTGGCAGTTGCAGTTGCTGTTGCCGTTGCCGTTGCCCTGCGCCTCTGCCTGCCGCAGGCATCGGCCCTCCCACCACCCGCACCCGATACAATGGCCATCTGCCGCATCCCGGCATCCCGTCCCTGAGCCAAAGAGTTGCCCATGTCCATCGTCCGCATGACCGACCTCGACCTCTCCGGCAAGCGCGTGCTGATCCGCCAGGATCTGAACGTGCCGATCGAGAATGGCCGCATCACTTCCGAACAGCGCATCACCGCTTCGCTGCCGACGCTCAAGCGCGCGCTGGAGCAGGGCGCGGCGGTGATGGTCACCTCGCACCTGGGTCGCCCGAAGGAAGGCGTGTGGACCGAAGCCGACTCGCTGGCACCGGTGGCGGGGCGCCTGTCCGAGCTGCTCGGCCGTGAGGTTCCGCTGGTGCGCGATTGGATCGACGGCGTCGACGTGCAGCCGGGCCAGCTGGTGCTGCTGGAGAACTGCCGCATGAACGTCGGCGAGGGCAAGGACGATGACGCCCTGTCGAAGAAGTACGCCGCGCTGTGCGATGTGTTCGTGATGGATGCCTTCGGCACCGCGCACCGCGCCCAGGCCTCCACCCACGGCGTCATCCGCTTCGCCCCGGTGGCTGCCGGTGGCCCGCTGCTGATGGCCGAGCTGGATGCACTGGCACAGGCGCTGGATGCACCGGCCAAGCCGCTGCTGGCCATCGTCGCCGGCAGCAAGGTCAGCACCAAGCTGGAACTGCTGGCCAACCTGGTCGGCAAGGTCGATCAGCTGATCGTCGGTGGCGGCATCGCAAACACCTTCATCGCCGCCGCCGGCTACAACGTCGGCAAGTCGCTGTACGAACCGGACCTGCTGGATACCGCGAAGAAGATCGTCGCCGATGCCAAGGCACGTGGCGCCGACATTCCGCTGCCGGTGGACGTGGTCACCGCCAAGCAGTTCCTGCCCGACGCCGTCGCGGAAGTGAAGGCGGTCGACGCCGTTGCAGAGGACGACCTGATCCTGGACATCGGTCCGCAGACCGCCGCGCAGTACGCGCGGCTGATCGAAAAGGCCGGCACCGTGGTCTGGAACGGCCCGGTCGGTGTGTTCGAGTTCGAGGCCTTCAGCAAGGGTACCGAAGCACTGGCCCGCGCCATCGCCAGCTCGCCGGCCTTCTCCATCGCGGGCGGCGGCGACACTCTGGCGGCGGTCGACAAGTTCGATATCGCCAAGGACGTCAGCTACATCTCCACCGGTGGCGGCGCGTTCCTGGAGTTCCTGGAAGGCAAGACCCTGCCGGCAGTGGCGGCACTCGACGCGCGCGGCGCATGAGTGCCGACCACGGCAAGGATGTCCTGTTCTTCGATCTGGACGGCACGCTGATCGATTCGCAGGTGGGCATCACCGCCTGCATCGCCTACGCGCTGCAGAAGATGGACCATCCGGTGCCGGCGCAGGAAACGCTGCTGGGCTGGATCGGTCCGTCGCTGCGCACCACTTTCGCGCCGCTGTTCGGTGAACCGGCGCGGGTGGAGCAGGCGGTGGGCTATTACCGCGAGCGCTTCGACGCCGAAGGCTGGCGCGAGCACACGGTGTACCCGCAGATTGAAGACACGCTGCGCGCGCTGCATGGTCGTGGCCACCGCCTGGCGGTGGTCACTGCCAAGAACGAGCCACACGCGCGGCGCATCCTCGCCCATCTGCCATTTGGTGGATTGTTCGAGGAGATCGTCGGTTCGACCCTGGATGGCTCGCGCAGCCACAAGCCGGAGCTGGTCGGCGAAGCGCTGCGTCGGCTGCAGGTGCAGCCCGCGCAGTGCTGGATGATCGGCGACCGCCGCATGGACATCGAGGGCGCGCGCCACCACGGTCTGCGAAGCGTGGGCGTGCTGTGGGGCTTTGGTGGCGAAGCGGAACTCACCGAAGCCGGTGCGGGCCAGCTGGCCCGTGAGCCGGCACAGCTGACCACGCTGTTGGCCTAGGCTCCTGTAGAGCCGAGCCGATGCTCGGCTGCTTCGGCGTGTACCCAGCCGAGCATGGGCTCGGCTCTACAGAATGCCCTGCGCCAGCGTATGTCCGGACCATGTCCGTTCCATGACCCGCGAAGTCAGGCAGCACAAGGCTGTAACCGTATACATGCGACGTGAAGGATGTGCTAATTTCCGTTCTTTATCGGGAGAGGCCCATTCACCATGTTCGAGCGTCAGCGTCGCACCAAGATCCTTGCCACCCTCGGCCCGGCCACCGATCCGCCGGGCGTGCTGGAGGATCTGTTCCGCGCCGGCGTCAACGTGGTGCGCCTCAACTTCAGCCATGGTGACCCCTCCGGCCAGGCCAAGCGGGCCGCCGAAGTGCGTGCCGCCGCCGCCCGCGTGGGCGTGGAAGTGGGCATCCTGGCCGACCTGCCGGGCCCGAAGATCCGCATCGAGCGCTTCGCCGAAGGCAAGGTGCAACTGAAGGCGGGCAACCGCTTCGACCTGATCGCCAGCACCAACGCCGGCCCGGGTGATGCCACCCAGGTCGGTGTCAGCTACCTCGGCCTGCCGCAGGACGTCGGCCCGGGTGATGTGCTGCTGCTCGACGACGGCCTGATGCAGCTGCAGGTGGTGGAGGTGCAGGGCGAACGCATCATCAACACCGTGCTCAACGACGGCGTGCTGTCCGACCGCAAGGGCCTGAACAAGCAGGGCGGCGGCCTGTCGCTGGGCGCGCTGACCGAGCGTGACAAGGAGCTGATCGGCATCGTCGCCAAGATCGGCGTCGACTTCATCGCCGTGTCGTTCTGCCGCAACGCGCAGGACATGAACGATGCGCGTGACATCGCCCGCTCGCATGGCTGTGATGCTGCGCTGGTGTCGAAGATCGAGCGCACCGAGGCCATCGAGAACCTGGAAGAAATCGTCGAGGCCAGCGACGTGGTGATGGTGGCCCGTGGCGACCTTGGCGTGGAAATCGGCGATGCCGAACTGCCGGGCCTGCAGAAGAAGATCATCAAGGCCTCGCTGGCGCAGAACAAGGTGGTGATCACCGCCACGCAGATGCTGCAGTCGATGGTGGAAAGCCCGATCCCGACCCGTGCCGAAGTGCTGGACGTGGCCAACTCGGTCATCGACGGCACCGATGCGGTGATGCTGTCGGCCGAGACCGCTGCCGGTGCCTGGCCGGTCAAGGCCGTCGAAGCGATGGCGCGCATCTGCCTGGGGGCCGAGCGCCAGTTCCAGACCGAGACCGACTTCAACGCTTCGCCGCGCAACCTGGAACGCGCCGACCAGGCCATTGCCATGGCCACCATGTTCCTGTCCCAGCACGTGGGCGTGCGCGCGATCGTGGCGATGACCGAATCCGGTGGCACTGCGCGTTACCTGTCGCGTTTCCGTGCCAAGGCGCCGGTGTTCGCGGTCACCCGCCATGACGGCGCACGCCGTCAGATGGCGCTGATGCGCGATGTCTACCCGATCAACTTCGACAGCCGTGGCCTGACCCCGCGCGAAGCGGCGCGGGGCAGCATCCGCCTGCTGGTCGAAGCCGAACTGCTGCAGGCCGGCGACCGCGTCGTGTTCACCAGCGGTGAGCATATGGAAACCCTGGGCGCGACCAACACCCTGCGCCTGCTGGAAGTGGGCGACGACGGCCGCGCCATCGGCCTGGGCGACCTGTAAGAAAGGGCCGCATCGGGCGGGAGCCGCCATGCGGATCCGGCCCGGGGTCAGATCCCCGCAGGGGCTCTGACCCCCAACGGCAGGACATTCTTTGTCCTGTGCAGACTTGGAATCGTTTCCATCCTGCCCTCGACACCGGGGCAACGGGCAGCGGGGCTATACTTACGTTTTTCCCGCACCCGCCACAGGAAATACATGAGCATCGAACAGCTGGCCGAAACCGCCCAGGCCATGGTCGCCCCGGGCAAGGGCATCATCGCGATCGACGAATCCACCGCTACCATCGCCAAGCGTTTCGCCGGCGTCGGTATCGAGAACACCGAGGAGAACCGTCGTGCCTACCGCGAGCTGCTGCTGACCACGCCGAAGCTCAACGAGCACATTTCCGGCGCCATCCTGTACGACGAAACCATCCGCCAGTCGACCAAGGACGGCGTGCCGTTCGCCAAGTACATGGCCGACCACGGCATGATTCCGGGCATCAAGGTGGACAAGGGTGCGCACCCGCTGGCCGGCTGCCCGGGCGAGCTGGTCACCGAAGGCCTGGACGGCCTGCGCGAGCGCCTGCAGGAGTACTACAAGCTGGGCGCGCGCTTCGCCAAGTGGCGTGCGGTCATCAACATCGGCGAGAGCATTCCGTCGGGCACCTGCATCGAGTCCAACGCTCACGCGCTCGCCCGTTACGCCGCACTGTGCCAGGAATGCGGCCTGGTGCCGATGGTCGAGCCGGAAGTGATCATGGACGGCGACCACGACATCGAGACCTGCTACGAAGTCACCGAAGCCACCCTGCGTTCGCTGTTCGACGCGCTGTACCAGCAGAACGTGCTGCTGGAAGGCACCATCCTGAAGGCGTCGATGGTCATCTCCGGCAAGAACTGCGATGAGCAGGCCGACGTCGAGGAAGTGGCTGAGTCGACGGTGATGTGCCTGAAGAGCACCGTGCCGGCGATCCTGCCGGGCGTGGTGTTCCTGTCCGGTGGCCAGAGCGACGAACAGTCGACCGAGCACCTGAACGCGATGAACCAGCTGGGCAACCTGCCGTGGCCGCTGAGCTTCTCCTACGGCCGCGCCATGCAGCAGGCCGCGCTGAAGCTGTGGGCCAAGGACATGAAGGGCAACTACGCCGCTGCCCAGAAGACCGTGTACGAGCGCGCCAAGGACAACGGTCTGGCCGCGCTGGGTAAGTGGAACGGTTGATCCGTCCCATCGCTGGATGAACAGGGCAACGCCGGCATCACGCCGGCGTTTGCTTTTGCGGGTATCGTTTCCGGCCCCGCGCGCCCGGCCGGCACGCGGGAACTACATGGAAGGCCAAGGAGAAACAACATGCGTTTGGCAGTACTCACACTGACCGTTGCCGCGGTCCTGGTCGCCAGCGGTTGCAACCGCATCGGCAGCAGTGGTGACGCAGGCAAGGCCGCGTCGCTCGATTTCGACAAGCCGGTGTCCGGCGAGATCACCTCGCGCAGCGGCATCAACTTCAACGACGGCAGCCATCACCAGCTCTACCAGATCAAGCTGGAAGACAAGGATCTGGTCGGCCTGAAGCTCACCGGTGCCCTCAGCGGCTCGATCGCCGTGTTCAACAACGGCAGCCTTGTTTCCACCAGCAACACCGGTTACGAACGCGAAGGCGACGTCTCGCTGGCGTTCCGTGCCAATGGCGGCGGCACCTACCAGGTGGCGGTCAATGCCGATGGCCCGACCGCCTTTGGTCCGTATCGCCTGCGCGCCGAGAAGCTGAAACCCTACGACGGCAAGCCGTTGGCGGGCAGTGGCGAAATCGTGGACATGCTGGCCAGTGACTCGCAGGACTACACCCTGCAGGTGGACAAGGCCGGCCTGTACGAAATCCGCCTGGTGTCGGACGTCTTCGATCCGGTACTGAAGCTGTCGGGCCAGGGCGTTGAAGCCGAAAACGACGATGGCAACGACAGCACCAACTCGCGGCTGACCCTGTCGCTGAAGCCGGGCAAGTACACCTTGACCGCGCGCGGCCTCGGCAGCGGTGTCAATGGCATGTTCACCCTGTCTGCCACCCGCATTGAACTGCCGGGCAATCTGGTCGAGCGCGATGGCACTGCCCTGCCGAAGTCGGGCAGCGTGTACACCATGCTGGACAACGAAGGCCGTCGCCGCTTCCTGCTGACGCTGGATCGTACCGCCGACGTGCGCTTGGATGCGATCTCCAGCCAGGTCGATACCGTGCTGCGCGTGGTCGGTGGCGATGTCGAGCTGACCGACGACGACGGTGGCAACGGTACCAACTCGCGCCTGGAGGAGACCCTGCCGGCCGGCCATTACACCGTCGACGTGTCCAGCCTGAACAATGGCGCAGGCATGGTGGAAGTGCGCGTGCAGGTGGATGGTGCCAGCGCTGACGGTGCCGCCGCCTCCGCGGCCCGCGCTGCTGCCGACGCTGCAGCCGCCGTGGCCGATGACGCTGCTGCGGTGGAAGCTGCCAGCCGTTGAGCGTGATCCACGCCATGCGTGGATGACATCAACGGTGCAACGGAAAAGGCCGGGCAATGCCCGGCCTTTTCTTTTCCACGCTGCGTCGCGTTTCAATGCGCGGCGGCAAGGCCTGCATCGCCGAGCGGCGGCAGCATCGCGCCGCGTGGCTCGCTTTCCGTGGTCTGGCCGGCGGCGGCCAGCGCCTGCTGGTAGGCCTTGGCGGTGGCCGTGTTGAACGCGACCAGCACGATGCGCATCGGTTGCGCGTGGCTGCGCTGCCATGCCAGCGTTTCCGTCACCGCGATCTGTGCAGCCTGGTACAGCGGATAGCCATACACGCCGCAACTGATGGCCGGGAACGCGATCGACTGTACGCCCAGCGACTCGGCCAGCTGCAGCGATTTCCAGTAGCAGTTGGCCAGCAATGCCGGTTCGTCGCGCTGGCCGTCGTGCCAGACCGGGCCGACCGTGTGCAGTACGTGTCGCGCGGGCAACGCATATGCGGCCGTGGCACGCACCTCGCCCGTCGGGCAACGCACGCCCGGGCGCAGCTCCGGCAGCTGCTCGCATTCGGCCAGCAATGCGGGGCCCGCTGCGCGATGGATCGCGCCGTCGACACCGCCGCCACCGAGCAGTGTTTCGTTGGCCGCGTTGACGATCGCATCCACCGCCAGGGTCGTGATGTCGCCCTGCCAAACTTCGATCTTCATGCGTCCGTCTCCTGCCTGTGAGGTGATCCGCGCAGCATCTGCGCCGGCTGTTCCCACGGTAGGGGACAGGGCATCGATACTGCGTCATGACCGTCTCACGCGCTGCGATCCGACGGCCTTCACGCACGATGGCGGGCGACGCCTTCACGCAGGCTGAAGCGGGGCGCACGCCGGGCATGGCCCGGCGCTACCCGCAGTCGCATGTCGGTAGCGCCGGGCCATGCCCGGCGAATCGCATCACGGCAGGCCGGCCAGCCACTCGTCGTCGGAGCCTTCGTTCACATCGGCAAACAGCGGCGTGGAGAAGTAGCGTTCACCGGTGTCCGGCAGCATGGCCAGAATCACTGAACCCGGTTCGGCACGTGCGGCCACGTCCAGGGCACTGGCCACGGTGGCGCCGGCGGAGATGCCGACGAAGATGCCTTCCTCCGCCGCCAGCCGGCGCGCGGTGGCGATGGCGCGGTCGTCGTCCACCGAGACCAGTTCATCCACCACATCGCGGTTGAGCACGTCCGGCACGAAGTCCGGGGTCCAGCCCTGGATCTTGTGCGGCTTCCAGTCATCGCCCTTCAGCAGTGCGGCGCCGGCCGGCTCGGTGGCGATGATGCGGGTCTGCGGGCGCGCGACCTTCAGTACTTCACCTACGCCGGTGAGCGTGCCGCCGGTGCCCCAGCCGCTGACGAAGTAGTCCAGCCGCTTGCCGGCGAAATCGCGCAGGATTTCGGCGGCGGTGGTGTTGCGGTGATACGCCGGATTGGCCGGGTTGGCGAACTGGCTGGCCAGGAACCAGCCGTGCTGCTCGGCCAGTTCGCGCGCCTTGCGCACCATGCCGCTGCCGCGTTCGGCGGCCGGGGTCAGGATCACCTTCGCGCCATACGCGCGCATCAGCTTGCGGCGCTCCACCGAGAAGGTCTCGACCATGGTCGCCACGAATTTGTAGCCGCGTGCGGCGGCGACCATCGCCAGTGCCACGCCGGTGTTGCCGGAGGTGGCCTCCACGATCGTGTCGCCCGGCTTGAGCAGGCCGCGCGCTTCGGCGTCGAGGATGATCGCCAGCGCCAGGCGGTCTTTCACCGAGCCGCCCGGGTTGAACGACTCGACCTTGGCGTAGAGGCTGACCTGCGGCGGCGCCAGGCGCTGCAGCTTGACGATGGGGGTGTTGCCGACGGTATCGAGGATGGAGTCGTACAGGGCCATGGAAGCGCTCCGGAAACGGGGCCGCGCCGGGCTTCGGCGGGCGAAGGGGGGAGGGCTGGCTGTTAGGCCAGCGGCTGCCGGCTGACCGTAGCGCCGGCATATGACGCCCGGAAATGACCAGATACCTTTCTTAAACAACCTTTGGTTATAAGCTGGTGACGGCAATTGACCCTAGAGTGGACCTCCGCCCCACGCCGCCCGCCTCCCATGACGCTGACCCAGCTGCGCTACCTGGTTGCCATCGCCGACGCCGAGCTGAACATCACGCTGGCCGCCTCGCGCGTGCACGCCACCCAGCCCGGCCTGTCCAAGCAGCTCAAGCAGCTGGAGGACGAGCTCGGCTTCCTGTTGTTCGTGCGCAAGGGCCGCAGCCTGGAATCGGTCACCCCGGCCGGCACCGAGGTGATCGCCCGCGCCCGCGCGGTGCTGTCCGAGGCCAACAACATCCGCACCTACGCTGCCAACCAGCGCCGCGAGAGCCAGGGCCAGCTGATCCTGACCACCACCCACACCCAGGCGCGCTTCGTGCTGCCGCCGGCGGTGGCAGCCATCAAGCAGGCCTACCCGCAGGTGAGCGTGCACCTGCAGCAGGCCGGTGAGGCCGACGCACTGGACCGCCTGAACCAGGGCGATGCCGATATCGCGATCATCAGTACCGCCGGTGGCGAACCCACCGATGGCATCGCGGTGCCGCTGTTCCGCTGGCGACGGCTGGTGGTGGTGCCCAAGGGCCATCCACTGGATCGCGCCGGTCGTGCACCGGACCTGGCCGCGCTGGCCCGCCAGCCGCTGATCAGCTATGAATCCTCGACCCGCCCGAACTCGTCGTTGCAGCGCGCCTTCGCCGCCAACGGGCTGGTGCCGGACCTGGCGCTGACCGCGCTCGACGCCGACCTGATCAAGACCTACGTGCGCACCGGGCTGGGCGTGGGGCTGCTGGCCGAGATGGCGGTCAGTTCCAACGACGAAGACCTGAGATCGTGGCCGGCGCCGGACCCTATCAGCGAGTGCATCGCCTGGGCGGTGCTGCCGCGCGACCGGGTGCTGCGTGATTACGCGCTGGAACTGGTGCATGTGCTGGCACCGCAGATTGATCCGCGCGACCTGCGAAGAGTTCTGGATGGCAACCAGGCCGCTGCCTGGCCGGTGCCACCGACCTGGGAATCCCTGACCCAGACCATCACGGTGTGAGGTTGGTCGAGCAGGGCTTGCAGCCCTGCATCTGCCGCGGCATTCAAGCAACAGCAACAGCAACAGCAGAAGCGGCATTCCGTGGGTTGGCGGGGCGGTGTCGGAGTGCGGGGACGCTGCAAGTACGTCCCTGTAAGCTTGGCAGCCGCATCCATGCGGCTGACACCCCGCACTCCGACACCGCCCCACCTCTGACAGATTCCGGCGGCTGTTGGTAGGTGTCGACCTTGGTCGACTCGGTAGATCCACGCCATGCGTGGATGAAAGCTGTCAGATATCGAAATACATCTGGGGTCAGATCCGTTTTCCTTCGGAAAACGGATCTGACCCCAAAGCCGTTCCAACAGATCGCAGAAATCTGTCGAAGGCGGGGTGGGTCCGGTTGCGGGAGTGTCCGCGGCATGGATGCCGCGGCCAAGCCCCCAAGGACGGGTTTACGGCGTCTCCCGCAACCGGACCCACCCCGCCATCCCACGGATTGCCCGCTTTTGACGTTGACGTTGATTCGGCAGGTGCAGGGCGCAGCCCTGCCGACAAACCCCCTCCTGCGACGGTTCGTCGCACGGGCAACCCTCGACCCGCCTCTACACTAGCGGGGTGACCCGCCTGTCCCGCCCGCAGCGCCTTCTGCTCCAGCTCGCCATCCTGGCGACGCTGCTGATGGTGCTTGCGCCGCTGGTCAGCCGCGCGCTGCAGGCGCCGCCGATGGACCACGCCGCCATGGGCCATGACATGCACGACATGGCCATGGCCGGGCACGATCATCATGGCGCTGCGCCGGCAGCGCCCAACCGCCCCGCCGATCCCCACGCCATGCACGGCGAAGCCTGCGAGTACTGCGTGCTGGCCATGCGCCTGCTGCCGTGGCTGGCGGTGCTGGTGCTGCTGTTGCCGTTGCTGTGGCGGCCGCGCCTGGTGTTCCCGTGGTCGCAGCAGGTGCTGCCCGCGCTGCACTGGCCAGCACATGCCGCACGTGGGCCACCACGCGTCTCCATCGTCCGCTGATATCCCCATGAATCTGCCGCACGACGCCTGACCGGGCGCCGTGCGCGTGTGCGTACCCTGGAGCTGTTCCGATGAAAATGACTTCCCGCCCCGCGGGCGCCTGCGCGCGCCTGCCGGTTGCCCTTGGCCTGGCCGTGGCCACGTCACTGGCCCACGCTGCGCCTGCCGAAGAAGCGCGCACCCTCGACACGATGGTGGTCACCGCCGCCGCACCGTCCTCGCCGCTGCACTGGGTGACCGATCCGCGCCTGCCGCGGCAGCCGGTGCCGGCCAGTGATGGTGCCGATTACCTGAAAACCGTTCCCGGTTTCTCCGCCATCCGCAACGGCGGCACCAACGGCGACCCGGTGCTGCGCGGCATGTTCGGGTCGCGCCTGAACATCCTCAGCAACGACGGCAACCTGATCGGTGCCTGCCCGTCGCGCATGGACAATCCGCTGTCCTACATCGCCCCGGAGAGCTTCGACCGCCTGACCATCATCAAGGGCCCGCAGAGCGTGCGCTGGGGCGCAGGTGCGTCGGCAGGTACCGTGCGCTTCGAGCGCGACACGCCGCGCTTCGAGGAGCCGGGCGTGCGTGCCGATGCCAGTGCGCTGGTCGGTTCGCGCAACCGCAACGACCAGGTACTGGACCTGACCCTGGGCAACCCGACCGGCTACGTGCGTGCCAGCGGCAACCGCTCCGAAGCCGATGACTACAAGGACGGCCACGGTGACGTGGTGCCGTCGAAGTGGCGCAAGTGGAACGGTGATGTGGCGATCGGCTGGACGCCGGATGCCGATACGCTGCTGGAAATCTCAGCCGGTGCCGGCGATGCGATCGCGCGTTATGCCGGGCGCGGCATGGACGGCGCCGCGTTCGAGCGCACCAGCTACGCGGCACGCTTCGAGAAGCGCAACCTGCCGGGCGCGTGGGACACGGTGCAGGCCAACGTGTACTACAACGAAGCCGACCACGTGATGGACAACTACACGCTGCGCACGCCGAATCCCAACAGCATGATGCCGATGCCGATGGCCTCGAACGTGGACCGCCGTACCCAGGGCGGCCGGGTCAGTTCCGAGTGGCGTTGGCAGGACGTGCAGCTGGTGGCGGGTGTGGATGGCGAAGACAGCCGCCACCGCGGCCGCATGGGCATGGGCCGCGATACCTACCGGCAGGCGGCGTGGGAGACCGATGCCAGCTTCCGTCGCTATGGCGTGTTCAGCGAACTGACCCTGGGCGCCGGCACCGACCAGCGCTGGATCAGTGGCCTGCGCATCGATCGCGCCAGCGTGCGCGATGAGCGGCAGTCGATCCGCGGCATGATGGGGAACATGCCCAATCCGACCGCAGGCCAGCGTCGCAAGGAATGGCTGGGCAGTGGTTTCCTGCGTTACGAACAGGACCTGGCCAACGGCCTGACCTGGTATGCCGGTCTCGGTCACAGCCAGCGCATGCCCGATTACTGGGAGCTGTTCTCGCCCGATCACGGTCCGGCCGGTGCACCGAACGCGTTTGCCGGCATCCAGCCGGAGCGCACCACCCAGCTCGACGTCGGCCTGCAGTACAAGGGCCCACGCGTGCAGGCCTGGGTCTCGGCCTACGCCGGGCAGATCCAGGACTACATCCTGTTCACCTATCACGGCAGCGGCATGATGGGCATGAGCCAGGCCAGCAACATCGATGCGCGCATCGCCGGTGCCGAGGCAGGGCTGGAAGTGAATGTGGCCGAGCAATGGAAACTGGGGGGCACGCTGGCTTACGCCTGGGGCGAGAACCGCGACCAGCAGCGTCCGCTGCCGCAGATGCCGCCGCTGGAAGCGCGCCTGAGTGCGAACTGGGAAGGCCAGCGCTGGAGCGCGGGGGCCTTGCTGCGCGCGGTGACCCACCAGCATCGTGTCGCAGATGGCCAAGGCAACGTGGTGGCCCAGGACCTGGGTCCCAGTGCTGGTTTCGCCACGTTCGCGCTCAACGCCGCCTATCGCTTCAGTTCGCAGCTGCAGCTCAGCGCGGGTGTCGACAACCTGTTCGACCGCGCCTACAGCGAGCACCTGAACCTGGCCGGCAGCGCCGACTTCGGCTTCCCGGCCGATCCGGTGCGCATCAACGAGCCCGGGCGCAGCGTCTGGATGAAGGTGAATTACCGGTATTGATCCGCCAGGCATGGCCCGGCGCTACCCATGCACCGGGCAAAAAAACGGGGCCGGATCCCCGCCAGGATCCGCCCCCTGCCCAACGCCCTCGGTCGGGCAGCTTCGACTCTACGATGGCAACGCCTGCCGTGCACGGCTGGATACACCCCGACACACGCCGACACTGCCGTCATCAGCCTTGCATGGAACGGGTTCAAGGCGCTATCGCGATGCCGGCTCCACGCCGGTAAACGCTTGGCACATACCGCTTTTGCAGGCCCTTGCCTACACTCGGCGGCCGTGGATCAATCAGGACCGTTCATGTTGGCTCGTATCGCTTCGACCCTGGCCCTTGGCCTCAGCCTGGCCGTGCTGGCCGGGTGCGCAGGCAAACAGGAGGCCGCCGCGCGTCGGCAGGGCGAAGCAGTGCCGGTTACCGCGCAGGTGGTGCAGCCCACGCAGTGGAACGACACCCTGCAGGCACTGGGCACCGCCAAGGCGCGCGAGTCGATCAGTGTCACCGCCAAGGTCAGCGAGATCGTCGAGAAGGTGCATTTCGAAAGCGGCCAGCACATCGCCGCCGGTGCGCCGATCGTGACCCTGCGCGGCCAGGCCCAGGAAGCGGCGCTGGTGCAGGCGCAGGCCACGTTCCACGAGGCCGACCAGCTGTACAAGCGCCAGCGCGAGCTGGCCTCCCAGCGGTTGGTGTCCAGCGCCACGCTGGATACGCAGAAGTCGATCCGTGATGCCGCTGAGGCGCGCGTGATGCAGATGCAGGCCGACATCGGCGATCGCCGTGTGCGCGCACCGTTCGCCGGCGTGCTCGGTATCCGCCAGGTCAGCCCTGGCTCGCTGGTGACCCCGACCACGGTCATCGCCACGCTCGACGACATCGAGCACATGCACATCGATTTCCAGGTGCCGGAAGTGGAACTGGCCGCGCTGGGCGTCGGTGACAAGGTCAGTGCCGCCAGCGTGGCGTGGCCGGGCCGTACCTTCGAGGGCGTGGTCAGCACCATCGACGCACGCATCGATCCGGCCACCCGCGCGGTGACCGTGCGCGCCGACTTCGCCAACGGCGACCACGCACTGCGCCCCGGCATGCTGCTGGACGTGCGCCTGTTCCGCCCCGAGCGCCCGGCGCTGGTGGTGCCGGAAATCGCCGTGGTGCAGGTCGGCCGCGATACCTTCGTGTACCGCATCAAGAACGACGACAGCGTCGAGCGCGTGGACGTGGTGACCGGTGCGCGCCGTGCCGGCGTGGTCGAGATCAAGCAGGGCCTGGAGGCCGGCCAGCGCATCGTGGTCGACGGCACCGGCAAGCTGCGCCCGGGCCTGAAGGTCGCGGCCAAGGATGCGGCACCGGCCAGCGGTGCGAAGCCGGCTGACGCGTCGGCACCGGTCGCGGCCGAGGGCCACGGCGGATGAAGCTGTCCGACATCTCCATCCAGCGGCCGGTGTTCGCCGTGGTGATGAGCCTGCTGTTGCTGGTGCTGGGCGTGATGTCCTTCACCCGCCTGACCCTGCGCGAACTGCCCGCCATTGATCCGCCGATCGTGTCGGTGTCGGTGGACTACACCGGCGCGTCGGCGGCGGTCATCGAAAGCCGCATCACCCAGGTGCTGGAAGACGCACTGGCCGGCATCGAAGGCATCGATACGATCAACGCGCGCAGCACCAACGGCCGCTCGCAGGTCAGCATCGAGTTCACTTCCAACCGCGATATCGAAGCGGCGGCCAATGACGTGCGCGATGCGGTCAGCCGTGTCGCCGACCGCATGCCGGAAGAAGCGCGGCCGCCGGAAATCGCCAAGGTCGAAAGCGATGCCGACCCGATCATCTGGTTCAACATGGTCTCCTCGACCATGGACACGCTGGAACTGAGCGATTACGCCGACCGTTATGTGGTCGATCGTTTTTCCAGCCTCGATGGCGTGGCCCAGGTCCGCATTGGCGGTCGCCAGCGCTATGCGATGCGCATCTGGCTGGACCGTGACCAGCTGGCCGCACGCGGGCTGACCACCGGTGATGTGGAAACCGCGCTGCGCAACGAGAACGTGGAACTGCCTGCCGGGCGCATCGAGTCGACCGACCGCGATTTCACCCTGCGCGTGGAGCGCAACTACATCAAGCCCGAAGACTTCGCCACCATCCCGCTGGGCAAGGGCCGCGACGGCTACGTGGTGCGCATGGGCGACGTGGCGAAGATCGAGCTGGCCTCGGCCGAGCGTCGCGCGTACTACCGCAGCAACGGCGAGCCGGGCATCGGCCTGGGCATCGTCAAGACCTCCACCGCCAACTCGCTGGACGTGGCGCGCACGGCGCGTGCCGAAGCCGAACGCGTTGCGCTGTCGCTGCCCAAGGGCACGCAGATCTTCGTGGCGTTCGACAACACCACCTTCATCGAAGCCGCTGTGGACCGCGTCTATGCCACGTTGGTGGAGGCGATGATCCTGGTGCTGGCGGTGATCTGGCTGTTCCTGGGCAGCTTCCGTGCCGCACTGATTCCAGCGGTGACCGTGCCGGTCTGCCTGGTGGCTGCGTTCATCGCACTGTATGCGTTCGACTTCTCGATCAACCTGCTGACCCTGCTTGCCCTGGTGCTATGCATCGGCCTGGTGGTGGACGATGCGATCGTGGTGGTGGAGAACGTGCAGCGCCGCATCGACCTGGGCGAGCCCCCACTGGTGGCCTCCAAGCGCGGTACCACGCAGGTTGCCTTCGCGGTGATCGCCACCACCGCCGTGCTGGTGGCGGTGTTCCTGCCGGTCGGTTTCCTGGAAGGCAATACCGGCCGCCTGTTCCGCGAACTGGCGGTGGCGCTGGCGGCAGCGGTGGCGTTGTCCGCGTTCGTGGCACTGACGCTGACGCCGATGATGGCCTCCAAGCTGCTCAAGCCGCACACCGGACACGCCCCGCGCGGCCTGCATGGCTTCATCAACCGCAATCTGGAACGCCTGGCCTCGGGCTACGGCCGCGTGCTCGACCACCATGTCGACCGCACCTGGATCTACCTGCTGGTGATGGTGGCCGCGCTGGCCGCCAGCTGGGGCCTGCTGAAGCTGCTGCCGTCGGAACTGGCGCCGGCCGAAGACCGCGGTTCGTTCCAGATCATGATCGACGGCCCGGAAGGCGCCGGCTACGACTACACCGTGCAGCAGGTGCAGCAGGTGGAAGCGCTGCTGGCCCCGCACGTCGGTCCGGACAAGCCGATCGTGCGTGCCAATCCGCGCGTGCCGGGTGGTTGGGGCGCGAGCGAGGAAATGCACACCGGCCGCGTCAGCATCTTCCTGCAGCCGTGGCGCCAGCGCAGCGAGGCCACCCCGGATGTGGCCAACGCACTGCAGAAGGAACTCGATACCATGCGCGGCGTGCGCGTGCGTACCCAGGTCGGTGGTGGCCTGGTGCGCAGTGGCGGCCAGCCCTTCCAGATCGTGCTGGGCGGGCCGGAATACGCGGAGATCGCGCAGTGGCGCGACCGCATCCTGCTGCGCATGGCCGACAATCCCGGCCTGGTCGGCCCGGATTCGGACTACAAGGAAACCCGGCCGCAGATGCGGGTGAACATCGACCGCCAGCGCGCGGCCGATCTCGGCGTGCCGGTCACCGCGATCGGTTCGGCGCTGGAAACCATGATGGGTTCGCGCCGCGTCACCACCTTCGTCGACAACGGCGAAGAGTATGACGTGCTGGTGCAGGCCGGTCGCGATGGACGCGCCAGCCCGGCCGACCTGGCTGCGATCCGCGTGCGTGCCACCTCCGGTGAGCTGGTGCCGCTGTCCAACCTGGTTACGCTCAGTGAAGTGGCCGAGGCGGGCACCCTGAACCGCTTCAACCGCCTGCGCTCGATCACCATCACCGCCGGCCTGGCGCCGGGCTATCCGCTGGGCGAGGCCATTGCCTGGGCGCAGAACGTGGCCCGCGAAGAGCTGCCGCAGTACGCACAGGTGAACTGGAAGGGCGAATCGCGCGAGTACCAGAGTGCCGGTGGCGCAGTGCTGCTGACCTTCGCCATGGCCCTGCTGGTGGTGTACCTGGTGCTGGCCGCGCAGTTCGAAAGCTTCATCCACCCGCTCACCATCATGCTGACCGTGCCGCTGGGCGTGCTCGGTGCGCTGGTCGGCTTGTGGGTGAGCGGGGGCACGGTGAATCTTTTCAGCCAGATCGGCATCGTCATGCTGGTCGGCCTGGCGGCGAAGAACGGCATCCTCATCGTCGAATTCGCCAATCAGCTGCGCGACGACGGGCGCACCGTGCGCGAGGCGATCATCGAATCGGCGATGGTGCGCCTGCGCCCGATCCTGATGACCTCGATCGCCACCGTGGTGGGTGCGATCCCGCTGGTGGTGGCCGGTGGTCCCGGCTCGGCCAGCCGTGGCACCATCGGCATCGTGATCATCTTCGGCGTGACCCTCTCGACGTTCCTGTCGCTGTTCGTGGTGCCGGCGTTCTACGCGCGACTGGCCCCGTACACCCGCTCGCCGGAAGCGGTGAAGCGCGAACTGGAGAAGCAGGAAGCCGAATCGCCGTCGGTGGGTGGGCATGCCTGACGCTCGCGCCGACGGGGTCGGATCGGGGGTCGGATCCCGTTCCCAACGGGAAAGGGCTCTGACCCCACCCCTGCAAGGCGACGGCTTCCAACTTCGCCCCTGGCGCCCCGACGACCTCGAATCACTGCTGCGCCACGCCAACGACCCCGACGTGTCCCGTGGCCTGCGCGACCGCTTCCCGTACCCCTACACGCGTGCCGACGGCGAGGCCTTCCTCGCCGGTCGCGTGCTGGCGCCCGGTACCCTGAATCTGGCCATCGAGATCGACGGCCAGGCCTGCGGCAGCGTCGGCGCGCAGCAGGGCAGCGCCGAGCGCGGTCATATGGCTGAACTCGGCTACTGGCTGGGCCAGGCCTACTGGGGCCAGGGCCTGATGACCCGCGTGGTCGGCCTGTTCGCGCCATGGGTGATGGACGAGCTGCGCCTGTTCAGGCTGCAGGCCGGGGTGGTCGACTTCAACCTCGGCTCGGCACGTGTACTGGAAAAGAACGGTTTCCAGCAAGAGGGCGTGGATCGCTGCGCGATCTACAAGCGGGGCGAGCTGCACGACCTGCGCCGCTTCGCCCGGGTACGCACGCAGCTTCCCTGAGCAGCCGGGGAGGGGGAGGGGTAGAGTCGACTGTCAGTCGACTATCGCGCGCAGCGCGGGCTCTTTTGCAACCGGGGCCAACGGCAGTCGACTAACAGTCGACTCTACCGCCGCTATTCCGGCCCTCCCGAGGCCGCCTGCCTTCTGCCGCTACCGCAGTGGCCTTCGATCAGGGAGAATCGACCGGTCCCTTCCAGCCGACGGGACGTCCTTACAACCCGCCGACTGGAGAGAGCGCGCGTGGAAGCTACCGTACATTTCATCAACAGCATCATCTGGAGCAAGGCACTGATCTTCATGTGCCTGGCCGCCGGCCTGTTCTTCAGCCTGCGCACCCGCTTCATGCAGATCCGGGGTTTCGTCGAGATGTGCCGCCTCACCGTCAGGGGTGAGAAATCCGACGCCGGCGTGTCCTCGTTCCAGGCCCTGGCCATGTCGATGGCGGGCCGCATGGGCATCGGCAACATTGCCGGCGTGGCTACCGCCATCGCCTTCGGCGGCCCCGGTGCGATCTTCTGGATGTGGGTGATGGGCTTCCTCGGCGCGTCCACCTCGTACGTGGAATGCACCCTGGCGCAGATCTACAAGACCAAGGACGCCGAAGGCCGCTACCGCGGTGGCCCCGCCTACTACATCGAAAAGGCCATGGGCCTGAAGTGGTACGCGCTGGCCTTCGCCATCGCCACGATCATCGCTGCCGGCTTCCTGATGCCGGGCGTGCAGGCCAATGCCATCGCCGACAGCATCATCAACGCCTGCCGCGGCACTGCCCTGTGCGGTCCGCTCGATGGCCAGGCCTTCGGCATGGAGTCCGTGCAGGCGCTGAAGCTGGGCATCGGCATCGTCGTGGCCCTGCTGCTGGGCGTGGTGATCTTCGGTGGCGTCAAGCGCATCGCCAACTTCGCTGAAGTGGTGGTGCCGTTCATGGCAGCCGGTTTCATCCTGATGGCCATCGTCATCATGATCATCAACTACGACCGCGTGCCGGAAATGTTCGGCATCATCTTCAAGAGCGCCTTCGGCACGCACGCGGCGTTCGGCGCGATGATGGGCCTGGCGGTGGAGTGGGGCATCAAGCGCGGCATCTACGCCAACGAAGCCGGCCAGGGTTCGGGCCCGCATGCGGCGGCCGCCTCGGAAGTCTCGCACCCGGCCAAGCAGGGCTATGTGCAGGCCTTCGCCATCTACTTCGACACCATGATGGTGTGCACCGCCACCGCGTTCCTGATCCTGGCCAGCGGTACCTACAATGTGTACTCGCCGGTGCCCGGCGCCGCGCCGATCTTCCAGGGCCTGGCCGGCATTCCGGAAGGCGCGGGCTACGCGCAGGCTGGCGTTGAAGCGGTGCTGCCGGGCTGGGGCTCGGCGTTCGTCTCGATCGCCATCTTCTTCTTCGCCTTCACCACCATCATGGCGTACTACTACATGGCCGAGACCAACCTCAGCTATGTGAACCACAACAAGAAGCGCCCACTGACCGTGCTGCTGCTGCGCCTGGGCATCATCGGCATGGTGGTGTTCGGCGCGTTCCACAATGCCACCCTGGCCTGGGCGCTGGGTGACATCGGCGTGGGCCTGATGGCCTGGCTGAACATCATTGCCATCCTCATCATCCAGAAGCCGGCGATGCTGGCCCTGCGTGATTACGAACGTCAGAAGAAGCTCGGCCTGGATCCGATCTTCGACCCCGATGCCCTGGGCATCAAGAACGCCGATTTCTGGCGTCAACGCAAGCTGGAGTTGTCCCGTAGTGAATGATCCCTGGAAGAATGCCCGCCGCCCGTCGTCGCGACCGCCGCGGGCCACCCCGCTGCCTCCGCGTGAGGGCGGCACCCCGCCGCCGCCGGGGCGCGGCAACGACGAACTGCGCCTGTATGGCTGGAACGCCGTGCAGGCCCTGTTCGCCAAGCGCCCGCAGGCGCTGCGCAAGCTGTACCTGGTGGACGCGCTGATTCCGCGCATGCAGCCGGTGCTGAAGTGGTGCGTGGCCAACCGCGTGGGCTATCGCGTCGTCGAGGAAGGCGACCTGAACAAGCTGGCTGCCACCACCCATCACGAAGGCCTGGTGGCCGACGTGCTGCGCGCGCCGGTTGTGCCGCTGGCACAGTGGCTGGCCGATCTGGGCGAAGGCCCGGCGCTGGCGTTGTGGCTGGACGGTGTCGGCAATCCGCACAATTTCGGCGCGATCCTGCGCTCGGCCGCGCACTTCGGGGTCAAGGCGCTGCTGCTGCCGGCAGGCAGCACGCTGGCGCTGTCCGGTGCTGCCGCACGCGTGGCCGAAGGCGGTGCGGAATCGGTGCAGCTGGTGCAGTTGCCGGAGACCGCGGAGGCGATGGCACAGCTGCGCAGCGCCGGTTTTGGCCTGGCCGCGACGCTGGTTGAGGGCGGTGATGACGTGTTCCGCGCGTCGCTGCCGGACCGGCTGGTGTACGTGATGGGCGCCGAAGGCGAGGGCATGGACCGTGGCCTGGCGAGCCAGTGCGATCTGCAGGTCTCGATTCCTGGCAGCGGCGCGGTGGAGAGCCTGAACGTGGCCTCCGCCACGGCGGTGCTGCTGGCGCAGTGGGCCAGCCGACGCGGTTGAGCCCCGTGACCGAGGTCAGATCCCTCGCCCAGGGCGGGGGCTCTGACCCTGGGCGGCAGCTTAGTACGCTTTGCAACGCGCATGGCGTGCTGGTGATTTGAAACTTTCCTTATTGGTTCGCCATTCCCGGCGACGCAGGGTGGAACTCCAACCCTCGTTGTCCCGGAGTGGCTGTCATGTCCCATCTGCAACGCACCCTGTCCGTGTCCCTGCTGCTGGCCAGCGCGCTGGCCAGTGCCAGTGCCTGCGCCAACGAACGCAGCCTGGAAAACGTCAATTTCATGGGGCCGTTGATCACCCCCAATCCCGCGGGCCTGCCGCAGGGCCGCTGGTTCCTCGAACCCTATCTGGTCCGCGTCGACAGCAACGCCTACTACGACGCTGACGGCGAGCGTCGGCGCAGCGCGCAGGACAGTGGTGCGTGGGCGGTCGTCATGCCGGTGATGTACGGCTTCAGCGACCGCATGATGGGCCAGGTCAACCTCAGCGCGTCGCGCTCCGAATCCGGCAGCGCGCGCAGCAGTGGCTTCCGCGCCGGCGATACCACCGCCCGCCTGCAGTACCTGCTGCAGGCACCGAATGCGGACGGCACCCGTCCCGCTGTTTCAGTGGCGCTGGTGCAACGCTTCAGTACCGGCAGTCACGATCGCATCACCGGCAATGCGCTGGATGCGCAGGGCGATGGCGTGCAGCGCACCACAGCTGCGTTGGGCGTGCAGCAGGTGGTGTGGATGGGCAACGAGCGGCCAATGCGCTGGCGCGCCCAGCTCAGCGCAGGGCCTGCACCGTCGCGCACCGCCATTTCCGGCGCCAGCGTGTATGGCACCGATGACAGCTTCCAGGGGCACATCGCGCGTGGTTCGGTGCTGGGTCTGTCGGTGGCGGCCGAGTACAGCTTCAACCCGCGCTGGGTGGGCGTGATGGAAGTGGCTGCCAGCCGCGAGACTGGCCAGCGGCTCAGCGGCTTCGCGCGCAACGCCGGAGGCGCCATCGAGCGCATCGACGAGCATCGCCCGGCCAGCCGCAGCGTCACTCTGGCACCGGCAGTGGAGTACCACTTCAGTCCGTCGCTGGGCTTGATCGCCGGCGTGGAATTCACCGTGGATGGACGCAACACCGGCCGCATCGTCAGCCCCCAGGTCGCCCTGGGCGTGTTCTTCTGAGGGGCGTTGCATATGAGCATCGAATCGATCGTCAATGCCGTACTGGGCATCATCTGGAGCCCCTGGCTGGTCGTGCTCTGCCTGCTGGCAGGTCTGTATTTCAGCGTGCGCACGCGCTTCATCCAGCTGCGCGCGCTGCCAGACATGCTGCGCCTGATGTTCCGTCACGAACGCTCTTCTGCGGGCGTCTCACCCTTCCAGGCCTTGTCGTTGTCACTGTCCAGCCGGGTCGGCGTTGGCAACATTGCCGGTGTCGCCATGGCCATCTCCTTCGGCGGGCCGGGTGCCATTTTCTGGATGTGGGTCGTGGCCTTCCTCGGCGCTTCCAGCGCCTTCATCGAATCGACCCTGGCGCAGATCTACAAGGAGCGCGACGCCAGCGGCCAGTACCGGGGCGGCCCGGCTTACTACATCGAAAAGGGCCTGGGCCAGCGCTGGTACGCGGTGATGTTCGCGCTCGTTACTGTTCTGGCCGGGGCGATGCTGGCGGGTACCCAGTCCAATGCCATCACCAGCGCGGTGAACGAGGCGTGGGGCATACCTGTGGCAGGCACCACGGCGGTGTTGCTGGTCGTACTTGCGGCCGTGCTGTACGGCGGCGTGCGGCGCATCGCCCGGGTAGCCGAGTGGGTGGTGCCGATCATGGCCGTGGCGTATCTGCTGGTCGCGGCCGTGGTCATGGTGATCAACGTGGACAAGGTCCCCGAGGTCTTCGGCCTGGTGCTGCGCAGTGCCTTCGGTGTGGATGCTGCGTTCGGCGCGATGATCGGTACCGCAATCCAGTGGGGCGTGCGCCGCGGAGTTCTATCCAACGAGGCGGGCATGGGCAGTGGTGCGCATCCGGCCGCTGCAGCGGAGGTCTCGCATCCGGTCAAGCAGGGCCTGGTGCAGTCGTTCTCGGTCTACATCGACACCATGGTGGTATGCAGCGCAACGGCCTTCCTGATCCTGTCCACCGGGCTGTACAACGTCTACGAGCCGGCCGTGAAGGGTGTTCCCGATGAAGCGCGCCTGCTGTTCGCCAGCCTGCCGGGTGTCGAGGCCGGTCCACGCTTCGTGCAGCATGCGGTGGAATCGGCGCTGCCGGGCTTCGGCAAGTCGTTCGTCGCGCTCGCTATCCTGCCGTTCGCTTTCACCACCATCCTGGCGCTGTACTACATGGCCGAAACCAATGTCAGCTACCTGTCCCGGGATCGTCCCGGGCGGGGGACCATCACCGGCTTCCAGTTGCTGTTCCTGGCTGCCACAGGCTACTCGGCAGTCAACACTGCGACGGTGGCCTGGGCCTTGGGCGATATCGGCGTGGGCATGATGAGCTGGTTGAACATCATTGCCATCCTGCTGCTACAAAGGCCTGCCCTGGCCGCACTGCGCGATTACGAGGCGCAGAAACGCAAGCAGCGTGATCCACTGTTCAAGCCGCAGACGATCGGGATACGCAATTCGCGGGTTTGGGAGGGCTAATGCGATCAGGGGTCAGAACCCTCGCCAATAGCGAGGGCTCTGACCCTGCGGCGCTACCGCATCACTCGTTCGGCGGCGTGGTCGCCTTGGCTTCGCTGCCGAAACTGCCATCGGCTTCCGCGGCCAGATACGCGAATACCGCATAGGCGGCCACGTTCTGTGCCAGTGCCTTCGGGTCGATCTTGTCCAGCGTGTCGTCGGCGGTGTGGTGCAGGTGGAAGTAGTCCGAACCATCCTGCGCCAGCCACGCCCACGCGCCGCCCTTGGCGGCCAACGGGCCGACGTCCGGGCCCGGGCCACCCTTGTCGGCCTGGTACTCGATGCCCAGCGGCTTCATCACCTCGGCAATCTGCTTGGTGGCTTCGCGCGAGCCTTCCGGATTCGGCGAACCGGTATTGAAGGCATAGATGCGGCCCGCACCGAAGTCGCTTTCGGCGGCCAGCTGGTGCAGGGCTACGTCCTTGGCGTGTGCTTCGGCGTAGGCCTTGCCGCCGTACAGGCCCTGTTCTTCATTGGCGAAGGCGATCACGCGGATGGTGCGCTTCGGTGCCTGCTTCAGCAGGCCGATCAGGTGACCAGCAGCCATGGTGATGCCCACGCCCGCGCCGTCATCGACCGCGCCGGTGCCCAGGTCCCACGAATCAAGGTGGCCGCCGATCACCACCACTTCCTTCGGCAGACTGCGGCCGGTGATCTCGCCGATTACGTTGTACGAGGTCGCCGTGCCATCCCAGCCGCAGTCCAGCGCCACCTTCACCGTGGTGCTGCCACGGGCCAGCAGGCGGGCCAGCTGGTCGGCATCGGGCACCGACAGTGCGGCTGACGGCACGGGGGTCAGGCCATCGTCAAAACGGGTGATGCCGGTGTGCGGCACGCGGTGCGAATCGGTGCCGGCCGAGCGCATCAGGAAACCCACCGCGCCCTTGCGGATCGCCTCGGACGGGCCCTTGCTGCGGATCGCGCCGCCACGGCCGTAGTCGCGGCCATCGCGGAACGGCAGCATCTGGTAATCGACGAAGGCGATCTTGCCCTTCAGCGAACCGGCCGGTGCGGCCTGCAGCGCGGCCAGGTCGGCGAAGCGCACCACCTCGGCCTCCACGGTGCCGCCCGGGCTGCCACCCAGTGCGGTGATCTGCAGCGGCTGCGGGTTCCTGCCGGTCACGGCGGCGTGTTCACTGCGGCGCTCCCACTTCGGGAACGTCACCGGCTCCTTCCACACCTTGTCGAAGCCGAGGGCCTTGAACTTGGCCTCAGCCCAGGCCACGGCGCGGGCGTCGGCTTCGCTGCCGGCAATGCGCGGACCGATTTCGGTGGTAAGCGATTCGACCACCTTCCAGCCGGTGTCGTCGGCCAGTGCCTGATCGCGCAGCTGTGCAGCGGTGGCCAGCGATGCCGGGGGCAGGGTAGTGATGTGCGGCGCCGCAAAGGCCGGAGCGGCCAGCAGGGCGAGGGAGGATGCGATGGCAAGGACGCGGCGACGCATGGGCAACTCCGGAAGGGACCAAGCCTTGGAGCTTAACAGTCGTTCAGGCCCGCGCATGGGCGGGAGGTCATGCCTGGCGCGAACGCTGTTTTCCGCCATGTCCGGCAAAGCGAAAGCCCCGCCGGAGCGGGGCTTTCACCTGCTTCTGTAGAGCCGAGCCCATGCTCGGCTGCCTTTTGCAGATCAGCCGAGCGTGGGCTCGGCTCTACAGGTGGGAGGGGCGCCGACGGCACCCGGTACCCTTACTTCTTCAGGCTGTCGCGGATCTCGCGCAGCAGCACCACTTCCTCGGCCGGGGCGGCCGGTGCTGCTTCCTGCTTGCGCGACAGGCGGTTGATCGCCTTGACCACGATGAAGATGGCGAAGGCCACGATCACGAACTGGATGACGGTGTTGATGAAGTCGCCATAGCCAACCACCACGGCCGGAATCTCCTTGCCATCCGGGCCCAGGTGAGCCGGCGACAACGTCCAGGCCAAGCTGGAGAAGTCCACGCGGCCGATCAGGTAGCCCAGCGGCGGCATGATGATCTTCTCGACCAGCGCGGTCACGATCTTGCCGAAGGCCGCGCCGATCACCACGCCGACGGCGAGGTCGATGACGTTGCCGCGCATCGCGAATTCCTTGAACTCGGTGAGCATTCCCATTGTTGTTGTTCTCCGGTGGGGGAAGTGGACAGCGCGCAGGGTAGCGCAGGTGATGTCAGCCGGCGATCACGCCGTGGCGCTCGGCCACGTTTTCCAGGCGGGCACTGAAGCGGTCGCCGGGCTTCAGTGCGGCCACCCCGGACGGGGTGCCCATGAACACCAGGTCGCCGGCACGCAGCTGCCACAGCTTGGACAGCTCGTGCAGGATCTCCGGCACATTCCAGATCATCTGGTCCAGCAGCGCCTGCTGGCGCACCTCGCCGTTGACCTCCAGCGACAGGTTCAGCGCGGCCAGGTCGCCCACTTCCTCGGCGTGGACGATTTCGCTGATCGGCGCGGAAGCATCGAAGCCCTTGGCCGCGTCCCACGGGTGGCCCTTGTCCTTGGCGGCGGCCTGCAGGTCGCGGCGGGTCAGGTCCAGGCCCACGGCGTAGCCGTAGACCAGTGCATCGGCATCGGCCACGGCCAGCTCACCGGCAGGTGCATCGCTGCCGATCGCCACCACCAGTTCCACTTCGTGGTGCAGGTTGGCAGTCGCCGGCGGGTAGGGGATGGCATCGTCGTGACCGACCACGATCGCATCGGCCGGCTTGCTGAAGAACATCGGGCGGCCGCGGTCATCGGCCGCCGGCACCGCTGCGCCCATTTCGCGGGCGTGGTCGGCGAAGTTGCGGCCGACGCAGTAGATGCGGTGCACGGGGAAGCTGCCGCCACCGGCTACCGGCACACGCGGCAGGGCTACGGCAGGGATCACATCGGAGACATCGGACATGCGGGCATCCAGGAAGGGCGGGCCCGCAGTCTAGAACGCATGGCGCCCGCCGTCAGCGGGCGCGGAAGACGTGGATCAGCGCGAGGCCGGCAGCACCGGCTTGCGCACTACGCGGTACTCGCCCTCGACCACGGTCGGGTCGACCGGACGCGCGGCGCCGGGCTTGCGCGAGGCCAGCAGCTTCCACGCCAGGCCGACCAGGATCATCGCCGCACCGACGAACACACCGATGAACACCATCGCGGCCAGGATCGCCAGGCCAAGCAGGCCCACGGCAACGCGCACCAGCGGATGGCGCGGCTTGCGCGGCGCGAACAGGGTGCGGAACTGGTTGAAGGCGGATGCGCGATTGAACATGGCGGCTCGATAGGCTGGGATCAGCGAAACCAGAGTATCGGGACGCGCCACTGTCATTGAGTGAAAAACTCGTTAAATATAGCCTGTGCTTATTACGGATCAATGACTTGTGTTCATGTCGCAGCCAGTCACCTGAGCAGGCATGCGACAATTCCGGTTTACCGTCCGAGCCTTCGCCATGACTACCGCTACCGCCCTGATCGCCCTTGAAGCCATTGCCGATGGTGCGTTTGCCGAGGTCGAAGCGGTGGTCGATGGCGATGCCGAGTCCCTGGTTCTGTACCGCGACGGCGCGCAGGTCCGCGCCTTCCTGAATATCTGCCCGCACGCCGGCCGTCGCCTGGATTGGGCCCCGGGCCAGTTCCTGAAGAGCCGCGAGGGCCACCTGGTCTGCGCCGCGCATGGCGCCTCGTTCGCGCTGGACAGCGGCGACTGCATTGCCGGCCCGTGCAAGGGCGACCGCCTGCGCGCCGTGCCGGTGGACGTGCGTGACGGGCAGGTTTACCTGGCCTGAGGCCGGAAGCAGTCGAGCACGGCTCGACTCTACAAAAGCCGTGTCGACCAAGGTCGACACCCACCAGAGCGAGATCCGTGCCGACCAACGGTCGACACCCAGCAGAGCGAGATCCGTGCCGACCAAGGTCGGCACCCACCATCAGCAGCATGAACCTGTCGAAGGCGGGGCACTGTGGGTTTGCGGGGTGTGAGCGGCATGGATGCCGCGACCAAGCCCCCATGGACGGGTTCACGGCGTCCCCGCAAACCCACAGTGCCCCGCCATCCCACGGAATGCACGCTGTTGCCGTTGCTTCGGCTTCTGCGGGTGCAGGGCGCAGCCCTGCCAACAAACCCCAACCCTCAGAACATCAGGTTGATCATCAATACCACCACACAGGTGTAGATCAGCGACAACGGTCCGCCGACCCGCCACATCTCGCGCGGGGTGTAATTGGCCGGACCGGTGATCATCGAAATCACCGGATTCGACGCCGTCATCAGGTTGTTGGACGCCGACAGCGCCACGATCAGCGCGAACGCGGTCGGGTTGCCACCGGCCGCCAGTGCCAGGTTCACCGCAATGGGCACCATCACGATGGTCGCACCCACGTGGCTGATCACCAGCGAGAACGCCGTGGTCAGCAGCGCCAGTGCCACTTCCAGCACCCAGATCGGGATACCGGTGGGCAACTTGTCGATGGTATGGCCAGCCACCCACGCCGCCGCACCGCTGGAATCCATCGCCCAGCCGAGCGGAATCAGCCCGGCCATCATGAACACCGTCTTCCAGTTGATCGAGGCGTAGGCCTCGTCCATGCGCAGTACGCCGGTCAGCAGCATGCCAGCCACGCCGGTCATCAGCGTCAGCGCCACCGGCAGCTTGCTGGTCAGCGCGATGAGGATGGTCAACGCGAAGATCGCCATCGCGATCTTGAACTTGTGCGGGCGCTGTTCGCCCGTCGGGTAGTCGGTCACCACCACGAAGTCGCGGCTGCGCGCGGCCTGCGCCAGGTCGGTCCAGATGCTGTGGAACACCAGCATGTCACCGGCGCGCAGCTGCACATCGCGCACGTCCTCGCGGATCACCTGCTTGTCGCGGTTGATCGCCAGCAGGCTGATGCCGCGCTCCTTGCGCAGGCGCAGATCGGCCGCGCTCTTGCCGATCACGTTCGAGGTCGGCGGCACCACCGCCTCGGAAATACCGGCACGGCTGGGATTGAACAGGTCGCCCAGGTGCTTCAGGCGCGAGGACATGCGCAGGAACTGGTTCTGCGCGAAGTCGTTGATCTGCTCACGCGGCCCCATCGCACCGAGCACGCTGCCAACCCAGATGCGCATTTCCGCCGGCGGCGCCAGGCGGGTGTCGTTGCCGGTCTTCAGGGCAAGCAGCAGCGGCGCGTCGTGCAGGTTCTCGGCCTCGCCCAGGGTCATGCCCACCAGCGGGCTTTCGGCACTGACCACCAGCTCGAACACATCACCTTCAATGCCGTAGGTCTTGGCGAAGTAGCTCTCGGTGCGCGCCGGCGTGACACCGTCGTTGACCAGGCTTTCTTCTTCGACCAGCTTGCGGTCGCCGTAATAGCGGAAATACAGCAGCGAGGCGATCAGCAGGGCCACGCCGATGGGCAGCGGCGCGAACATGCGCAGCGGTTCGATGGTGGCCAGGCCCGAGGGCAGGTTGTTGTTGGCCGAGGCCAGCAGATCGTTCAGCAGGATCAGCGGCGAGTTGCCGACCATGGTCAGCGCGCCGCCCATCACGATCGCCGCCGAGATCGGCAGCAGCAGGCGCTGCAGGGTCAGGCCGGTGCGCGCTGCCAGCCGCGAAGCGACCGGCAGGTACAGCGCCATCACCGACGGGTTCTGCATGAAGGACGAGTTCAGGCCGGCGATGGCCGTGGTCATCATCAGCAGCCGCTGCTCGACGCCATGGCCGCGCCGCAGCAGCCAGGCGGCCAGCCGGTTCAGCGCCCCGGTGCGGTCCAGACCCGCACCGAGGATGGTCGTGGCGATGATGCTCATCACCGCGTTACCGGAGAAGCCGCCGAAGATCTCTTCTGGCGCGATCAGGCCGGTGACACCCAGCACCACCAGCACCACCAGCGCGACCACGTCGGCGCGGATGCGCTCGAACAGGAACATCGCCATCGTGAAGCCGACCAGCCCGAGCACGAGCTTCATGTCGTTGGTCAGCGTCAGCGCGGTATCCATGTGGGGCGCGGTGTCCTCAGATGATCGTCAGGTGCGGTCGTACAGCAGGTCCCAGACGCCATGGCCGAGCTTCTGGCCGCGGGTCTCGAAGTGGGTCTGCGGGCGCCAGTCCGGGCGCGGCACGCTGCCACGCGGGCCGGCACGGTTGACCAGCCCGGCGGTGGCATCGAGCACGTCCCACATCTGCTCGGCGTAGTCTTCCCAGTCGGTGGCGCAGTGCAGGCGGCCGCCCGGGCGCAGCTTGCGCACCAGCAGGTCGGCGAACGCCGGCTGCAACAGGCGGCGCTTGTTGTGGCGCTTCTTGTGCCACGGGTCCGGGAAGTAGATGCGCACTTCATCCAGCGCACCGTCGGCGATCTCGTTCTGCAGCACCTCCACGGCATCGTGGTGGTACAGGCGCACGTGGTCGGCGTTGTCCTCGGCCAGCGCGTTCAGCAGGCGACCCACGCCCGGGGCATGCACTTCGATGCCGATGTAGTCGCGCGACGGGTCGTGCTGGGCGGCGAAGCGCAGCGCGGCACCGTTGCCGAAGCCGATTTCCAGCACCTTGTGCGCCGGGCGGCCGAAGGTGGCATCCAGGTCGCGCGGCTGGCCGTTGTAGTCGATGCCGAAGCGCGGCCAGCGTTCATCGAACGCGCGCTGCTGGGCGGGAGTGAAGCGGCCCTGGCGCAACACGAAGCTGCGCACCTCGCGGCGGCCCTCGCTCACGGTGAAGGGCTTGGGCGGGGCCTTGGAGCCGGCGCTGTCAAAAGGATTGGTCATCAGCCGATCAGCCCATCCACCGGGGAGGAGGCGCTGGCGTAGCGCTTGCGCGGAATGCGCCCGGCCAGGAAGGCCTCGCGGCCGGCCTCGACTGCCTTGCGCATGGCGCTGGCCATCAGCACCGGGTGGCGTGCACCGGCAATGGCGGTGTTCATCAGCACGCCATCGCAGCCCAGCTCCATTGCGATCGCCGCGTCGGAGGTGGTGCCCACGCCGGCGTCGACGATGATCGGCACCTTGGCGTCTTCGATGATCTGCAGCAGGTTGTACTTGTTCTGGATGCCCAGGCCCGAACCGATCGGCGCGGCCAGCGGCATCACCGCGGCGCAGCCGATCTCTTCCAGGCGCTTGGCCAGGATCGGGTCGTCGGAGGTGTAGACCATCACCTCGAAACCGTCCTTGACCAGCTGCTCGGCAGCCTTGAGGGTCTGCACCACGTCCGGGTACAGCGACTTCTGGTCGCCCAGCACTTCCAGCTTGGTCAGGTTGTGGCCGTCCAGCAGCTCACGGGCCAGGCGGCAGGTGCGCACGGCATCTTCGGCGGTGTAGCAGCCGGCGGTGTTGGGCAGGATGGTGTAGCGCTCCGGCGGCAGCACGTCGAGCAGGTTCGGCTCCCCCGGGTTCTGCCCGATGTTGGTGCGGCGGATCGCCACGGTGACGATCTGGGCGCCTGCAGCCTCGGTGGCCAGGCGGGTTTCTTCCAGATCCTTGAACTTGCCGGTGCCGGTCAGCAGCCGCGAGCCATAGGTCTTGCCGGCGATCACCAGCGAATCGGGGGAGACATGAACGTTCATGGCGCGATTATCGCCTATCCGCCTGAAGATGGGGTCATACAGCGGGCAGGGCCGAGCATGGGGTCAGAGCCCTTTGCCACCGGCAAAGGGCTCTGACCCCTGAAGACCCGCGCAGCCTCAACCCCCGCCCAGTGCGTGCACGATCTCGACCACATCACCCTCGGCCAGTACATGTTCGCCGTGGCGGCTGCGGCTGACGATTTCGCCATTGACCTCCACGGCCACCCGGCGCTGCAGCAACTGCTCGGCCTCGAGCAGGTCGTGGACGGTCGCCGAAGCGGGCAGGGTGCGGGGTTCGCCATTGAGCTGGATGTTCATCCGCGCATTGTCGCCGATAGCCCGCCGGGATCGGAACGCTTGCAAATTGAACGGGGCGCCAGCTCCGGCACAGCAGGTTTCCCGGTGATCGGGCGACAATCCATGCGGCGGCGCAGCGTGAGCAAAACGCTGCGCAGTGAAACCATTCACCGTGCGCCGGCGTACGTGCGCCGGGTCCCCAATGATTTCCCCACAGGAGTTTCCTACATGCAGCTCAGCAAACACCCGATCCGCTCCCTGATGGCGGCCGCGATCGCGCTGGCCGCGCTTCCGGCCATGGCAGGCGAATCCCCGTATTCCAAGGCCGTGTTCTTCGGCGACAGCCTGACCGATGCCGGCTATTTCCGCCCGCTGCTGCCGGCCGATGTGCGCCCGGTAACCGGCCAGTTCACCACCAACCCGGGCTGGGTGTGGTCGCAGCAGGTCGCCAACTACTATGGCCTCAATGGCGCCGCCAATGGCAACGGCCAGAGCGGTGACAACTACGCGGTCGGCGGTGCCCGCGTCGGCGTGGACGTGGCGAGTCCGATGGGAACCATCCCGTCGCTGAAGTCGCAGGCGGCCCGTTATCTGGCTGCCAATGGCGGCAAGGCTGACGCCAATGTCCTGTATACGGTGTGGGGCGGTGCCAATGACCTGTTCGCCGCCGCCGCTGCGCCGACGCAGGCACAGGCCATCATCGGCGCCGCCGTCACCGACCAGATCGCCCTGGTCGGCGCGCTGAAGCAGGCCGGTGCCGAATACGTGCTGGTGCCGAACCTGCCCAACGTCGGCCTGACTCCGGCCTTCCGCGGCCCGAATGCCGCCGCTGCCACCGCGTTGTCGGCCGGCTACAACAAGGCGCTGTACGGCGGGCTGAAGCAGGCCGGTATCGAGTTCATTCCGCTCGATACCTTCACCGTTCTGGGCGAAGTCGCCGCCAATCCAGGCATGTATGGCTTCACCAACGTCACCAGCACCGCCTGCAAGATCGATCCGGCCAACTCGACGCAGAGCATCCTGACCTGCAATCCGACCAGCTACGTCAGCCCGGATGCGGCCAACACCTATCTGTTTGCCGATGGCGTGCATCCGACCACGGCGGGCCACCAGCTGCTGGGCCAGTACGCGGTCTCGGTGCTGGAAGCCCCGCGCCTGCAGCAGGTGCTGAGCCACTCGGCGCAGACCATCGGTCGTTCGCGTGCCGATCAGGTCAGCATGCACCTGGGCGGTCGTTCGGCCGACGGCCTGTCCTGGTGGGGTGGCGTGCGCGGTGACCTGCAGCGTTACGACCACGCGGATCTGTACGACGGCCTGGCGCCGGCCGGCCTGTTCGGCATCGACTGGGCGCGCGACGGCATGGTGGTCGGCGGCTTCGCCGGCTTCGGCCGCCTCAACGCCGATTTCGGCAACAGCCGTGGCGACTTCACCCAGAAGGACACCACCGCCGGTCTGTTCGCCGGCTGGTACGGCGATCGCATCTGGGTCAACGGCCAGGTCAGCTACACCTGGCTGTCGTATGACGTGAACCGCAAGGTCCAGCTCGGCCCGGCCACCCGCGAGCACGGTGGTTCGCCGGACGGCAGCAACCTGACTGCCGCCCTGAACGCCGGTTACGAGTTCGGCACCGAAGGCGGCTTCCGCCACGGTCCGATCGCTTCGGTGATCTGGCAGAAGGTGAAGATCGATGGTTACACCGAAAGCGCTGCGGCCGGCACCCTGGCCACCGCGCTGGGTTACGACCGACAGAACGTTGATTCGACCGTTGGCCGCATCGGCTGGCAGGCACGCTTCGATGGCGGCACCGTCAAGCCATACGCGCAGCTGACCTACGACCACGAGTTCGAAGACACCAAGCAGGCCAGCGCATGGCTGCAGACGCTGCCGGAGCTGGGCAGCTACCGCGTGCCGGGCCTGAAGTTCGACAAGGACTACGCCACCGTGGTGCTGGGTGCCCGTACCGAGCTGTTCGGCCTGCAGAGCAACTTCGGCCTGAGCGCTTCGGCCGGGCAGAAGCGTGCCCAGGACGCGACGCTGTTCGCCAACTTCAGCGGCAGCTTCTAAGCAGAAACCAGGCGGGGTCGGATCCCTTTCGGCAACCAAAGGGCTCCGACCCCGCTCTGATGCGGGGGGGCACCATTGCACAACACCGGCCCCAGCGCATAGACTTTCCACCGCAACGCGGGCGTAGCTCAATGGTAGAGCTGTAGCTTCCCAAGCTACTGACGTGGGTTCGATTCCCATCGCCCGCTCCACCCTGCGGTCTGGGCCAGTATCAGATGCTCCGGGTTTCCGCACAGCCCTGTGGTTCAACCTGCAGTTTCCACGTTGCTGCGCCACGCGGTCCTGCCACAGCTGCCGTTGATCGACGCTGCTTCATGCGCATGCGTCGCTCTGCACGTAATCGAGCTCTTCCCGCAGCGCATTGAGATTGAGCATCAGCAGTTTTGACGCCTGTCGAATGTCGCGACGGTCGTAGCGTGCCTGTGACTCGTGGTCGCGCGCCACCAGACCCGCTCCGGGCATCTGGTGCAGGCGCTGTGCGCGGCGCACCAGGCAGTCCAGTCCGAAGATCCGCGACAGCATCCGCCCCAGAACAACCCGGCCTGCCTGGTTGAGGTTCTGCGTATCGATGTCGTAGAACTGGGGTGCCTGAGCCGCAGCGAAGCGGCTGTAGGGGTTGGCCTGCAGGACGTCGCGCAGATTCGCGAACCCGCCAACATGCATCTCATGCAGGGCAATGTCGGCCAGGTGTTGGCACAGCAGATCATTGGTTCCATCGAAGATCGTGTACACCCGTGCATCCAGCAGGGCGTGTGCAGCGATGTTGTCCGCACCGGTGCGGTAGCCTTCTCCGCCGCACAGCTGTTGGTAGTCGATGGCGGAATCCAGCATCAGTTCCGACGACAGCACCTTGGTGGCCAGGGAGGCGAACATGCTGCCGGAGATATCGCAGGTGTAGTCTTCTTCAAGCAGAAGATGGTGGTAAAGCGCGTTGCAGATCACGTAGTGGTTGCGGATGCGCGACACTTTGTAGCGCACGTATTCGATGTCATACAGGGAGCCTTCGCCGATCTGTCGGTTCTGCGTCTGCGACAGCGCTTCCCGGTAGAGACGGCGCAGAAAGCCGCTGGACATGGCCGCCTTGCTGAACCTCGACGCGCACAGGATCTCGGCTGTATCGCCCAGTCCCGTGCGACGCTTGTCGAGCCGCCGATGGGGGGCGACCCGGATGTCGATTTCGTTCAGCCCGTACCCCAGGTTCTTCAGGCCCAGGCTGTCGTAAACCTCGGTGGTAACGAAGCCACCGTCCGAGCGCCGGTGCACGAAGTAGCCGAATTGCTTTCCGGCGTACTGGCGGGCGCACACGATCCACCAGTCGGCCTGTGCGCTGAAGGCCTGCCAATGCTTGCTGCCCCGCACGTAGTAGCTGCCATCCTGTTCTTCATAGGTAGTCTTCATGCGCGACAGGCTCGAGCCATGCTCCGGCTCGGTGAAGGCGATGCCGCCGATCACGGGGTTTTCGAGGAAGTCCTCGAAGACCTCCGCCTGCAGCCGGGACGATCCGCTGAGCGCTACGTTGCGCAGGAAAAGCACGGTTACGATCATCGTGTACATGCCCAGCGGCAGGTTGTACTCCGACATCATTTCAATCACTTCGCACATTTCGCGGTGGTTGTGCCGCCCCTCGTGCGACACCGGAATAGCGGGCAGGCAGATGCCCTCGTCCATCAGTTGCGCCCAGCGCTCCTTGGGCAGCGGCTCCTGCGGCAGCGCATTGCTGTCGAACACGGGCAGCAAGTTCTGGATCTGCCGCAGGAAGCTCTCGGTGTCGCGGTGGGTCTTGTTCAGCATGATGGTTCCTTCATCGCAAGTGATTGGGCGTACTCCTCGGTGAAGAAGATCGACAGGGCGCGCCGTCGCGTGCCGTCGATCTCCTGCGTAGCGTTGGCGGCGTAGTCGAAATGGACCATCACGCAGCGTCCGCTGGCGACCTGCTGGCCGCATTGGAAGGCGTTCTGCACGATGGACAGGGACGACCGGCCGATCGCATCAATGCGGGTGTCGATCTCGACGTCGTGCTCTGCGCGGATCTGTTTCAGGAAGTCGACCTCATAACGGCGCAGGATCAGACTGAGATCGCGCATGTTTCCGGTTTGGCTGAAATGCAGGAAGATCGGAAGGCGGCCATGCTCGAACCACACCGGCAGCGCGGTGTTGGTGACATGCCCGAGCACATCGACTTCGGAAAATCGCGGAGAGATGACAATGCGCACACGGAGCTCCTTGGAGGCTGGTGAGGTTCATCCGGCGCCGCGCGGGGCGCGTGCCGCCCACGGCAGGGCGACGGCGGCGACATGCAGCGCGGCACTGAGCCATAGCGCTCCATCCAGACCGGTACGATCGGCCACTGCGCCGGCGGCCACCGGACCGATGGCCTGGCCGGCGGCGAAGGCGAGGTTGAACAGAGCCATCGCGCGGCCTATGCGCGCTGCGGGCAGGTTCTGCCGGACAAGGACCGCGATGGCGGCTGCAGCGATGAAGACGCTTGAGCCGAACACCGCAGCGGAAACAAACAGGCCCGTCGTGCCGCCCAGCAACGGTGCCAGCGTGCCCAGCAGTGACACCGCGCAGCACGCTGACAGCACGTGCGCGCCAGGCCATGCACCCAGCGCGCGCCGCCAGAGCATTCCCGAACACAGGATTGCGATGCCCAGCACCGTCCACACGGCGATGCCCTGCTGCCAGGACAGTCCGTGGTCGCGCAGCCACGCAAAAATGAAAGTGAGATAGATGATGTAGCCACCGGCCCAGCAGAAGTAGGCTGCCAGGCAGGCACCCAGGTGCCGAAGTGGCAGCGGCGCATGGTCGTGGGCTTCAGTGACGGCGGTTGATTCCTGTATCCGGCCGGCCAGTGTCATTGGCCATATCGAGGCGAGAAGCCCAACGGCCCCCAGCACCAGCCACGCCGTTGGCCAGGTTGCGGCCCCATGGATGGCCAGCAGCGGCGCCACGGCCAGGCCGGCGGCAATGAGCCCGATGCCGGCGCCGCCGAAGAACAGACCTGTTGCCGCTCCGCGACGGTTGGGTGCATGCCGGTAGTGCAGCAGCACGAGCGTGCTGCCGCAGGCCGAGACCCAGGCAGCGCCAACGCCGTTGAGCACGCGTTGGGTGCTCAGCCAGGGCAGGGCACCGCTGGCGCCGGTCACGGCCAGAGTGAACACGCACAGCCCCAGGCCTGCCTGGAACAAGCGGCGTGCGCTGACCCGGTGCAGAAGCGCATAGGCGGTGCCTGCTCCAAGCACATAGCCGAGCGCATTTGCCGTGTTGAGCCAACCCGCCTGCGCATAGGTCCATTGCAGATCCTCGCGCATGGCGGGAAGCAGCAGTGCGTAGGCAAATCGCCCCAGGCCGTTGGCAACCGCCATCGACAGGCACAGGGCGAAGGCTGGCCACAGTGATGGCAGTACTGCAGGCGAGCCCATCAACACCGTGCTGCGTGGCTCTGTCTGCATTGCTCAAGCCCCCGATGTGATGACCGCGTGACCTATTAAAGCGTTGCTGGTCTACACTGCGAGGTGTCTTGATTGACAAAAAACAATCCAGAATGGACAAGCCTGAATTCATCATCGCGGTGCTCGACGGGACGTTGGCTGCCAGCGTGGGCGCGACACTCGATGTACTGGATTTCGCCAATCGCTCGGCCGAGCGCCTCGGTCAGCCGGCGCTGCGCTGGCGCGTGGCAGGCAGCCGTCGCCAGTTGCGGTTGAGCAATGGCATGACGCTGAAGGCCGAGCCGCTGTCCAGCATCGGCGATGGGGCTGCCGGCGTACTGGTCATACCCAGCCTGGGGCTGGACGGCATGCTCGATGCCAACGGGCACGAGCCATGTGGACTGGACGCCCGCTACACCGACGGTATTGCATTGCGCCGGTTGGCCATGCCGGATGCCCAGCATCTGGCACGCTTGGCTGCCCACTTCCACGCGAGCGGGGGCAGGGTCTGCGCCAGCTGTTCGGGGGTACTGGTGCTGGGGGAGGCTGGATTGCTCGACGGCCGTCGTGTCACCAGTCATTGGGCATTGGCGGGCCTGCTGCGTCGGCGCTTCCCGCAGGCACGGCTGGATCCGGCCTGCATGGTGGCAGAGGAAGGTCGACTGACCACGGCAGGAGCAGCAATGGCACAGATGGATCTGATGCTGCACCTGGTGCGCCAGTACTCCGGGCGTGACGTTGCCGAGGCGGTCATGCGTTTCCTGCTGGTGGACAGCCGCACCACCCAGGCTCGCTACATGGCCTGGCAGGATGCCGACCACGATGACGACACCGTGCGCCGTTTCGAATCGTTGATCGAAACCAGCCTTCCGCATGCTCTGGGCATGGAAGAAGCGGCCCGGCGCCTGCACCTGACGGCGCGTACCCTGGCCCGACGCGTCCATCGGGTTACCGGCAGTTCGCCACGGGTGCTGGTGCAGACAGTACGGATGCGGATGGCTCAGCGGCTTCTGGAGCGGACAGATCTTTCGGTGGAGGATGTGGCCGAGCGGGTTGGCTATGCCAATGCAACGTCGCTGCGGAAGCTGACGTTGAAGATGACGCAGCTGACACCGGCACTGTTGCGCCAGCGGCTCTGAGTACATCCATCATCGCAGCGCCACACGCCCGCGCTATGCTGCGCGCCTGCCGCCCGATCCTGCCGCGATGAAGCTCGCCATCCTGTCCCGCAACAGCTCCCTGTACTCCACCCGCCGGCTGGTCGAGGCGGCGCGCGCGCGCGGCCACACCGTTCGCATCCTGGACCCGCTGCGCTGCTACATGCGCATCGCCGCTGATGGCTTCTCGATGCACTACAAGGGCCGGCCGATGACCGGCGTGGACATGGTCATCCCGCGCATCGGTGCCTCGATCACCCGCTACGGCACCGCAGTACTGCGCCAGTTCGAACTGATGGGCGCACGTACCCCGAATCCGTCCGACGCGATCCTGCGTTCGCGCGACAAGCTGCGTGCACACCAGCTGCTGGCGGCCAAGGGCATCGACATGCCGGTCACTGTGTTCGGCGACAACCCTGACGACACCGTCGACCTGTTGTCCATGCTGGGCCCGCCGCCGCATGTGGTGAAGCTCAACGAGGGTACCCAGGGGCGGGGCGTGATCCTGACCGAGAAGGCCAGCGCCTCGCGCGGCATTGTCGAGGCCCTGCGCGGGTTGTATGCCAATTTCCTGATGCAGGAGTTCATCGGCGAAGCCAAGGGGGCGGATCTGCGCTGCTTCGTGGTCGGCGACCAGGTGGTGGCCTCGATGCAGCGTCAGGCGCCGGAAGGTGACTTCCGCTCCAACCTGCATGCGGGGGGGACGGCGGTGGCGGCCAAGGCCAGCCGTGCCGAGCAGCAGGTGGCGGTGCGGTCGGCCAAGGCACTGGGACTGTCGGTGTGCGGGGTGGACCTGATCCGCTCCGCGCGCGGCCCGCTGGTGCTGGAGGTCAACTCCACGCCGGGGCTGGAAGGGATCGAGGCTGCCTGCGGGGTGGACGTGGCCACGCGCATCATCGAGCACGTCGAGAAGCTGAAAAAACCTTGAAATTTCAGTTGCTTGAGATTCTCATGGGCGGATGAGGCCGGCTTTAACAAGCCTTTAATCGGCCCGCGCGTAGGCTTCAGCGAACCGCAGCTCTGCCTCTCAGCAGGATCGGTATCGGGATACAACTTCAGACCCAGGCGGGGGCACCGCCTGGGTCTTTTTTATGCCTGCCCGGCGTCCCTTGTGGAGGCAGCGTGACGCCCGTAGAGTGGCCCCCATCGTTCCTGGATGGATCGGAGGCTGGCGATGTACCGCATCACGATGATCGCGTTGTTGCTGTCCCTGGCCGGATCTGCTGCGGCCAAGCCGGAGAAATCCGTTGTGCAGATGGACCGGCAGTCGCCGGTGGCCGAGCAGGTACGCCAGGTGGAAAAGGCCCTGGGTGATGGCGATTACAGCGAGATTTCCGCTGATGACCGCAGCGAGGTGCGCCAGGCACTGGCCCGGATCACCGCGCGGATGGGAGGCCACCAGAGCCTGCAGGAACTGCCACCGCAGGTGCAGGGGGAAGTCTTCAACGACCAGGAGCGGATCAATACCCTGCTCACCCGCGCCCATGAGGACAGCCGGCAGATCTGCCAGCACACGCGCACCACCGGCAGCAACATGCCGAAAAGCCGCTGCCTGACGGTGGCGGAGCGCCGCCGGATCGAAGAAAAGGGCAAGGCTCTGTTGAACGACCAGCGCACCTTCAACAACTTCAACCCTGCCAGCTCGCGGTAGGGCCACCGCTGCCCCGACCATTGGCACTTGCTGGCGTGAAGGTGGTGCGAATAGAGTCGGGATTCGCCACAGACAAGGATTTGTTTGCCATGAAACAGGCTTTGATGTCGGCCGTCCTGTTGTCAGGACTCGCCTTGGTCAGTACCGCATCGGCATCCAGGGGCAAGGACGTGTTCGTGCCCGGTCAGCCGCTGCAGCAGCAGATCGCGCGTATCGAGGTGGAGCTCAAGGACGGCGAAACCTATTCGGAACTCAAGCAGGACGAGCGCACCCGCGTCAACGACGCCCTGGCACGCATGCGGGCGGCGGTGGAGCAGTACCCGGCACGTGATTCCATGCCTGAACCGGTGCAAACCCAGGTCTTCAACGATCAGCAGGTCGTGAACACGGTTTTGACACAGGCGCGTGAAGATAGTCGTCTAATATGCCAACGTGAAAAGCCCATCGGTTCCAATCGGACCACGACGCAGTGCATGACCGTTGCCGAGCGCGCTCGGCAGAAGGAACGGGCTCAGCAGGACATGAGGCAGGTCATGCGCGCCGGCAGTACAGTCAATTAGAGGTGACAGTGAGAATCCTGGTAATCGAAGACAACAGCGACATTGCGGCCAACCTGGGCGACTATCTGGAGGACCGGGGGCATACGGTGGACTTCGCGGCTGACGGGGTCACCGGCCTGCATCTGGCCGTGGTGCACGAGTTCGACGCGATCGTGCTGGATCTCAACCTGCCAGGCATGGACGGCATCGAAGTCTGCCGCAAGCTGCGCAACGAAGCGCGCAAGCAGACGCCGGTGCTGATGCTGACGGCCCGCGATTCGCTGGACAACAAGCTGGCCGGCTTCGATTCCGGTGCCGATGACTACCTGATCAAGCCGTTCGCGCTGCAGGAAGTGGAAGTGCGTCTGAACGCCCTGTCGCGCCGCGGCAAGGGCGTGCAGACCCGCGTGCTGGAAACCGGCGATCTGGAGTACAACCTGGACACGCTGGAAGTGCGCCGCCAGGGCAAGCTGCTGCAGCTCAACCCGACCGCGCTGAAGATCCTGCAGGCGCTGATGGAAGCGGCGCCGGCGGTGGTGACCCGCCAGGAGCTGGAAACCCGCGTGTGGGGCGAGGAACTGCCCGACTCGGATTCGCTGCGCGTGCATATCCATGGCCTGCGTGCGGTGGTCGACAAGCCGTTTGAAGTGCCGCTGATCCAGACCCGCCATGGCATCGGATACCGCATCGCCACCCCGGAAGCCTGATTCCGTGGCAACCAAGGGGGAGCGCCGGCGCACGCCATACAGGCGGCGCCTGCGCAGCCGCATCATCGTCTCGTTCGTATTGTTGGGCTTCTGCCTGACAACACTGTTCGCGTTCGCCACCAACTGGGCCCGCCTGCGCGTGGAAAACCAGCTGGTGGAAGAGCTGATGAACCGCAACATCGACGAGTACGCGCGGCGCTACTACGAACACCCGGGCCACAACCCGGACGCGCCGGTGCTGCAGATCCGTGCGTATGCCTATTCCAAGGACAAGTTCGACCGGGTGCGCGAAGAGCGCGCGCAGTGGGCGGGCTTCTCCGATGGCATCCACAGCGTCAGCGGCGACGAACACGGCGAACCCTATTCCTACAAGCTGGCCGTGCGGAAGACGCCCGACGCCTGGTTCTTCCTCGCCTATGACATGACCGACAGCGTGCGCGGTGGCAAGCAGCTCAACCGCGCGCTGGTGTTGTCGGTGCTGGTGTTCAGCGTGCTGTCGCTGGTGCTGGGCTGGTGGTCGGCGTCGAAGGTGATGAAGCCGGTGTCGGACCTGGCCGCGCGGCTGCGTGCGTACCGTGGCGGTACCAGTGAACCTGAGCCCTTGGCGCCGCGCTTTCCCGATGACGAAGTGGGGCAGCTGGCACAGGCGCTGGACGATTATTCCTCGCGGCTGACCGAAGTCGTTCAGCGCGACCGCGAGTTCAATGCAGACGTCAGCCATGAATTGCGCACGCCGCTGGCGGTGATCCGCGGGGCCACCGAGCTGCTGCTGACCCGGCCCGGCCTGGACGAGAAGGTGCTGCAGCGCCTGCAGCGCATCCAGCGAGCCGAACAGCAGTGCAGCGACCTGATCGGCGCATTGCTGCTGCTGTCGCGCAACGAGCGCGGGCAGGGCACCAGCAACGTGGCGCGCGTGGCCGAGCAGCTGCTGGATGCGCACCGCGCGCAGCTGGGCGGCAAGCCGCTGGAGCTGCTGCTGGAAGGCGAGCGCAACCTGGTGATCGATGCACCCGAGGCGGCGCTGTCGGTGGCGCTGGGCAACCTGATCGGCAACGCGGTGAAGTACTCGCAGGACGGCGAAGTGCGCGTCTTCGTCGGCACCAATTCGGTATCGGTGACGGACAGCGGCCCAGGCCTGAGCGAGGAAGATGCAGCCAAGCTGTTCCAGCGTGGCTACCGCGGCACGCACGCCGGCCATTCGCAGGGTGGCGGCATCGGCCTGTCGATCGTCAGCCGTCTGTGCGACCTGTACGGCTGGCAGGTGAGCGTGCGCCCCGGTGGCGAGCGCGGCGTGATTGCCACCCTGACGTTCTCGCCGAAACCCTTGTAAGCGCCTGCCTCGTGTAGAGCCGAGCCTGCGCTCGGCTGCCCTGGCTTTCCGGAGCCGAGCATGGGCTCGGCTCTACAGTAGATCCACGCCACGCGTGGATGCGCTCCGGCAGTGCCGGCCGCTGGCTGGCAACCAGAGTTACAGTAGATCCACGCCATGGGTGGATGCGTTCCGGTAGTGCCGGCCGCTGGCCGGCAACCAGACCTCACCCCCGGGCCAACCCCAGATACCGCGCATGCAGCTGTTCCACCTGCGCCTGCAGGTCCTCCGGCCGTCCATCATTGACCACCACGTCATCGGCCAGCGCCAACCGCTGCGCGCGGCTGGCCTGGGCGGCAATCATCCGGTCAGCCAGCGCAGCGTCGATGCCATCGCGCTGCATCAGGCGGGCATGCTGCACGGCTTCCGGCGCATCCACCAGCAGTACCCGGTCCAGCCACGGGTATGCCTTCCGCCCACCGACCTCGGTCAGCAGCGGAATGGCGGCAATCGCATACGGGCTTTCAGCCTGCTCGCACTGCTGTTGCATCAGCAGGCGGATGGCCGGATGGGTGATGGCTTCCAGCGCCGTCCGCTCGGCCGGATCGGCAAAGACGTGGGCGCGCAGGCGACCCCGGTCCAGGCTGCCGTCGGCCAGCAACATGCCGGCGCCGAAGCGCTCGGCGATGCGGGCCAAGGCCGGGCTGCCGGCGGCGACCACGGCCCGGGCGGCCAGGTCGGCGTCGGCCACCACGATGCCCAGCGCCTCGAAGCGCCGGGTCACCTCGCTCTTGCCGGCGGCGATGCCGCCGGTCAGGCCAACCACGTAGCGGCTCATGGGGACTCCCCTCAGCGCAGCCCGCTCATCACCATGTACTGCTCCACCAGCGGCGCACCCCACATGAAGTACAGCCAGCCGGCGATGGCCAGGTAGGGCCCGAACGGAATCGGGGTGGCGCGGTCACGGCCCCGGCTGTACAGCCAGATCGAGCCGATGATGGCGCCCAGCACCGAGGACAGCAGGATGATCGGCAGGATGCCCTTCAGGCCACACCAGGCACCCAGGGCCGCCAGCAGCTTGAAATCGCCGTGGCCCATGCCTTCCTTGCCGGTCAGCTGCTTGAACAGCCACCAGACCGTCCACAGCGACAGGTAGCCCACCGCCGCGCCCACCAGGGCGGGCTTGGCCGGCATGTAGAGGTTGTCGATGCTGCCTATCAGCCCCAGCCACATCAGCGGCAGGGTGAGCTGGTCGGGCAGCAGCTGCGTGCGCAGGTCGATGCCGGACAGGGCGATCAGGAAGCAGGTCAGCACGATGGCGCCGAAGCCCTGCCAGCCGAAGCCGAACTGCCAGACGCAGGCCACCACCAGCAGCGAGGTCATCGCCTCCACCAGCGGGTACTGCAGCGAGATCGGCGCCTTGCAGTGGCGGCATTTGCCGCCCTGGATGATCCAGCTGAACAGCGGGATGTTCTCGTACCAGCTCAGCTTGTGCTTGCAGTGCGGGCAGTGCGACGGCTCGACCACGATCCCCGGCGGGGGCGGTTCATAGAAGTCCGGTTCCTCCAGGACTTCGCGCGCATCGCGCTTCCACTGCCATTCCAGCCGCTTGGGCAGGCGCAGGATGACGACGTTCAGGAAACTGCCCAGCAGCAGTCCGAAGGCGGCCGCGGCGGGGTAGCCGAGGCCAGGATGCTGGTCGAGAAAAGCCATGTATGTGTTATCCGACGACGGCGCCGAGTTTGAAGATGGGAAGGTACATGGCAATCACCATGCCGCCCACAATGGTACCAATGAACACCATGATCATCGGTTCCAGCAGGCTGCTCAGGGCATCCACCGAATTGTTGACCTCCTGCTCATAGTACTCGGCCACCTTGAACAGCATGGCATCCAGCGCGCCGGCCTCTTCACCGATGCCGGTCATCTGGATGACCATGTGCGGGAACAGGTTGGTCTGCTTAATCGACATGTTCACCGGGTAGCCTACCGAGACGTCGTCACGCATGCGCAGCACCGCCTCTTCGTACACGGTGTTGCCGGTGGCACCGGCCACGATGCCCAGCGCCTCCACCAGCGGCACACCGGCCTTGAAGGTGACCGCGGTGGTGCGCGAGAAGCGGGCGATGGCGCTGTTGTGCATGATCTGCCCGATCACCGGTACCTTCAGCACGAACCGGTCCATCGCGTGCTGCATCTTCGGCGAGCGCTTGTAGGCCATGATGGCACCGACAGCGGAGCCCACCACGATCAGGAATATCAGCCACCACCACGACACCATGAACCGCGAGAGGTTCACCACCAGCTGGGTGAAGGCGGGCAGCTCGGCGCCGAAGCTCTTGAACACGTCCTCGAACTGCGGCACCACGAACACCAGCATGATGCCGCTGACCAGCATGGCTACCACCACCACCATGATCGGGTAGAACAGCGCCTTCTTGATCTTGCCCTTCAGCGCTTCGATGTTCTCCTTGTAGGTGGCCACCGTGTCCAGCACGGTTTCCAGCACGCCGGCGCCTTCGCCGGCCCGCACCAGGTTGCGGTACAGCTCGTCGAACTGCACCGGGTGCTTGCTGACCGCCTCGTACATGGAGGAGCCGCCCTCGATGTCGGTGCGGATGGTGTCCACCAGCTTCTTCATCCGCGGGTTCTTGTGCCCGCTGGCGATGATGTCCAGCGCCGACACGATCGGCACGCCGGATTTCATCATCGTGGCCATCTGCCGGCTGAAGAAGGCGATGTCCTTGGGCTTGACCGGGCTGCCGGCGGCGCCGAACAGCGGCTTCGGCTTGGGCTTGACCTGGCCCGGGTTGATGCCCTGGCGGCGCAGTTCGGCGCGCAGCAGGTTGGCGTTCTTGGCCAGCTGCTCGCCCTTCATCTTCACGCCCCGCTTGTCGGTCCCCTCCCAGACAAACGGCTGCAGTTCCATGGTGGCGCGCGCCACCGGCTCTTTCTTGATCGCACTGCGACTGACAGACATGTTGGCTCCCCAAGACCCGCCATCCCCAGGCGGGTAACTAGCCATCGATGGTAGCGGGTTCAAGGCCGGATGGGCAGTTGGCAGGCGGCCCTGCGTGCGATTTCGTGCCGGGTGCCGACCAAAGGTGACGCACTGCGTCACATTGCCGCGTCCATCGCAGATTCGGATGCGGGGGGTTCCCATCCGCGAAATTGCTGCCATCATGGGCGCGGGGAAATCCAGGGGGAGGCGTGCCGGGGTTGGCACGCAACCTGCGTTGATCCACCCGCAGGGCATGGGGCCCGCTCATGCCGGCGCTGTCCGGTCCGATCCCGTGCACTGAACTCAACCACCACTATCTTGGGGATGTACCAATGAAGAACCAGAAGGGCTTCACCCTTATCGAACTGATGATCGTCGTCGCGATCATCGCCATCCTGGCCGCCATCGCGCTGCCGGCTTACCAGGACTACACCTCGAAGTCGAAGGTCACCGCTGCGCTGGCCGACCTGGCCTCGCACAAGACCCAGTTCGAGATGGAAAAGAGCGCGGGTCGCGTTCCGACTCCGAACAGTGCTGGTTTCCAGGGTACCTCGACTGGCAGTTGCTCGACGATCGCCGTGGACGGTGATGGTATGACTTGCACCATCCGTGATCCGGGCCGCATTGGCACCGGCTCCACCATCGCGTTGACTTACACGGATTCGGTTGTTGATGCCACCACTGGTGCCATCACGACTGCTGGCGGCTTCGCCTGCGTTACCAATGCTGTTGACGCCAAGTTCAAGCCGAAGGGCTGCAGCTGATCTAATGATTTCCTGAGTGGCGCGTAGCATACGCTCCCTTCATTTCATGAGATGAACACAGGGCCCGCTTCGGCGGGCCTTGTGCTGACCGGGCCGTGAAATCCGGTCAGCAGGCAGCAATGGGGATTGCTGGATCAAACAGGGGGAATCATGTACACCCAGAAGGGTTTCACGCTCATCGAACTGATGATCGTGGTGGCCATCATCGCGATCCTTGCGGCGATTGCGACTGTGGCATTTCAGCCATACGTCGTGCGCACCCAGTTGGCGGCGGCGCTTGCGGATATCACGCCGGGAAAGACCAAGGTGGAAATCCTCGTCAACGAGAACCGTCCGGCCAGTCTGGTGACAGCCGATCTTATCGGCGGTGCCCAGAACGCCCACTGCTCCAACGTCGAGGCCGAGCTCAGTGAATCCGGTGTCGGCCATATCAGCTGCACCCTGAAGGGCCACAGCGTGCTGGACGGCAAGGACCTGATCCTGCGCCGCTCCGCCGAGGGCATCTGGAGCTGCGATGGCAGCGCGTTCGAAGCGCGCTATCGCCCGACCGGCTGCTGATCACACTTCAGCGCTTCAATGGGATGCTGGCCGCCCCTTGACGGGGCTATCATCCCCGGGGGAGTCAGGATCGTGCCTGCCGGGCCGGGAGTGCCGGGCAAGGCAGTGTTGCTCATGGATTGGCGATGCCGGTGGCCATTGGGTCGCGGCGGGTTCTGCTGCCCCGTGCGGTGTCCGTGCAAGACGCACGGCATGGCATGACCCCATGAGCCAAGGATTCATATGAACGCTGTCACCACCGCCAATCTTGTCGGCATCACCGGCCTGGCCCGTCGTCTGGTGCAGGACGGGGCCCTGGACGAGGCCACCGCCCGCGACGCCATGGCCAAGGCCGCGGCCGCCCGCCAGCCACTGCCGACGTGGTTCGCGCAGAACAAGCTGGTCAATGCCTCGCAGCTGGCCGCCGCCAATGCGGTCGAGTTCGGCATGCCGCTGTTCGACGTGTCCACCTTCGACGCCAGCCAGAACGCGATGAGCCTGGTCAGCGAGGAGCTGCTGCGCAAGCACAACGTGCTGCCGCTGTTCAAGCGCGGCGGCAAGCTGTTCGTCGGCACCAGCAACCCGACCCACTCGCTGGACGAGATCAAGTTCCACACCAACCTGGTGGTCGAGCCGATCCTGGTCGACGAGGACCAGATCCGCCGCACGCTGGAACAGTGGCACGCCAGCCATGACACCCTCGGCGACGCCCTGGGTGGCGATGACGATGGCATGGGCAATCTGGACGTGGCGGCCGGCGACGAGGATCTCGGCGCCACCGGCGGCGATTCCGGCATCGACGCCAAGGGCGACGACACCCCGGTGGTGAAGTTCGTCAACAAGGTGCTGGTCGATGCGATCCGCAAGGGTGCCTCGGACATCCACTTCGAGCCCTACGAAGACGATTACCGCGTGCGCCTGCGCATCGATGGCCTGCTGAAGATGGTCGCGCGCGCGCCGGTGAAGTTGAACCAGCGCATCGCCGCCCGCCTGAAGGTGATGGCACAGCTGGACATCGCCGAGAAGCGCGTCCCGCAGGACGGCCGCATCAAGCTCAACCTGTCCAAGACCAAGCAGATCGACTTCCGTGTCAGCACGCTGCCGACCCTGTTCGGCGAGAAGGTGGTGCTGCGTATCCTCGATGGCAGCGCGGCCAAGCTGGGCATCGACAAGCTGGGCTACGAGCCGGACCAGCAGAAGCTGTTCCTGGATGCCATCCACAAGCCCTACGGCATGGTGCTGGTGACCGGCCCGACCGGTTCGGGCAAGACCGTGTCGCTGTATACCGCGCTGGGCATCCTCAACGACGAGACGCGCAACATCTCCACCGCCGAAGACCCGGTGGAAATCCGCCTGCCGGGCGTCAACCAGGTACAGCAGAACAACAAGCGTGGCATGACCTTCGCCGCGGCGCTGCGCTCGTTCCTGCGACAGGACCCGGACATCATCATGGTCGGCGAAATCCGCGACCTGGAAACGGCGGAGATCGCGATCAAGGCCGCGCAGACCGGCCACATGGTGCTGTCCACGCTGCACACCAACGATGCGCCGCAGACCATCGCGCGCCTGATGAACATGGGCATTGCGCCGTACAACATCACCAGCTCGGTGACGCTGGTGATCGCCCAGCGCCTGGCACGCCGCCTGTGCGGCAACTGCAAGCGCCCGTCCAGCCTGCCCGAACATGCGCTGCTGGCCGAAGGCTTCACCCAGGCGCAGCTGGATGCGGGCATCGAGCTGTACGAGGCCGTGGGCTGCGATGAATGCACCGAGGGCTACAAGGGCCGGACCGGCGTCTACCAGGTCATGCCGATGACCGATGAGATCGCCACCATCGTGCTGGCCGGTGGCAATGCGCTGCAGATTGCCGAGGCGGCGCAGCAGATCGGCGTGAATGACCTGCGCCAGTCGGCGTTGAAGAAGGCCGCAGCGGGCATCACCAGCCTGGCCGAGATCAACCGCGTCACCAAGGATTGATGCAACGCGGTTTTCCGTAGAGCCGAGCCCATGCTCGGCTCCACAGTAGATCCACGCCATGCGTGGATTACGTGGCCCCAATCACCGCGCAGCCGAGCATGGGCTCGGCTCTACTCCATCCCCAGCTTCTTCAACTTGTAGCGCAGCGCACGGAAGGTGATGCCCAGCTGCGCGGCAGTACGGGTCTTGTTCCAGCGGTTCTCTTCCAGCGCACGCTGGATGGCGCTGCGCTCGAGCTGCTCGATGTAGGAGGGCAGGGCGGCGCTGCCCGGCTGCAGGTCGGCCACCGCTTCGGCGGGCGCCGCGCTGCCGGGTGCACGCGGCGCGTGCTGCGGCAGGCGCAGGTCGTCGGCGCCGATGCAGTCTTCCTCGGCCAGGGCCAGCGCACGTTCCAGGATGTTCTCCAGCTCGCGCACATTGCCCGGGAACGCGTACTGCGCCAGCGCTTCCAGCGCCGACGGCGCCAGCAGCGGGGTGGCACGGCCGTGGCTGCGGGCCAATCGGGCCAGCACGGCCGCGGCCAGTTCGGGCAGGTCCTGACGGCGCTCGCGCAGCGGCGGCACCTTCAGTTCGATCACGTTGATGCGGTAGTACAGGTCGTGGCGGAAGCGCCCGTCCTCGACCAGCTCGGCCAGATCCTTGTGGGTGGCCGAGAGGATGCGGACATCCACCGGCTCCTCGTTGGCCGCCCCCACCGCGCGCACCGACTTTTCCTGGATCGCGCGCAGCAGCTTCACCTGCATCTGCAGTGGCAGTTCAGCCACTTCGTCCAGGAACAGGGTGCCGCCATGCGCCGCCTGGAACAGGCCGGGCTTGTCGGCGTGCGCGCCGCTGAAACTGCCCTTGCGGTGGCCGAAGAATTCGCTCTCCATCAGCTCGCCGGGAATGGCGCCGCAGTTGACCGGCACGAACGGGCCGGCCGCGCGCGCGCCCTGCGCATGGATGGTGCGTGCGACCAGCTCCTTGCCGACGCCCGACTCGCCGAGGATGTAGACCGGCGCCTGGCTGCGCGCGACCTTGCCGATGGTGGTGCGCAGCACATCCATGGCCTGTGAGTGGCCGAGCAGGCGCCCGCCCTGTTCGGCGTTGGGGCCCGGTGCCGGGCGCTCGGCGTTGTTGAGTTCCAGCGCGTGCTTGACCAGTCCGCGCAGCACCGAGATGTCCACCGGCTTGCTGACGAAATCGAACGCGCCGGCCTTCAGCGCCTCCACGGCCAGATCCATGCTGCCGAACGCGGTGATCATCGCCACCGGCGTGCGCGGGTAGTGCTGGGCGATCTCGCTGACGAGCTCGATGCCGTTGCCATCCGGCAGGCGCATGTCGGTGATGCACAGGTCGTACGGATTGCTGGCCAGCAGCTCACGTGCCTCGGCCAGGTTCGCGGCGGTACTGATGCGCAGCCCCATGCGGCCGAGGGTCAGCACCAGCAGTTCGCGGATGTCGCGTTCGTCGTCGACGACGAGGGCGCTGCGGGTTTCATTCATGGGCGTGAAAGATAAACGAGGGGGCTGGAAGCGACAAATGTTTGACGCACAGGATGGGAATCAGCTGGGCAGCAGCGTGTGTGGACCGGGCAGCACCAGGCGGAAGCAGGAGCCGCCGGCCGGCACCGCGATGTAGTCCAGGCGGGCCTGGTTGGCCCGGCACAGTTCGCGCGCGATATACAGGCCCAGTCCGGTGCCATGCTCGGACGTGGTGAAGAAGGGCCGGAACAGCTGCGCGGCCACGCTCTCGGGGATACCCGGGCCACGGTCCATCACGTCGATCACCGCGCTGCGTTCGTGCTGGGCCACGCGCAGCCGCACCCGTGCCGGCTGCTGGCCGATGCGGCCGTACTTCAGCGCGTTGTGCACCAGCACGGTCAGCACCTGGTAGAGATGCTTGGTGTCGACCTGGGCCATCACCGAGGTATCGCTGATGATCGGTTCGATGCTGTCGGTCTCCAGGGTCTGGCCCTGCTTGTACTCCAGCACGAAGCGGCGCACGAAGGCGACCAGGTCCACGTTCTCGGGCGTGGCACGCTCGCGCCGTGCCAGGCCCAGCACGCTTTCGACGATGCCGTTGGTGCGCTGGCATTGCTGGCGGATGATCTGCAGCAGGCGGCGGTCGCTCTCGTTGAAGCCGGTACCTTCCTCGAGCAGCTGCACGGCATAGTTGATCGCCGCCAGCGGGTTGCGGATCTCGTGGGCGAGGCTGGCCGAGAAGCGGCCCATCGCGGAAAGGGTGAGCGATTCGGCGCGGCGCGAGACCACGCTGGAATCATCCAGGAACACCAGCGCAAGGTCGCTGCCGGCCAGCAGGCGGGCGAAGCGCGGCTGCACTTCCGGCTGGTCGGGGTTGAGCTGCAGCGGCAGTTCGTCCTGTGCCCAGCCATTGCGCCAGCGCTGCAGCCTGCGCGCCAGTTCCGGTGCGGCGCTGGCCAGGTCCAGGCGCCCGCTTTCGCCGTTGCCGTCGTTGTCGCCCAGCAGCATCGAGGCGGCTTCGTTGGCCAGGGTGATGCGGTTGTCGGCGTCCACCACCAGCACGCCGGTGCGCATGCGGCGGATGATCAGTTCGTTGATCTGGAACAGGTTGGCTACTTCGTCGCCGCGCTGGTTGGCCAGTTGCTGGTTGCGGCGAGCGCGGTTGCCCACCTGGTAGCTGATGAAGGCCAGTGCCAGGTAGCTGGTGGCGAACATCGCCAGTTCGGCCAGGGTGCGGGTGGGGTCGCCGCCTTCCAGCAGCTTCCATGTGTACTCCACGCCGGTGGCCAGACTGGCGGCCAGCGCCAGGCCCAGCCCCAGGCTGAGCGGGAGCAGGGTGGCGGCGGCGGCGATGTTGAACAGCAGCGACATCGAGATGCCGGCACTGGCGCCGGGCAGGGCGTGCGACAGCAGGGTGGCGGCCACGATATCCACCAGCACGCCGCTGACCACGATCGGACGCAGCCAGCGTTCGTTGCGGCCGAGTGCCAGGGCCAGCAGCGACAGGGCCAGGTAGATGACCGCAACGACGTCGGCCAGCCGCGGGTGATGGGCTTCACCGACCATGGCCGACAACGGGCTGTAGAGCAGGGCGGCGATGACCGTAGCGATCAGCACCCGGTACAGCGCGAAGAAATACAGTTCACGCCGCGGAATCGATTCGATGCGGTCGATCAATGAAGCACTGGGTGACACGCCGGAACTCCCCTTCTGGCTGCCTGGGTCTGGATTCTGCGGCGGGCCTGGCCGGCGCCCCCTGAAGCCGGGCCGGCACGTCGCGTTTGCGAAGGGCAGTATAGGGCCCCCGGCCGGGCGCCGCCGAAGTGGCCCGGATCGCGCATTTATGATGGTGGAAATCTGCCCGCGTCCGGCGTTTTGTACAGACTTCTTTGCGCCCCGGCGCCGGCTCGGCCACAATAGTGGGCCCGCCGCGGTCCATGCCGGCGCCCCGCCGGGGCCCTGAGGAATTGCGTGCGGTCGTTCCTATTCCCACGGTGACGCATGAATTTCCACGAATACCAGTCAAAACAACTGCTTGCCGAGTACGGCATCCCGGTCCCGGCCGGCAAGGTCGCTGCGACCCCGGACGAAGCGGTTGCCGCTGCCAACTCCCTGGGCCAGGGCCCCTGGATGGTCAAGGCGCAGATCCACGCTGGCGGCCGCGGCAAGGCTGGCGGCGTCAAGTTCTGCAAGACCACCGACGACGTGAAGGCCGCTGCGGCCAAGATGCTCGGCACCAAGATGGCCACCTACCAGACCGCAGGCGTTGAACTGCCGGTCAACCTGGTGCTGGTGACCACAGCCGGCGAGATCGTCAAGGAACTGTACCTGTCGGTGCTGGTCGACCGTGGCACCAAGACCATCACCTACATCGCCTCTTCGGAAGGCGGCGTGGAGATCGAGCAGGTCGCTGCTGAAACCCCGGAGCTGATCCACTCGCTGAACGTCGACTTCGTCGAAGGCGTGCAGGGTTACCACGGCCGTGATTTCGGCTTCAAGCTGGGCCTGACCGCCAAGCAGGCCGGCCAGTTCGCCAGCATCATGGTGAACCTGTACCGCCTGTTCAACGAAAAAGACCTGGCCCTGGTTGAAATCAACCCGCTGGCCATCCTGGACGACGGCAACCTGTACGCGCTGGACGGCAAGTTCGACAGCGACGACAACGCCGCGTTCCGCCAGAAGGCCCTGGTCGCCATGCGCGACAAGACCCAGGAAGATCCGACCGAAGTGATCGCTTCGGAGCTGGACATCAACTACGTCACCATGGACGGCAACATCGGCTGCATGGTGAACGGCGCCGGCCTGGCCATGGCCACCATGGACGTCATCAAGCTCAACGGCGGCGAGCCGGCGAACTTCCTGGACGTGGGCGGCGGTGCCAACAAGCAGCGCGTCATCGAAGCCTTCAAGCTGATCCTGTCCTCGGACAAGGTCGAAGGCATCTTCGTCAACATCTTCGGCGGCATCGTCCGCTGCGACATGATTGCCGAAGGCATCATCGCCGCCGTGAAGGAAGTGGGCGTCAAGGTTCCGGTCGTGGTGCGCCTGGAAGGCACCAACGTGGAAGAAGGCAAGCAGCTGCTGCGTGACAGCGGCATGGCCATCATCCCGGCTGACAACATCAACGATGGCGCCAAGAAGATCGTTGAAGCTGTCAAGAACGCCGCCTGATACCGACACCAAGGAATTCCAATGTCTGTTTTGATCAACAAGAACACCAAGGTGATCGTGCAGGGCTTCACCGGCCAGCAGGGCACCTTCCACGCCACTCAGATGATCGAGTACGGCACCCAGGTTGTCGGCGGCGTGACCCCGGGCAAGGGTGGCACCACCCACATCGACCTGCCGGTCTTCAACACCGTTGCCGACGCCGTGCAGAGCACCGGCGCCAATGCCTCGGTCATCTACGTGCCGCCGCCGTACGCGGCTGACGCGATCCTGGAAGCCGCTGCTGCCGGCATCAAGGTCATCGTCTGCATCACCGAAGGCATCCCGGTGCTGGACATGCTGCGCGTCAAGAACGTGCTGACCCGCTCGCATCCGGACACCGTGCTGATCGGGCCGAACTGCCCGGGCGTCATCACTCCGGGTGAGTGCAAGATCGGCATCATGCCGGGCCACATCCACCAGCCGGGCAAGATCGGCATCGTGTCGCGTTCGGGCACCCTGACCTATGAAGCGGTCAAGCAGACCACCGAAGTCGGCCTGGGCCAGTCCACCTGCATCGGCATCGGTGGCGACCCGATCAACGGCCTGAACTTCGTCGACTGCCTGAAGCTGTTCAACGAAGACCCGCAGACCGAAGGCATCATCATGGTGGGCGAAATCGGCGGCGACGCCGAGGAAGCCGGCGCCGAGTACATCAAGAACCACGTGAAGAAGCCGGTCGTCGGTTTCATCGCCGGTGCGTCGGCTCCGGCCGGCAAGCGCATGGGCCACGCCGGTGCGATCGCCTCGGGCGGCAAGGGCACTGCCGAAGGCAAGTTCGCTGCCATGGAAGCTGCCGGTGTTGTCACCGTCCGCTCGCCGGGCGACCTGGGCGCTGCCATCGCCAAGCTGGTGAAATAAGATTGTTGCCGGCCTGCGGCCGGCACGATCGGTAGAGTCGACTGTTAGTCGACTGCTCTACCTGCTTCAATAGAACAGCCGCCTCCGGGCGGCTGTTCTGCGTCTGGCAGTGTCCCGGTCGGCTCCATCCACGCACGGCGTGGATCTACTGAGCCAGGGCTGTCCACGCAGTGAGCGCGCCCGGCGCGCGCATGGCGCGGCGTTACAATGGCGGCATTGCAACCACAGGCTGGATTCCCATGGCTTCGATCCGCATCGCGATGGCGCAGTTCGACTTCCCGGTCGGCGATGTCGCCGGCAACACCGAGCGCATCATCGAGATGATCGGCCAGGCGCGCGACGAGTACGGCGCCGAGCTGGTGATGTTCCCCGAGCTGGCGGTGAGCGGCTATCCGCCGGAAGACCTGCTGCTGCGCCCGGGCTTCCTGTACGAGTGCGAGCAGGCAATGACGCGCATCGCCGCGGCCTGCCGCGGCATCACCGCGGTGGTCGGCTGGCCGCAGGCGGCTGGCGCGGTGGTCTACAACGCCGCCAGCGTGCTGCGCGATGGCCTGGTCGAGCAGACCTACCGCAAGCGTGAGCTGCCCAATTACGCCGTGTTCGACGAACGCCGCTACTTCGATGTCGATCCGGACGGTGGCAGCTGCGTGTTCGAGGTCAACGGCATTCCGGTGGGTCTGCTGATCTGCGAGGACCTGTGGTTCGCCGAGCCGTTGGCCGACACCGTGCGCGCCGGCGCGCAGCTGGTGGTGGTACCCAATGCCTCGCCGTACGAGCGCGGCAAGCACGCCCAGCGCGATGCGGTGCTGGCCGCACGTACCCGCGAGAGTGGCGCGGCAATCGCCTATCTCAATGTGGTCGGTGGCCAGGATGCGCTGGTGTTCGATGGCGCCTCGGTGGTGGCCGATGGTGACGGCACGGTGCACCCCGCCGCCGCCGCCTTCGTCGACCAGTGGCTGGTGGTGGAGTACGACGGCGAAACGCGCCGCTTCATGCCGCACGTGTGGATGGACGATGGCGACGAAAGCATGGATGCACTGGCGTGGCGTGCCGTCACCCGCGGCATCCAGGACTACTGCCGCAAGAACGGCTTCAGGAAGGTGTGGCTGGGCCTGTCCGGTGGCATCGATTCGGCACTGGTACTGGCCATGGCGGTGGACGCGATGGGGGCGGAGAACGTCACCGCGGTGCGCCTGCCGTCGCGCTACACCGCCGGCCTGTCCAATGACCTGGCGGCCGAACAGTGCCAGGCACTGGGCGTGAAGCTGGAAGCGGTCTCGATCGAGCCGGCGTTCAAGGGCCTGATGGAATCGCTGGCGCCGATGTTCGAGGGCACCACGCCGGACGTGACCGAAGAGAACCTGCAGTCGCGCAGCCGTGGCGTGATCCTGATGGCGCTGGCCAACAAGTTCGGCGGCTTGCTGCTGACCACCGGCAACAAGAGCGAATACGCGGTGGGCTACGCCACCATCTACGGCGACATGTGCGGTGGCTATGCGCCGTTGAAGGACCTGTACAAGACCGAAGTGTTCGGCCTGTCGAAGTGGCGCAATACCGTGGGCGGTGCACCGGTGATCCCGCCGGCGGTGATCAGCCGCCCGCCGTCGGCCGAACTGCGCGAGAACCAGCTGGACCAGGACTCGCTGCCGGCCTACGACGTGCTGGACGGGATCCTGTACCGCTACATCGACCAGGAGCAGTCGCGCACGGAGATCGTTGCCGCCGGTTACGCCGCCGCCGTGGTCGACCGCGTGCTGCGCCTGGTGCGCATCAGCGAATGGAAGCGGCACCAGGCCGCGCCAGGGCCCAAGGTCTCGCGTCGCGCGTTCGGCCGCGAGCGTCGTTACCCGATCAGCAACGGCTACAAGGGCTGAGGTAGCGGTGGGGGGTAATGCCGGCCGCTGGCCGGCAACCCGTTGGCCCCTCTCCGGTGGGTGCGGACCTTGGTCCGCACGATCGTCGAAGATCATCCACGCATGTCGTGGATCTACCGTGCGGCGTCCAGCAGTTTTTCCAGGCCGGTGGCTTCGGCGGCTTCGTCGAAGCGGGCATCTGCCAGGCGTGCTTTTACGAAGGCCACCCCGTCAGCGGTGGCCGCATCCAGCGTGGCGCGGTGGTCGACCGGATACTGGCGGAAGGCCACGGGTTCGCCGCGCAGGGCCAAGCCGGCGGCATACAGCAGGGTGGTCAGATAGGGCACGTCCTGATCGCGCGTGCCGTGGGCCAGCATCAGCGGCTGGGCGAACCCGTGCCGTGGCACGCCCAGATAGTCGTGCAGCAGCGTCCAGATGCCCGGCACCGAGGTCAACGGCGCGCTGAACATCTCGCCGGTGCTGGCGCCCTCCAGCTGTGCCGCCAGATCGGTCAGGCAGTGCTGTCGGGCCAGGGCAATGCGTGCCCGCCCCTGCGGGCTCAGCACGCGGTCGATCTGCGGCGCCACCTGCAGCAGGCCATCAAGCAGATAGGCATGGTAGGCATTGAGTGCGCCGGGATTGGCGCTGCGGCTGTCGGGGCGCATCACCAGTGCGGTCATCTCCACGGCCGTGGGCGTGCCTGCGGTGAAGCTGCCCTTGTACTGCAGGCCGGGGCCGGAATAGGCGGCAGCCTGGTGGCCGGCGCTGAGCGCCGCGGCACCGCCCTGCGAGTAGCCCACCGAGACCCAGCGCGGTGACAGGCGGCTGCCCAGGAACCGATGGCTGGCCTTGACCATGTCGATGCTGTTGCGCGCGGCGGTGCGTACATGCAGGTAGGCGTGATCGCCGGGGCTGCCGAGGCCCTGATAGTCGGCCGCGACGACGGCGTAGCCCTGGGCGAGGAAGGCGTCCAGGAAGCGCCCATCGCGTTCGGCGTGGGTGGGGCCGGAACGGGAAGGGGCGCAGTGATCGGCAATGCCCTGGGTGCCATGCGCCCAGGCAACGACCGGCCAGCCGCCCGCTGGCGCCGTGCCTGCCGGCAGATAGAGCAGACCGGTGCCCTGCGCCAGCCGGTTGTGATGATCGGGCGTGCGGTAGCTGAGCAGGTACGCCTGGGATGCCTTCGAGGGCACCCAGGCGGCACGATAGGGCGCTGCGCTGAGCAGCTCGCCCGGCTCTGAGGCCTGGACTGCAGCGGGCAGGGCCAGCAGGGTGGCGGCGAGGGTGGCCAGCAGGGGCCGGGTGCGGGAAACGGTTGAGGTCTTCATTCGGACTCCAGGCAGGCGGGAATGGCCGTGCGCTGGAGTGTGGAGGGCCGTGCGGGTCCGGTTTGGGAACGGCATCGCAACGGCGGCCGATTCGTAGAATTCCTAATACCCCAAGTCCAGCGGGGCGCCCGCCATCCACGCATGGCGTGGATCTACCGGATAAAGAAAGGGCCCCTTGCGGGGCCCTCTGCTTTCTTATTTCTTTTCCAGTCGCGCGTTGCGCTGGCCGGTGCTGGCGGACTTCTCGCCGGCGAACGGGTTCAGCTTGCGGATCATCCACGGGTACTTCGGCCACTTGCCTTCCAGCCACGGGTGGTCCGGCTGGTTCAGCTGCAGGACGCGGCGGGCGTCGTCGGCCAGGGTCTTGTTGCCCAGGTGGGTGTAGGAATCGGCCAGGACGGCGACGGCGTCGTACTGGAACGCGCTCTGCGGATAGGTTTCCAGCAGGTAGTTGGCGCGGCCGGCGGCCGAGACCCAGGCGCCGCGGCGCATGTAGTACAGGGCGTTGTCCAGCTCGTGCTGGGCGAACACGTCACGCAGCTCCAGCATGCGCTGGCGCGCATCGGCGGCGTAGCGGCTGTTCGGGTAGCGGTCGACCACGATGTTGAAGTCCGAATACGCCTGGTGCGGCGTGGACAGGTCGCGGCGGCTGGCGTCCAGCGACCATACGCGGCGCAGGAAAACCGTACTGCGGTTGGAGTTGGCCAGGCCGCGCAGGTAGTACAGGTACGCGATGTTGCGGTGGGTCGGGTAGGTACGGATGAAGCGGTCGATGCTGGACACCGCATCGTCGTGCTTGCCGGCCTTGTACTGCGCGTAGGCGGTTTCGATCATCGCCTGTTCGGTATACGGGCCGTACGGATACTGGGCCACGAGGCGGCGGAAGCTGGTTTCAGCCCCGCTCCAGTTGCCACCCTGCATCAGCTTGTGGCTCTTCTCGTACAACTGTTCGACCGGCGTCCCTTCATCGGGGCGATCGCCCTTCTTGGCGCCACGGTGGCAGCCGGTGGCGGCGATGACCAGCACCAGCAGCAGGGCGGTGAGGCGGACGGGCGCGGAGAGCATGGAGGAGCGTCGGATCATGAGGTCGAGGCGGGACGCGGCTGGAATACGAAGGGTCGATGATAGCCTAGTGTCCTGTCCAGCGACTGAAACCGGCCGCCGGGACCCCAAAATTTCAAAGAATGCCCCTGCCATGTCTGAACAACCCTCTGAATCGGCCCGCCAGGCCATCGTCCCCGACACCGCTGCCGGCCGCCGTTTCGACGCCGTGGTGGCCGAACTGTTCCCCGAATACTCGCGGTCGCGCCTGACCGAGTGGATCAAGGCCGGTGAGGTCCTGCTGGACGGCGCCCAGGTGCGCCCGCGCGATCCGCTGCGCGGCGGCGAGGTGGTGACCCTCAACGTGGTGCTGGAAACCCAGACCGACGCCCAGCCGGAGGACATCCCGCTGGACGTGCTGTTCGAGGACGAGCACCTGCTGGTGATCAACAAGCCGGTCGGCCTGGTGGTGCATCCGGGGGCCGGCAACCACAGCGGCACCCTGGTCAACGCCCTGCTGTTCCGCGACCCGTCGGTGGCGGTGCTGCCGCGCGCGGGCATCGTGCACCGCCTGGACAAGGACACCAGTGGCGTGATGGTGGTGGCCAAGACCCTGGAAGCGCAGACCGCGCTGGTCGAGCAGCTGGCCGCACGCGACGTGCACCGCCAGTACCTGGCCATCGTGATGGGCGCGCTGGTGGCCGGCGGTACCGCCGATGCCCCGATCGACCGCCACCCGCGCGACCGCCTGAAGATGGCGGTGCGCGAGGACGGCAAGGAGGCGATCACCCATTACCGGCTGCGTGAGCGCTTCCGTGCGCACACCGCGCTGGAGTGCCGTCTGGAAACCGGGCGTACCCACCAGATCCGCGTGCACATGGCGCACGTTCGCCATCCGATCATCGGTGATCCGCTGTACGGCGGCGCGCTGAAGCTGCCCAAGGGCGCCAGCGATGAGCTGGTGGCCGCGCTGCGTGGCTTCAAGCGCCAGGCCCTGCATGCCGAGACCCTGGAGTTCACGCACCCGATCACCGGTGAGCCGGTGCGCAACACCGCGCCGGTGCCGGAGGACATGCTGCACCTGATGAAGGTGCTGCGCGAAGACAGCGAAGCCTTCGCCGCGCGCGAGCGGGACCGCTGGTAATGGACGCCGCGCTGCCGTTGCTGTGGGCCGATTGGCCGGCGCCTGCGGGCGTCCATGCGCTGACGACGCGCCGGCATGGCGCGGGCATCTCGCCGGCGCCGTTCGCGCAGTTCAACCTGGGCAACCGGCACGCGGCCGATGGTGATACCCCGGCCAACGTCGAGCACAACCGCCAGCTGCTGCAGCAGGGGCTGGCGTTGCCCTCCGCGCCGCACTGGCTGCGCCAGGTGCACAGCAGCACCGTGTTGCGCTTCAGCACGCCACCAGTGCCCGGCGCCAGCGAGCCGGTGGCCGATGCCGCAGTAACCTCGGTGCCCGGCGTGGTGCTGGCGATCCTGACCGCCGACTGCCTGCCGGTGGTGTTCGCCGCCGCTGATGGCAGTGAGGTGGGCGCGGCGCATGCCGGCTGGCGTGGCCTGGCCGACGGCATGCTGGAGGCCACCGTGGCGGCCATGCAGACGCCGCCCGGGCAGTTGCGAGCCTGGCTGGGACCGGCTGCCGGGCCGGCCGATTACGAGATCGGTGAAGAGGTCTACCACGCTTTCGTCGGCCATGATCCGGCCGCCGAGGCGGCGTTCGTGGCCACCCGCGCAGGCCACTGGAAGGTGGACCTGTTCGCGCTGGCGCGGCAGCGCCTGCAGGCCGCGGGCATGGACCCGGCGCAGGTATACGGCGGCACGGTGTCGACCATGGCCGATCCGGACCTGTACTCGCACCGGCGCGATCGTCGTACCGGACGCATGGCGACGCTGGCCTGGATCGCACCCTGAGTACGCCCCTGTTCGCACGGGTGCTGGGGCCGGCCTTCGCCACCCTGGCCGCCCCGGTGCAGGCGCTGCATGCCGCGCCGTTGCCCTGCCGTTATGCAGGGCAGGCGCGGATCGTGCGGGGACGGCACTGGCTGGTGCCGTTGCTGGCCGCAGTGGCACGTTTGCCGAACAACGGCGATGCGCTGCCGACCGAGGTAGCGTTCAGCGCCCACGGGCAGGGCGAGCAATGGGCGCGACGCTTCGGACGCTGGCCGATGGTGTCGCGGTTGTGGGAGCACGAAGGGCATCTGCACGAGCAGCTGGGTGCAGTGCGTTTCGCGTTCGACCTGCAGGCCCGCGATGGCGGCATCGACTGGACGGTGCGGCGGGTCTGGGCGTTGGGCCTGCTGCCGCTGCCAACACGCTGGTTCGGTGGCGTGCGCTGCCGTGAAGCGTGGCACGGCCAGCGCTACACTTTCCTGGTCGATGTGACATTGCCCTGGGCCGGAGCCCTGATCCGCTATGAAGGCTGGCTCGAACCGCAGTGAGGTTGCCACCGAGACCGGCCGCGCGGTGATCGTGTTCGATGGTGTGTGCGCGCTGTGCAACCAATGGGTGCGCTTCCTGCTGCGCTTCGATCGCGCGGGGCGTTACCGCTTCGCCGCGATGCAGGGCACGCAGGGCAGCGCGCTGTTGCGTGCGCACGGGCTGGATCCGCAGGACCCGGCGTCGTTCCTGTTGCTGGACGCACGGGGCGCGTGGACCGATACCGATGCGATCCTGCGCGTACTGGCGGGACTCGGCGGTGCCTGGCGTTTTAGCGGCGTGCTGCGCCTGCTGCCGCGCAGCTGGCGGGACGCGGCGTATCGCCTGCTGGCGCGTAACCGCTATCGCTGGTTCGGACGCCACGATGCGTGCCATCTGCCGGCGCCGGAACACCTCGCGCGGTTCCTGGATTGATCACCGGACGTCTGTAGAGCCGAGCCATGCTCGGCTGTTCCCGTCGAGGCTATGAAAAAGGCAGCCGGGCATGGCTCGGCTCTACAGGAGCAGGTGCTTCAAGCCTGCAGCGTCGGCAGGCTCAGTCGAGCAGCCGGTAATCGATACGGCGGTTCTGCGCGCGGCCGCTGTCGCTGCGGTTGTCGGCCACGGGATGTTCCTGACCGTAGCCCACGGCGACCAGCGTGTCAGGCTCCACCCCCAGCGCCTGCAGCCCCTGCGACACCGCTTCGGCACGTTGCTGGCTGAGATGCAGATTGGCTTCGGCCTGGCCGCGGCTGTCGGTGTGCGCACCGATTTCCACGCGCGTGCCTGCTGGCGTGTCACGCAGCGCGTTGGCGGCAGCTTCCAGCGTCTGCCGCGAGTCACCGGTCAATTCGGAGGAGCCGGCGTGGAATTTCAGCGTGGTCTGGTTCAACGCAGCTACCCGCTGTGCAGGGGCAGCGTCAGGTGACAGCTGCGCCAGCGCGGCCAGGCCCGGGCCCCACAGCCCGCGCATCTCCAGCGACGGGAAGTCCTGGCGCAACCGCCGCGAGATGGCCAGCCGCTCGGGCTCCTGCATGGAACGGGTATCGATCCGCAACCGGGTGCCTTCAAACACAAGGTGCAGGCCGTCGCCCCGCAGGAGGGGAAGATCCACGATCAGGCGATCCAGCCAGCGCGGCGCCTGGGTGTGCGGGTCCAGTGCGATGCCACCCTCCAGGTTGCGCGCGCCGTGCACGGCGGAAAGCGCATTCCAGACGCGGCGACGGTCGCTCTCGCTGGGCAGGCGCCCGTGTACCTGTACCTGCGTGCCGCGCTGAAGGAGGGACAGGTGCGCTTCATGCTGCGCGGGCGTGTCCTGCACCGTCCACAGCGGTGTGCGCGCTTTCAGCAACAACCATGTGGTGAGGCCCAGCACCGCAACCACAGCCACGGTCCAGAGCAGGCCGCGCAGGGCCATGCCGTACATCGCACGCGAGGGCACCAGACTGCGCATGCGCCTGGGCGCGGCGTTCCTGCGTGCTGGAACGGCGGCAGCGGCCACTTCATCGGCGCTGTGCGGGGCGGACATCAGGGTGACGACGCCGGGCAGCAGGTTGCAGATCACCACACGGAACGGCCCGGGTGACATGCCGCTGCGGTGGGCGATCATGGCCAGCGTGTGCGCCCCGAGGGCGCGCTCCATTTCGCTGGCAACGATGGGCAGGCGCAGGCTGGCCGGGTGCCGCCAGGAGTGGAAGCGGGCGGCCAGGCCGGCCTGTTCGAAGCGCTGCTGCACGCCGTCCAGACCGTGGGGATGCGAGGCCACCCAGGCGGTGATCACCTCGATCACCCAACGGGTGCGATGGCCCAGTTCAAGGCGTGTTGCTGCATCTTCGATGAAACGGTCGTAAGCGGACATGCGGTGACTCCCCAGGTGTGATGTGCGCGACGCCTCGCAAACGCGGTGGCGATGGCGTGCGGTCGTTCTGGGGGCGTCACTTTGGGGAGCGGGTGTCAATGCGGAATGAAAACCGGTGCGCGCTGCAGCTTTCGTTTTTGCGGACGCATGAGCGGCAGGCGTGATGAAACCGGAAAAAACCCCTATGCGAAGCTGGCTTTACATGAGGATCGGCATTCCGCGCGGCCGTGGGCCGGTCGCGTTGCCGGTGCGGTGATTTGGTTTCATTCGCATCCACTTTAGTGCTGAAAGCGACAATTTGCGGGCCGTGCTGGCACGCCGATGACGTGTCGAACCGGCCCGCAGCGAAGGTGGTCGCTCAGCCTTCCAAAACGTCCAGATAGCTGCGCCGCCAATGGTTGATGTCGTAGGTACGCAGGTGCTCCATCATCGCGTGCCAGCGTTCCTTGCGCCTGCGCAGCGACATCGTCGCGGCCGTGGCGATGGCGTCGGCCACGCCGTCCAGATCATGCGGGTTCACCAGCAGCGCCTGCTTCAGTTCGTCGGCGGCCCCGGCCAGCAGCGACAACACCAGTACGCCGGGATCGTCCGGGTCCTGCGAGGCCACGTACTCCTTGGCCACCAGGTTCATGCCATCACGCAGCGGGGTCACCAGTCCCACTGCCGCCGCCCGGTAGAAGCCGGTAAGCGTGGCGTGGGTGAAGTTCTGGTTGACGTAGCGCAGCGGTGTCCAGTCCGGTTCGGCGTGGCCACCGTTGATGTGGCCGGCGATCTGTTCCAGCTGGCTGCGCAGTTGACGGTACTCGGTGACATCACCGCGCGAGACCGGAGCGATCTGCAGGTACGTCAGCGAACCCCGCTGGTCGGGATGGCGCTCCAGATAGCGCTCGAAGCCAAGGAAGCGCTCGGGCAGGCCCTTGGAATAGTCCAGGCGATCCACGCCGATGGCCAGTTGGCGGTCGCGCAGGCTGGCGCGCAGATTCTTCACTGCGGCCTTGGTCGCGGCGGTACTGGCCTGCCGCGCGATCAGCTCGGTGTCGATACCGATCGGGAACGCGGCCGCGCGGAAGCGGCGTCCACCTGGCGCTTCCAGTTCGCCATTGTCGAGTACGCGGCCGCCACCGAACAGGCGCAGGTAGGTCTGGAAGCGATCGGCGTCGCGCTGGGTCTGGAAACCGACCAGGTCATAGGCATACAGCGCGGAGAACAGGCGCAGGTGGTCGGGCATGGCCTGCAGCAGGTCGGCCGAGGGCATCGGGATGTGCAGGAAGAAGCCGATGCGGCAGCCGATGCCGCGCTCACGCAGCAGTGCGCCGAGCGGGATCAGGTGGTAGTCGTGGATCCAGACGATATCGTCTTCGCGCAGCAGCGGCGCGAGCTTGTCGGCGAACAGCGCATTGACCTTGTGGTAGGTCTCGCGGGTACCACGGTCGTAGTCGACCAGGTCCAGGCGGAAGTGCAGCAGCGGCCACAATGTGCGGTTGGCGAAGCCGTTGTAATAGCCATCCACCTCGCGCTTGCTCAGGTCCAGCGTGACGAATTCGATGTCGCCGTCCTTCTGCGTGTGCAGCGTGCCGCTGCCATCGCGCACGCTCTTGCCGCTCCAGCCGAACCACATGCCGCCGCGTTCCTTCAGCGCGGCGAGCAGGCCGACGGCCAGGCCACCGGCGCGATTCTCGCCGGGCACCGCCACCCGGTTTGAAACCACTACAAGACGACTCACGATGCCTCCTGCCAGGACCGCGACAGGCGCATCGCGGCGGTGATCAGGCCGACGTGCGAATAGGTCTGCGGGAAATTGCCCCAGGCCTCGCCGCTGTCGAAGGCCAGATCCTCCGACAGCAGGCCCAGGTGGTTGCGCTGCTTCAGCAGCAGCTCGAACATCCCGCGTGCTTCGTCCATGCGCCCGATCGCCGCCAGCGCATCGATGTACCAGAAGGTGCAGATGGTGAAGCTGGTTTCCGGCTCACCGAAGTCATCCGGTGCGACATAGCGGTACAGCGAATTGCCATGCTTGAGGTCGCGGCCGATGGCCTCCACGGTGGCGATGAAGCGGGCGTCCATCGCATCGATGAAGCCGATGTCGGCCAGCAGCAGCAACGAGGCATCCAGTCGGTGGCCACCGAAGGTGTCGGTGAAGTGGCCCAGCTCGTCACTCCAGGCTTCAGCCATGATGCGTGCGTGGATGGTGTCGGCGCGCTCGCGCCAATAGTGCGCCCGGTCGTCGCGCTTCAGGCGTACGGCGATCTTGCACAGGCGGTCGCAGGCCGCCCAGCACATCGCACTGGTGTAGGTGTGCACCTCGGTACGCCCGCGGAACTCCCACAGACCGGCATCGGGTACGTCGTGCAGGGCGAATGCCTGTTCGCCCAAGGGTTCCAGGCGGGCAAAGGTGTGCGCATCCCCCGGGTCCTGCAGGCGACGGTCGAAGAACAGCTGCGTGGAGGCCAGCACCACGCTGCCGTAGACATCGTGCTGGCGCTGCACCCAGGCCAGGTTGCCGCGACGCACCGGGCCCATCCCGCGATAGCCGGACAGGCTGGGGACTTCGTTCTCGTCCAGCTTGGCCTCGAAGCCGATGCCATACAGCGGCTGCAGCGTGCCATCGGTGGTGGCCAGGTTGAAGATGTAGCCGAGGAACTGTTCCATCGTGCGCGTGGCGCCAAGACGGTTCAGCGCACGCACCACGAAGGCGGCATCGCGCAGCCAGCAGTAGCGGTAGTCCCAGTTGCGCACGCTGCCGGGCGCTTCCGGAATGGAGGTGGTCATCGCCGCGATGATCGCGCCGCTGTCCTCGTACTGGCACAGCTTCAACGTGATTGCACTGCGGATGACCGCGTCCTGCCATTCCAGCGGAATGGACAGGTAGCGCACCCACTCACGCCAGTAATCACGGGTGCGCTGGAAGGCTTCCTGCACATAGCCGCTGATGGAGCGGTTGAGCGATTCGTCCACGCCGAGGATCAGGTGGATCGGATGGTTGAGCACAAACGGCAGGCCATCACGCACGAACCGTACCGGCACGTCGGTGGTCAGCCGCAGCACGTGCTCGGGCAGGATCCAGCGCACGTGGTTGCTGCCCCAGGTGGACTCGGGCACGCGCGCGCCCCAGTCGGCCAGCGGGCGCGCACGCACGGTGATGCGTGGGCTGCCGGCCAGTGGGCGGACCTGGCGGATCAGGCTGACCGGGCGGTAGAAGCGGTCGTTCTGGCGCCAGCGCGGGGCGAAATCGAGGATTTCCAGTGCGCCGCCATGCGTGTCACGCAGCACGGTGCGCAGGATCGCGGTGTTGGTGAGGTATTCCTGCTCGCTGTCGGCGAAGTCCTCCAGCTCGATGGCGAAGTCGCCGCCGGTCTGCTGGTTGGGACCGAGCAGGGCGCAGAAGGTGGGGTCGCCGTCGAAGGTGGGCAGGCAGCTCCAGACAACGCGGGCATGTTTGTCGACCAGGGCGCCGAAGCTGCCGTTGCCGACCACGCCCAGATCAAGATCGGGTTGGGTCATCACGCGGTACATCTCGGTTGCGGCCGTGGGGGGGGCCGGGTCAATAGGCATTCTCACGCAGCCAGGCGTGCACGCTGCGTATGTCGGGCAGTGCGAACACCGCCGCGCTGGGTTCACGCTCGCCCACCAGCACGCTCCAGCCATGCTGGCCGTTGGCGGCATCGAAGCCGAATTCATCGGTGAGGTCATCGCCCATGAACACGGGCAGGCGACCGCGGAACGGCAGGTACTGCATCATCCTCCGCACTGCCCGGCCCTTGTCGGTGCCTACGGGCACGAACTCGACCACGTGGTCACCGGGCTGCAGGCGATAGCTGGTGCGGCCGCGCACGTGCCGGTCGGCGAATGCGCGGACATCACTGGCGGCGTGCGGCGCACCGCGCCAATGCAGGGCCAGGCCCACGCCCTTGTCCTCGACCAGCACGCCGGGATGCCCATGGGCGAAGCGCATGGCCTGCTGGTGCAGTGCGTGGAGCCATTCGGCGGTGTCGTCGTCATGCTCGTCGCGCAGGACGCGACCATCCTGGCCACGCAGTTCGTGGCCGTGAAGGCCGGCGGCAGGCAGCTGCAGCGGGGCGAACAGCGTGTCCAGCTGCTCAAGCGGGCGACCACTGACCAGTGCCACGGCACCTTCCAGGCGGTCGCTGATGCGGCCGATGGCTTCACGCACATCCGGCAGCAGCTGCACGGCATCCGGGCGCGCAGCGAATTCGATCAGGGTGCCATCGACATCGAGGAACAACGCACAGGCGTCATCCAGCAATGGCGGTGGCGGACGCAGGGGGAGCGGTTCAGCCATGCCCCCACCTTGCCAGCGTGGGCGTGTAGGGCAGGTCGAGGCAGGGCGACAGTTCGTGGTGGGTGCCGACCGCTGGTCGGGACGGAAGACGATGGGGAAACCACGACGGGGTAGAGTCGACTGTTAGTCGACTATCGCGCGCAGCGCGGGACTTTTGCGATCTGCGTGAAGAGCAGTCGACTAACAGTCGACTCTACCCCGTCGGCTCTACCCCGTCGGCTCTACCGGGTCGATTCTGCGAATCAGAACGTATAGCGGACGCGGCCGTAGTAGTACGCGCCGTTGCTGCCGATCGGCGACAGCACGTCATACGGCAGGTTGCCGAAGTAGTGAATGTCGCTGTTGGATCGATCCGGGTAGTTGTCGGTCAGGTTCTGGCCACCGATGGCCACGCTCCAGCGCGGAGTGATGCGGTACTCGACCTCCGCATCCAGCTGCCATTCGGCCTGGTAGGTCTGGCGCGGAATGTAGCCGTCACCGAAGTTGAACACGCGGGTGGCGCTGCCATAGCGGTTCACACGGGTGCTCAGCGACCAATGGTCGTTGCTCCAGGCCGCCGAGAAACTGCCGCGGGTACGCGGCGTGGCATCGGTCAGCGTGTTGGTCTCCTCGATGCCGAACAGCACGTAGTCCGGATTCAGTGCACGCAGCTGGGCCGGCGTGGCGAGCACGTTCTTCAGCGTGGTCTTCGTGTACGCATAGGTGCCGGCCAGCAGCAGCTGGCCATCGCCCAGCGACTGGCGCCAGTTGCTCACCAGCTCGGCGCCGCGGGTGCGGGTGTCGGCGGCGTTGACGAAGAAGCTGGCGCTCTGCAGGCCGGTGACGCCGTAGTTGGCTGCCACATAGTCGGTCAGCGCATCACCGGTGATGCTCTCGGACAGCGCAATGCGATCGTCGATGTCGATCTGGAAGAAGTCCAGCGACAGGTCGAAGTGCTCGCCGATGCGGCTGGTGAAGCCCAGCGAGGTGTTGAGCGATTTTTCCGGCTTCAGGTTCTGCGCACCCAGGCCGCGCGCGATCGGATTGTTGACCGACAACAGGCGTCCCTGCACCAGCTGACCGCCAGCGTTGTAGCCGGTGGAGGTGGACTCGTAGCCGATCTGTGCCAGCGACGGCGCACGGAAGTTGTTGGAGATGGCGCCACGCAACGCGAACGCCGGGGTGAATTCGTAGCGCAGGCCGAGCTTGCCGGTCAGTTCACCGCCGAAATCATCGTTGTGCTCGTAGCGCGCGGCCAGATCGGTGGAGAACTTCTCGCCGAACTGGCTGGACAGGCTGGCATAGGCACTGGCCACATCGCGCGACAGACGCGCCGCATCCTGCGGGGTCAGGCCGCCGCCGGCCTGCGAGCCGGTCGGGCGGTCGGTGAACGGGCCGGCCGCATAGCTGGCGGGGTCACCGGGGCGGGTCTGGTAGCGCTCGTGGCGTGCTTCCACACCCAGGCCCAGGGTGTGGCTGATGCTCTCGCTCTGGGTGAACACGCGGCTCAGGTCGAGGTTGCCCACGGTCTGCGCGTACTCGTAATCGGCAGTCTTGAAACGGGTCGGGCTGGTCGGGCCCAGCGAGGCATTGAGCGAATCGCGCAGGCGGTAGGTGAAGTCGTTCTGGCCGTAATCCAGGCTGCCGTCGTAGCTCCACTCGCCCCACTGGCCGCGCACGCCGGCCACGGCCTGCACGTCGCGGTTCTCGCCTTCGGAGATCGGCCGGTAACCGTTCGGATAGACCTGCTTCCAGTTGGCATCGCCGTCGGGGTAGCGGAAGTAGTTCGCGCCCTCGGTGTCACGCTGGTTGAAGGTGCCGAACGCGTAGAACGTCGAGGTCTGGCCGACCGGGATCTCGGTGTTCAGCCACAGGTTGAAGTCCTTGCTCTTGCCATCGCCCAGCACGTAGTTGCGCTTGCCCTGCAGCACCAGGTTGCCTGGAGTCTGGTCCCACGGCGGAATCTGGTCGAAGCCGGCGCGGTTGGTGCCGTTGCGGTGCTTGTATTCCAGGCCGACGCGCAGGAAGCCGCCATCCTCGCCCAGCGAGGTGCCGACCTTGGCGCTGATGTTGCCGGTCTGGCCGTCGGTGAGGGTGCGCCCGATCGGCTTGAGGTCAGTGTGGTTGGCGCCGTAGCTGGCTTCGATCTCGCCACCGTCGCCGCCGTTGTCGAGGATCACGTTGATGACGCCGGCGACCGCGTCAGAGCCGTACAGCGCTCCAGCACCATCGCGCAGCACTTCGATGCGCTTGATCGCGCTGACCGGGATCGAATTGAAGTCGACCGGGGTGGTGCCCTTGCCGATCTTGCTGTCGGTGTTGACCAGCGCGGTGTGATGGCGGCGCTTGCCATTGATCAGCACCAGCACCTGGTCCGGCGACAGGCCACGCAGCTGCGCGGCGCGTACATGGTCGGCACCGCCGGAGTTGGACTGGCGCGGGAAGTTGAACGACGGCAGCAGCGCCTGCAGTGCGCTGCCCAGCTCACCGTTGACCACGCCGGCCTTGCGGATGTCCTCGGCGGTGAGCACGTCCACTGGCGAGGTGGATTCAAGCACGGTGCGGTCGGCGGCGCGGGTGCCGGTGACGATCACCGTGTCCAGGTTGGTGGCGTCCTGGGCCAGGGCCGGGACGGCGGCGGAGGAAAGCGCGAGGGCGATGGCGAGGCCGAGCGGCGACGCGGGCAGGCGGGCGGACATGGGGGCTCCAGCAACAACGACGACGGGGAAGGGGGAGATAGACTCACTTACATCCATCCGGATGAAGCGATATATCATCTTCGCGTGATGGCCGGTGCAGATGCAAGCCCCTGCCGGTCCGGCATGAGCTGATGCCCTGCTGGCATCAGCACGCCGGGCCGGTGGCGCTGTACGCTGCCGGCTCGCCCTGTCCCCCTTCCCCGGAGCTGTACCGATGAAACACCTTGGCCTCGTCTTTGCCGTGCTGCTGGCCACCAGTGGCTGTGCCAGCCTGTCCTCGCAGGCGCCCAGCGCCTATGCCACGGCCACCACCGCCGAACTGAAGGGCGATGCCGCACGCCCGTCCGACGGCCACGGCTGGGTGCGCAGCGAGCTGTACTTCGGCGTGGGCGAGGAGCAGGGCGCGGGCAACCGTCCGCAGGCCGACACCATCAGCGAGGCGCAGTGGCGCGCATTCCTGGACAAGGAAGTGACCCCGCGCTTCCCGGATGGACTGACCGTGTTCGATGCCTATGGCCAGTGGCTGTTCCGCGGCGATGCTTCGCCCAACCGCCTGCGCACCAAGGTGCTGGTGGTGCTGCATGAGGACACTCCGCAGCGTCGCACCGATATCGAAGCGATCCGCCTGGCGTGGAAGCAGCAGACCAAGCATCAATCGGTGCTGTGGTCGCGGCAGCCGGTCGAGGTATCGTTCTGAGTTGAAGGTGCCGCTGCGGTGCCGCAGGGAGCGATGATGAAACACAGGGAATGCGCGCTGGGCCTGGTGCTGGCGGGATTGCTGGCGCCGTCGGCGCAGGCAAGTGGCGGCGACGGCGAAACGCTGCGGTTCCAGGTGGCCGCTCACGTGCAGGCGCACGCCGATCCCCAGCAGGACGGCAGCATCGCCGTGCAGCTGTCTCCGTCGGGCAAGCGCCAGGTGCTGGCGGGCGCGGCGGATGCCGACGGCAATTCGCGGTGGTCGCTCGAAGACGTCGATTTCGATGGCTACCCGGAACTGGTTGCGCGTGCATCGGTGGGCATGGTCAACGAAGCGGTAGCGGTGTACCGGTTCGATCCAGCCAGCGCTTCGTATCGCGTTCTGCAGACCGAAACCCACGGCAAGGACAGCTGCGGTGACCTGATGGGGCTGAGCGTGGACGTTGCCACCCGCACCCTCACCAGCAGTTGCCGCAGCGGCCCGATGTGGTACGCCGACCAGTACCGGTTCGCAGGCGCGAAGCTCTACCTTTACCGCAGCGAGAATGTGCTGATGCTGGGCGATACGGTGAGCGCCGCGCTGCAGTGGGAACAGACCGACGAGCAGGGCCCGCTGGCGGTCTGGCGCACCTACGATGCCGATGGCCGCGTGTTGGAGACGGCCATCGCCGATGGCCTGGGCGCACGGCCCGAGGGGCCGCTGCGTGGCCAGCAGGCCACCGTGGTGCCAACACGCCTGTTCCTGTTCGACCGACCCGGCGCGACCAGCACCAAGCGCTATCTGGTGCAGGGCGATCGCGTGGAAATGCTGGATGAACAGGACGGCTGGGTGAAGCTGCGCTACCGCAACCCGAAGCAGGGCGTGGTGGAGGGTTGGATCAACGTCAATGATTGACGAGATGTCTACCCGCAGTTTGCACATCGAGGCGATGCGCAACTTGCCCACGGAGGCATCACTTCACCGGGTCTAGCCTCGGACGTTCCCCCGTTCGAGGATGTATCCGATGAGCAAGCGCGTGGCCGAAATCGTGGTGGACGCCCTGCAGCAGGCCGGTGTCCGCCGTTGCTACGGCATCGTGGGCGATACGCTCAACCATGTGACCGATGCGATGCATGGCAGTGAGATCGCCTGGGTGCACGTGCGGCATGAAGAAGTGGCAGCGTTTGCTGCCGGCGCCGATTCGCTGGTGAGCGGCGAACTGACCGCCTGCGCCGGCTCCTGCGGGCCCGGCAGCCTGCATTTCATCAACGGTGTGTTCGAGAGCAACCGCAACCGCGCGCCGATGGTGCTGATCGCCAGCCAGGTGGTGACCAGCGAACTGGGCATGGAATTCCCGCAGGAAGTGGACTTCAAGGCGGTGTACGCCAGTTGTTCGGTGTTCTGCGAGCAGGTGCACAGCGCCGAACAGGCACGCCGCGTGGTCACACTGGCCTGCCAGGCCGCGATCAGCCGCCGCGGCGTGGCGGTGGTGATCCTGCCGGCCGACATCAGCCAGGCCGAGGTGAAGCACGATGTGCCGTTTTCGGTGCACTACACCCAGCCGGTGCTGCGCCCTTCCGACGCCGAACTGCAGCGTATCGCCGAGCTGCTGGGGCAGGGCAAGCGCATCGGCGTCTATGCCGGCGCCGGCTGCCAGGGTGCGCACGCGCAGCTGCTGGAACTGGCCCGGCGCCTGCAGGCCCCGATCGCGCACACCTCGCGCGCCAAGGATTTCGTCGAGCCGGACAACCCGTACAACATGGGCATGACCGGCATCTTCGGCATCGAATCCGGCTTCCACACGCTGATGGAGTGCGACACGCTGCTGCTGCTCGGCGCCGACTTCGCCTGGGGCCAGTTCTACCCGGACAAGGCCACGATCATCCAGGTCGACCGCGATGGCAGCCACCTCGGCCGCCGCCACCCGGTGCACCTGGGCGTGGTCGGCGATATTGCGCCCACGCTGGATGCGCTGCTGCCGATGCTGCCGCCGCGTGAGGACAGCACGTTCCTGGACGAATGCATCGAGCGCCGAGACAAGGCGCTGAAGAAGCGCGAACAGGAAGAACAGCCGGGCGAAGGCGAGCTGATCCACCCGCAGCATCTGACCGCATTGCTGTCGAAGTATGCGACCGACGATGCGCTGTTCACCGCAGACGGCGGCTCGCCAATGGTGTGGGTACTGCGGCATATCCGCGTCAACGGCCGCCGCCGCACGCTGACCAGCCTGCTTCACGGCACGATGGCCAACGCGATGCCGCAGGCACTGGGCCTGCAGAAGGCGTTCCCGGGCCGCCAGGTGATCTCGCTGTCCGGTGACGGAGGCTTGGCGATGCTGCTGGGCGATCTGCTGACCGCAGTGCAGGAAAACCTGCCCATCAAGGTGGTGGTGTTCAACAACGGTTCGCTGAACTTCGTCGAGCTGGAGCAGAAAGTGGAAGGGCTGCTGGACAACTACACCGACCTGAAGAACCCGGATTTTGGCCGCCTTGCCGAAGTGATCGGCTTCCACGGCCGCACCGTGACCCGCAGCGAGGATCTGGAGGAAGCGGTGCAAGACTTCCTGTCGCAACGTGGCCCGGCATTGTTGGATGTGCATACCAGCCGCGCCGAACTGGTGATGCCGCCGCAGATCGAGGCCAAGCAGGTGGCAGGCACGGCGCTGTATGCCGCCAAGGCGGTATTGAACGGCCGCTTCGACGACGTGAAGCATCTGCTGGTGGACAACTTCCTGAAGAAGTGAGGGTTGGGGTTTTATGCAGGGCTGCGCCCTGCACCCGCTACGAGCCAGAGCCAGAGCCAGAGCAGAAGCTGGTTTCCTGAGGGATGGCGGGGTGGGTCCGGTTGCGGGGGACGCCGTAAACCCGTCGCTGGGGGCTTGGCCGCGGCATCCATGCCGCGGACTGATCTGGCCCCCCGCAACCGGACCCACCCCGCCTTCGACAGTTTCCTGCGATCTGTCGGTAGATCCACGCCATGTGTGGATAACGTGGAAATGATCGAATTGTTCGTGTAGAGCCGAGCCATGCTCGGCTCAGAGCGAAGCGACCCGCTTTTGCTTTTGATCTTTTGATTCCTTTCCGTGGCTGGCACGCGCAGGGAATTGTCAGGGGCCGGTCGGGATGGGCTGCGCAGGACCGTTGGCGCCATGGAGGGCGCCATCGAGCCCCCAAGGACGGGTTTACGGCGTGTCCTGCGCAGCCCATCCCGACCGGCCGACTCCAATAAAGCTGCTTTTGGCGACCCACCCCCAGCCACGAGGGGCCCCGCCGTTGGCTGGAACCCATCATCCCACCGCGGAATTGGCGCCCGGGCCCCGCTGGGCCTACCATCGGCGGTCCCCACCCCCACCGCCCCTTCCATGTCCGCTCCCGCTTCCGCCGCACCGCGTCGCTGGTTCGTCGCCGGTGACTTCAACGGTTTCTTCGGCCTGGTCGTCGACAACCTCTCCATTCTCGGCTTCATCGCCATGGCGCTGGTCGGGATCTTCCAGTTCCCGGCCGATGTAGTGTTCGGCCGCATGTTCCCCGGCACCGCCTTCGGCGTGCTGGTCGGCAACCTGCTGTACACCCTGATGGCGCGCCGGCTGGCGGCACGTACCGGCCGCGACGATGTCACCGCCATGCCGCTGGGCCTGGATGCACCGACCAGCATCGGCATGGCGTTGCTGGTGCTCGGCCCGGCCTTCATCGCGTTCAAGCAGCAGGGCATGGACCCGCACGCTGCGGGCATCGCCACCTGGCAGCTGGGCATGGCCGCGCTGGTCATCATGGGCGTACTCAAGTTCGTGCTGTCGTTCTTCGGCGAAGCGGTCACCCGCGCGCTGCCACGTGCGGCGCTGCTGGGCTCGATCGCCGGCATCGCGCTGGTACTGATGGGCCTGCTGCCGCTGCTGGAAACGCTGCGCTCGCCGCTGGTCGGCTTCACCACGCTGGGCCTCCTGCTGTATGTATTGATCGCCAAGGGCAGGCTGCCGGTGCGTGGTCCGGGCGTGCTGCTGGCCTTCGTGTTCGGCACCGTGCTGTATTACGGCCTCGGCGTGGCCGGGTTGGGCGCGCCGGGCTTCCATGTGCCGGAATGGGTGCCGCCGCAGGTGGTGCTGCCGCTGCCGACGCTGGGCTTCCTTGAGGGCCTGCCCACCGCGATGACCTACCTGCCGCTGCTGCTGCCGTTCGGCCTGCTGATGGTGGTCGGTGGCATCAACGTGTCAGAGAGCGCACGTGCGGCCGGCGATGACTACCGCACCCGCGACATCCTGCTGGTGGAAGCGGTGGCGACGCTGGTGGCCGGTGTCTGCGGCGGCGTTGCGCAGACCACGCCGTACATCGGCCAGCCGGCCTACAAGCACATGGGCGCACGCAGCGGCTACACGCTGCTGACCGGCCTGTTCGTCGGCATCGGCGGCATGCTCGGCATCATTTCCGGGCTGGTGCAGTGGCTGCCGCTGGCAGTGCTGGCACCGATCATCGTGTACGTGGCCATCGACATCACCACCCAGGCCTTCCAGGCCACGCCGCGCCACCACGCCGGTGCGATGGTGTTCGGCTTCCTGCCGTCGGTGGCCTACCTGTTGGCGATCAAGGCACCGGGCTGGATCGCACCGGACCAGCTGCCGCAGCTGCTGACCAAGCTCGACGGCCACGGCCTGCCGGAACTGGCGGTGATCTTCACCCTCGGCAATGGCTTCATCATCACCTCGATGCTGTGGATCTCGGCGGTGGCGGCAATGGTGGACGGCCGCCTGCGCCGCGCCTGTGGCTTCCTGCTGGTGGCGGCGCTGCTGACCCTGTTCGGGCTGATCCACTCGGTGGACCCGCGCGGCGGCATCTACCTGCCGTGGGACCTTGACGGCCTGGCGCGCATCATCAGCTGGCAGTTCGCGGGCGCGTATGTGGCGCTGGCGATGCTGCTGGGGCTGCTGTCGCTGCAGAAGCAACCGGTGAAGCCGTTGGGCGATCGCATCGATCATTGACCGGGGGCGCCGGGCATGGCCCGGCGCTACCGCTTTCTTTCCGCCTCCGATGTGTTGCAGAGCCGAGCCTGCGCTCGGCTGCTCTGAGCCGAGCATGGCTCGGCTCTACAACAGGAGTTGCAGGCGGCGGTATCAGCGCGCTCCATCCAGCTCGGGGTAGTGGCGGAAGATGCCTTGGGTGTTGAACGGCAGCCGTCGCTCCGAGGCCAGGTAGGCGGCGATGTTCGGTCGCTTCGACACCCGCTCCTGCAGTGCACGCAGCAGCGGCAGGGTGGGGCCGAGTGCCTGCATGCGGCGCGGGAACATGTAGTCCAGCCCGCTCAGCAGCTGGAACAGCGACAGGTCCACATACGAATGCTCGCGCAGTGCATGGCGACCGCCATTGGCCGTCAGCACCTGCTCGAAGTAGCCGAGGTACTTCGGCAGCCGTTCGCTGCGCAGCGAGACTGCACGCGCCTTGGCCTCGGTCTTCTGCTCCTCGTAGTACTTCGATGCGGCAATCGGATGATGGGTGTCATGCACCTCGGCCACCAGGTCGGCGATGGTCAGCTGCAGTTGCAGCGCCTGCATCCGCCGCGACGCCGCCTGTGGCACCAGGTCCAGCGTCGGACCGAGGAAATCGAGGATGGCCGCGACCTGTGCGATCACCTGTCGTCCCGCCTTCAGGAACGGTGGCGCGAACGGTTGTGCGCCTTCGCTGCCACCGTCGAGGAGCGGCTGCATCACTGCATCGCCGTGCACCCGCGCCATGTCGATGTAGTCGGCGCCGGCATCTTCCAGTGCCAGCCGCACGAACTCGCCACGGCCCTGGATGCCGGTCCAGTAATACAGCGCGTACTGCATGGCAGTGCCTCCACAGGACAAGACCTACAGCCTCGCGCGGAGCGTGCAAAGCAGGCGTGAGCGCGGTTTTGCTGCAGGCCCGAACCCGAACGGCAGCGGAACAGGTGGGGAACCCGTTGGAATCGGCGGGGTCACACCTTCTACATGCGTGTGAAACGAGGTGCTGCATCATGCAGAGTGGAAAAGCGGTTTGGCCCTGGGTGCTGGGCGTGGTGGTGATCGGTGGCGCGGGCGGTTGGCTGTTCCGCGATCAGCTGAAGAGCCTGGCGGACGGTGTCCCGGTGCCGGTGCAATCACCCCCCGCCAGTGCTGGTGCGCCGCCACAACCGAAGCCGGCCGTAGAGACCGCACCGGCGCCACCTGCCATCAGGCATCCGCTGGACACCGATGCCGCCGCCGATCCCGCGCTGCCGAAACTGGCCGACAGCGATACCGCGGCCTGGGGCGCATTGAGCCAGCTGTTCCAGGGCGAGGGCCCGCTGACCCTGCTGCTGCGCGATCACCTGATCCAGCGCCTGGTCACCCAGGTCGACAACCTGGACAAGCCCAGCGTGCCCCCAACCGCGCTGGCTGCGAGGCCGTTGCCTGGCAACCTGCAGGTCGAGCCCGGCGAGGGTGGCGAACGCATCGCCGCCGGCAACGCCGCGCGCTATGCGCCCTATGTGCAGGCCTTCACCGCGCTGGACCCGGCGGCAACGGCCACCGCGTACAAACGCTTCTATCCGCTGATCCAGCAGGCCTACGTCGACCTGGGCCGGCCCGAAGGCTACTTCAACGACCGCCTGGTCGCGGTGATCGACCATCTGCTGGATACCCCGGACCTGGTCCAGGCACCGCTGCTGCAGCGCGATGAGCGTGGCCGCTATCGCTTTGTCGATCCCGCCCTGCAGTCGCGCTCGATCGGGCAGAAGGCGCTGCTGCGCATGGACGTGGCGCAGGCGCGGGCGGTCAAGCAGCAGCTGCGCGCGATCCGCAGCGCGATCACCCGCTGAGCCCGTCCGCCACGAGGAACTGATCGGGATCAACGCGCCGACCACACCGGTTCCGGCATGCTGGCCACAGGCTGACTGGCCTCGGGGTGCAGTCGCAGCCACCCTTGAAACTGGGTGGGGCAACCGCATCTTTCCAGCATCGCCGGCGCGGGCCGGCCCTGATGACCGATGAGGATTCGCAATGCGGATGGACAAGCTCACCTCGCGTTTCCAGCAGGCGCTGGCAGACGCACAGTCGCTGGCCGTGGGCCGCGACAACAGCATCATCGAACCGGTTCACCTGTTCAGCGCGCTGCTGGACCAGCAGGGCGGCAGCACGCGCCCGTTGCTGGCCCAGGCCGGGGTGAACGTGCCGGTGCTGCGCGAGCGCCTGACCGAGGCGCTGGACGCGCTGCCGAAGGTGTCCGGCCAGGCCGGCAATGTCTCGATGGGCAATGACCTGGGGCGCCTGCTGAACCAGACCGACAAGCTGGCCCAGCAGCATGGGGATGCCTTCATCGCCAGCGAGTGGTTCGTGCTGGCCGCGCTGGACGATGGCGGCACGCTGGGCATGGCGCTGCGCGCCGCCGGTGCCGACAAGACCCGCCTGCAGGCGGCCATCGACAAGTTGCGTGGCGGCGAGAACGTGCAGTCGGAGAATGCCGAGGAACAGCGGCAGGCGCTGGAGAAGTACACCATCGACCTGACCGCGCGCGCCGAGAGCGGCAAGCTCGACCCGGTGATCGGCCGCGACGAAGAGATCCGTCGCACCATCCAGGTGCTGCAGCGCCGGACCAAGAACAACCCGGTGCTGATCGGCGAACCCGGCGTGGGCAAGACTGCCATCGTCGAGGGCTTGGCCCAGCGCATCATCAACGACGAAGTGCCTGAGGGCCTGCGCGGCAAGCGCGTGCTGTCGCTGGACATGGGCGCGCTGATCGCCGGTGCCAAATTCCGCGGTGAGTTCGAGGAACGCCTGAAGGGCGTGCTCAACGACCTGGCCAAGAACGAAGGCCAGATCATCCTGTTCATCGACGAACTGCACACCATGGTCGGCGCTGGCAAGGCCGATGGCGCGATGGATGCCGGCAACATGCTGAAGCCGGCGCTGGCACGCGGTGAGCTGCATTGCATCGGCGCGACCACGCTGGACGAGTACCGCAAGTACATCGAGAAGGATGCCGCGCTGGAGCGCCGCTTCCAGAAGGTGTTCGTGGGCGAGCCGTCGGTGGAGGACACCATCGCGATCCTGCGCGGCCTGAAGGAGAAGTACGCGCTGCACCATGGCGTGGAGATCACCGACCCGGCCATCGTCGCCGCCGCGACGCTGTCCAACCGCTACATCACCGACCGCCAGCTGCCGGACAAGGCCATCGACCTGATGGACGAAGCCGCTTCGCGCCTGCGCATGGAGATCGACTCCAAGCCGGAAGAGCTGGACCGCCTGGAGCGCCGGGTGATCCAGTTGAAGATCCAGCGCGAGATGCTGAAGAAGGAAAAGGACGAAGCCTCGCGGCAACGCCTGGCCGACCTGGAGAACGACATCGAGGCGCTGGAGCGCGAGTTCTCCGATCTCAATGAAATCTGGAAGTCGGAGAAGGCCGCGCTGCAGGGTGCGACGAAGATCAAGGAGCAGGTCGAGCAGGCCAGGCTGGAACTGGAGGCCGCGCAGCGCCGCCAGGATTTCGCCAGGATGAGCGAGATCCAGTACGGCCTGTTGCCGCAGCTGGAAAAGCAGCTGGCCGCCGCGCAGGAAGCCGAGCACAAGGACTTCAAGCTGGTTCAGGACCGCGTGACCGACGAGGAGATTGCCGAAGTCGTTTCGCGCTGGACCGGTATTCCGGTCAACAAGATGCTCGAAGGCGAGCGCGACAAGCTGCTGCGCATGGAAGAGGTGCTGCACAACCGCGTGGTCGGCCAGGAGGAAGCGATCAAGGTCGTCTCCGATGCGGTGCGCCGCTCGCGTGCGGGCCTGTCCGATCCGAACCGTCCGGCCGGCTCGTTCCTGTTCCTCGGTCCGACCGGCGTGGGCAAGACCGAACTGTGCAAGTCGCTGGCCGAGTTCCTGTTCGACAGCGCCGACGCGATGATCCGCATCGACATGAGCGAGTTCATGGAGAAGCACAGCGTCGCCCGCCTGATCGGTGCGCCCCCGGGCTATGTCGGCTACGAGGAAGGCGGTTACCTGACCGAGGCCGTGCGTCGTCGCCCGTATTCGCTGATCCTGCTGGACGAAGTGGAGAAGGCGCATCCGGATGTGTTCAACATCCTGCTGCAGGTGCTGGACGATGGTCGCCTGACCGATGGCCAGGGTCGCACGGTGGACTTCCGCAACACCGTCATCGTGATGACCTCGAACCTGGGTTCGCACCAGATCCAGGACATGAGCGCCGACGACAGCCCGGAGGCCTACACGCAGATGAAGGCGGCGGTGATGGGCGTGGTGCAGGCGCACTTCCGTCCGGAATTCATCAACCGCCTGGACGACATCGTGGTGTTCCATCCGCTGGACAAGCAGCAGATCAAGCAGATCGCGCGCATCCAGATGCGTGGGCTGGAGAAGCGGCTGGCCGAGCGTGGGTTGAAGCTGGCGGTCTCCGATGCGGCGTTCGACCTGCTCGGCAACGTTGGCTTCGATCCGGTGTATGGCGCGCGTCCGTTGAAGCGTGCGATCCAGGCGCAGCTGGAAAACCCGCTGGCACAGAAGATCCTGTCCGGGGCCTTCGTCAACGGCGACACCATCGAAGTCGGCAACGACGGCGGTCACCTGGTGTTCGCCAAGGCGTGAATCATGCGGGGCGCTGCCTGATCGTAGCGCCCCGTTTTTTCCGGTAGCGCCGGGCCATGCCCGGCGACTTCTCAGAAGCGGTGCGTGTAACCGCTCATCAAGCCGAACTGGTTGGGCTTCTGCACGATCGGGCTGTCGGCGGCATCGCCGAGCAGGCGCGTGCCTTCGGCCGAGATGTACCAGTTGCCGTTGCGGCCCACGCGGTGGCTCCACTTCAGGCCGACACCGGCGCTGAACAGGCCGGCCTTCGGCTTGTGTTCGGCAAAGCCGGTACGCGCCGCCTGTTCCGGGCTGACGCCGTACCAGGTCTGCATGTAGCCGCGGTTGCCGTAGTCGGTGGAGACGCTGCCGCTGACCACACCGCCGGCCAGGTCGAACAGCGGCATGGTCAGGTTCAGGTGCACCTGCTGGGTGGCCAGGCCGTTCTCGGCCTTGTCCTCATCCTTGCGGGTGAACTGCCAGGAACCGCTCAGCACGGCTTCGCCCAGCGTATAACCAGCCGAGACGCCGACCAGGGGACGGGTATCGATATCGCCCATGCCGCGCAGGAAGTCCGAACCGCCAAGCAGCGAGTCCTTTTCCTTGCGGATGCCGCTGGCGCCGACATAGGCACGCACGCGGGTGTGCTCGCCGATGGAGGTGCCCCAGCCAATGCCACTGGTGCCCAGAAACCATCCCCCCGGCGAGGTGACATCAAAGGACAACGACGGCGTCGCACGATACTCCTCGCTGCCGCTGTAGCGCGGCGTCACGCCGCCGCCAGCGGCAACTTCGAAGGTCCAGTGGTCATCCCTGGCATGGGCGATCGGTACGGCGAACAGCGGCAACACGGCCAGGCAGAGCAGGGCAGGGGAACGGGAACGGCGACGCTGGGACATGGAAACTCTCGGCAATGGGAGGAAAGCAGCACGCGCATCCGGCGTACGCTGCAGGGTCGCCAGCGTGGCGATATGCCGGCGACGGTTCCCTCCGCAGTTGTGCGGGAGTTGTAATCAACTGTAATCGCGCCCTCGGGCGTTCAGCTGGCAGCCAGCGGCCAGTGCATTTCCAGGCGAGCGCCGCCCAGCGTGGCGCGGCTGATGCGCAGCTCACCACCGTGGCGGGCGGCGATGCGGCTGACGATGGCCAGGCCCAGGCCGAAGCCGCCGGTATCGCGGCTGCGGCTGTCGTCCAGGCGGGTGAATGGACGCATCACCTTCTCGCGATCGGCTTCGGCGATGCCGGGGCCGTCGTCATCCACACGCAGGCAGGCACGGCCGTCGACGCCGACCAGCGAGACCTCGACCTGTGAACGTGCATGGCGCAGCGCGTTGCCGACCAGGTTGCTCAACGCCAGCTGCAGCAGGCGCGGCTCGGCGTCCACGCGCGGCAGCGCGCTGGGCAGCACGCGCAGCACGCGCAGCACCAGGCTGGCGCGTTCGGCGTCACGACGCACATCGGCCAGGCAGGCCTGCAGCCAGTCGTTGGCTTCGATGCGCTGTAGCGGCTCGCTTTCGCTGGGGTGTTCCAGCCGCTCATAGGCCAGCAGTTCGCTGACCAGCCGGTTGAGTTCGGCCAGGTCGCCGTGGAGTCCCTGCGCAAGTCGCTCGCGACGTTCGCGATCATCGCTGTCCTGCATCAGGTCCAGGCCGAAGGCCACGCGCGCGATCGGGGTGCGCAGTTCGTGCGAGATCGCATGGGTCAGGTCGCGTTGGCGCTGCACCAGTTCGGCCACGCGCGCTGCCATGCGGTTGGAGTGTTCGACGATGACCCGGATCTGCGAGCGCGGCGAGACCTGTGCGCGCGCTTGCAGATCACCGGCACCGATGCGGTCGGCGTGCAGGCGCAGCGCTTCAAGATCGCGCCAGAGCAGGCGCACCCAGGCGTACAGGCTGGCGCCGACCAGCAGCAGGATGCTGAGGTATGCCGCGATTGTCATGTACGTCGTCATCTGCACCGCGCCAGGCAGGCGCAGGTGCAGCCACCGGCCTCCGATGCCTTCGATGGGCAGCAGGACCTGCTGGTATTGATCGCGCACGATGAAGCCATCGGTCTTCACGGCTGCCTGTTCCTGGGGGGCGAGCGCGGGAGGGCTGTCGAGCAGGGTCAGAGCGATGCCGTAGTGTGGCTGCCACTGCTGCAGGCGCTCACGCTGCTGGCCGGCGTCCAGGCCGGCCAGGCCACTGCGCAGGGCGTACACCTGCCCGCGCACCTGCTCGACGAACACGCGATCCTGCACAGGCGTGTAGATGCCGTCCAGGATGTGGTTGAGGAAGAACACCGACACCAGGAAGCAGGCACCCGTGATAAACCACAGCCACAGGAACAGTCGCTTCACGCCGACCAGGCCGATGGATTGAACTGGTAGCCACGGCCCCACACGGTCTTGATGCGCCGCGGTTCACGCGCATCGTCGCCGAGTTTGCGGCGCAGCTTGCCGATGCTGACATCGACGCTGCGGTCCAGGCCATCGAAGCCGATGCCGCGCACCGCCTGCAGGATCTGGTCGCGGGAGAGGATCTGCCCGGGCTGGCTGGCCAGCAACCACAGGATCTCGAATTCGGTGGTGCCCAGCTCGACCGGCTGGCCGTGCAGGTGTACGTCGCGCTGCATGCGGTCGATCAGCAGTTCACCATGCATCAGCCGGCAGGGGGTGCCGGTGTTGCTGCTGCCGTGGCGGCGGCGCAGCAGCGCGCGCAGGCGGGCCAGCAGCAAGCGCGGCTCGATCGGTTTGTGCACATAGTCATCGGCGCCCGATTCCAGGCCCAGCACCTGTTCGATGTCGTCCTCGCAGGCAGTCAGCATCAGGATCGGCACGTCGGAGAAGCTGCGGATCTGCCGGCACACGTCGATGCCACCGAGGCCGGGCAGCATCAGGTCCAGTACCACCAGTTCCGGCGCATGCTGGCGGCAGGCGGCGCCGGCCTGGTCGCCACGGGCGACATGCTGCACGGCAAAGCCATGCTCGTGCAGGTAGTCGCTGACCAGTTCGGCAAGGCGACGATCGTCCTCCACCAGCAGGACCGGTGTCGGCATGCCGTTGGTGGTGGGTGTCCAAGGGGATGGCTGCATGCGCGTGGGGCCTCCGTGCCCGGGCAGGAGCGCCCGGCGGCGAAGCCTAGCAACGGCTCATGACGGCTGCCTGAATCCCGGCCAACCTGATAACCGCCGGTACGCACGTCATCGCCAGTGGCTCTCAGTGCCAGGCTGCGGCTGGCCTATGGTGGCGGTTTCCCCGGATGGAGCCTGGTGCAATGAGCGACCCGCAGTGGCAACTGGAAACCCTGGCCGTGCATGGCGGCTACCGTCCCGACCCGACCACCCGCGCGGTGGCGGTGCCGATCTACCAGACGGTGGCGTACGCCTTCGATGACACCCAGCATGGCGCCGACCTGTTCGACCTGAAGGTGCCGGGCAACATCTACACGCGCATCATGAACCCCACCACCGACGTGCTGGAGCAGCGCCTGGCCGCCCTGGAAGGTGGCATCGGCGCACTGGCGCTGGCCTCGGGGCAGGCCGCGATCACCTATGCCATCCAGACCATTGCCGAGGCCGGCGACAACATCGTCGCCTCCAGCGCGCTGTATGGCGGCAGCCTCAACCTGCTGGCGCATACGCTGCCGCAGTACGGCATCCAGGCGCGCTTCGCCGACCCCGCCGATCCGGCCGCGTTCGCCGCGTTGATCGACGAGCGAACCAAGGCGGTGTTCGTCGAATCGATCGGCAACCCGCGCGGCAATGTCACCGACATCGCCGCCATCGCCGAAGTCGCTCACGCGGCCGGCGTGCCGCTGATCGTCGACAACACCGTGGCCACGCCCTTCCTGCTGCGCCCGTTCGAGCACGGAGCCGACATCGTGGTGCATTCGCTGACCAAGTACCTGGGCGGCCACGGCAACAGCCTGGGCGGTGCGATCATCGACTCTGGCCGTTTCGACTGGGCTGCGCAGCCGAAGCGCTTCGCCCGCCTCAACCAGCCCGATCCCAGCTACCACGGCGTGGTCTACACCGAGGCCCTGGGGCCTGCCGCCTACATCGGCCGCGCGCGCGTAGTGCCGCTGCGCAATACCGGCGCGGCGCTGTCGCCGTTCAATGCCTTCCTGATCCTGCAGGGCATCGAGACGCTGGCACTGCGCATGGAGCGCATCAACGCCAACGCACTGGCCGTCGCGCAGTTCCTGAAGGCGCACGCCAAGGTGGCGTGGGTGCGTTACGCTGGTTTGGCCGACGACCCGGAGCATGCCGCCGCGCAGCGCTACCTCGGTGGCCACGGCTCGGGCGTGCTGACCTTTGGCCTGCCGGGTGGGCGCGAAGCCGGCGCACGCTTCCTCGATGCGTTGAAGCTGTTCACCCGGCTGGTGAACCTGGGAGACGCCAAGTCGCTGGCCACCCATCCGGCGTCCACCACCCATCGCCAGTTGGACGCAGCTGAACTGGCCAAGGCCGGCGTCAGCGAAGACACCGTGCGTCTGTCGATCGGCATCGAGCACATCGGCGACCTGCGCGCGGACCTTGAGCAGGCCCTGGCCGGCGCCTGATAGCCACACGCTTGGTCGTCATCGCCACAGGCGATCACCACCCATCGCGCAATGCGCTACGGTGGAGCTGCCTCTCCAAGGCGTGGCAACGTGGCGATCCAGATCCCCGGTCGATGCGGGTCGACCGGGGATTTTTCATGTTTCCGGGGTCAGATCCGTTTTCCTGCGGAAAACGGATCTGACCCCATACGCCGCCGTGTCGACCAAGGTCGACACCCACCAACAGCAGCAGCGAACCGTCGAAGGCGGGGTGGGTCCGGTTGCAGGGGCGTGAGCGCCATGGATGGCGCGACCGAGCCTCCATGGACGGATTCACGGCGTCCCCTGCAACCGGACCCTCCCCGCCATCCCACGGATAGTCAGCTTTTGCTTTTGCCGTTGCTTTGGCAGGTGCAGGGCTGCAAGCCCTGCCGCACCCACACCCCTCACACCACCGGAATGCTGTGCTGCCCCAGATTCCGGTACGGCGGCGTCGACATGATCATCTCCGCCAGCGAATAGGCCAGCTCGCGCTCGGCCATCACCGTGCCATCGGCACCGTGTTCCAGCAGGTGCTTCACCTCGGCATCGCTGTGCGCACGTGCCAGCAGGGTCAGGTCCGGGTTGATCGCCCGTAGCTTGGCCAGCGCCTCACCGGCTTCCAGCGGCTGCGGAATCGCCAGCACCGCGATCTTGGCGCGCTCCGGATGAGCTTCGGCCAGCACCCGGTCGGCGGCGGCACTGCCGCGGATCGCCGCCAGGCCCTTGGCGTGCGCCTGTTCGACGTGTTCCTTGTTGTCATCGATCACCAGCACCGGCACGCCGCGATCGCGCAGCACCTGCGCCAGTTCGCTGCCGACCCGGCCGTAGCCGATCACGATGGCGTGGTCACGCAGGTCGCGCGAGGGACCGATGGCCTCTTCTGGCTCCGCCGGCTGCGGCTGCTGTTCCTGCTTGGCCTGCCAACGGTCGAGCAGGCCGAACACCAGCGGATTGAGCATGATCGACACCAGCGCACCAGCCAGCACCAGCGACTGGCCTTCCTTCGGCAGGATCTGCAGCGCCACGCCCAGACCGGCGATGATGAAGGCGAACTCGCCGATCTGCGCCAGGCTGGCCGAAATGGTCAGCGCAGTGCTGGTCGGGTGGCCGAACGCACGCACGATGAAGAACGCGGCGGCCGACTTGCCAAACATGATGATCAGCACGGTGGCCAGCACCTGCCAGGGGTGCTGGACGAGGATGTTGGGGTCGAACAACATGCCTACGGAGACGAAGAACAGCACCGCGAACGCGTCGCGCAGCGGCAGCGAATCGTGCGCAGCCTTGTGGCTCAGCTCCGATTCGTTGAGCAGCATGCCGGCGAAGAACGCGCCCAGTGCGAACGAGACACCGAACAGCATCGCCGAGCCGAATGCCACGCCCAGCGCGATCGCCAGCACTGACAGGGTGAACAGTTCGCGCGAGCCGGTACCGGCGATGCGTTCCAGGATCCACGGAATGACCCGGCGCCCGACCACCAGCATCACCGCCACGAACAGGCCCAGCTGCACGAAGGTCCAGCCGATGTCGGCCAGCACGCTGCCCAGCGAGTGCGATTCCTTGGCCGCATCGGGGCCAAACACGCCGGCCATCACCGGCATCATCACCAGTGCCAGCACGCAGGCCAGGTCTTCCACGATCAGCCAGCCGACCGCGATCTTGCCGCGCATGGTCTCCAGCAGGCGCCGCTCCTCCATCGCCCGCAGCAGCACCACGGTACTGGCAGTGGCCAGCGAGAAACCGAAGATGACGCCATGGATGGCCGGCCAGCCCATCAGCGAGGCCACGCCCCAGCCGAGCAGGGTGGCGACCGCGATCTGGCCGATGGCACCGGGAATGGCGATGGCCTTGACCGCCATCAGGTCCTTCAGCGAGAAGTGCAGGCCGACACCGAACATCAGCAGCATCACGCCCAGTTCGGCCAGCTGGTTGGCCAGCGCCTGGTCGGCGACGAAGCCGGGGGTGAACGGGCCTACACAGATGCCAGCAACCAGGTAACCGACCAGGGGAGACAAGCGGAGCTTGTTGGCCAGCGCGCCGAAGATGAAGGCGAGCCCCAGGCCAACGGCAACGATGTTGATCAGGTCGGTGTCATGGTGCATCGGCTCTCGCAGAAATCGGGGGGATGCCCCGATTTTCACCTAATGCGCCAGATGCAGCAAACCCAGCAGGCAAATGGGGTCAGATCCCTTTTCCTGCAGGAAAAGGGATCTGACCCCACCCGGGCCACGGAATGCCGGCCAGCGGCCGGCACTACCCCTTACCAGGTGTACTTGATCCGCCCATACACATACGCGCCGTTGAAGCCGAACGGCGAGTAGTTGCTGTACGGCAGCATGCCGAAGGTGGAGTTCTGCAGGTCTTCGGTGCGGTCCGGGTACTTGTCCAGCAGGTTGTCGGCGCCCACGGTCAGGGTCCAGTTGCTGCTCGGCTTGTAGCTGGCCGAGGCATCCACCACCCAGGCATCGCCGTAGGTCTGGTCACGCAGCGCGGTGGCCGAGTTGCGCACGGTGAACTTGCCGTAGCGGGTGGCGGCCAGGCCCAGTTCCCAGTGATCCGAACGCCAGGTGCCGCTCAGGATCGCCTTGTCGCGCGGGTAGCTGTCCTCGATGCGGCCGATCTCATCGCGGCCGATCAGCGACTGGGTCAGGCCCAGCGTGCCAAACACCGCCGGGGTGCCGCCGACGCGACGCACTTCGGTGTCATTGAGGCTGTAGGCCGCGGTCAGCTCCAGGCTGCTGGCGCTGAACGGCACCGTGTAGCTGGACACGAAGTCCACGCCACGGGTGCGCGTATCCAGGCCGTTGGTGAAGTACGAGAACGCGGTCACCTGCGGCAGGCCCAACCCGGCCAGCAGGGCACTGGAAGCCGCGTTGGTGGTGATGCTGGACGACAGCGCGATGCGGTTGTCGATGTCGATCTGGTAGGCATCGACGGTGATGTACAGGCGGTCCACCGGCTGCAGCACGAGGCCCAGGCTGTAGGAGGTGGAGGTCTCGGCCTTCAGCGGCGAGGCGCCCAGCGCCTGCGCGGCCGGGCTGGTGGTCGGGAAGGTGCCGCGTTCAACGAACACGCCATTGAGGAACTGGCTGGTGACGGCCTGGTAACCCTGCTGCGCCAGCGACGGTGCGCGGAAGCCACTGGACGCGGTAGCGCGCAGCGCGACCTTGTCGGTGAACGCGTAGCGCGTCGACAGCTTGCCGGAGAAGCGGTCGCCGAAGTCCGAGTAGTCCTCGTAGCGGCCGGTGATGCCCGCCGAGAACTTCTCGGTCAGGTCCGCTTCCAGGCCGGCGTAGACCGCGTAGTTGTGGCGGTCGGCATGCACTTCATTGGTCGGGGTGAAGCCCGCGAAGCCCTGCGCGCCGCTGCCGGTGTACGAGTTTAGCTCGCCCGGCTTCTGGTCCCATTTCTCCTTGCGGTACTCACCACCGAAGGACAGCGTGACCGGGTAGGCCAGGCCCCAGTCCAGCGACTTGGTCAGGTCGGCGTTGAAGATGTCCTGCTGGTACTTCAGCGTGCCGTCGTAGAACGAGCGCGGGCTGGTCGCACCGAGGCTGTAGTTGATGCTGTTGCGGGTGTGGAAATCGAGGGTGTTCTCGCCGTGGTTCAGGCTCAGGTCCCAGGTCCAGCCGCTGTCGGTGTTGCCCTTGACCCCGGCCACCAGCGAACGGTCCTTGGAATACTGGTTGATCTCCGGCACGTAGCCATCCGGGTAGGTCTGCGCCAGCAGCGCGCTCTGCCCGCTGTGGTTGCGCGAGCGGTAGAACGCGAACGAGGTGATGTCGCGGTTGCTGAGCAGCGCGCTGGCGTAGCCGGTCACGTGGTCGCTGAAGTCGAAGCTGGCGTTAGCCGAGGCGGCGGTGGCATCCACGCGCGGGTCGCCGACGATGAAGGTCTTCTGGCCGATGCTCGGGAAGTTGCCGGTGTTCGGCGTGGTGCCGCGGTACGGGCCGGCGCGGTTGCTCTCGTCCTGCTGGCTGATCTGGCCGGCCACGTGCACGCGGCCACGGCCGTTGCCGAACTCGACGCCGGTATCGCCGGACAGCTGGTACTTGTTGCCGTCACCGGCCGAGTACTGGCCGTAATCCACCGCCAGGCTGCCGCCACGGCCGCTGCCCTTGAGCACGATGTTGATGACGCCGGCAATGGCGTCCGAGCCGTACTGCGCCGACGCGCCGTCGCGCAGCACTTCCACGCGCTCGATCGCGGCGATCGGGATCGCGTTGATGTCCACCGCCGACGAGCCACGGCCGATGCTGCCGTTGACGTTGATCATCGCCGAGGTGTGGCGGCGCTTGCCGTTGACCAGCACCAGCACCTGGTCCGGCGACAGGCCGCGCAGCTGCGCCGGGCGCACGCCGCTGGTGCCGTCGGTCAGGGCCGGGCGCGGGAAGTTCAGCGAGGGCAGCGCGCGCGACAGCGCCGTGGCCAGTTCGCTGGTGCCGGTGGACTGCAGTGCTTCGGGGGTAATGATGTCGATCGGCGACTGCGATTCGGCCACCGTGCGGTCGGCCACGCGGGTGCCGGTGACGATCACTGTGTCCAGGGTGTTGGCGGCGGTGCCGGCCTGCTGGGCAGCGGCGACGAACGGAGAGCCACCGAGTGCGACAGCGACGGCGGCGGCGATCAGGCTGGTCTTGCGGGTCATCGGGATGGGGCTCCGGTTGGCAGGGGCGGCACCGGAATCGACATCACGGGGGTGAGGCGGACGGCGGTTGTTGCGGTGCGCAATACAGCAATTAACGGGATATTCAGTGCCTGTCAAATGCCGGGCGTCAGAAAAAACGTTGCAGCAGCAACCATTTAGCCCGGATCAGCGCTGGCGGGAAGGGAGCCCGGGACGCGCGCGGCGAGGACGTGGGAGAGAGGAACGTCGGCCACTGCGCATCCCGGGACACGTCAAGTATTCGTTAACGCTAGAATTGCGTCGCAGGAACAGTGCTTACCAGCACATTCCATCCGGTTATATGGACCCCTCCCCCGATGATCTCCCTTCGTAATTTCGCCTTGCGCCGCGGCGAGCGGCTGCTGTTGTCCAATGTCGACCTGACCCTGCACGCCGGTTACCGGGTGGGTGTGGTCGGCCGCAACGGTGCTGGCAAGTCCAGCCTGTTCGCGGCGGTGAAGGGCGAGCTGGAGGCCGACAAGGGGGACGTCGACCTGCCCGGCAAGGTCCGTATCGCCAGCGTGGCGCAGGAAACCCCGTCGCTGCCGGACCCGGCGCTGAGCTTCGTGCTGGGCGGTGACATCGAAGTGGCCGCGGTGCTGGCCGCCGAGGCCGAGGCGACCGCCCGTGAAGACTGGGAAGCGGTGGCCGAGGCGCACACGAAGATGGCCGAGCTCAATGCCTACGATGCCGAAGCGCGCGCCGGCAAGCTGCTGCACGGCCTCGGCTTCCCGGCCGAGACCCATCACCGCGCGGTGTCCTCGTTCTCCGGCGGTTGGCGCGTGCGCCTGAACCTGGCGCGCGCGCTGATGATGCCCAGCGACCTGTTGCTGCTGGACGAACCGACCAACCACCTCGACCTGGACGCGGTGTACTGGCTGGAACAGTGGCTGCTGAAGTACCCGGGTACGCTGCTGCTGATCTCGCATGACCGCGAGTTCCTCGACAACGTCGCCACCCACACCCTGCACCTGCACGGTGGTGGCGCCAAGCTCTACCCGGGTGGCTACACCGATTTCGAGCGCCAGCGCGCCGAACAGCTGCGCCAGCAGCAGATCGCGCACGAGAAGGAACAGGCCGAGCGCGCCCACCTGCAGAGCTTCATCGACCGCTTCAAGGCGCAGGCCAGCAAGGCCGCGCAGGCGCAGAGCCGCATGAAGCGCCTGGCCAAGCTGGCCGGCACCGAAGCGGTGCGCGCCGAGCGTGAGTTCCGCATCGAATTCGCGCCGCCGGCCAAGCTGCCGTTCTCGCTGATCCGCCTGAACCACGTCGAGGCCGGCTACGGCAAGGACGCGGTGATCCTGCACAACGTCGGCTTCGGCCTGGAAGCGGGCCAGCGCATCGGCCTGCTCGGCCCGAACGGCGCCGGCAAGACCACGCTGGTGAAGACCCTGGTGGGCGAACTGGCACCGATCGTCGGCGAGCGCATGGCGCACCCGGACCTGAAGATCGGCTACTTCGCCCAGCACACGGTGGAGTCGCTGCACGAAGGCCAGTCGCCGATGGAGCACTTCCGCGAGATCGCCCCGGATGCGCCGAACCAGTCGTTCCGCGACTTCCTCGGCAAGTGGAACTTCCCCGGCGACCGCGCATTCGAGCCGGTCGATGGCTTCTCCGGTGGCGAGCGCGCACGCCTGGCGCTGGCGCTGATCGCCTGGCAGCAGCCGAACGTGCTGCTGCTGGACGAACCGACCAACCACCTTGACCTGGAAATGCGCGAAGCGCTGGCCGAAGCACTGGCCACCTTCGAAGGCGCGATCGTGATGGTCTCGCACGACCGCCACCTGATCGGCCTGGTCTGCGATACCTACTGGCGCGTGGCCGATGGCGTGGTCGAGCCGTTCGACGGCGACCTCGATGCCTACGCCGCCTGGCTGCGTACCCGCCCGCAGGCGCAGGGCACCAAGGCACGCATGGAGCAGGTGGAAGAGCCGGTGGTGGTCAAGACCGCCCCGGTGGCGCAGGTGGTGCAGAAGAAGCCGGTGAACCCGCACAAGCTGGCCGCCGCCGAAGCCAAGGTGGCCGAGCTGGAAGGCGCCCTGGCCGAACTGGACCGGCAGCTGGCCGACCCGGCCAATTACGCCGATGCCACGCGCATGGCGGTGATCGGCCGTGACCGCGAAACCGCTGCCGCGCAGCTTGAAAAAGCCGAAGCGGCCTGGATGGAACTGCTGGAGTCCTGACCGGTAGTGCCGGCCGCTGGCCGGCTGGCTTTCTTGTAGAGCCGAGCCATGCTCGGCTTGCGCGCGCAGCGCGGTATTGGACATGAAGCAGCCGAGCGTGGGCTCGGCTCTACATCATGACTGCGCCTGCAGCCACTCGCGGAAGCGCTTGGCCGGCTCACGTTCGACGCGCGAGCGCAGCCGTGTCAGCCAGTAGCGGCCCAGCTCCAGCGTGGTGCCGAACGGCTGCAACAAGCGGCCCTCGGCCAGTTCCTGCTCGAACATGCGCAACGGCAGCAGCGCCACGCCGGCACCGCCGGCAGCGGCCATCGCCACCGTCAACGAGGAATCGAATACCGGCCCGCGTGCCTCCACGCCGCTGACCCCGGCCGCCTGCAACCAGCGCGGCCACTCGTCGCTGCGGTAGGAGCGCAGCAGTGGCAGCGTGCCCAGGTCACGCGGTTGCTTCAGGCGCCGTGCCAGCGCCGGCGCGCACAGCGGTGCGAAGGGCGCGTCGAGGATCGCCGTGCAGTGCTGGCCCTGCCAGTCGCCATCACCGAAGCGGATCGCCAGGTCCAGCCCTTCTCCCGCCAGATCGATACGGTTGTTGTGGGTCTGCAGGCGCAGCTCGATGTCCGGATGCGCGCTCTCGAACGCAGCCAGTCGTGGCAGCAGCCAGCCGGTGGCGAAGGTGCCGACCACGCCCAGGGTCAGTACCTCACGCGCAGGTCCGCCGGTGTAACGCGCGATGCTGGCCGAAATGCGCTCGAACGATTCGCTGAGCACCGGGTACAGCGCGGAACCCTCATCGGTCAGGGCAACGCCGCGCGGCAGGCGATGGAACAGGCGAATGCCGAGCCGGTCCTCCAGGCTGCGGATCTGGTGGCTCAGCGCGGCCTGGCTGACGCACAGCTCCAGCGCGGCACGGGTGAAATTCTGGTGGCGCGCGGCGGCCTCGAAGGCGCGCAGGGCGTTCAGCGGCAGGGTCGGGTGCAGCATGGCGCAGTCGTGAGCTGGAGTGATGGATGATCCTAGCGTGGCAACGGGTGATTTCGGAAAATTAAGGGGTTGAATGCGACAGGCATGAGTTCAGCTAATGGCTCGCGCTGATTTTTTGCGCTGGTCGCCCCGGTGGGCGACGCCAATAATCGAACGGTCCCCAGGAGAACCCCGCATGCTCGCCCGTCGCCGATTCCTGCAGTTCAGTGGTGCCGCTGTTGCTTCCTCGCTCGCCCTGCCGTTGCTGGCACGTGCGGCGGGCGCCACGACCGCCGCCGCCCCGGCCGATGCGGCCATCGCCGCCGCCAGTGATTTCGCCGCGCTGGAGAAGGCCTGCGCCGGCCGTCTGGGCGTGACCCTGCTCGATACCGCCAGCGGCCGCCGCGTCGGCCATCGCCAGGACGAGCGTTTCCCGATGTGCAGCACCTTCAAGAGCATGCTGGCCGCGACCGTGCTCAGCCAGGCCGAACGCACCCCTTCGCTGCTCGACCGGCGCGTACCGGTGCGCGAGGCCGACCTGCTCTCGCACGCACCGGTGACCCGCCGCCATGCCGGCAAGGACATGACCGTGCGCGACCTGTGCCGGGCCACGGTCATCACCAGCGACAACACGGCTGCCAACCTGTTGTTCGGTGTGGTCGGCGGGCCGCCAGCGGTCACCGCGTTCCTGCGTGCCAGCGGCGATGCGGTCAGCCGCAGCGACCGGCTGGAGCCGGAAATGAACAGCTTCGCCGAAGGTGACCCGCGCGACACCACCACGCCGGCGGCGATGGCTGGTTCGCTGCAGCGCGTGGTGCTGGGGAAAGTGCTGCAGCCGGCATCGCGCCAGCAGCTGGCCGACTGGTTGATCGACAATGAAACCGGCGATGCCTGCCTGCGCGCGGGCCTGGGCAAGCGCTGGCGGGTGGGCGACAAGACCGGCAGCAATGGCGAGGACGCGCGCAACGACATCGCCGTGTTGTGGCCGCGCGCGGGCGGCGCGCCGTGGGTGCTGACCGCCTATCTGCAGGCCGGCGCGATCAGCAACGAGCAGCGCGCCCTGGTGCTGGCCCAGGTAGGCCGGATCGCCGACCGACTGATTGGATGAGGTAACCGGGGTCATTCAAACGTGGCTTGCCGGATCGGTTCGGCGCGCGCATCCTGCGCGCGTTCGAACCCCACGGAAGACCCCGATGAGCCATGAGTTGATCTACCTGCTGCTGATCTTCGCGCTGCTGGTGATCCCGCGCGCGCTGCAGCGCTTCAGCCTGCCCGCACCACTGACCTGCCTGCTGTTCGGCATCATCGGCATGCTCTGGCTGGGCGACCAGGCCCACGATGCGGTGATCGGCCTGCTGGCCACGCTGGGTATTTCCTCGCTGTTCCTGTTCGCGGGCCTGGAAGTGGACCTGCAGGCGCTACGTCGTGGCATGTGGCCGCTGTTGGCGCACCTGGTGATCCGCAGTGCGACGCTGTTCGGCGTGGGCTGGCTGGCCTGGCGCTATGCGGGATTGCCTTGGCAGGCCGCCGGCCTGTTGGCGCTGGCGCTGCTGACGCCCTCCACTGGTTTCATCATGGATTCGCTGTCACGGCTGGGCCTGAGCGAAGACGAGCGGTTCTGGGTGACCAGCAAGGCCATCGCTGGTGAACTGCTGGCGCTGGCGGCGTTGTTCATCGTGCTGCAGGCCGGCGATCCGGGCCACATGGCGCTGTCCAGCCTGGCCCTGCTGGCGATGATGGTCGGCCTGCCGCTGCTGTTCATCGCGCTGGGACGCTGGGTGGCGCCGCACGCGCCGGGTTCAGAGTTCTCGCTGCTGGTGATGGTGGGCATGGTGGCGGCCTACATCACCTACCTGCTGGGCGTGTACTACCTGGTCGGCGCGTTCATCGCCGGGCTGGTCGCGCGTCTGCTGCACCAGCGCATGCCGCTGCTGGCCTCGCACGAGAACCTGCACGCGCTGCGCTTGTTCGCCTCGTTCTTCGTGCCGTTCTACTTCTTCAACGCCGGCACCAAGGTGCCCAGTGAAGCGCTCAGCTTCGAGGCGCTGGGGCTGGGCATCGTGATCACCCTGGTGGTGCTGCCGCTGCGCATCGGCGTGGTCTGGTTGCAGCGCCGGGTGATGTTCGGCGAGAGCTTCCGCAGCAGCCTGCGGGTCTCGCTGGCGCTGGCACCGACGCTGATCTTCACCCTGGTGCTGGCGGCGATCATGCGCGAGCGCTTCCAGATTCCGGCGGTGCTGTTCGGCGCGCTGCTGCTGTATGCCGCGTTGACCACGCTGCTGCCGTCGCTGGTGTTCCGTACCCCGTTCGATGTCGACCCGGTGGAACAGGAGCCGGCCGGCGAGGGCGAGGCCGCACCGGTGGCGGCGACCGAAGTACTGCCGGCAGCACCGTCTGCCGAGCGCTGAGCGGACCTGGCGCGCGGTTTGCGCCCATCGGCCATGGCCGTTAGGGTTGGGGCATGAGACCGATTGCCGTTGCCACTACCGCCGCCCTCCTGCTCAGCCTCGCTGCGTGCACGCAGCGCTCCGATACGGTCGCCCATGACCTGGCGACCGCACCGGCCGATGCGTTCATGGCCGCCATCGCCGCACATTGCGGCCAGGCCTACGCAGGCAAGGTGGTGGAGGACACGCCGGCACCAACCGGCAAGGACCCGTTCGCCGGGCAGCGCCTGGTGATGCATGTGCGCGGCTGCGCCGATCCGGCGCATGAGCTGCGCATCCCGTTCCATGTCGGTGATGACCACTCGCGGACCTGGGTGCTGACCCGCACGCCGAACGGGCTGCGCCTGAAACACGACCATCGCCACGAAGACGGCAGCCCCGACGCGATCACCCTGTACGGTGGCGACAGCACGCCGCCGGGAACTGCCGAACGTCAGCAGTTCCCGGCCGATGCCGACTCGGTGGCGATGTTCCGCCGTGCCGACATGCTGGCTTCCACGCACAACACCTGGGCGATGGAGATCGATCCGGACCAGACGTTCGTCTACGAGTTGACGCGCCCGGAGGGCCGCCGGTTCCGCGTGCAGTTCGACCTGAGCAAGCCGGTCGATCTGCCGCCGCCGCCCTGGGGCGACGACAAAGCGCCCGCACCGTGATCGCGGGATCGGATCCCTCCTGCGGAGGGCTCCGACCCCGGAAAGACCGCCAGTAGACCCACGCCATGCGTGGATGCGGGATGCCTGGCCGGGGTAAGAGCCCTGGCCGCTGGCCAGGGATCCGCCCCCGCAACTCAGCGCGTACCGAAGCGCGCGCGGCAGCCGTTGCTCACCCACACCTGGCCGCGCGAGTAGCCCCAGCTGCGGCCTTCCTGGCAGGCGCTGCCGGACAGCTGCTGCTGCAGCACTGGCCGGCCCTGGCGATCATCCCAGTCGCAGGTCTGCGAACGGTTGTTGTTGCTGCTGCAGGTGACGGAATAGTTGCTGTTGCCACCGCCCCAGCCGCCACCACCACCGCCCCAGCCGCGGGCCTCGGCGAATTCGGCGCGGCAGCCATTGCTGACCCACACCGCGCCGTTGCGCACACCCCAGGTACGGCCCTCCTCGCAAGGACTGCCGGACAACTGGCGGACCAGGCGGGCATTGCGCCAGCCGACCGGGCAGCTGCGCTCGCGATTGTTCTGGCTTTCGCAGCGGATGGTCTCGCCGGGTCGACCGTTGTTGCCACCCCAGCCGCCGCCATTGCCACCGCCCCAGCCGCCGCGCGACTCGACGAACTCGGCGCGGCAGCCGCCGGTGACCCAGATGGTGCCGTTGCGGCTGCCCCAGGTGCGGCCTTCCTCGCAGGGGCTGCCAGACAACTGACGGACCAGCTGCGCGCCGCGCCAGCCGGTGTTGCAGACCCGTTCGCGGTTGCTCTGGCTTTCGCAGCGGATCACCCCGTTCTGCGCAGAGGCGGATGGGGCGGGCAGGGTGAGGGTGCCCAGGGCACCCAGGCTGAGGGTTACGGCCAGGCTGGCCAGGGACAGCGGTTTCATGGCGGCATCCCATACGGTGGCAGGTGCCCGACTATAGGGAGGGGGGCGATCAAGCCGGTGTGACTGGCCGGATTTGCCCCGGCCGGGGCCTCGGCCGCAGAATACGAGGCTTTCCGGCCCCCATCCGGTGCCGGCGTTCTCCAGCGGAGCTTCCCCCCATGCGTACCCACTTCTGCGGCCTGGTCGACGAGACCCTGATTGGCCAGACTGTCACCCTCGCCGGCTGGACCGACGTGGCCCGTAACCAGGGCGGCGTCTGCTTCATCGATCTCCGCGATCATGAAGGCATCGTGCAGGTGACGGTGGAGGTCGACAATGCCGAAGTGTTCGCCGTGGCCGCGTCGCTGGGCTACGAGGACGTGCTGCATGTGGAAGGCGTCGTGCGCGCCCGCCACGCGGTGAACGACAAGATGCGCACCGGCAAGGTGGAAGTGATCGCCACCGCCATCACCGTGCTGAACAAGGCCGCGCCGCTGCCGTTCCACGCCCACGAGAACCCGGGCGAGGAAACCCGCCTGAAGTACCGCTACCTGGACCTGCGCCGCCCGGAAATGCAGCGCATGCAGCGCACCCGCATCAAGCTGGTGCAGGCCCTGCGCCGCCACCTGGACGAGAAGGGCTTCCAGGACATCGAAACCCCGATCCTGACCAAGGCCACCCCGGAAGGCGCGCGCGACTTCCTGGTGCCGGCGCGCATGCACCCGGGCGAGTTCTACGCCCTGCCGCAGAGCCCGCAGCTGTTCAAGCAGATCCTGATGGTGGCCGGCTTCGACCGCTACTACCAGATCGCGCGCTGCTTCCGCGATGAGGCCCTGCGTGCCGACCGCCAGCTGGAGTTCACCCAGCTGGACATGGAATTCGCCTTCGTCCGCGAGCGCGACGTGCAGGACTTCGTCGAAGACATGATCCGCGCCATCTTCAAGGAAGTGGTGGACGTGCAGCTGGATGCCAGCTTCCCGCGGATGACCTGGGCTGAAGCCATGCGCCGCTACGGCTCGGACAAGCCGGACCTGCGCATCGCGCTGGAACTGGTGGACGTGGCTGAACTGGTCAAGGACAGCGAGTTCCCGGTGTTCACCGGCCCGGCCAATGATGCCGAGGGCCGCGTGGCTGCGCTGCGCATCCCGGGCGGTGCGTCGCTGTCGCGCAAGCAGATCGACGAATACGCCGCGCATGCCGCCAAGTACGGCGCCAAGGGCCTGGCCTACATCAAGATCGCCGACAACGGCGAAGTCAGCTCGCCGATCCAGAAGTTCTTCAGCGAAGCGTCCTTCGCCGCGCTGGTCGCCCACGTCGGTGCCGGCAACGGTGACATCGTGTTCTTCGGCGCCGGTGGCTACAACAAGGTCTCCGACTTCATGGGCGCCCTGCGCCTGAAGGCCGGCAAGGACTTCGGCCTGGTCGCCGAGGGCTGGGCGCCGCTGTGGGTCACCGACTTCCCGATGTTCGAGTGGGACGAGGAAGAACAGCGTTACGTCGCCCTGCACCACCCCTTCACCGCACCGGCCGTGGACGACATCGCCGACCTGCGCGCCAACGCCCGTACCGCCGTTTCGCGCGGCTACGACATGGTGCTCAACGGCAATGAAATCGGCGGTGGTTCGATCCGTATCCACCGTCCGGACATGCAGAGCGCGGTGTTCGAGCTGCTCGGCATCGGTGCCGAGGAGGCCCGTGCCAAGTTCGGCTTCCTGCTCGACGCGCTGAACTACGGCGCGCCGCCGCACGGTGGCATCGCCTTCGGTATCGACCGCATCGCCGCGTTGATGGCCGGCACCGAGTCGATCCGCGACGTGATCCCGTTCCCGAAGACCACCGGTGCACAGGATCTGATGACCGACGCGCCGTCGCCGATCGTCGACGCGCAGCTGGCCGAAGTGCACATCCAGGTTCGCCCCAAGACCAACTGATCAGGAGATCCAGGCAATGACCGAGTTCGCGTTTTCGCTGGAGTGGGAAAAGCTGGGCAATGAAGGCGCCGAGGCCAATCTGGTCACCGAGCGTGCGCGTGTGTTCGGTGGTTGGCTGGTCCGCGTCGGTACCAACCCGGCGGCGATGGCCCTGACCTTCGTCTCCGACGGCGAAGGCCGCTGGGACGGTGAAGACTTCGGCGTCGAGGATTACGAAGACGACGAAGAGGAAGAGTACGACGAGGACGAGGAAGGCGAGGAAGGCGAGGAAGAAGAGGACGAAGAGGAATACGAGGAAGAGGACGAGGAAGACGAAGAAGCGGAATCGTCGGAAAAGGCTTGACCGTCCCTCCGCGCTGACGTCAACTTCCTGCATGTATTCGATCCGCCGCGCTACTGTGGACGACGCGCCGACCCTGTCGGCGCTGGCGGCCCGCACGTTCACCGAAACCTTCGGCCATCTGTATCCGCCGCAGGACCTCCAGGCCTTCCTTGAGGAGGCCTATACGGTCGAGCGCCAGCGCGTGATCCTGGCCCACCCGGATTACGCGGTGTGGCTGCTCGAGCTGGACGGGGAGGCGGTCGGCCATGCCGCCGCCGGTCCCTGTGGCCTGCCGCACCCGGACGTGAAGCCCGGTGACGGCGAGCTCAAGCGCCTGTACCTGATCAAGACCCAGCAGAGCTGTGGCTGGGGCAGCCGCCTGCTGGAAACCGCACTGGCCTGGCTGGAACACGAAGGCCCGCGCACCCTGTGGCTGGGCGTGTGGTCGGAAAACTTCGGCGCACAGCGCTTCTACGCCCGCTACGGTTTCGAGAAGGCCGGCGAATACCTGTTCCCGGTGGGCGACACGAACGATCTCGAATTCATCCTGCGCCGCGCACCGCGCGCAGCCTGATGTTCACCGCCGCTTGCTGCGCGCGCGTGTTCAATCACCGTACGTTCCTGCCCCGCTGACTGCCAGGCTGTTTGCATGACTCCCCCCGTATTGCTGCTGCATGGCATCTGGAATGCCCGCGCCTGGGTCGGGCCGCTGGCCTGGCGCCTGCGCGCGCGTGGCTTCCAGGTGCACGCGTTTGGTTATTCCTCGGTGTTCGGTGGCCCGGACGTGGCCGTGCCGCAGCTGCTGGAGCGGCTGGCCGATGCCGGCCCGTTGTCGCTGGTCGGCCACAGCCTGGGCGGGCTGCTGGCGCTGGAAGCGCTGCGGCGCAATCCGCAGCTGCCGGTACAGCGCGTGGTCTGCCTGGGCTCGCCGCTGCGCGGCAGTGGCACCGCGCGCTCGTTGTCCGATCATGGCTGGGGCCTGGCGCTGGGCCGCAGCAGCGAGCTGCTGCTGGATGGCCTGCCGGACTGGCAGGGCAAGGCCGAGGTTGGGTTGATCGCCGGCTCAGTGCCGCATGGGCTGGGCAGCCTGCTGGGCGCGATGGACGACGCCTCCGATGGCACCGTGGCCCTGGCCGAGACCCGCCTGCCGGGGCTGGCTGACCACTGCGTGGTGCGTACCAGCCATAGTGGCCTGGTGGTGTCGCCCGACGCTGCCCGGCAGACCGCGCATTTCCTGCGCCACGGCCAGTTCGACCACAGCCGCGACGCGGCGGCGGCATAGGGGCAGGGGGGGGCGGGGCCGCCCTGTAGAGCCGAGCCCATGCTCGGCTGCATTCCGTCGGGCCCATTGAGCCGAGCATTGGCTCGGCTCTACAACAATAAGGGCCTAGACACGGTTGCCGCCCCCGATCAGGTAGAATCCGCGCCTTGATCCTGAAGCAGCCAGACGGTAGCACCCATGGGTAGAGGCCCCTCCATCGAAGCCCGCAAGAACGCGTCCGACGCGAAGCGCGGCAAGATTTTCACCAAGATCATCCGCGAGATCGGCGTTGCCGCGCGCGGCGGTGGAGGCGACCCCAACAACAACCCGCGTCTGCGCGTGGCGGTGGACAAGGGCCTGGCCGTGAACATGTCCAAGGACGTGATCGAGCGCGCCATCAAGAAGGCCACCGGTGAACTGGAAGGCGTCGATTACGAGGAAATCCGCTACGAGGGCTACGCCCCGGGTGGCGTGGCCGTGATCGTCGATTGCCTGACCGACAACCGCGTGCGCACCGTGGCCGATGTCCGCCATGCGTTCAGCAAGTGCGGCGGCAACATGGGCACCGAAGGCTCGGTGGCCTTCATGTTCAAGCGCCTGGGCGTGCTCAGCTTCGCCCCGGGTGCCGACGAGGAAGCCATCACCGAGGCGGCCATCGAGGCCGGCGCCGATGACATTGTGGTCTATCCGGACGACGGCTCGATCGATGTGGTCACCAGCCCTGACGCGTTCAACGCGGTCAAGGATGCAATGACCGCTGCGGGCCATGTCGCCGACCACGCCGAGATCACCTTCCGCGCCGACAACGACATCAAGGTCGAAGGCGACGTCGCCCTGCAGGTCAAGAAGCTGCTGGACATGCTGGAAGACCTGGACGACGTGCAGGACGTGTACTCCAACGCCGAACTCGGCGCCGACGCCTACGCCTGAGCCGTCTTCGACGGCCTGGGCGCGGGCCGTTGAACGGTCACCGCGGACAGTCATGAGCCCATACGCCTGCCAGCGCATCCCGTTCCGCCCCGCCAGGAGTGCGGCATGACCCGCATCCTCGGCATCGACCCCGGTTCACAGCGGACCGGGGTCGGCATCATCGATGTCGACGCCACCGGCCGCGTCAGCCACGTGCACCACCAGCCGCTGGTGCTGCTGGGCGCCGACGACTTCCCGCAGCGCATGAAGCTGCTGGTGCTGGGCCTGGCCGACCTGTGCCGCGAATACGAGCCACAGGAAGTGGCCATCGAACGCGTGTTCATGGCCCGCAACCCCGATTCAGCGCTGAAGCTGGGCCAGGCCCGTGGCGCGGCGATCTCGGCCGTGGTGCTGCGCGACCTGCCGGTGCACGAATATGCGGCCAGCGAGATCAAGCTGGCGGTGGTCGGCCGCGGTGGCGCCGAAAAGCAACAGGTTCAACACATGGTCGGGCTCATGCTCAACCTGAAAACCAAGCTGCAGGCCGACGCGGCCGACGCGTTGGCGGTGGCGATCACCCATGCCCACGTAAGGGCGACGGCCAACCGCCTGGGGCTCAGTGCCCGCCAGGCGTGGGGCCGCAAATGAGGAGCTGCACGCAATGATCGGTCGACTGCGCGGCATCGTCGCCTACAAGGCGCCGCCGTGGCTGGTGGTGGACGTGAACGGAGTGGGCTACGAGCTGGAGGCGCCGATGAGCACCTTCTATGACCTGCCCGAGCTCGGCCGCGAGGTCACCCTGTACACCCATTACGCACAGAAGGAAGACAGCGTCTCGCTGTACGGCTTCCTGCGCGAGGGCGAGCGGCGCCTCTTCCGCGACGTGCAGAAGGTCAGCGGCATCGGCGCGAAGATCGCGCTGGCCGTGCTGTCAGGCGTCACCGTCGAGGAATTCGCGCGCATGGTCCAGGCCGGCGACATCACCGCGCTGACCCGCATTCCGGGCATCGGCAAGAAGACCGCCGAGCGCATGGTGCTGGAGCTGCGTGACCGCGCCGCCCAGTTCGGTGCCGGCGGCGCGCTGCCCACCGGCAGTGGCCCGGCCCCGGCCGACCCGCTGTCCGATGCCACCGTGGCGCTGCAGCAGCTGGGCTACAAGCCGGCTGAAGCCGCCCGCATGGCCCGGGACGCCTTCAATGAAGGCGACGAAGTGGCCACCGTGATCCGCAAGGCGCTGCAGTCGGCGCTGCGCTGATCCGCCTTCCTTTCCTTCAACGAACCGCCTGAGCTTCGCCAGGAGTCCCATGTCCAGCAGTCAAACCCCGCACGCAGCTGCCCCCGGCGGCCACGGTCACGCTCCTCCAGCCGGAGGCATGGCGCTGATCATCGGTGCGATCGGCGTGGTCTTCGGCGATATCGGTACCAGCCCGCTGTACACCCTGAAGGAGGCGTTCTCGCCGCACTATGGGCTCAACAGCGACCACGACACCGTGCTGGGCGTGCTGTCGCTGGCGTTCTGGGCGCTGAACATCGTGGTTACGCTGAAGTACGTGACCATCATCATGCGCGCCGACAATGACGGCGAGGGCGGCATCATGGCGCTGATGGCGCTGACCCAGCGCACGCTGCGCAACGGGTCGCGCTCGGCCTATGTGGTGGGCATCCTGGGCATCTTCGGCGCCTCGCTGTTCTTCGGCGACGGCGTGATCACCCCGGCCATTTCAGTGCTGGGCGCGGTCGAAGGCCTGGAGGTGGCGGCCCCCGGCCTGCATGCGTTCATCGTGCCGATCACCGTGGTGGTGCTGCTGATGGTGTTCGCCGCGCAGCGCTTCGGTACGGAGAAGATCGGCAAGGCGTTCGGCCCGATCACCTCGGTCTGGTTCATTTCGCTGGCGGCGATCGGCATCTACAACATCGTCGACGCGCCGGAAGTGCTGAAAGCCTTCAACCCGTGGTGGGCGATCCGCTTCTTCATGGAGCACAGCTGGCACGGCATCTTCATCCTCGGTGCGGTGGTGCTGGCAGTGACCGGCGGCGAAGCGCTGTACGCCGACATGGGCCATTTCGGCGCCAAGCCGATCCGCCACGCCTGGTACTTCTTCGTGCTGCCGTGCCTGGTGCTGAACTACCTGGGGCAGGGCGCGCTGGTGCTCAACCATCCCGAGGCGCTGAAGAACCCGTTCTTCGAGGCCGTGCCGTCGTGGGCGCTGTACCCGATGATCATCCTGGCCACGATGGCGGCGGTGATCGCCTCGCAGTCGGTCATCACCGGCGCGTTCTCGGTCTCGCGCCAGGCCATGCAGCTGGGCTACATCCCGCGCATGCGCATCAAGCACACCTCGCACGACACCATCGGCCAGATCTACATCCCGGGGATCAACTGGGGTATCGCGGTGATGGTGATCGGCCTGGTGCTGGCCTTCCGCAGCTCGTCCAACCTGGCCGTGGCCTACGGCATCTCGGTGTCGGCCACCATGCTGATCGATACCCTGCTGCTGGCCCTGGTCGCCCGCTCGCTGTGGCCGAAGGCGCGCGCCTGGCTGCTGCCGCTGTGCGTGGTGTTCTTCATCATCGACCTCGGCTTCGTCATCGCCAACGGCGCCAAGCTGCTGCAGGGCGCCTGGTTCCCGGTGGTGCTGGGCATCTTCCTGTTCACCATGATGCGCACCTGGCGCCGTGGCCGCGAACTGCTGCGCGATGAGATCCGCAAGGACGGCATCCGCCTGGATACCTTCCTGCCGGGCCTGATGCTGGCACCGCCGGTACGCGTGCCGGGCACCGCCGTGTTCCTCACCGCCGACCCGACCGTGGCCCCGCACGCGCTGATGCACAACCTCAAGCACAACAAGGTGCTGCACGAGCGCAACGTGTTCCTGCACGTGGTGACGCTGCCGGTGCCGTACGCGCCGGAGGGACAGCGGCTGAAGATCGAATCGGTGGGCGACGAGTTCTACCGGGTCTACGTGCGCTTCGGCTTCATGGAGACCCCGGACGTGCCGCTGGCGCTGATGCGCTCGTGCGACCACGGCGGCATCTACTTCGACCCGATGGACACCACCTTCTTCGCCAGCCGCGAGACCATCGTGGCCACCGCCAACCGCGGCATGCCGATCTGGCGCGACAAGCTGTTCGCGCTGATGCATCGGAATGCCGCGCCGGCCACGGGCTTCTTCCGGATTCCAGGCAACCGTTTGGTCGAGCTGGGCGCGCAGGTAGAGATTTAATCTCCACCTGCGCTACGTCCCACGATTTGCTGCGCAAACCGTGGGCCCCGCGCGCATTCCACCTTATCCCCCCGCCTATCGGCGCGCCCCCTTGAACAACAAGGGGGCTGGGCTTCCCGAAGTGTTCCGCGCCAGCAGCTGGGCATTGCTCGGCTGCACCGTTCCATCCACGCATGGCGTGGATCTACCGTGTCGACCAAGGTCGACACCCACCAAGAGCGGGCAGAGCAGGCCACGCCATCCAGACAGATCGCGGGAATCTGTCGAAGGCGGGGTGGGTCCGGTTGCGGGGGCGTGAGCCGCATGGATGCGGCGACCGAGCCTACATGGACGTATTTACGGCCCCCCCGCAGCCGGACCCACCCTGCCATCCCTCAGCAACCCTGCTTCTGCTCTTGCTTCGGCTGTTGCCGTTGCTTCGGCCTCTGCGGGTGCCGGGCGCAGCCCGGCCGAAACCCGTACTTTTGCCGCATAATCAGCACATGACCGACGACCGCATCATCGGCGCCGGCGCCACCCGCGAGGATGACGCCGCCGACGCCAGCATCCGCCCCAAGCGCCTTGCCGATTACCTCGGCCAGGTGCCGGTGCGCGAGCAGATGGAGATCTACATCCAGGCGGCCAAGGGGCGTGGCGACGCCCTCGACCACGTGCTGATCTTCGGGCCGCCGGGCCTGGGCAAGACCACCCTCAGTCATGTCATCGCCAATGAACTGGGCGTGGCCCTGCGGGTGACCTCCGGCCCGGTGATCGAGAAGGCCGGCGACCTGGCCGCGCTGCTGACCAACCTGCAGCCACACGATGTGCTCTTCATCGACGAGATCCATCGCCTGTCGCCGGTGGTCGAGGAAGTGCTGTACCCGGCGATGGAAGACTTCCAGATCGACATCATGATCGGCGAGGGCCCCGCGGCGCGCTCGATCAAGATCGACCTGCCGCCGTTCACCCTGATCGGCGCCACCACCCGCGCCGGCCTGCTGACCGCGCCGCTGCGCGACCGCTTCGGCATCGTCCAGCGCCTGGAGTTCTACAGCGTCGAGGAGCTGACCCGTATCGTGCGCCGCTCCGCCAGCATCCTCGGCATCGACTGCACCGCCGATGGGGCAGGGGAGATCGCGCGCCGCGCGCGGGGTACCCCGCGTATCGCCAACCGCCTGCTGCGACGCGTGCGCGACTACGCGCAGGTCAAGGCAGGTGGCCACATCGATGAGCCGGTGGCCCAGGCCGCGATGAAGATGCTCAAGGTCGACCCGGAAGGCTTCGACGAGCTTGACCGGCGCCTGCTGAAAACGATGGTGGACTACTTCGACGGTGGCCCGGTCGGCATCGAATCGCTGGCTGCGGCGCTGTCCGAAGAGCGCGGCACGCTGGAAGACGTGGTCGAGCCCTACCTGATCCAGCAGGGCTTCCTGGTGCGCACTGCGCGTGGCCGCATGGCCACGCACAAGGCCTACCGGCACATGGGCCTGAAACCCAAGAACCCGCCGCAGGACCTGTTCGCCGAGGTTCCCGATGTCGGTTGAGCCGCGATTCAGTTGGCCGACACGCATTTACTGGGAAGATACCGATGCCGGTGGCGTGGTCTACCACGCCCGGTACGTGGCCTTCATGGAACGGGCCCGGACGGAATGGATGCGCGCGCTGGGCTACGGCCAGGAGCGCATGCGCATCGAGCACGGCATGATCTTCGCGGTGCGTTCGATGCAGATGGATTTCATCAGGCCGGCACGGCTGGATGACACCCTGCAGGTGAGCGCCCGCCTGGTCCAGCTGAAGAAGGCCAGCATGGTCTTCGAGCAGCAGATCCTGCGCGATGGCGAACTGCTGCTGTCGGCCCAGGTCCGCATCGCCGCACTGGAAGCGGCCAGTTTCCGCCCGCGTGGCATGGACGAGGCCGTCCTTGCCATGCTGCAACCCCACCTCCACCCCGAATCCGAACTTTGAGGAACAACGGATGATCGCAACGCTCCTGGCCCTGCAGGCCACGGTCACCGAGGCACTGCCGGCCGATGTCAGCAACGCCGCGACCCAGACCCTTGCCCAGGCCACCACCGGCGGCGGCATCAACTACCTCGAGCTGATGGCCAAGGCCAGCCTGCCGGTGAAGATCATCGTGCTGCTGCTGCTGGTCGGCTCGTTCGTCAGCTGGGTGATCATTTTCCGCAAGGCCCGCGTGTTCAAGCAGGCCACCCGTGAAGCCGACGAGTTCGAGAACCGCTTCTGGTCCGGCGCCGACCTGGGCAAGCTGTACAGCTCGGCCACCGACCGCAGCCGCAATGTCGGTGGCCTGGAAGCGATCTTCGAAGCCGGTTTCCGCGAATACACCCGCCTGCGCGACAAGCGCCGGCTGGACGGCCGCGCGCAGCTGGAAGGCGCACAGCGTGCCATGCGCACCACCTACACCCGCGAAGTGGACCAGCTCGAGCGTAACCTGGAGCTGCTGGCCAACATCGGCTCGACCGCGCCGTACGTAGGCCTGGTCGGCACCGTGTTCGGCATCATGGTGACCATGCACGACATGATCAGCAGCGGTGCGCAGGCCGGCATCGCCGCCGTTGCCCCGGGCATCTCCGAAGCGCTGTTCGCCACCGCCATCGGCCTGTTCGTGGCCATCCCGGCAGTGTGGGCCTACAACCGCTTCACCACCCGCGTTGAGCGCATGTCGGTGCGGTTCGAGACCTTTGCCGAAGAGTTCAGCTCCATCCTGCAGCGCCAGAGCGCTGGCGACGAGTAAGCGCCTGACCCGGGAGTCCAAGCCATGTCCGCTGCCATCGGTCGCCGCAAGCGCCGCAAGCTGAAATCGGAAATCAACGTCGTTCCCTACATCGACGTCATGCTGGTGCTGCTGATCATCTTCATGGTCACTGCGCCGCTGCTCACGCTGAGCTTCGACGTCGACCTGCCGCAGTCCAACGCCAAGGCGCTGGAAAGCAAGCAGGACCCGGTGATCGTCTCGGTGCGCCAGGACGGCCAGCTCAGCCTGAAGCTGCCCGATGCCAAGGAACCGACTGCCGTGTCGGCCGAGGAACTGGAAGGCCGCCTGGCCGGCATCGCCGCCCAGGACAAGGGCGTGCGCGTGATCGTCGCCGCCGACCGTGCCGTGGCCTATGAAAAGGTCATCGCCGCGATGGATGTGATCAAGCGCGCCAAGGTAGACAAGGTAGGCCTGGCCACCGATGCACGCTGACGCCCTGCCACCCCCGCAGCAGCGCGAACCCGGCTGGGGCCTGCCCCTGGCGCTGGCGTTGCTGGTGCACCTGCTGGTCGCGCTGGTCTTCATCGTGGCCTGGTTCTGGTCGCCCGAGCGCAACACCGACGCCGCCGCCGGTGATCCGTCGGTCGAGGCCAGCCTGGCGCTGTCTGCGTCCGAGGCCTCCGCTGCGCGCCAGGCCCTGCGGCAGTCGGAAAAGCTGGAAGACCTGCCGCCGCCGGTGGCCGAGCCGGTCCCGGTGCCGGAAGACACCATTCCGCCGCCGCAGCCGATCCCCGAGCCGCGCCCGCAGGACGCCCCCACGCCGCAGCAGCAACAGGCGCAGGAGCGCGTCGCGCAGCCGGACACCAAGGACCAGGAAGCGGTGAGCGCGCTGGCCATCTCGCAGGAGAAGGCCAAGCAGGAGCAGGAAGCCAAGCGCCGCCAGGAGCAGATCGACCTGACCGAACGCAAGCGCCAGGAAGAAGCGGAGCAGAAGCTGCGCCTGGCAAAGCAGCAGGAAGCGGACGAGAAGAAGAAGCAGGCCGAGCAGGAGCGCGTGGCCGCTGACAAGGCCGAGGCCGAGAAGCAGAAGAAGATCGCCGAGATCCGTGCCCGCCGCGAGCAGGCCGAGAAGGAAGCCAAGCTGGCCGAACAGAAGCTGCGCCAGGTGGCCGCCGCGCGCAACGCTGCCGGCAGTGCCGCCGCCGGTGCCAGCGGTGCGTCCCAGCCGGCCGCCGGTGGTGGAGGCAACAGCGACGATCTTTCGGCCAAGTACGCAGCCGCGATCCAGGCCAAGGTACTGTCGCAGTGGGTGCGCCCGGATACGGTGCCGCTGGGCCAGCGCTGCCAGATCACCATTACCCAGATTCCGGGTGGCACGGTGATGCAGGCCAAGGTCAGCCCGAACTGCCCGTACGACGAGGCCGGCAAGCGTTCGATCGAGGCCGCTGTGCTCAACGCGCAGCCGCTGCCGTATCGCGGCTTTGAGTCGGTATTCGCGCGCACGCTCAACTTCACCTTTACCGCCCAGGATCGCTGAGGCGGCCGGGCAGGGCGGCCAGCACGGCCGCTCGTGCCCACGTTTGTCGTGCCTGCCTCTGGTCGGCCCGGTTCCGGTCGGGCAGTCTGTGGACTGCTGTCGAACACCGCCCCGCTGGGCGGCGTGACGGGGCAGGCGGGCGCGATGTTAGCCACGACGTTAACGGTGCGTGAGAGGACGGGCTGGAACTGACCCGGAATTCACGTACCCTTGGTTCATGATTGCGAAGCGGTTCACTTCCGCTTTGTTATCCCTCGTTCCGGTTTCCCCCTATTGAGCGCTCCATGAAAAAGATGCCTCGCTGGCTTGCCGTGTTTGCGGCCCTGTTGCTGCCCTTTGCTGCCGTCGCGCAGCAGAAGGGGCTGGATATCGACATCATCGGCGGCAATGCCTCCGCGCTGCCGATCACCATCGTGCCGATGCCCTATCAGGGTTCGGCGGCTGCACCGCAGACCGACGTCGCTGGCGTGGTCCGTGCCGACCTGGAGCGTTCGGGCCAGTTCCGTACGCTGCCCGAAGCGCAGATCGTCGAAAAGCCGGTGCGCGGCGGCGACATCCAGTTCGCCACCTGGCGCGCGCTGAAGCAGAACTACATCGTGGTCGGCCGCGTGCTCGACGCCGGGGCTGGCGCCTACCGCGTCGAGTACGAACTGTTCGACGTGCCCAAGGGGGAGCGCCTGCTGGGCCTGGCGATGACCGCCCGTGGCAACGCCATGCGCGACGTTGCCCACCAGATGGCCGACGCCATCTACGAAAAGATCACCGGTGTGCGCGGCGCCTTCTGGACCCGCATCGCCTACGTGACCGCCAGCGGCAAGGGCGATGCCATGCGCTATGCGCTGATGGTGGCCGACTCCGACGGCTACAACCCGCAGACCATCGTGCGTTCGGCCGAGCCGCTGCTGTCGCCGTCGTGGAGCCCGGATGGCAGCAAGCTGGCCTACGTCAGCTTCGAGCGTGGCAATTCGGCCATCTACATCCAGAACATCGGCACCGGCGCGCGTGAGCTGGTCACCAGCTTCCGCGGCATCAACAGCGCCCCGGCGTTCTCGCCGGACGGCCGCAAGCTGGCCCTAACCCTGTCGCGTTCGGGCAACCCGGAAATCTACGTGATGGACCTGGGCAGCAAGCAGCTGACCCAGCTGACCAACCACTTCGCCATCGATACCGAGCCGACCTGGGCGCCGGATGGCAGCGCGGTGTACTTCACCTCCGACCGCGGCGGCCGTCCGCAGGTCTACAAGGTGGGTGCGGGCGGCGGCAGCGCCGAGCGCGTGACCTTCCAGGGCAACTACAATGCCAAGCCCTCGGTGTCCTACGACGGCAAGAAGATCGCCGTCGCCCAGGGCTCGGGCAACAGCTACAAGATCGCGATGATGGACAGCTCGCTGGGTTCGCCGCGCTGGAGCACGCTGTCGCCGGGTTCGCTGGATGAGTCGCCGAGCTTTGCGCCCAACGCAAGCATGGTGTTGTACGCCGCCCGCGAAGGTGGGCGTGGCGTGTTGTATGCCGTCTCGGCCGATGCGCGGGTTCGCCAGCGTCTGGTCCTGGCCGATGGTGATGTGCGCGAACCGGCATGGTCCCCATACCGTACCCAGCGCTAAAAGAGTGTTAATATTTTCGTTGTCTTGAACCCCTCATCGGCCTAGGAGCCACAAAGGTATCGCCATGAACAAGTCCACCCGCGTTCTGCTTGTTTCCCTGCTGTCTGTGGCCGTCCTGGCCGGTTGCTCGAAGAAGGTGAAGGAAGAGCCGGCAGCCCCGGTCGACACCGGCACCTCGACCACCACCCCGACCGGTCCGTCGACCTCGGGCCTGTACGGCCCGGGCGACCTGGACACCGACGCTTGCCTGCGCCAGCGCGTTGTCTACTTCGACCTGGACAAGGAAGACGTGAAGCCGGAATTCCAGGCCATCATGGCTTGCCACGCCAAGTACCTGCGTGACCGTCCGTCCTCGCGCATCACCCTGCAGGGTCACACCGACGAGCGCGGTTCGCGCGCGTACAACCAGGCCCTGGGCGAGCGTCGTGGCAACGGCGTCAACTCGGCCCTGCAGGCCAACGGTGGCTCGGCTTCGCAGCTGACCGTCGTGTCCTACGGTGAAGAGCGTCCGGTCTGCACCGAGTCGAACGAGTCCTGCTGGTCGCAGAACCGTCGCGTCGAAATCGTCTACACCGCGCAGTAATCCATGCGCATTGGCATCAAACTGATGCTGGTCGTTGCGGCAGCCCTCGTGGCTGCCGCACCGGCGCATGCACAGCGACAAAGCCTGGCTGACCGTGTCGGCGCGCTCGAGCAGCAGATGTACAACAACAGTGCCAACCAGGACCTGTTGAACCAGATCAACCAGCTGCGGCAGCAGGTCACCAGCCTGCAGGCCTCGATCGAGCAGTTGCAGCACGACAACGCCCAGCTCAAGCAGTCCGCCCAGGACCAGTACCTGGATCTGGACAGCCGCCTGAACCGGTTGGAAGGGGGCAATGCCGCCCCGGCCCTGCCGCCCGTTCCGGCGAGCGCGCCGAAGGCCGCACCGGCCCCGGCAAAACCCGCAGCGGCGGCCACTTCCGAGCGGCCGCCTTCCGTCCATGGTGATGCCGGCAGCCTTGCCGCCACCGGCGACGAGCGCACCTCCTACAACGTCGCCTTCGATTCGCTGAAGGCCGGCAAGTACGATGATTCGGCGCAGCTGTTCCTGAGCTTCCTGCAGCTGTACCCGAACGGCGTCTACGCGCCGAACGCGCTGTACTGGCTGGGCGAGAGCTACTACGCCACCCGCAATTTCCCGATGGCCGAGACCCAGTTCCGTGAACTGCTCGCGCGCTATCCGACCCACGACAAGGCCGCTGGTGGCCTGCTCAAGGTTGGCCTCTCGCAGTATGGCGAGGGCAAGGTCGACCAGGCCCAGCAGACGCTGGAGACCGTCGTGGCGCAGTACCCGGGCTCGGACGCCGCGCGCACCGCCCAGGACCGGCTGCAGTCCATCCGCCTCGGCAAGCAGATCCGCTGATCCGCTGACCGGGCGTACAATAGATGCCCTGTAGAGCCGAGCCCATGCTCGGCTGCTTTCGTTTCCGGATCGGCAAACCCGCCCGGATCCGGTAGCGCCGGGCCATGCCCGTCCGGTTGCAGTTGTAGAGCCGAGCCATGCTCGGCTGCTTTCGTTACCGGCCACGGTAGCCCACCCGCCACGTGTCCCACCAAGAAGTGCCCGCCATGACCGCCGTTACCCCGTCCAACGCCGTCGCCACCCCCAGCGACATCGTGCAGTCGCCGCTGCCGCGCCTGAAGATCACCGAGATCTTCACCTCGCTGCAGGGCGAAGCCGATACCGCCGGCTGGCCGACCGTGTTCGTGCGCCTGACCGGCTGCCCGCTGCGCTGCCAGTACTGCGACACCGCCTACGCCTTCCACGGCGGCACCTGGTGGGACATCGACGACATCGTGGCCGAGGTGATGGCCCAGGGCGTGCGCCACGTCTGCGTGACCGGCGGCGAGCCGCTGGCGCAGAAGCGCTGCCTGGTGTTGCTGCAGAAGCTGTGCGACGCCGGCATGGACGTCTCGCTGGAAACCTCCGGCGCGCTGGATGTCAGCGCGGTGGACCCGCGCGTATCGCGCGTAGTCGACATCAAGACCCCGGGTTCGGCCGAAGTGGCGCGCAACCGCTGGGAAAACCTGCCGCTGCTGACCGCCCGCGACCAGATCAAGTTCGTCATCTGCAGCCGCGAAGACTACGACTGGGCCAAGGCCCTGCTGGCCGAGCACGATCTGGTCAAGCGCTGCACCGTGTTCTTCTCGCCCAGCAAGGGCGAGATCACCGCGCGCCAGCTGGCCGACTGGATCGTCGAAGACCGCCTGCCGGTGCGCTTCCAGATGCAGTTGCATAAAATCCTGTGGAACGACGAGCCGGGCCGATGAGGCCAGGCAACGTTCCCTGATGTAACTCCGGCGCGGGACAGCGTGCTGGCTTTCCCCTCCCAACCGGATGTTTTACCCATGAAGAAGGCAGTCGTGCTTCTCTCCGGCGGCATGGATTCAGCCGCCGTCATCGCCATGGCCCAGGAACAGGGCTTCGCCGTGCATGCCCTGAGCGTGCGCTATGGCCAGCGCCACACCTCCGAACTGGACGCCGCCGCCCGCGTGGCCAAGGCCCAGGGCGTGGTCGCGCACAAGACCGTGGACGTGGACCTGCGCAGCATCGGTGGCTCGGCACTCACCGACGACATCGACGTGCCCGAAGCCGGCGGTGCCGGCATCCCGGTCACCTACGTGCCGGCGCGCAACACCATCATGCTGTCGCTGGCCCTGGGCTGGGCCGAAGTGCTCGGTGCCAATGACATCTTCTGCGGCGTCAACGCCGTGGACTACTCCGGCTACCCGGACTGCCGCCCCGAGTTCGTGGCCGCGTTCCAGGCGCTGGCCAACCTGGCCACCAAGTCGGGCGTGGAAGGCGCGGGCATCAAGGTGCATGCCCCGCTGCAGTTCCTCAGCAAGGGCCAGATCGTCAGCGAAGGCGTGCGCCTGGGCGTGGACTTCGGCCTGACCGTGTCCTGCTACAACGCCGACGCCAACGGCGCCGCCTGCGGCCACTGCGACGCCTGCCGCCTGCGCGCGCAGGGCTTCACCGAAGCCGGCGTGCCGGACCCCACGTTGTACGCCTGAGGTGATGGGGCTGATGCCCCCGATGGTGGGTGCGAACCGTTGGTTCGCACTCTCTGTCCCGGCGCTACCGGCGGCTGGAGTCTGGTAGTGCCGGCCGCTGGCCGGCAGCCTCATCAGGCAACCACCCCGACGCCTCGATGAAGGCCCGCACCGACTTCGGATCGGCATAGTCCAACTCGATCATCCGCGCGATCCCAGCCTTCTCATCCTTCTGCCGCCGCATGTACTCCTGTGCGATGCGATACCCGGCGTAGTACCCCAGATCACTCACCCCGAACGGATTGCGGGCGCTGTTGTAGAGCCAGTTGTCGAGGTTACCGCCGTCCATCTCGGCAATGAAACGCGTGCGGATGTCCGCCTCATGCGCGGGCCCGTAGCTGTACAGCGGCAACGCCGGCCGACGCCCACTCAACCGCTCTGCTACATACTCGGCCACACCCTCGCGCACCGCGTACTGGGCCAGGCTGCCGGTGGTCTCACGCTGCTGCGTGTGCACGTACTCGTGCAGGTTGTTCTGCGCGTTGTTCGCGCCCGGCCGGCTGTCGTAGAAGATCCGCAGGCGGTCGCGCATCTTCTCCGGAAGCTCGCTCACGTCCACGCGCTCATCGCCCAGCGCCATCTCCGCTCCAAGCAGCACCTTGTCGCCCAGCGTGGTGCCACCGGTGCGCAGCACGCCCACCGCATAGGTGATGGTGGCCGGGCGCAGGGCAGGGTAGAGCGCACGGAACGCAGCCAGATCGCGCTCCAGCGAGGCACTGGCCTGCTGTGCGTTGGCGGTGAGCGGCCGCACCGATGTCCAGAAGCGCGGCCACGCGTTCATGGCCTCGGCGTATTCGCGGGCGGTGTAGTTGCGCACCTGCATCAGCGCATGCAGTCCCGGGCTGCCCGGATCGATGTAGCGCTGCTGGACCAGCGCCACCTGGCGCTCGGCGTCGGGTTCGGCGCGCACCGCATCGTAGGTGGCCCAGAAGCGGGCAATGTCGTCGGTGACCACCTGGGACGGGGCGGCCAGGGCCGCGCAGGGCAGCAGCAGGGCGGCAATGAGGCTGAAGGGCAGGCGCATCCGGAGTTCCGCGATGGATCACAGCTGAGATGCGACGTTGGCCCGGAAGGTTTAAGCCCGCGGCCCAGATCGAGGTAGAGCCGGCCGCTGGCCGGCAACCTCGACACACCGGGGTTTCACGCGATCGGACAAAGTAGGGTAGAATGCCCACCCCGCCGAAAGGCTGGGGCAGTGCAATGGGCCGTTAGCTCAGTCGGTAGAGCAGAAGACTTTTAATCTTTTGGTCGTAGGTTCGAATCCTACACGGCCCACCATTGCATCAATGATCCAGGTCATTCAAAAAGGCACCGCCAAGCGGTGCCTTTTTTGTTGCTTGTGCCAACTCCTACTTGGCCTTGGCACCCTGCGCTCGCGCCGTCTCGCGCTCCGCCGCTGCCTGTGCGGCAGAGGCTGCGGCGTTGGCGGCCCGCTCCGCCGCGGCACGATCCGCATCGAACCGCGCCTGCCGCTGGGCGCTGTAGGTGCGTTCCAGTTCCAGCGAGGCAAGGAAACTGTCTGGATGCTTTGCGGCACACGCCTGCTGTACCAGTTGCACTGCATGATCGGACAGTCCGGGCTGGATATTGCCCAGCAGGCAATCGGCATACGGTACGGACGCAGCGGGGCCAGCAGCCAGCGCGGCAACGATCACAACATTCAACATACAAACCTCCTTGTAGGTTTCGATGGGACCCGGTACCGGCCGGTCCGGCCCCAGTATGGCCCGGTTTGCGGTGCAGGGTGAGGCTACTCCGGCCGCACATCCCGGCACACCAGCTCGGCCAGGCTGCGGCAGCCAAAGAACAGCCCTTCAACCACGCCCTCATCCAGATGGCGTTCCGGTGTTGCCATCGACCGACAACGGTCGGCTGCGTGCAGCATTTCCGCCACGGTCAGCATGCCGATGGCGGCCCGTTCCACCCGCGACAGGGCAACCCCGCGCCCTGCGGAAAGGCTGGTTTCAGGCCAGGGCAAGCCATCGGCGCCTTCGCCCGCGCGGATGCGTCTGAGGCAGCCCAGGAAGGTGCTCAGTTCGGGCGAAGGGTTGTCGTCGTCATCGTTGACGCTGGCGGCATCTGAAGCATAGGGCGGACGCTGGGTCATGTCGGCTTCCTCGGCGCTGGGGTGGGAATGCCACCGCGCAGGGCGGGTGGCGGGCGATGCGTGGCTGCAAGCCGGGATGACAGTAAGCAGTTAACCGGCGGGTCCGAAAACCCCCACGCACCGCCCGCCATGAAGGCCGACGGATCACCCGCCGGCACGGTCCAGAGACAGTGTCGGCGGGTGAGCGCAAACAACATGCTTACAGTCATCACGGGCTTGCAGGCCCGGTGCCACCCGTTGTCGGTGGCGCAGCATGGTGTTTACGCATGCGCTTGGATTTCAATGAGGATTCTCCGAAGAGAAATGCAGTACCCAGGCGCGCGGCGATGGTGGCGCAGACACATCTGATGCAGCAAGCGACAGCACGCGACGTGTTCGTTCTAGTGCTCAGTCAATCGCGTTGGAAAATGTCGAAATCTGCTGGCGGCGGCGACAATGCCGTGATGTATCACGTGGATAGTTGGCGTGATTATCGCCTGAAGTGGTGGCACGACCCGCGAGTCATGTCCTCAAATATCGGTGCATTTGCGACGAACGAGGTGTTGGCGTCCGCGCCTGGGTGAGGTGTTGTAGAGCCGAGCCATGCTCGGCTGCGGTTTGCACCAAGGCCTAGCCGAGCGTGGGCTCGGCTCTACAGTGGTCCATCCACGCTTGGCGTGGATCTACGCATCTGGCAGGGGTGTTGAGCGTGCCGAAGCCGCCAATGCCTGCGGCAGGGCGGTATCCTCGGTCTCTTTCCCAGGATGGGTTTTCCCCATGCGCCTCATCGTGCTGTCGCTGTTGTTGTCCGCTGTCTCCACCACGCCACTGATGGCCGCCGAACCGGCGCCGTCCGCGCAGACAACGCCGGCCACGCCGCTGGTCATCGGCGAGACCTTCACCGTGCAGTCGAAGGCGCTGGGCGAGACCCGTCGCATCAACGTCTACCGCCCGCAGCCGTGGGGCCTTGACCCGAAAACGCCGCTGCCGGTGCTCTACATGCCCGACGGCGGCATCGGTGAGGATTTCCTGCACGTGGCCGGCCTGGTGCAGGTGCTGAGTGGCAATGGCAGCATGCGTCCGTTCCTGCTGGTCGGCATCGAGAACACCGAGCGCCGCCGCGACATGACCGGCCCCAGCAAGGACCCGCAGGACCAGAAGATCGCGCCGCGCATCGGCGGCTCGGCGGCCTACCGCACCTTCCTGCGCGATGAACTGATGCCACAGGTGCGCCAGCGCTACCCGACCACCGACGAGCGCGCGCTGATCGGTGAATCGCTGGCCGGCCTGTTCGTGGTGGAAACGCTGCTGCAGGAGCCGACGCTGTTCAACAGCTACATCGCGCTGGACCCTAGCCTGTGGTGGAACCGGGGCACGATGCTGGCGGGTGTGGCCAAGCAGCTGCCGGCAGTGACGCGTGTGCAGCCGCGCGTGTTCCTGGCCAGCAGTGGGCAGCCGGAGTTGGCTGCGTCCGCCGCGCAGTTGGCCACGCTGCTGCAACAGGCGTCGCCGTCGCCGCTGGTGAAATACCTGCCGCTGCCGGAAGAAACCCACGCCACCATCTATCACCCGGCCGCATTGCAGGCGCTGCGCACGCTGTTCCCGGCACCGCCGCCGGCCTCGCCCTGACCGCACTGGTACCCGGCTGCACTCCATGCAAGGATGCGGCAGCGGCGCCATCCGGTGCGCCGCCCGCAACGGGAGCGTGTGGATGCAGCGTGTGCGTGGATGGAGTGTGGCGGCCTGCCTGGCCGTGAGCGGCTGTGCGATGTCGGTGGCGCCGCCGGCAGCGCAGAGTGAAGCGAAGGAGAGCCCGGCCACCGCTGTGTCGGGCGTGGTATTGCCGGATACCGAAGCGCTGCGCGTGCACGATCCGGTCGGCCGCGATTACCCGGTCTGGGTGGCGCTGCCGGCCGACTACGCCGCACATCCGGAAAAGCACTATCCGGTGCTGTACGTAACCGATGCGCTGTACAGCTTCCCGCTGGTACGCAGCGTGCGCAACATGGTGGGGCAAAAGGGCGCCAACCTGGAGGATTTCATCCTGGTCGGGCTGCCGCCGCAGGAGGGCCTGACGTCCAAGCAGAGCCGCTCGCGCGATTACACGCCCAGCGACCCGGCGCGTACCGATCCGCGTGACTACAGCGATGACGTCAGCTACGGCGGCGCGGCGCACTACCGCGATTTCCTCGCTGAGCAGGTGCTGCCGATGATCGATGCGCGCTACCGCACTGATCCGGCGCGGCGCGCCTATGCGGGTCATTCCTATGGTGGCCTGTTCGGCGCCTATGTGCTGACCACGCGCCCGGATATGTTCCGCACCTACATCCTCTCCAGCCCATCGCTGTGGTTCGACGACCATCGGGTGCCGCGCATGCAGGCCGAAGCCAAGGCGCCGGCGCAGCCGACCACGGTGGTGCTGTCGGTGGGCAGCTTTGAAACGGTCAAGCCCGAACCGCGTTACTTCACCCGCAACGACATGCTGCGCCACAACGCCGAATTCGCCGAGCAGCTGCGCAACAGCGGGCGATCGTTGAAGGTGGAGAACATGGTGATCGATGACGAAGATCACTTCACGGTCTACCCGGACATGATCACCCGCGCGCTGCTGAAGGTGTTCCCGGGTACCGGACCGTACAGCAGCGGTTGATGGTGGATGAACGCCTCACGCCGCCTGTGCATCCGGCCGGGTCAACACGCCCACATCGGCGTGCCGGAAGCACAGCCGGATGGCGTCGAGCAGCTCGCTCATGTTGTACGGTTTGGGCAGGAAATGGATGCCATCGCGCAGCTGCGGCAGCACCTGATGCTGGTCCATGCCCGAGGTCACCAGGATCGGCAGTTGCGGATATAGCCCGCGCACCTGGTTGGCAGCTTCAATACCGCTGATCGCACCCAGGTTGACGTCGGTGAACAGCAGGTCAAAACGCTCACCAGCGGCCAGAAGGCCCAATGCCGCTTCGGCAGAGCTCACGCCCACCACGTGGCAGGCCTGGCTTTCCAGCGCAAGACGGCTCAGCTCGCGGGTTTCCTCGGCGTCCTCGATCAGCAGGACGCGGGGTTCAACGTGGCGCTTGGACAGCAACATGACGCTACAGCTCCGGAAAGCAGCAATGAAAAGGCGCGCAAGTATGCGCAAGCCGGGGGTGATCCCGGCGTGCACGCCAGGCTAAGTGGGCGTTACAGCGGGCGCTGGCGCCGCTGGCGTACCTGCCAGGCCAGTACCGCTACCGCCAGCAGCGCGGTGCCTATGCGCAGGCTGGTGGCCTGCCAGCCGAGCGCGACGGTGTCATCGAGGCTGAACACATTCCAGGCCAGGTTCATCGACACGTGCAGCACCAGGCCGCACCACAGGGTGTCGCCATCCAGATGGTCCAGCCAGGCGAAGATGAAGCCGCCCAGTGCGATCACCGCGCCGACGAACAGGGCGGTGCCGCCGCCGTCGAATCCACCGAAGCCGAGCCAGTGCACCCAGCCGAACAGCAGCGCCTGCGGCAGCGCAAGCAGGGCCCACGGGCCGCGCATGAGCTTCACCAGCAGCACGAAGCCAAGGCCGCGGAACAGCACTTCCTCGGCCAGCGGGAACAGCACGGCGAGCGTCGTTGCATCCAGTGCGGTCAGTGCGGTGTTGGGCGTGCCCAGCAGCGCCAGTCCCAGCCAGCAGGGCAGGCTGGCCAGCAACACCCACAACGGGCCGCGCCAGCCGTTGCCGCGCAGCCCCAGGCTGGCCATCAGGCCCTCCCCACGCGGGCGCAGCAGTGCGGCCAGCAGCAGCGCCAGCAGCACGGCCAGTGCGTTGTCGAGCAGGCTGCCGCCGTAGGGCATAGGCAAGGCGGGAATCGGCGCGCCTGCGGCCGCAGCGACATCACGCAGATTCAGGCCCAGGCCGACGCCGAGCAGCACCAACAGCAGGCGCGCGGCGCTGGGCAGACGGGACAGGCGGGACAGGACGGTCATGCACGCACTCCCTGCGGAACCAGCGTGCAGTGTGGAAGGCGGCCGGGGACGCTCGCACGCGCCGGAAGTCCCTGTGCCATCGGTCATGTGTTGCCGCACAGTCATCCGTGGGCAGGTAGAGTCGTTGCCAGACCTTCAGGAGCCATGCCCATGCTGTGCCCCGTGTGCAAGACCCAGACCCTGCAGATGGCCGAGCGCCATGGCATCGAGATTGATTACTGCCCGAGCTGCCGAGGTGTGTGGCTGGATCGTGGCGAGCTGGACAAGATCATCGAGCGCGCCGGTGCTGGTGCCAGTGCAACGGTACCGCCGCCTGCGCCGGTGCAGGCACAGCCGGCCGCTGCGCCGCCGCCGGTGATGCATCGCGATACCCGCCACCTTGGCCAGCGCTACGAGGACAACCGCGGCCAGCAGTACGGCCACGGCTACAAGAAAAAGAAGAAGGACAGCTTCCTGTCGGAGTTGTTCGACTTCTAGGCGCGTTGCTTTTGTACAGTCGAGCCATGCTCGACTCTACAGGGGCCGCATGCTCACGGCCGGCGCAGGATGAACTCGCGGTCGTGGGTGTCGCCAACGATGAAGTCGTACTCGCCGACCTTGCTGCAGCCGTAGCGCGCGTAGAAGCGCTGCGCGCCGAAGTTCTCTTCCCATACGCCCACCCACAGGGTGCGGCGCTGCGGGTGGTCCAGCCAGTCCATGAACGCCTGCATCAGGCGCGCGCCGTGGCCGCCGTTCTGATGGTCGGCCAGGATGTAGAAACGCTTCAGTTCGATGTCGCCCTCGCGCGCCTCGGCGTGCGGCAGGGTGTTGGCACCGGCCGCCAGATAGCCGACCACGGCGTCGCCGTCCATCAGCAGCCAGATCGCACTGCGCGGGTCGGACAGTTCGGCGCGCTGCGGTTCGCTGCTGTAGTGCGCCTGCAGGAAATCCTGCAGCTCCTGCGCCGGGTAGGAGTCGCCCCAGGTTTCGTTGTAGGTGGTGATGGCGATGGCCGACAGCGCGTCGACATCGGCGAGGGTGGCGCGGCGGATCTGCAGCGACATGGCGGAGCCTGCATTGGAACGTGGCGCAGTGTAGCCGGCCCCGGCGGCTGCCGGGGCTGGCGGTTGCTCACAATCCGCTGATCAGAACCACATGCGGACGCCGGCCACCCAGCGCGTATCGCGTGCGTGGTCGCCGGCATAGTCGGCGGTGTCGCCGAAGCTGCGTTCGTGGCTGATGCCGATGTACGGCGCGAAGCGGCGGCTGAACTCATAGCGCAGGCGCAGCCCGGCTTCGACCTTGTTCAGGCCGCGGCCGATGCCGTACTCCGGCTCGCCCTTGGCCGCCACCGTGGCTTCCAGCAGCGGCTGCAGGATCAGCCGGTTGGTCAGCAGCACGTCGTACTCGACTTCGGCCTTGGCCAGCACCTGGCCACCGGAGCCCATGTACAGCGTGGCCGAGCTCTCGAATTTGTACGGCGCCAGGCCCTGGATGCCAAGGGCCGCCCAGGTGCGCGAGTCGGCGGGGCGGAAGTCCTGGCGCACGCCGACCAGCACGTCCCACCACGGCGACACGCTACGGCCGTACAGGGCCTCCAGCGATGAAGACTCGGTGCGGCCACGGCTGCGTTCACCATCGGTGCGCAGCCACAGGCGGTTGATGTTGCCGCCGATCCAGCCGGTGGCTTCCCAGGCCTGGCCGTTGCTGCTCTTGCCATCCCAGTGTTCGAGGCGGTCGATCAGCAGCAGGCTGTTGATCTCCGGCGCGTGTTCCATCGCACCATGCGCAATGGGCGGGAACGCGGCGGCGCGGTCGGCGTCGGTCGGGACCGGGATCGGCTCGCGCGGTTCGGTAGGTGCGGGCGTGCCGTGGCCCATCGCCCCGTGGTCCATCTGCGAATGGTCCATCGTCGCTGGCTGCGTCGCGCCATGGTCCATCTTCGAGTGGTCCATGCCGGCGTGATCTGCCGCGTCCATGTCCATCTTCGAATGATCCATCGTTGAATGATCGACCGGTTCGGCCGGGGTCTTCGCGGTCTTCGCAGGTGCGTTCATCGCGCCCATGTCATGGCCCGCGTGCGACTGCGCGAACACCGGCAATGCGGCGGCCAGGCCCAGGGCCAGCAGGCTGGGGGAAAGGAGTGAGCGGCTCATTCTTCGATCCTCACTTCGCGCATCATGCCCGCTTCCATGTGGTACAGCAGATGGCAGTGGTAGGCCCAGCGGCCGAGTGCATCGGCGCGCACGCGATAGCTGCGGCGGGTGCCAGGGGGCATGTCGATGGTGTGCTTGCGGACCTGGAACTCACCTTGCGCGTTTTCCAGATCGCTCCACACGCCGTGCAGGTGGATCGGGTGCTGCATCATGGTGTCGTTGACCAGCACGATGCGCATGCGCTCGCCGTAGTTCAGCCGCAGCGGTTCGGCGCTGGCGAACGGGATGCCATCGAACGACCAGGAGAATTTCTCCATGTGCCCGGTCAGGTGCAGCTCAACGTCGCGGCTGGGCTCACGACCATCCGGGTCCTCGAACAGGCTGCGCATCGCGCCGTAGGTCAGCACCTGGCGGCCGTTGTCGCGCAGGCCGATGCCGGGGTCGTCCAGCTTCGGTTCGGTGGCCGAGCTCTGCATGTCCACCAGCGGGTTGTTGCGTTCGCTGGCCGGATGCTTCGGTGCCTTGCTGGCGGTACTGCCGCCGCCATGTGCACTGTGGTCCATGTCGCCCTGGCCCATGCCCATCATCGCGGACATGTCGTGCCCCGCGTGGTCACCCCCCATGTCATGCCCCATGTCGCTCATGGTCAGCAACGGGCGCGGGTCGCGCGCAGGGATCGGTGCCTGCAGGCCATGGCGCACCGCCAGCGTGCCGGCGGCATAGCCGGTGCGACCCATGTCCTGGCAGAAGATGGTGAACGCGTCCTGGCCGGTCGGTTCCACCAGTACATCGTAGGTTTCGGCTGGGGCGATGCGGAACTCGTCGATGCTGACCGGATGGATGTACTGGCCGTCGGCGGCCACCACGGTCATCTTCAGGCCGGGGATGCGCACATCGAAGTAGGTCATCGAGGCGCCGTTGATGAAGCGCAGCAGCACCTTCTCGCCGCTGCGGAACAACCCGGTCCAGTTGCCGGCCGGGGCGGTGCCGTTCATCAGGTAGGTGTAGGTGTGCGCGTTGATGTCGGAGATATCTGTCGGCGTCATCCGCATCCGGCCCCACATGCCACGGTCGGACAGCGCGGCCGACCAGCCCTCGCGCTTCACGTCACGCAGGAAGTCGGGCAGGGTGCGCTTGTAGTAGTTGTCATGCTCGGCGAGCTTCTTCATGCGCCGGAACAGCGCGCCGGGATCCATGTCGGTCCAGTCCGACAGCATGATCACGTGCTCGCGGTCGTGGTGGTACGGCGCCGGTTCGGCCGGGTCGATGATCAGTGCACCGTACAGGCCGGCCTGCTCCTGGAACATCGAGTGGCTGTGGTACCAGTAGGTGCCCGACTGCTTGAGGTCGAAGTGGTAGTGGTAGGTCTCGCCGGGGCCGATGCCGTTGAAGCTCAGCCCGGGCACGCCGTCCATGTTGGCTGGCAGCAGGATGCCGTGCCAGTGGATCGAGGTCGGGTGGCGGTCCAGCGTATTGCGCACGAACAGATCCACCGTCTGGCCTTCGCGCCAACGCAGGATCGGCGCGGGCAGCGAACCGTTGACGGTGATCGCCGGGCGGGTACGGCCGGTGAAATTGGCCAGCGATTCGCCAATGGCCAGTTCGATGCGGGTATCGCTGAGCACGGCCGGGGCACCGGCCAGGCGTGGGGTGGCAGTGGCCGCGGCAAGCGCGCGCTGCGGCACGCCGACGGCAGCGATGCCGGCGACCACGCCACCGGCGGCAAGACCCTGTACGAACAGGCGTCGCGACGGCATGGGCACGGCGCCCGGACCGGGGGGATTGCGGGTATTCATGGTGGAGACTCCAGACACGGAAAGACGCCGGCAGGCGGCCGGCTCCGGTGCGCAGGGCGCACGGTTCGTGGGGAATCAGCCGATGGGAGGGCGTGAGATCGGCGGCAGCGGCGGCGCCGGGCGGCCATTGGCCGGCATCGGCTGCGGTGCCAGCGACAGGCCGGGAGCGGCCAGGTACGGCAGCGGCTGCACCACCAGCAACGGGTGCTGGGCGCAGCTGCGCACGCAGTCCTTGATCTGGCAGTGGGCGTCGTGGGCGGGAGCCTTGGCCTGCGGGGTCTCGTCGGCCCGCATGGCGGCGTGGTGGTGGCAGTCGGCATCGCCGCCCTCAACCGTGGCGGCCACGGCATGGGCCATCCGCCCCATTTCCTCATGACCGCTGGCCATGGCCGCGTTCAGCCCGTTGAGCAGCAGGCTGAGCATGAGCACGACACGAAGCAGGGTCGAGGCGAGGGACATGGCGCTAATCTAGCTGCAAGCGGGCGTGGATGCACTTCCGGCTGAATGGCTGGTTCAAGGTTGGACCTGCTCCAGTGTAGAGCCGAGCCCACGCTCGGCTGCGTCTGCACGAACGGCAGCCGAGCGTGGGCTCGGCTCTACAGGGGCATCAGCGTACGGTTGGCGCTACCCTTCTTCACGCACGATTTCGACCAGGCGCGGGCCGTAGCGGCTCAGCTTGGTACCGCCGATGCCGCCGACCCGTGCCAGTTCGTCCAGGCTGGTCGGGCGTTGCTCGGCGATGTTGCGCAGGGTGCTGTCGTGGAAGATCACGAAGGCCGGCACATTCTGTTCGCGCGCCAGTTCGGCCCGCAGGCCGCGCAGGGCGTTGAACAGGGGCAGATCCTGCGGCAGCACCGACAGGCCGGTGCGCTGCGCACTGCGCTCGCGGCCACTTGTGCTGCTGGCCGGATCGCGGCGCATGCTGATCTGGCGACGGCCGGTCAACACGTCACGGCTGGCATCGGTCAGGCGCAGGCCACCGTGGCCCTCGCTGTCCACTTCCAGCAGGCTGGCGGCGACCAGTTGCCGGAACACGCTGCGCCAGGTACGTGCATCCAGGTCGCGGCCGATCGCATAGGTACTGAGTTTGTCGTGGCCCTGCTGCTTCACCTTCTCGTTCTCGCTGCCACGCAGGACGTCGATCAGGTGGCCGACGCCGAAGCGCTGGCCGCTGCGGTAGACACAGCTCAGCGCCTTCTGCGCTGGAATGGTCGCGTCCCACGAGGCTGGCGGCGTCAGGCAGTTGTCGCAGTTGCCGCAGGGCTGGGGATAGGTCTCGCCGAAACCGGCCAGCAGCACCTGGCGGCGGCACTGCATGGATTCGCAGTAGCCCAGCAGGTGGTCGAGCTTGCCCCGCTCCAGCTGCTTGCGTTCTTCGCCGGCCTCGGACTGCTCGATCATCTGCTTGAGCAGGACCACGTCGCCCAGGCCGTAGCACAGCCATGCTTCAGCGGCTTCGCCATCACGGCCAGCGCGGCCGGTTTCCTGGTAGTAGCCTTCCATCGACTTGGGCAGGTCGGTATGTGCGACAAAGCGCACGTCCGGCTTGTCGATGCCCATGCCGAAGGCGATGGTGGCGCACATCACGATGCCGTCCTCGCGCAGGAAACGGCGCTGGTTGTTAGCGCGCACTTCCGGCGGCAGGCCGGCATGGTAGGGCAGGGCGTTGAAGCCCTGGCCGCAGAGGAATTCGGCAGTCTCCTCGACCTTGCGCCGTGACATGCAGTAGACGATGCCGGCCTCGCCACGGTGGCCGCGCAGGAAATCGGTCAGCTGCTTGCGGGCATTGTCCTTCTGCACCACGGTGTAGCGGATGTTGGGGCGGTCGAAGGAGCTGACGAAGTGGCGTGCTTCCTGAAGGTCCAGGCGCTCGGCGATCTCGCGCTGGGTCGGCGGGTCGGCGGTGGCGGTCAGCGCGATCCGGGGGATCTGCGGCCAGCGCTCGTGCAGCACGGTCAACTGGCGGTATTCGGGGCGGAAGTCATGGCCCCACTGCGACACGCAGTGTGCTTCGTCGATGGCGAACAGGGCGATGTGGCTGCGTGACAGCAGCGACAGGAAGCGGCCGGTCAGCAGCCGCTCGGGGGCGACATAGAGCATGTCCAGCTCTCCGGCCAGCAGCTCGCGCTCGACGCGACCGGTGGTCTCGGCATCCAGAGTGGAGTTCAGGTACTCGGCACGCACGCCGAGCTGGCGCAGGGCTTCGACCTGGTCCTGCATCAGGGCGATCAATGGCGAGATGACGATGCCACAACCGTCACGCAGCAGGGCCGGCACCTGGTAGCACAGCGACTTGCCGCCGCCGGTGGGCATCAGCACCAGGGCATCGTGACCGGCAGCCACATGCTCCACGATGTCCTGCTGCGGACCACGGAAATCGTCGTAACCAAAGACGCGTTGGAGCAGGTCGTGCGCGGGACGGGAAGCCATCCGGTTAGTTTACCTCCCGGAGGCGGCGGCAGGGCTGCGCCCTGCACCTGCTACAAGCCACGGCAACGTCAACGGCAACAGCCGGCTCTGGCGTGTCTGCTGGTTGGGCGGGGCGGTGTGGGCTTGCAGGACACGCCGTAAACCCGTCCTTGGGGGCTCGATGGCGCCATCCATGGCGCCAACGGTCCTGCAAGCCCACACCGACCCGCCCCCGACAGCTTTCGGTTGACGGAGGGGCCATCCACGCCATGCGTGGATGAAATCTGTCAGATATCGACAATCAAAATGGGGTCAGATCCGTTTTCCTGCGGAAAACGGATCTGACCCCAAGCAATGCCTTGGCAGATCGCGGAAATCTGTCGAAGGCGGGGTGGGTCCGGTTGAGGGGGTGTGAGCGGCATGGATGCCGCGACCAAGCCCCCATGGACGGGTTTACGGCGTCTCCCGCAACCGGACCCACCCCGCCAACCCACAGGAAACCAGCTTTTGCTCTGGCTCTGGCCTTGGTTTCAAGGTTTCTGCGGGTGCAGGGCGCAGCCCTGCCGAACCACCCCCAACTCTTACTGGAGCAGGGAACGCAGCATCCAGGCGTACTTCTCGTGCGTCTGCAGGCGCTGGGTCATCAGATCCTCGGTCGGAGCGTCGTCGCCCTTGGCCGCCACGTCCAGCACTTCACGTGCCGTACGGCAGACCGCTTCGTTGGCGACCACCAACTGGCGTACCATTTCACGCCAGTCCGCACTGTCGGTCAGGCCCGGTTCCTCGGCGATCGAGGTCAGCGCAGCGAATTCCCGGTAGGAGCCCGGGGCATTGAAGCCCAGCGCGCGGATGCGCTCGGCCACGTCGTCCAGTGCCGCCCACTGCTCGGTGTACTGCGTCTCGAACATGGTGTGCAGCGAGTTGAACATCGACCCGGTCACATTCCAGTGGAAGTTGTGCGTCTTCAGGTAGAGCGTGAACGCATCAGCCTGGAAGCGCGACAGACCGTCGGCGATCTTCTTGCGGTCGCCCTGGGTGATCCCGATATCGATGTTCGGTGCCGACGGTGCCGCCGCCGCAAGCTTCTGCTTGCCGGTCTTGGCCTTGGTCGTGCTCTTGGTCTTCGCCATGGGGTTCCTCCTTGTGGAATCGTTGGCCTTCACAATAAACCGGTCGTGATGACTGGTCGCTTTCAAAGTTTTGAACGAACCGATTGATGAACTCTATCGATAAAAATCCATCGCCCCGCCTGCGCCAACAGCGCGCCGCCATCGACGGCGCCATGAGCCGCGACCGGGGCCGTTTGCTGGGGATGCTCTCGCGGTGCCAGGCCAAGCCACAGGATGCGGCGTTGGCCGCCACCTTCGAGCAGGCCTTGCAGGCGTCGGTGCAGCGCCGCAAGGTGCGGGCGCAACAGCAGCCGTCCATTACTCTGGACCCGCAGCTGCCGATTGCGCGTGAAGCCGACGCGATCATCGAGCTGATCCGCGATCATCAGGTGGTGGTGATCGCCGGTGAAACCGGCTCGGGCAAGACCACCCAGCTGCCGAAACTGTGCCTGGCCGCGGGTCGCGGCCAGGCCGGCATGATCGGCTGCACCCAGCCGCGACGGATTGCCGCACGTGCGGTGGCCAGCCGCGTGGCGCAGGAACTGCAGAGCGAACTGGGCCAGCTGGTCGGCTACCAGGTGCGCTTCAATGACAAGGTCAGCGAAGACAGCCGCATCAAGTTCATGACCGACGGCATCCTGCTGGCGGAGATCGCCAGCGACCGCTGGCTGTCGAACTACGACACGATCATCGTCGACGAGGCGCACGAACGCAGCCTCAACATCGACTTCCTGCTGGGCTACCTGAAGCAGCTGCTGCGCAAGCGCCCGGACCTGAAACTGATCGTCACCTCGGCCACGATCGACACCGAACGCTTCGCCCAGCATTTCGACAATGCGCCGGTGATCAGCGTGGAAGGGCGTACCTTCCCGGTCGAAGTGCGCTACCGCGCGCTGGAAGGCGAGGGCGAAGACCAGGGCGAACGCACGGTCAACGATGCCATCGTGTCGGCCATCGACGAGATCACCCGCCTGGATTCGCGCGGTGACGTGCTGATCTTCCTGCCGGGCGAACGCGAGATCCGCGATGCGCACCAGTCGCTGGAGCGACGCAAGTACCGCAATACCGAGGTGCTGCCGCTGTACGCGCGCCTGTCCAACCAGGACCAGGACCGGGTGTTCAACCCGGGGCCGAACCGGCGCATCGTGCTGGCCACCAACGTGGCCGAAACCTCGCTGACGGTGCCGCGCATCCGCTACGTGGTCGATCCGGGCTTCGCCCGCGTCAAGCGCTACAGCCCGCGCAACAAGCTGGACCGCCTGCACATCGAGCCGATCTCGCAGGCCAGCGCCAACCAGCGCAAGGGCCGTTGCGGCCGTATCGCCGAGGGCATCTGCTACCGCCTGTACGCCGAGGCCGATTTCCAGGCGCGGCCAGAGTTCACCGATCCGGAAATCCGTCGCTCCAGCCTGGCTGGGGTGATCCTGCGCATGCTGCAGCTGGGCCTGGGCCGCATCGAGGAGTTCCCGTTCCTGGAAGCACCGGACGAGCGTGCCGTTGCCGACGGTTGGCAGCAGCTGACCGAGCTGGGCGCGATTGATGCCGAGCGGCGCATGACCACCATCGGCAAGCAGATGGCACGCCTGCCGGTGGACGTGAAGCTTGCGCGCATGCTGGTGGCCGCGCAGGCCGCCGGCTGCCTGCGGCCGATGCTGGTGATCGCCTCGTTCCTGGGCATCCAGGACCCGCGCGAGCGCCCGCCGGAGGCGCGGGGTGCGGCCGACAGCGCGCATGCGCAGTTCGCCGATGGCCGCTCCGAGTTCGTTGGCGTGCTGCGCCTGTGGGATGCCTACCGGCAGGCCCACGAAGACCTGACCCAGTCCAAGCTGCGCGACTGGTGTGGCCGCCATTTCCTCGGCTTCCTGCGCATGCGCGAGTGGCGCGAGCTGCATCGCCAGCTGCGCCTGCTGTGCGAGGAACTGGGCTGGAAGGAAGAGGCCAACGAGGCGTCGATGGCGCCGTTGCTGGCCGGCAGCAGCGCGCCGGCGCCAGCGCGTGATGACGCCGCCGCAGTGAAGGCCACCCGTGGCCAGTTGCATCGCGCGGCACGCCTGGCCCGCGAAGGCAAGGCCGAGGCCGCAACGGCCCCGGTGGCGGTGCGTGCGCAGAAGGAACAGGCGCCGGCTGGCGGCGGTTTCAGCGAGCGCGTGCGTGCCACTGCCTACCAGACCCTGCACCGTGCACTGGTGGCGGGCCTGCCGACGCAGATCGGTCACCGCACCGAGAAGGGCGATTTCCAGGCGCCACGCCAGCGTCGCTTCCTGCCGTTCCCGGGCTCGGCGCTGTCCAAGCGCCCGCCGCCGTGGCTGCTGGTGGCCAACCTGCTGGATACGCAGAAGGTGTGGGGCATGACCCTGGCCGCGATCGAGCCGGACTGGGTGATCGCCGAGCTGCCTCACCTGTTGCTGCGCAAGCACTTTGACCCGCACTGGTCGCGCGCGCAGGGCCAGGTGCTGGCGTCCGAGCAGATCAGCCTGTTCGGCCTGGTGTTGGCACCAAAGAAACCTGTGCACTACGGCCGCATCGAACCGGGCGAGGCGCATGACATTTTCGTGCGCCAGGCGCTGGTGACCGGCGAGATCAATACCCGCGCCAGTTTCGTGGCCGACAACCAGAAAGTTCTGGAGATCGCCCGCGAGGAAGAAGCGAAGCTGCGCCGCGCCGGCATCGTTGCCGACGAGGACTGGCAGGCACGCTGGTACCTGGACCGCGTACCGCCGCAGATCCATTCGGCCGCGGGCCTGGATTCCTGGTGGAAGGGGCTGGCGCTGGAACAGCGCAAGACCCTGCACTGGTCGCTGGCCGACCTGCTGCCCGGCGAAGGCAGCGAGCAGGAGCGCTACCCGAAGTACCTGGCGCTGGGCCAGGCGCGGTTGCCGTTGCACTACCGCTTCGAGCCGGGTGCAGACGACGACGGCGTGACCCTGGACGTGCCGCTGCACCTGCTCAATGCACTGGATCCGGTGCAGCTGGGCTGGCTGGCGCCGGGCTTCGTGGCCGACAAGGCCTCGGCACTGATCCGCAGCCTGCCCAAGGCAATGCGCCGCAACTATGTGCCGGCCCCGGATTTCGGACGCGCGTTCTTCGAGGCGTTCCCGCAGCCCAGCGCCGATGCCATCACCGGCGAACTGGCGCGTTTCCTGTCACGCGCGACCGGCGCCACGGTGACCGCGCTCGATTTCGAGCCGGGTTCGATCGAACCGCACCTGCACATGAATCTGCGCCTGCGCGACGAACAGGGCAAGGTGCTGGCCACCTCGCGTGATCTGGACGCGCTGCGCGGGAAGTTTGGCGGCCGTGCCGGCGATGCCTTCGCGGCGCGTGCCGGGCGCGAGATGGCGGCTGACGGCCTGCGCACGTTCCCGGCCACGCCGGTTCCGCTGCAGGTGCCCGGCGAAGCCGGTGTACCGGCCTATCCGGCGCTGCTGGACGAGGGTGACAGCGTAGCGCTGCGCATCTTCGCCGATCGGCAGCAGGCGCAGGAGGCTCATCCGCTGGGCGTGCGCCGCCTGCTGGAGATCGCCCTGGCCGAGAAGGTCAAGCAGGCACGCAAGCAGTTGCCGGTGGGCGCCAAGACCGGCCTGCTGTATGCCGCGATCGAATCACAGGAACGCCTGCGCGGCGACCTGGTCGATGCGGCGATGAACGCAGTGCTGGCCGAGGGCCTGGAAGACATCCGCGATGCGGCTGCCTTTGAGCATCGACGCGAGCATGCTGCCAAGGCCCTGTTCGGCGAGGCGATGTCGCGGCTTAAACTGGCCGAGTCCATCCTGGCGCTGGTGGCGGAACTGAAGCCGATGCTGGAGGCGCCGTTGATGGGCTGGGCGCGCGGCAACCTGGACGACATGGAGGCGCAGCTGGCCGGCTTGATCCATCCTGGCTTCCTGCGCGATACGCCGGCCGACGCGCTGGCGCAGTATCCGCGCTACCTGAAGGCGATGATCCTGCGCACCGAGCGTGCCAAGCGTGATCCGCCGCGTGATCAGGCGCGCATGCTGGAGCTGCACCCATTCCTGGAAGCGCTGGAGGTGGGCGAGCAGCAGGGCCTGCGCGATCGCCCGCAATGGCAGGCGCTGCGCTGGGATCTGGAAGAGCTGCGGGTGTCGCTGTTTGCGCAGGAGTTGGGCGCGCGCACCGGCATTTCGGCGAAGAAGCTGGCGCAGCGGGTGACCGCATTGCGCCAGGCGTAGCCCCCCTCCTGTAGAGCCGAGCCCATGCTCGGCTGCTTCCCGCGATGGATGATGACGGTGCATCGAAAAGCAGCCGAGCATGGGCTCGGCTCTACAGGTAAAGCCGCGGCGTTACTTGGAGCGGCGCACCTTGGGCTGGCTGTTCACGCCTTCCACCTTCATGTACCACACGCCCATCACGCCGGGCTTGATGCTGACCTTGGGTGATTGCTTGCGCACACCGACCACGCTGGTGCTGTCGGTCTGCTCCCATTCCTGGCCGTTGTCCAACACGTAGACACGGCCCTTGCCGAAGCCACGGAACTCGCCCTGCAGTACGCCGGTGATCGGCTCGCTGCTGCCGAAATCGAAGAAACCGCGGTTCTTCACGATCACTTCCTGGCGGCCCTGTTCGCGGGCTTCTTCGCGTACCGCCGCTACCGCCTGGGTCGTCGCCGCTTCGACCTTGCCCTGCAGCCAGCGGTTGAGCGTGGCCAGTTCCTGCGCGCTCAGCTTGTCCAGGCCGGCCGCCTTGAACTCGGTCGGAGACATCTGCTGCTGCAGGTCACCGTCCACCACGCGCTGGGCCAGCGCAGGCGCCGACAGGGACAGCAGCAGTGCGGCGCAGGCCAGCAGCCGTGGGCGGAAACGCGGGGCGATCGAGGGCATGGCGGAACTCTCCTGGGTTTGCCCGCGAGTGTAGCGGCATGTCTTCATGCCGGGTGATGGTGGCCGCGGTGATTGTCCCTGAACGGCGCCGGCGCTAGTGTAGGAACCTCTGTCTTGCCTGCTCGATGCTGTGAACCGCGCTTCTGTCCCCGGCCTGGATGCCTTGTTGAACCGTCCCTCCGCAGCGGTGCTGCCCGCTCCGCTGCGCCAGGCCCTGCGCGAGCACTGGGAAGCACCGGAGTGCGACCACCAGATGCGCGCCAGCTGGTCGGTGCTGGGCGATACCCTCGATGCGCTGTCGATGCTCTCGGCCGACGAAGGCGCGGTGGTCGCCGCGCTGTTGTTCGACCTGCCCGGCCTGCGTGCCAGCCTGGACCGGCTGCCGCTGGGCAACCACAAGGCGGCGGTGATCGGCCTGCTCGACGGCCAGGACGCCGCCGATCCAGTCTGGGCGCTGCATGCTGGCCGGGAGGCCGGGCGCAACAGCGAGGGCCTGCGCCGCCTGCTGCTGGCGATCATCCGCGACCTGCGCGTGGTGCCGATCCTGCTGGCCCGGCAGCTGGCGAGGATGCGCGCTGCCGACAAGCTGGACGACGAACAGCGCCGGGCGTTGGCCCAGCTGACCCGCGACATCCACGCGCCGCTGGCCAACCGGTTGGGCATCTGGCAGCTGAAGTGGGAACTGGAGGATCTGGCGTTCCGCCACCTGGAGCCGGAGACCTACCGCCGCATCGCGCGTGAAGTGGACGAAACCCGCGTGGCGCGCGAGCGTTACGTGCAGAACGTGAAGAAGCAGCTGTCGCGCGAGCTGGCCGCACAGGGCATCCATGCCGAAGTAAGTGGCCGCCCGAAGCACATCTACAGCATCTGGCGGAAGATGCAGAAGAAGCGGCTGGCGTTCGACCAGCTGTACGATATCCGCGCGGTGCGGGTGATGGTCGACGACGTCGCCGCCTGCTACGCCGCGCTGGGTGTGGTGCATGCGCTGTGGGCGCCGGTGCCGAGCGAGTTCGACGACTACATCGCACGCCCGAAGGCCAACGACTACCGTTCGCTGCACACCGCCGTGGTCGGTCCGGAAGGGCGCACGATCGAAGTGCAGATCCGCACCCACGAGATGCATTCGCAGGCTGAGCTGGGCGTGGCCGCGCACTGGAAGTACAAGGAAGGCGGCAAGGGCGCGGAAAAGTCGTTCGATCGCAAGATCACCTGGATGCGCCAGCTGCTGGAGCAGGCGCAGGACGGGCAGGGCAATGAGCTGGCCGGGGCACTCGACGCTGAGCTGACCGAGGACCGGGTCTATGCGCTCAGCCCGAAGGACGAGGTGCTGGACCTGCCACAGGGGGCCACGCCGCTCGATTTCGCCTACCAGGTACACACGATGGTGGGCCACCGCTGCCGTGGCGCCAAGGTCAACGGCCGCATCGTGCCGCTGACCTACCGCCTGCGCAGCGGCGACCGCGTCGAGATCCTCACCGGCAAGGAGGCCGATCCACGTCGCGACTGGCTGATGCCGGCGCTGGGCTTTCTGGCCAGCAACCGCTCGCGCGAAAAGGTGCGCAGCTGGTTCCACAAGCTGGACCGCGCGCGCAACGTGCAGGCCGGGCGCGAACTGCTCGAGCGCGAGCTGAAGCGCCTGGGGCTGCAGCATTCGGACCTGGCGGTGGCGGCGAAGAAGTTCCACGCCGACAGCGTTGATGACCTTTACATCCAGGTGGCGCTGGGCGATACCGGCCCCAACCAGGTCAGCCGAACCCTGCTGGAAGCAGAGCGCGCGGCCAGCCAGCCGGCCCCTGCGCCGACGCTTCCGCGCCCGACCGCCCGCCGCGAGAACCTGGGCAAGTCCAAGTTCACGGTGCAGGGCGTGGGCAACCTGCTGGTGCAGCTGGCGCGCTGCTGCCAGCCGGTGGCTGGCGAACCGATCGTCGGCTACCTGACCCGTAGCCGCGGTGTCACCGTGCACCGGGCAGACTGTGCCGCGCTGGCCCGGCTGGCGGCCACCAGCCCGCAGCGCATCCTGCCGGTGGAATGGGGCCAGGCCGGGGGCGGCTACGAGGTGGACGTGGTGGTCGATGCGGTCGACCGCCGCTGGCTGCTGAAGGACATCACCAACCTGATCGCCCAGGAAGACGCCTACGTGCTGGACATTCACAGTGACAACGTGCGCAACAGTGGCCGTGCCCATCTGCGCCTGCGCCTGAAGGTCAGCGACTACGACCAGTTGTCGAACCTGCTGGGAAAGCTGGACGCGCTGCCGGGCGTGAGCGAGGCGCGCCGCCTCGGCTGAGCTTCACGCTGCCCCGGCTACCCTGCACGCATGGAACGCGAGCCCCCGCATCGCCCGCATGGCGCTGAACACCCTGCGCTGGATCGCGTCCGCCGCGAAGGCCGATGGTGGTGGCTGCAGGCACGCCATGCGCGGCGGGTCTGGCGCTGGGCGCTGGTCGCGGCGCTGGCGGTGTTCGTGCTGCTGGTGCTGCTGCGCAAGCCGCTGGCCGACTGGTTCTGGGATGAGCCGCAGATCGAACAGCTGCTGGTCGAAGGTGATCGTGCGCTCGCCGCCGGCCGGCTGAGTGCGGCCGACGGCAGCGGTGCGCGCGAGCGCTACCAGGCGGTGCTGGCACTGGATGGTGATCGGCCGCAGGCCCGCCAGGGCCTTGCACGAACCGCAGCGGCGGCCCTGCAGCAGGCCCGCGACAAGCTGCAGGGCGACGATCTTGAGGGCAGCGCGCAGTCACTGGCGCTGGCCCGCGAGCTGCAGGTGCCGCAGGGCGACGCCGACGCCGTTGCCCGGCAACTGCAGGCGCGGCGTAGTGCCGGCGCCGGTATCGGCGCGTTGCTGGCCCAAGCCCGCAACGCGTTCGCAGCCGGCCGGCTGGACGATGGCGACAGCAGTGCGTTGCCGCTGTTCCAGCGCATCCTGGCACTGCAGCCGGACAACCTGCCTGCACTGGAGGGTCGCGAGGACGCACTGAGCGATCTGCTGCAGCACGCGCGCACGCTGGCCGGACGCGGGGAACTGGCTGAAGCCGCTGCGACGTTGCAGCGCGCGCGACTGTTCGACGCAGGCCACGCCGATCTGCCCGCCAGCCAGGAGGCGCTGGCACGGGCGGTCGATGAGCGCTTGCGGCAGGCGCAGCGCGCACTGCAGCGACAGCAGCTGGAGAGTGCCGCAAAGGGGTTCCTGGCCGTGCTGGCGGTGGCGCCGGATGATCCCACTGCCCAGCGGGGCCGCGAGCAGGTGCTGCAGGCGGTACTGGCGCGAAGCCAGGTCCAGGCCGACGATTTCCAGTTCGAGGCGGCGCAGCGTGATGCCGCGCTGGCGGAAGCACTGAGCGCTTCGCTGGCGGCACAACAGCAACTGGCGCAGCGCCTGCAGCGTGCACGGCAGGCCCGGGAGGCACTGCAGCAGCCCGCAGTGAGCAACGCGCAGCGTGAACGCGAGCTGCGCGATCACCTGCGCCGGATCGAACGCGCAGAGCGCGCAGGCCAGTGGATCAGCCCGCCGGGACACAGCGCATTTGATGCCCTGCGCGAAGCTCAGGCGCTGGCACCGCGCGATTCACGGGTGAAGGCCGCTGCCGCGCGCCTGTTGCCTGCCAGTCGCCGTTGCTTCGACGACAACCTGCGGCAGAACCGGGTGCAGGCTGCAGGTGCCTGCCTGCAGGCCTGGCAGACGCTGGCTCCCACTGCCGGGGGCCTGCCCGCGGCCCGCCAGCGCCTCGCCCAGCGTTGGCTGGCGATCGGCAGCGAGCGACTGGGCAATGGCGATGTTGCCTTTGCCGAACGTGCGCTCCAGCAGGCGGGCGAACTTGGCGTTGGCACTTCCAGCAGCGAGTACCAGCAGCTGCGGCAGCGCCTGCGCGACATCGGGGTGTCGTCGCCCTGAGCCCGCCACTGCCGCAGGGACCGCTATAGTAGCCCCCCTCGCAACATCCCCACGGAGTGCCGATGACCGTCCTTGTTTCCGGAGCCACCAGCCAGATCGGCCGGTTCCTGCTGCCACGCCTGGTGCAGGCGCATGGGCGGGTACAGGCAGTGAGCCGGCAACCGCAACCGGTACAGGACGGCGTGCAGTGGCTGTGCGGGGACCTGGCGGCTGCGCTGGACAGCGTGCCGTCTCCGGACTGGCAGGCCATCGCCAGCTTCGGCCCCCTTGAAGCATTGGCGCAGTGGTTGTCGCGGCAGACGGCAGCTCCGGCGCGGCAGGTCATCGCCACCAGTTCGATGAGCGTGTTGAGCAAGCAGAATTCCGAGCAGGCCGATGAGCAGGACGTCGTGGCGATGCTGCAGCGGGGCGAAGCGGGCTTGATCGCACAGGCCGAGCGACTTGGCATGGCGTGGACGATCCTGCGGCCAACCCTGATCTATGGGGCCGGCATCGACCGCAGCATCACCCCGATCGTGCAGCGTGCACTGCGTCTGCGCCTGTTTCCTATACCGCTGGTGGGAGGCCTGCGCCAACCGGTGCATGCCGACGATATCGCCCGCGCCGTGGTGGCCTGCATCGCCACCGGAGCAGCTTCGGCGCGCGTGCTGGAAATCGGCGGTGGCGAGCGCCTGCCGTACCACGTGATGTTCCGCCGCGTGCACGCCAGCCTGGCACAGCCAACATTGGCGCTGCCGTTGCCGGGCGCTGCACTGCGAGGCCTCGCTGCGGTGCTGCCGCGAGCGCGTGGTCCGGTGTCACGCCTGCAGCAGGATCTGATTGCGGACAACGGCCCGCTTCAGGCGCTGCTGGGCGTACATCCGCGGCCGTTCCAGCCTGACGCGAACACATGGCGACCGATGAGCGCGGCCCAGGCCCTGCAGCGGATCGCTGCGTATCCCGGCAACGGCTAGCCAGCCACCGTATCCATCCGCCAAGTGGGGGCTCTGCTACCATCCCCCGGCCCCTGTTTCCGCGAGTACGTTCGATGCCTGACGCGCCATCCCGATCGGCCCCTGCCGAGCGCATTGGCGTCGCGCTGTGCACCTACAACGGTGCGCGCTACCTGCAGGCGCAGCTGGACAGCATCCTGGACCAGGATCTTCCGGTGAACGAAGTCATGATCGGCGATGACGGTTCCAGCGACCAGACGCTACCGCTGCTGCGGGCCTTCGTACCGCGCGCACAGGCGCTGGGCATCCGTGTCGAGATCGTCCAGCACGCGCGCAATCTCGGCTATGTGCGCAATTTCGCCGACGCACTGATGCGTTGCCAGGCCGACATCCTGTTCCTTTGCGACCAGGATGATGTCTGGCATCCGGGGCGTGTCCGCAGCTACGTGGAGCGCTTCCACGCCGACCCGGGCCTGTTGCTGCTGCACAGCGATGCGCGGCTGGTGGACGCGCAGGGCGCGCCGCTGGGCCACCAGCTGCTGGAGGTACTGGTGGTCCATCCGGCCGAGGTCGAGCTGGAACGCTCGGGCCTTGCGATCGACGCGATCCTGCTGCGCAACTTCATCACCGGTGCCACCTGTGCGCTGCGCCGTAGGCTGCTGGCCGAATCGCTGCCGGTCCCGCCGGGCTGGAGCCACGACGAATGGTTGGCGGTCCACGCATCGCTGCGTGGAGGATTGGACATGCTGGCCGAACCGACCATCGACTACCGGCAGCATGGCAACAACCAGATCGGAGCCAGTCGCCGCGGTTTCCTGCAACGCCTGCGCCATCTCGATCTGTTCGATTCGCAGGCACGCCAGCGCACTGCCGGGCGCCTGCTTGCCCTGGCCGATCTGCTGGGGCAGCGCGGCGTGGTGGTGGCGCCGGAGCGCTTCCAGGGACTTCACGCGCTCGCCTGGCGCATGGCCTGGTCGCGACTGCAGCTGTATCGCCGCGCGGACGTGCCGGCAGGCTGGATCGCCCATGATGCGCCGCGGTTGATCGCACGCCTGGCCAACGTCTGCCTGGCGGGGGGCGGCTGGAAAGGGGGCTGGGCGGCGCTTGCGGGCGCCTGGGCCGGGTGGCGGGCGCCGCGCGCTGCTTGAACTGCAGTGAAACCGCGGTCCATCGCCTGCCAGCCACCGCAGTGCCTGCGTTAGACTCGCCAGATCCTACCTGCCTGCATCCCCGTGCCCCGACGCTACGATTCCGACGACATCGACGATTTCGACGACGACCAGCAGGACGACAGCCCGCTGTGGCGGCGTCGCCTGATCACCTGGAGCATGGCTGCGGTCGCGTTGGGATTGGGCTTCCTGATCCCTTATACGCTGTACCTGAACCAACAGGTGACCCAGCGCTTCGGCGAACTTCGCTGGCAGATTCCGACCCGGGTGTACGCCCGCCCGCTGGTGCTCACGCCGGGCAAGGCGATGGACGCGGCGACCCTGAAGACCGAGCTCGCCGCATCCGCCTACCGCGATGACGGGCAGGGCAAGGAGCCGGCCACCTATGCGGCGAACGGCGGGCGCTTCGTCATTTCCAGCCGTGGCTACAACGATGTGGATGGCCGCGTCGCACCGCGCCGGCTGGAACTGTCGCTGGCCGACGGTGCGGTCGCCTCGCTGCGTGACGCCGACAACCGCAAGGCGCTGAAGGCTGCGCGCCTGGACCCGGCACGTATTGCCACCCTGTACGGGCAGAAGCAGGAAGAACGCCGCCTGATCCGCATGGACGAGGCGCCGGACCTGCTGGTGACCGGCCTGCAGGCGGTGGAGGACAAGGACTTCAACCGCCACCACGGCATCGATCTGTCCGGCATTGCGCGCGCGGTGTGGGTGACGATCCGCTCCGGTGGCCAGAGTCGCCAGGGTGCTTCCACGCTGACCCAGCAGCTGGCTCGCAGCGGTCTGCTCGGGATCGGCAAGGAACAGACGGTCACCCGCAAATTCAACGAAGTGCTGTACGCGCTGATCATGGAAGCGCGCTACGACAAGCGCACCATTTTCGAGGCCTATCTCAACCAGGTGTACCTGGGCCAGCGTGGCAGCCAGGCCATCCACGGCATGTCTTCCGGCGCCGAGTTCTGGTTCGGCCGTGACCTGCAGTCGCTGGAAACCGAGCAGATCGCGCTGCTGATCGGCCTGGTCAAGGGTCCGTCCTTCTACGACCCGCGGCGCAATCCGGAACGCGCGCTGGATCGCCGCAATTTCGTGCTGGGCAAGCTGCACGAGGCGACGCTGATCGACGATGCCGAGTACCAGCGTGCGCTGAAAGCGCCGCTGGGCGTGCCCAAGACGCCGGGCCTGGTGGCGGCCAACCGCTTCCCGGCCTATGTGGACCTGGTTCGCCGCCAGCTCGGCCATGACTATCCGGAATCGGCGCTGCAGGGCGCCGGCCTGAGCGTGATGACAGGCATGTCACCGTCCGCGCAGGCCTATGCCGAAGGCGCGGTGACCCGCACCATCAAGTCGCTGGAAAGCAAGCGCCGTCCCGAACTGCAGGCCGGCATGGTGCTGACCGACGTGCACAACGGTGACGTGCTGGCGGTGATCGGCAGCCGTGAAGTGTCCGAGGTGGGCTTCAACCGCGCGATCGAAGCACAGCGCCCGGTCGGCTCGCTGCTGAAGCCGTTCGTCTACCTGCTGGCGCTGGCGCAGCCGGATCGTTACTCGCTGGCCAGCTGGGTCGATGATTCACCGGTGACCGTGCAGCTCGGCCGCGGCCGCAACTGGAACCCCGGCAACGCGGACAACCGCAGCCACGGTACGGTGCGCCTGATCGATGCGTTGGCGCACTCCTACAACCAGGCCACGGTGCGCGTGGGCATGCAGGTCGGTCCCGAGCGCGTGACCCAGCTGATCCATGTGCTGGCGGGCATCAAGGCTGAGGCCAACCCTGCAGTGATCCTCGGCTCGACCGACCAGAGCCCGTACGCGATGGCGCAGCTGTACCAGTTCCTGGCGTCCGGTGGCGAGATCCAGCCGCTGCACGCGGTGCGTGGTGTGCTCGATCCGCAGGGCAAGCTGCTCAAGCGTTACGACAAGACCCCGGCACCGGCGCAGGAGGGCGACTCGATTGCCGCCAACCTGATCAGCGTGGGCCTGCAGCAGGTGGTTGCCAGCGGTACCGCGCAGCGCCTCAACGCCGATGGCCTCAGCCGCCTGCAGCCCGCCGGCAAGACCGGTACCACCAACGATGGTCGCGACAGCTGGTATGCCGGTTACACCGGCGATCACCTGGCGGTGATCTGGATCGGCAACGACCAGAACGAGCAGGCCGGACTGTATGGCGCCACCGGCGCGATGCGGGTCTGGTCGGGCATCTTCCAGCGCCTTCCCAGTGCGCCGCTGCGGGTCAGCAACAAGGGCCTGGATTGGCAGTCGGTGGCCGCCACCGGCCTCAACACCACCGACGAGGGCTGTCCGGGAGCGCGTCGCTTCCCGTTCGTGGTCGGCTATGCGCCGGCCTATGCGCCCTGCGCACCGGCGGTATCGCCGGACGGGCAGGGCGAGGCCGAAGGCGAGGGCGGTGGCTGGCGCAGCTGGTTCGGCCTGGACCGCAAGCCGGATGCCCCTGCCGAACCTGCCGCGGCGCCTGCCGCTGCCACTCCTCCTCCGAGCCGATGATGCCGATGAACATGCGATCCCTGCTGCAGCCCCTGGCCTTGACCGGCCTCAGCCTGGCCCTGGCCGCCTGCGTGACCAGTGCGCCGCCGGTGGTCAAGCCGGTCGATACCACGACGCCGGCGCAGCGCCTGGCGGCAGTGGACGCCGCCGCTGGCCCGGACGACAAGGAGCTGTCGGTGCAGCCGCTGCGTGATTCGCAGGTGGAAGACCTGCGGGTGACCGCGCAGGCGCAACGCCAGGCCAACGATCTGGCCGGTGCCGCCAGCAGCCTGGACCATGCGCTGGAGATCGTCGCTGGTGATCCGGCGGTGCTGCAGGAGCGCGCCGAGCTGGCGCTGCTGCAGGGGCAGTGGGCGCAGGCGGAGACGTTCGCACGCAAGGCGGTCGACCTGGGCTCGAAGACGGGGCCGCTGTGCCGCCGGCACTGGGCGACGATCGAGCAGTCGCGCCTGGCACGGGGCGAGAAGGAGAATGCGGTGTCGGCGCATGCGCAGCTGGAAGGCTGCACTGTGCCTGGGATCAAGCGGTACTAGGTTTCCTGCCAACGGCGCAGCCCCTCGTGGCTGGCTGTTTGGCCGCGTGAAGCAAAAGCCGCGCTTGGCCGGGCGGGGTGGGTTCGCGGGGGACGCCGTGAACCCATCCATGGGGGCTTGGCCGCGGCATCCATGCCGCGGACACCCCCGCGAACCCACCCCGCCCGACCTCTGACAATTTCCGTGTGCGGCCAGCCACGGAGAAGAAAAAGAAAATCAAAAGCGGGTCGCGCGCTGCGCGCTCTCGCAGTAATCCATCTTCTTTTCCCGTTCCTGCCACAGCTCCTGAGCTGCCAGTCGAGCAAGCTCGACTCTACGAAGCGCGCCCATCCGTCACCGGGAAACTGTCGAAGGCGGGGGACTGTGGGTTTGCGGGGTGTCCGCGGCATGGATGCCGCGGCCAAGCCCCCAGGGACGGGTTCACGGCGTCCCCGCAAACCCACAGTCCCCCGCCAACCCTCAGGACACCCCAGAGCCACGAACAACGCTGTTGCTGTTGCTGTTGCTCCGGCTCTGGCTTGAAACGGGTGCCGGGCAGCGCCCGGCCGGGTATCCTTTCTCTCTGATGTCCGACCTTGTCCATGCCAGCCGCGAAGCCCTCAGCGACGGCGGCGCGCTCGCCTCGCATCTGGACGCCTTCGTCCCGCGCCCGGCCCAGCTGCGCCTGACCGAAGCCATCGCCGACGCGATGCAGCAGCGCGATCTGTTGCTGGCCGAGGCCGGTACCGGCACCGGCAAGACCTTCGCCTATCTGGTGCCGGTGCTGCTGTCCGGGCTGCGCACCATCATCTCCACCGGTACCCGCGCGCTGCAGGACCAGCTCTACCACCGCGATCTGCCGCGCGTGCGCCAAGCGCTCGGTGTCGGCCTGCGCAGCGCGCTGTTGAAGGGACGTGCGAACTACCTGTGCCGTTACCGTCTGCAGCAGGCACGCGGCGAGCCGCGGTTCTCCAGCCGTGAACAAGCGGCGCAGTTCCAGCGCATCCTGGCCTGGTCCGGTCGCTCGGAGTTCGGCGACGTCGCCGAGCTCGACGGGCTGGCCGACGATTCACCGCTGCTGCCGATGGTCACCTCCACTGTCGACAACTGCCTGGGCACCGATTGCCCGTTCTGGGACGACTGCTTCGTGGTGCGTGCGCGACAGCGCGCACAGGCCGCCGACGTGGTGGTGGTCAACCATCACCTGCTGCTGGCCGACCTGGCGTTGAAGCAGGACGGTTTCGGTGAACTGCTGCCGGGTGCGCAGGCCTTCGTCATCGACGAGGCGCACCAGTTGCCCGAGCTGGCTGCGCAGTTCTTCGGCGAAGGCTTTGGCATGCGCCCGTGGCAGGAACTGGGTCGCGACTGCCTGGCCGAAGCGCGTGGCGTAGGAGGGGCGCAGTCGGCGTTGCAGGAACCGGTCGACCAGTTGCAGCAGTCGCTGTTGGCGTTGCGCTCGTCGATGGGAGGGCTGCCGCCGCGTGGCACGCAATGGCGAGCGCTGGCGATGCCACAGGTGCGCGACGGATTCGACATGGTGATGGCAGCCTTGGTGGCGCTGGAACAGGCGCTGCAGCCGCTGCGCGAAGCGGCGGCGGGCCTGGATGCCTGCCATGCCCGGGCGCGCGAGGCGGTCTCGCGGCTCAGTCGCTGGCTGGGCGATGATGAGCCCACCCTCGATTTCGATACCGATCCGGTGGAGACCGCCAGCGCCGCCGATGTGCTCTGGTACGAGCTCACGCCGCGTGGTTTCCGCTGCCAGCGCACGCCGATGGATGTGTCCGGCCCGTTGCGCGAGCATCGCGAACGCAGTCGCGCCGCATGGATCTTCACCTCGGCGACGCTGACCGTCGGCGGCGGATTCGATCACATCGCCACGCGCCTGGGCCTGGACGATCCACATACGCTGGTCCAGCCAAGCCCCTTCAATTGGCCCGAGCAGGCGTTGTGCTACCTGCCCGAAGGCCTGCCCGATCCGGCCGCACGTGGTTTCGGAACCGCGCTCATCCAGACCCTGCGGCCGGTGCTGCAGGCCTCGCAGGGCAGGGCGTTCCTGCTGTTCGCTTCGCATCGCGCCCTGCGTGAGGCTGCCGAGGCACTGCGCGATGGGCCATGGCCGTTGTTCGTGCAGGGCGAGGCGCCGCGCGCGACGCTGCTGCAACGCTTCCGCGAATCGGGCAATGGTGTGCTGCTGGGCTCGGCCAGTTTCCGCGAGGGCGTGGACGTGGTCGGCGAAGCGCTGAGCGTGGTGATGATCGACAAGCTGCCCTTTGCCGCCCCGGACGACCCGGTCTACGAGGCGCGGCTGGAGGCGATCCGCAGCCAGGGCGGCAACCCGTTCCGTGATGAACAGCTGCCGCAGGCGGTGATCGCATTGAAGCAGGGGGTCGGCCGCCTGATCCGCAGCGAGAGCGACCGCGGCGTGCTGGTGCTGTGCGACCCGCGCCTGCTCAACCGGGGTTACGGCCGGGTTTTCCTCGATTCACTGCCACCGTTCCGCCGTACCCGCAGCCTGGCCGATGTGCAGGCCTTCTTTACGCCACAATGGGCGCCCGTGGCCGATGATGCCGTTCCAGCCACCGCCCCTCCGGTGGGCCCGGAACCGGCGCCCGGCGCCACGTTCCCCCTGTTCTGACCTGATCCGATGAAACTGCTCGCCTTTGAAACCGCCACCGAAGCCTGTTCCGTTGCCCTGCATGTCGATGGGCAGGTGCTGGAACGCTTCGAGATTGCCCCGCGCCGGCATGCCGAACTGAGCCTGCCGTGGGCCGAGGCACTGCTGGCCGAGGCCGGCATCAGCCGTCGCCAGCTGGACGGCATCGCGCTCAGCCGCGGTCCTGGTGCTTTCACCGGCGTGCGCCTGGCGATCGCCATCGCGCAGGGCATCGCACTGGCGCTGGATCGTCCGCTGCTGCCGGTCTCGACGCTGCAGGTGCTGGCGCTGCGGGCACCAGCGGAAGAAACGCAGATCCTGTCGGCGATCGACGCACGGATGGGGGAGTTGTACGTTGCGCGCTTCGAGCGTGTTGACGCCCTGCCGGTCGCGCGCGATGGCGAGCGCGTGTGCGCACCCACTGCGGTGGCGTTGCCGGAAGGTTTGTCGGCCTACGGCGTCGGCACTGGCTTTGGCGCGGCCGACGGCGCGCTGGTGGCGGAGTTGGCCAGCGGCCTTCGCGGATTCGATGCCACGGCATTGCCGCGGGCGTCGGACGTGCTGGCACTGGCGGTGCCGGCCTTCGCGCGTGGCGAGGCGATTGCGCCGGAAAAGGTCGAGCCCGCGTACCTGCGTGACAACGTGGCACTGACCCTGGTGGAGCAGCAGGCCGCGCGCGAGGCGAAGGCGAAGGCCAACGGCTGAGCCCCTCGTGGCGGGGGTGGTTGGTCGTGTAAATCAAAAGCCGCGCTTGGCCGGGCGGGGTGGGTTCGCGGGGGACGCCGTGAACCCCCAGACCGGCCCAGCCGCTGGCGGCTGTGCGTTCGGGCGCTTGCGAAGCAGTGCTTCGCAACCAAAGCGCCCTCACCCCTGGGGGCTTGGCCGCGGCATCCATGCCGCCGACACCCCCGCGAACCCACCCCGCCCGGCCTCGGACAGTTTCCGTGCGCGTCCGCCACGGAAAATCAAAAAGAAAATCAAAGTCAAAAGCGGATCGCTTCGCTCGCATCCACGCATGGCGCGGATGTGTGTCGACCAAGGTCGACACCTACCAAAAGCGATGATGCGCCGCGATCTGTCGGAGGTGGGGCGGTGTCGGGTGGCGGGGTATCCGCGGCATGGATGCCGCGGCTAAGCCTACAGGGACGTACTTGCGGCGTCCCCGCCGCCCGACACCGCCCCGCCAAGCCTCAGTACACCGACCGCCGCTGTTGCCGTTGCTGTTGCCGTTGCTCCAGCCTTGCAGCGGGCCCCGGGCCGCAGGCCCGGGCAACAAACCCCTACCGGTCGTCGTGCAGGGTGCCGCCCGGCAGGAACACCCAGGTACGGGTCACCTGCAGGATATCGATCTCGTCCTCGGTCTTCGGCAACGGCGGGAACGGCTGCGCCAGCTGCACCACCCGCAGCGCTGCCTCATCCAGCAACGGCGTACCGCTCGAACGCAGGATCCGGCTGCTCTCCACGCTGCCATCGCGGCGCACGCCCACGCTGATCACCACCTGGCCGCCGAGGCGGCGCTGCCTGGCCTCATCCGGGTAATTCAGGTTGCCTACCTTCTCCGCACGGTCGACCCAGGCGCGCAGGTAATTGGCGTAGGCATACTCACGCGTGCTGGCCGACACGAACTTGCGGTTCGGGCGCTTGGCGTACTGCGCCGAGCGCAGGTGCACTTCGGCAGCCAGCCGTGCCATCTCCACGTCGCGCTGTTCGCGCGCACTCAAGGGCGCATCCGGTTCGGGCTGATCCGGCGTGGGGCGGGCCTGCGCCTGCGCTACCACCTCTTCGCCATTGCGGCTGCTGACCACCCGTGCCTGCGGCGGCGGAACCGGCGCAGCCGATTGCTGCTGCTGCGGCACAGGGCTCAGCCCTGACTGGGCCTGCGGCACGATGCCGGCCTGGTTGTCGCGCGGACGCTGCGCGCGGTCGTGCTCGCCACCACCTTCCTGGTTGGCCGCAGCCAGGAAATCGGCCTGTTTCGGGGTCAGCGCGGTGCGGGTCTGACTGAAGATCACTTCCAGCGTCGGCACCAGCGGCGCATCGCCCTTCACGGCGAAGCCCACGCCCAGGATCAGCAGGGCGTGGACCAGCACAGACAGCGCGATGGTCGCCCCCAGCCGTTGCGCTTCGCGCGGTGGCGGGGGCAGGACGGCAGGTGCGGAGGGCATCAGCGCAGGCCGGCCTCGAGCGCGTCGAACAGGGTGCCGGCGATGTTCAGGCCGTACTGTGCGTCCAGTTCGCGCACGCAGGTCGGGCTGGTCACGTTGACCTCGGTCAGGTAGTCGCCGATCACGTCCAGGCCGACGAAGCGCATGCCACGACGCTTCATTTCCGGGCCCACCTGGGCAGCGATCCAGCGGTCGCGCTCGCTCAGCGGGCGGCCTTCGCCGCGACCGCCGGCGGCGAGGTTGCCGCGGAATTCATCGCCCTGCGGGATGCGCGCCAGGCAGTAGTCGACGGGCTCGCCATCGACCAGCAGGATGCGCTTGTCGCCGGCGGTGATGTCGGGAATGAATTTCTGCGCCAGCGCCATCCTGTGGCCGCCGTCGGTCAGCGTTTCCAGGATCACGTTCAGGTTCGGATCGCCCTGGCCGCTGCGGAAGATCGAGCGGCCGCCCATGCCGTCCAGCGGCTTCAGCACGGCCTGGCCATGCTCCAGCGCGAAGGCCTTCAACGCCTTGGCGTCGCGGCTGACCAGGGTGGGCGGGCAGCACTGCGGGAACAGCAGGGCGGCCAGCTTCTCGTTGTAGTCGCGCAGGCCCTGCGGGTTGTTGACCACGCAGGCGCCGGCAGCTGCGGCCACGTCCAGCACCTGGGTGTCATAGATGTACTCGGCGTCGACCGGTGGGTCCTTGCGCATCAGCACGATCTGGCCGGGGCCGAATTCGGTGCGGCTGAATGCGCCCAGCTCATACCAGCCGGCCGGGTCGTCGCGCACCTGCAATGGCGCGGTCTGGGCCACCGCCACGCCGCCCTCCAGGGCCAGGCCGCCCGGACGCACGTAGTGCAGGGCATGGCCGCGGCGCTGGGCTTCCAGCAGCATGGCGAAGGTGGTGTCCTTGGCGATCTTGATGTGGGCGATGGGGTCCATCACCACGATGACGTTCAACGGCATGGGCGCACCTGTCAGGCAAGGCGTTGATGGTAGCGGCAACGCCGGTCGCGCGCCTCCCCGCCGTACTGCAACGCTGCGTCCGCCGGGCGCTCGCGCAGTCATTGCGAAACCCGTCACGTTCAGGGGCCTCCATGCCCCACGCCGTGGGGCGGCCTTGAAGCGGGCGCGGAAAGTGCGATATAGATACGCTTTCGTAGCGGCCCCCGCCAGAGATCGGGCCGTGCGCTTGGGGATAGGCAATGACTGAAAACACGACTGCGGGCGGGGAACTCGCAGGACTCCGGGTGATGGTCATCGATGATTCGAAGACCATCCGCAGGACTGCGGAAACGCTGCTCAAGCGCGAAGGCTGCGAGGTGGTCACCGCCACCGACGGCTTCGAAGCGCTTGCGAAGATCGCAGACCAGCAACCGCAGATCATCTTCGTCGACATCATGATGCCGCGCCTGGACGGGTACCAGACCTGCGCGCTGATCAAGGGCAACCAGCTGTTCAAGGCGACCCCGGTCATCATGCTCTCGTCCAAGGATGGGCTGTTCGACAAGGCGCGGGGACGCATCGTCGGCTCGGAGCAATACCTGACGAAGCCTTTCACGCGTGAAGAACTGCTGGGTGCCATCCGCACATACGTCAACGCCTGACCAGGGGGGAAAGGCACAATGGCTCGTATCGTTCTGATCGAGGATTCACCGACCGACCGCGCGGTGTTCACCCAGTGGCTGCGCCGTGCCGGCCACGAGGTGCTGGAAGCGGACAACGCCGAGGATGGACTGCAGCTGGTGCGTGACCAGGCGCCACAGCTGGTGCTGATGGACGTGGTCCTGCCCGGCATGAGCGGCTTCCAGGCGACCCGGGCGATGGCCCGTGACGCAGCGATCAAGCACATCCCGGTGATCATCGTCAGCACCAAAGCGATGGAAACCGACAAGGCCTGGGGCCTGCGCCAGGGCGCGGCCGACTACATCGTCAAGCCGCCGCGCGAGGATGAACTGATCGCGCGGATCAACGAGCTGGTGGCCTGATGCGCTCGCCCTTCGACATCCTCGAAGCCTACGAACGGCGCAGCCTGGCCCACGCGGTGCAGCTGCCCGAACGGCAGTTCGCGCAGGATCTCTGGCGTGGCGTGGGGTACCGCGTCGGCCAGCGCCGGCTGGTGTCCGATTTCCGCGAAGTGGTGGAGATCGTGCCGATGCCGCCGGTCACCCCGGTGCCGTGCGCCCAGCCGTGGCTGCTGGGCGTGGGCAACCTGCGCGGCAACCTGTTCCCGGTGGTCGACCTGAAGTACTTCCTGGAAGGCACGCGTACCGTGCAGCAGGAAGGCCAGCGCGTGCTGATCATGCGCCAGGCCGGTGGCGACGTCGCGCTGACCATCGATGAACTGTTCGGCCAGCGCAGCTTTGAACTGGACCAGCAGATCGAAGCCGGCATGCTGGCCGAAGGGCGCTACGGCCATTTCGTCGATCGCGCCTTCCACGCCGACGGCCATGACTGGGGCGTGTTCTCGCTCTCGCTGCTGTCGCGCACCCCTGAATTCCGGCAAGCCGCGGCCTGAGGCCGGGCACCGCCCCCTGCATTGAAGATCGAGGTTGAACGATGAGTACTGCTTCGGACGCCACCAAATCCGGCAAGCTGCGGCTGGGCGGCAGCAACCTCTGGCTGTTCCTGCTGCTGGCATCGATGATCCTGTTCGGGGTCAACACCGGCGTCGCCACCTGGCAGGGCAGCCGCCTGGCCGACGCCGGCTCCAAGGCTGCCGACCTGCAGGTGCTGTCGCAGCAGCTGGCCAACCAGGGCCGTGATGCCGTCGGCGGCAACGCGCAGGCGTTCACCGCCTTCAAGGCGACCCGCAATGCGATCGAACAGAACGTGTCGACCCTGCAGGGACGCTACGGCAAGGAGCCGGGCGTATCCGGCGCGATCACCACGCTGGGTGAAACCTGGGCGCCGCTGGGCAAGCAGGCCGGGCAGCTGGTGGCCAGCGAGCCGGCGGTGCTGGCCCTGGCCGGCAACGCCAACAACTTCACCGGCGCGGTGCCGGGCCTGCAGGCCCAGCTGAACGAGCTGGTGCGCGCGATGTCAGCCTCGGGTGCTCCGTCGGCGCAGGTGTACAGCGCACTGCAGCAGGTGGTGGTGGCCGGTTCGATGGCCCGCCGCGTGACCGAAATGCGTGCCGGTGGCAGCGCCGCGGCCACCGCCGGTGACGCGCTGGCGCGTGACATCACCGTGTTCTCGCAGGTGCTCGACGGCCTGCGCAACGGCAACGAGGAACTGGGCATCACCGCCGTGCGCGGTGCCGCTGCCGTCGCCGCGCTGGAGCAGTCGCAGCAGAAGTGGCAGGCGATGAAGCAGGACGCCGACGCGATCCTGGCCAGCTCGCGCCAGCTGTTCGCCGCGCAGTCGGCGGCCACCGCGCTGGGCCAGGGTTCGGCGCACATGCTGGACGATAGCCGCAAGCTGTTCGAGGCGTTCTCCTCGTTCGGTTCGGTGTCCGATACCCGCCTGTTCCCGAATTTCTGGATCGGCGTGGTGTCCGGTGCGCTGTCGCTGATCGCGATCATCGGCTTTGTCTCCACCAACGTGCGCAGCCGCTCGCGCGAGCAGGAACTGCGTTACCAGACCCAGGTGGAATTCAACAGCCGCAACCAGCAGGCGATCATGCGGCTGCTGGACGAAATTTCCTCGCTCGGTGAGGGTGACCTGACGGTGAAGGCCTCGGTGACCGAGGACATGACGGGCGCGATCGCGGACGCAATCAATTACGCGGTCGACGAGCTGCGCCACCTGGTGACCACCATCAACGACACCTCGGCCAAGGTCGCGCTGTCCACCCAGGAAACCCAGGCCACCGCCATGCAGCTGGCAGAGGCGGCGGGCCACCAGGCCAACCAGATCACCTCGGCGTCGGACCGCATCGGCGAAATCGCGGCGAGCATCGAGCAGGTGTCGCGCAACTCGGCCGAATCGGCCGACGTGGCACAGCGCTCGGTGGTGATCGCCGCCGAGGGTGCCGGCGTGGTGCGCGAGACCATCCAGGGCATGGACCAGATCCGCGACCAGATCCAGGAAACCTCCAAGCGCATCAAGCGCCTGGGCGAGTCGTCGCAGGAAATCGGCTCGATCGTGGAACTGATCAACGACATTTCCGAGCAGACCAACATCCTGGCGTTGAACGCGGCGGTGCAGGCGGCTTCGGCCGGTGAAGCGGGTCGCGGTTTCGCGGTCGTGGCCGACGAAGTGCAGCGCCTGGCAGAACGCACCTCGGGTGCGACCCGACGCATCGAGAACCTGGTGCAGGCCATTCAGGCCGATACCAACGAAGCGGTCACCTCGATGGAACAGACCACCGCCGAAGTGGTGTCCGGTGCACGCCTGGCCGAGGACGCCGGCACCGCGCTGACCGAAATCGAGCGCGTGTCCAATGCACTGAACACCCTCATCAAGAACATCTCCATCGCCGCCCAGCAGCAGTCGGCCGCGGCCTCGGACATCACCCGCACCATGGGCGTGATCCGGCAGATCACCGGCCAGACCTCGCAGGGTGCCGGGCAGACCGCCGAATCGATCGGCCACCTCGCGCAACTGGCGGCCGACCTGCGTCGTTCGGTCGCCGACTTCAAGCTGCCGGCGTGACGCGGGCAGGGCGGCGAGCAAGGAACCAGTCGATGAAGCATTTCCATTCCCCACGCCAGAACTCGCGCGGCTTCCGCGCGGCGGCGAACGGAGCGCGTCCATGAGCAGTCTGCGCGATGCGATGAGCCATGCAGCGCTGGGCTGGGTCAAGCCCGAGCTGGACGAGACCCTGCGCCAGGTGCGCAACGAGGTCGAGTACTACGCGGAAGACCCGAGCGATGCCAGCCGCATGCGCATCTGCGCCGGCTACCTGCACCAGGTGCAGGGCACCCTGCGCATGGTCGAGCTGTACGCGCCGGCGATGGTGGCCGAGGAGCTTGAACAGCTGGCCCATGCCATCGGCGCCGGTGGCGTGGCGGACCGGGATGAAGCCTGCGCGACCCTGATGCGCGGCAGCGTGCTGCTGCCCGACTACCTGGAGCGCCTGCAGAACGGTCATCGCGACATTCCGATCGTGTTGATGCCGTTGCTCAACGAGATCCGCGCCGCGCGTGGCGAGGAAGGCGTGCATGACAGCGTGCTGCTGGCGTTCGCGCCGGACAGCGTCACCGCCACCGAGGCCGAACTGGACCATGCGCGTGGCAGTCTGAGCGGGCGCAACCGCGAACTGCTCGACACCGTTGGCAGCGCGGTGAAGGAAGAACTGCTGCGCATCAAGGACGCACTGGACCTGCACCTGCGTACCGGCGGTGCGCCGGAACAGCTGCAGACCCAGGCCAATGAACTGGGCGCGGTGGCCGATACGCTGGGCATGATGGGCCTGGGCGTGGCCCGCGGCGTGGTCGTGCAGCAGCGTGATGCACTGCGTGGCGTGGTCGAAGGCCGCCAGCAGATCGATGAGAACCTGCTGCTGGATATCGCCGGTGCGCTGCTCTACGTGGATGCCTCGCTGGATGACCAGGTCGCCCATCTGGGCGCCGGCGGCAGTGGCGAGGACGATCCGAGCGCAGTGGAGAACCGGCGCACGGTAGAGGTACTGGCCCATGAGGCCATCGCCAACTTCGCCGCCGCCCGCGAGCATTTCGTCGCGTTCATCGAAACCGGCTGGCACCACGCTGAGCTGCAGGACGTGCCGCGCCTGCTGGGCGACGTCTCCGGCGCGCTGCGCATGCTCGACCTGGGTACCGCTGCCGACTACCTGCGCGGTGTGCAGCAGTACATCGAGGCCGAGCTGATTGGCCGCCAGCGCGTGCCGAGCGGCCGCCAGCTGGACACCCTGGCCGACGCCATGGCCAGCCTGGAGTACTACCTGGAAGCCCTGCGCGACCGTCGTCCGGGCCGCGAGGACATCCTCGACATCACCCGCAGCAGCCTCGAGGCGCTGCGCTACTGGCCGCTGCCGGACCGCGATGCGGGCGAGCCGGCACTGTTTGCGCCGCAGGCCATCGAGCGTGAGCCGGTTTCGCTGCTGGCCACGGCACTGCAGCCGGAGCACATCGAGATCCCGGTACAGTCGGCGGCACCGGCACCCGGTGAGGTGCCGGTACCGCTGCCGGACTTCACCTTCGATCCGCCACCGGCCACGCCTTCGACGGCGGCGGTCGACAACAGCCTGATGTTCGGTGGGCTGGGGTCCGACGCCTCCGCGCCGCTGTCGCTGCATGACGAGGCGGATGCACCGCTGGTCTTTGCTGCTTCCAGTGCACCGGCGCCCGAGGTCCCGCAATGGGATCTGGCACCGTTCCATCCGGAGGCCGATCCGCTCGCACCAGCGGACGATGAGCGCAGCCCGACGTTTGCCAGCTTCGATCCGGTCAGTTTCGAACAGGTCGATGCAGGGCAGGGGGCCGCCACGCAGTGGACGCTGCCGGTGCAGTCCAGTGCAACGGCTGGCCTGGACGTCGAAGACGCCGCCGACGCGACGCTGTCCATCGAGACCGGCACGCATGCCGCACCGGTGTTCGACCCGGTGGCCGCCGAGCATGATGCGGTTTCTGCAAGCGACGACGTGGTGTTCCGTTTCGACGCCGACTCGCTGGATAACGCCGACGATGTGCTCTCGCTGCACGCGATGGAAACGTTGTCGCTGGACGACGCTGCCGGGCTGCATCCGTTGCTGGAGAGCGTCGATGCCACCGCCCCTGTGGTGGTGGAAGAGAACCCTGTTGCCGCAGAACCGGACATCACCCCTGTGGATGTGCCGGTGGAAGCGCCCGCGTCGCTTGCCGATGCGCCGGCAGCGGCGGTGTCGGTGATCGACATCGACACCATCGCGCCGATTGATTTCAGCGAAGCCGACGCGCAGTTCTTTGCCGAGCTGAGCGCTGCGGCCGCGGACTTCAATCCGCAGGCGACCCCAACGCCGGCCGATGCGCAAGCGCCGGTCGCCGTGGGCGACGCGGAAGGTACAGAAGCCGGCTTCGAGGCGGGCTTCGACGACGATGCCGAGAACATCGACGAGGACATCCGCGAGGTGTTCCTGGAAGAGTTCGACGACGAACTGGCCAACCTCGGTACGTTGCTGCCGGCATGGCGCATGCAGCCGGACAACATGGACCGTCTGCGTCCTATCCGCCGCATCTTCCACACGCTCAAGGGCAGTGGCCGACTGGTCGGTGCACGCACCCTGGGTGAATTCGCGTGGAAGATCGAGGGCATGCTCAACCGCGTGCTCGACGGCAGCCGCCCGGCGACGCCAGCCGTGCTGGCCATGGTCGACAACGCGCATGCCGCGCTGCCGCAGCTGAACGCCGCTCTGCGCCATGGCCAGCGGATCAGCTTGGACCTGCAGGCGATGCAGGCCATTGCCGATCGCGTCGGCGCGGGTGAGGAAACCTATTACGTACCGCTGCCGGTTGCGGCTGCTCCCGCCGCACCGGTGGTCGAAGTCGATGGCGAGGACGAGATCAGCCGCATCCTCGAAGCCGAAGCAATGGCGTCGGTGGAGGCTGAAGCCGATGCGGACCCGGCGCCCGAAGCACTGGGCACGCCGGCCAACATCGACAGCGTACTGCGCGAGATCCTGGAAGCCGAAGTGGAAGTCCACCAGGCGACCCTGCAGGACTGGCTGCGCTCGGCGCAGCAGGCGCCGCAGCCGGTCAGCGACGCGCTGCTGCGCGCGGTGCACACCATGAACGGCGCCTTCGCGATGACCGAAGTGCCGGAAATCACTGCCGTTACCGGCGGTGCCGAGTCCTACATCAAGCGTGCGCTGGCTGCAGACGTGGTGCCGGGCGACGAGGGCGTGGCTGCGCTGGATGCGACCGCGCAGGCGATCACCGCGACCATGGAAGCGCTGCAGGCCGAACAGCCGCGCATCACCCCGCAGGAAGCGCTGGTGCAGCGCCTGCAGGCGCTGGCCGGTGAACTGCCGGAAGCGCGCTGGCCGATGGTCGGGCTGGAGGCCGACGACGAGGATCTGGCGCTGGAGGCCGGGGAGACTGGTCCTGCGTTCGAAGCTGCTGCGCCCGGGATCGAACCTGCCGGGCCCGAGCTGGAACCGCTTGCCGCCGATGTGCAGGCCGCCGGGACCGCGGGCGCGATCGGCACAGGCCTCGATGTCGGCGAATTGACCGGCAGCGATGATCTGTCGCGATACTTCGATGCCGGATGGCCATTGGTACCGGGTGAAGGCGAAGCCATCGCCGAGGACATCGGATCGATTGAATCGATCCAGCCCGTCGAGGGCGAGCCGGTTGTTGCGACGACCGACGTGGACGCCGCAGCGACGCCGGTCGCGGAGGCCGATCTGACCGCCGCGGACGACCTGTCGCCCTACCTCGACGCCCGCGCGCTGCCGGTGGATGACCGCGACGCCGATGAGATGCCGGTGTCCGTGGAGGTTGACGCAATCGACCTGAATACGTCGATGTCCGCTGACCTGGGCGATGCCGACGCCAGCCTCGATGACGACGCTGCTGCACTGCCACTCGACAGCGAGCTGTCGAGCCTGCAGGATGAAATGGCTGCGCCGGGTTTTGCAGAACCGGTCACGCTGGCAGCCGCGCTCGAGGCCGGCCTGCACGTGATCGACGAAGAGCAGACCCTGGACGACGACGGGCAATGGCCCGTGCTCGGCCTCCAGGCCAGCGAACTCGCGCCGGGCGAGGCGGAAGCCTTTGCCGAGGATGCGGACGTCGGCGGGGAGGCGGCGGTCGGCGAAGGAGAGAGCGCCGATCAGCCGTCCCCGGCGACGGTGAATGAGGTGAGCGCGACCGAAGCACTGCAGGCCTCCGCCGAGCCGGTGCGGTTCTTCGAACTGGAAGATGCACCGGGGCAGGGCGAGGTCCAGGCCGATGTCGAGGCCGGCGCCGTGGCGCGTTCCCCGCTCCACGAAGAAGCCTCCGCTCTGGAAGACAACGCGGACGGCGCCGATGCGCTCGATTTCAGTGTTTATGACCGCGAGCTGGTCGACATCTTCGTCGAGGAAGGCAAGGATCTGCTTGACCACTGCGACGGCCTGATCAGCGAACTGCGCGATGCGCCGCAGGATCGAGAGGTACTGGCCGGCCTGCAGCGTGACCTGCACACCCTGAAGGGTGGCGCACGCATGGCCGGCATCAATGCCATCGGCGATCTGGGCCACAGCATCGAATCCCTGCTGGAAGCCGTGGCGGCCGGTCGCACCGAGATCGAACGCCGCGACGTGCAGCTGCTGGAGCGCGGCTTCGACCGTCTGCACCAGCTGCTCACGCGCACCGGTGCCCACCGCGTGGTGGAGCCCGCACAGGATCTGGTGGAGGCCTTCGAGGTCCGCACCACCACCGATATCGCGGCGGCCGCTGTGGCCGCGCGTGCGGCCAGCGAGGCCGAGGCTGTGCCGGCACAGGCTGAGGGCCCGCTGGCGTCGCCGGCCGATGCCCCGCTGTCGGCACCGCTGCCGGCCGAAGGCGTGGCCGACGAAGACCCGTCGGCCCGTCCGCAGCAGGAACAGGTGCGCGTGCGCGCCGACCTGCTCGACCGCCTGGTCAACCACGCCGGTGAAGTGGCGATCTACCGTTCGCGCCTGGAACAGCAGCTCGGCGCCTTCCGTGGCGCCATGGGCGAACTGGAGCGCACCAATGCGCGTCTTCGCGACCAGCTGCGCCGCCTCGACCTGGAAACCGAGGCGCAGATCGTCGCCCGCTACCAGCGCGAGCAGGACCAGGCTGACCAGAAGTTCGATCCGCTGGAACTGGACCGTTTCTCCACCCTGCAGCAGCTCAGCCGTGCGCTGAACGAGTCCGCTGCCGACCTTGGCGGCCTGCAGGGCGTGCTGGACGATCTGTCGCGCCAGTACGATTCGCTGTTGCAGCAGCAGTCGCGCGTCAGCTCGGAACTGCAGGACGGCCTGATGCGTGCGCGCATGGTGCCGTTCGATGGCCTGGTGCCGCGCCTGCGCCGCGTGGTCCGCCAATCCGGCATGGATACCGGCAAGCAGGTCCACCTGACCTTGGAAGGCACTCACGGCGAACTGGACCGCAACGTCCTCGATCGCATGGTCGCGCCGCTGGAGCACATGCTGCGCAACTCCGTGGCCCATGGCCTGGAAGCGCCGGAACAGCGCCGCGCCGCTGGCAAGCCGGAGGAGGGCGAGATCGCCATCCGCCTGCACCGCGAAGGCTCGGAGATCGTGCTGGAAGTGGCTGACGACGGTGCCGGCCTGGACCGCGAAGCGATCCGCCGCCGCGCCATCGACCGTGGCCTGCTGGCCGCCGATGCGCAGCCGAACGAGCAGGAACTGGACAACCTGATCTTCGCCTCCGGTTTCACCACCGCCGACCAGGTCAGCCAGCTGGCAGGCCGAGGCGTGGGCATGGACGTGGTGCGCAACGAAGTGCGCCAGCTGGGTGGTTCGGTCGACATCCAGTCGGTGCGTGGCCAGGGCGTGCGCTTCACCCTGCGCCTGCCGCAGACGCTGGCCGTCACCCAGGCGGTGTTCGTGCAGATCGGCGAAACCACCTTTGCGGTGCCGGTCGCCTCGGTCAGTGGCATCGGCCGCCTGTCGCGCGAGCGTTTCGAAGCGGCCGACAGCAGCTATCGCTACAGCGGCGAGGACTATCCGCTGTACGACCTCGGCAGCCTGGTCGGGCAGGCTCCGGCGCGTGCCGATGGCCAGGACCAGGTGCCGCTGCTGCTGGTCCGTGCGGGTGACCTGCGTGCCGCCGTGGCGATCGACCAGGTGCTGGGCAACCGCGAAATCGTGGTCAAGCCGGTCGGCCTGCAGATCGCTTCGGTGCCGGGCATCTATGGCGCCACCATCACCGGCGATGGCCGCGTGGTGGTGATCCTGGACGTGGCACCGCTGGTGCGCCGCTTCCTCGCCAACCCGACGCTGCCGGTGCTGGCCAACGCCCCGCGCCAGGAGCGCCAGGTGCCGCTGGTGATGGTGGTGGACGACTCGCTGACCATGCGCAAGGTCACCGGGCGCATCCTCGAACGCCACAACTTCGAGGTCAGTGTCGCCCGCGACGGCGTGGAAGCACTGGAGCGCCTGGAAGAGCGTGTGCCCGACCTGATGCTGCTGGACATCGAGATGCCGCGCATGGATGGCTACGAGCTTGCCACCGCGATGCGTGCCGACCCGCGCTACAAGGACGTGCCGATCGTGATGATCACCTCGCGCAGCGGCGACAAGCACCGCCAGCGTGCCTTCGAGATCGGCGTGCAGCGCTACCTGGGCAAGCCGTACCAGGAGCTGGACCTGATGCGTAACGTGTACGACCTGCTGGGGATCGCCCGTGTCCGTGAGTGAAGCCCAGGCGGCTCCGGCCGTCGCCCTGCTGGCCCGCCCTGGCGCGGCGCGCGAGCGCCTGCGCGAAGCGTTGTCGCACGCCGATGTGCAGCTGGTGCTGGAAGACGACCCGAACGTCCTGGAGCCTCAGCTCCTGCAGGACGCGCGTCCACAGTTCGTGGTGATCGCGCTGGAGGCGGCCATCGAGGATGCTCTGGAACGGCTTGAAGCGGTGCTGTCCGCACCGGGCCTGACCCTGGTCTTCGACGAGGCCGAACTCGCGGCGCGCCGTGATGGTTGGGAGGCACAGCGCTGGGGCCGCCACCTGGCCGCCAAGCTGCACGGTCACCAGCAGGTGCTGCCGCCGGGTGCGGAAGACGAACCCGCCCTGCAGCTGGAACCGGGTCACCCGGCACCGCCGCCGGCACCACGGGAAGAAGCGCTTCAGCCGCATCTGGACCAGGCGTTGAGCTGGGCGGACGAAGTGCCGGCGGACAGCCTGTATGCGCCACCGGCGCACCTGCACGAACCGATCGCGCTGGAGCAGGCACTGGCCGCGCTGCAGCCGGTCGTGCCGGAGCCGCTGGAGGCAGCGCCGATGCAGCCGGTCGCCACGCCGGCCGCACCGGTTACGCCGCCGGTATCCTTCGACCACACCGCGTGGTCGCTGGTCGATGACGTGGCAGACGTACCCGCGGCCACCGGCCACAGCGCCGCGGTGGAAGCGCCGCTGCCATCCTTCGATACCGATCACCTCAGCCTGGTGGACCTGGACGCTGCGGCGCCTGCGGGCGCACGTGCCGGCTCGCTGCTGGTGCTGGCCGGCATTGGTGGCCCGGACGCGCTGCGCCGCCTGCTCGGCGCGCTGCCGTCGTCGCTGAGCGTACCGGTGCTGGTGCACATGCGCCTGGATGGCGGCCGCTACGGCAACCTGGTCAAGCAGATGGCACGCGTGTCGCCGTTGCCGGTGCAGCTGGCCGAAGCCGGCCAGCGGGCCGTCCCCGGTGAGGTGCACGTGCTGGCCGATGACATCGGCGTAAGCGTGACCGCCGACGGCCTGCATTTCCTAAGCGATGCGCAGGGTATCTCGCTGGCCGCGCTGCCGGCGGAACATACTGCGCTGGTGCTGCTCAGCGGCGCCGACCTGGCCCATGTCGGGCCGGCACTGGACCTTGCCGCAGCCGGTGCCTGGGTGGCCGGCCAGGTGGGCGAGGGCTGCTACGACCCCGCCGCGGCGACGGCCGTGGTGGCTGCCGGCATGGTGGCCGGCGAACCGCAGGACCTGGCGCAGGCGATTGCCGCGCGCTGGGGCGAGCAGGACGACAACGGAGACGCACCATGAGCTATGCCAGCAATGACGAAATCCGCGGCGTCCTGATCCAGGCCGGCAACGAGCGCGTGCTGCTGCCCAATGCCACTGTGGCCGAAATGATGTCGCGGGTGCCGGTACAGCCGGTCTCCGATGCACCGCGCTGGCTGGTCGGCGAGATCGGCTGGCACGGCTGGCAGGTGCCGCTGGTGTCGTTCGCGCGGCTTTCCGGGCTGGGCGAGGAAGCGGTGGGCGGCCACAACAAGGTGGTGGTGCTGAAGGCACTGAGCGGCAACGCTCAGCGCCCGTACTACGCGCTGCTGACGCAGAATTTCCCGCAGTTGATCTCGGTGCCGCGCGATGGCCTGCTGGCCGATGCTTCCGAGGAAACCCTGCCGCAGATCGTGCACATGCGCGTGCTGCTGGGGGAGCAGAGCGCGCTGCTGCCGAACCTGGACGCGCTGGAAGCCGCGCTGGATTCGCTGGCGGCCTGATCCACCAGACCGGTAGTGCCGGCCGCTGGCCGGCACCGAGCCAAGCATGGCTCGGCTCCACAAGGAAACTGCAATCTGGCGCCGGCCCTGTAGAGCCGAGCCCACGCTCGGCTGCTGCCTTGGACGCGCTGGTCGCGGTAGTGCCGGCCGCTGGCCGGCAACCGCATGATCCCGTGGATGCCGGCCAGCGGCCGGCACTACCACGAATCAGCCTTACCCCAGATCGCCCAACCGCGCCTGCAACGCCGCGATCGCGGCCAGGCCGGCCGTCTCCGTGCGCAGGATGCGCGGGCCGAGTTGCAGGCCCTGGAAGCCTGCTGCTGCCAGCTGATCACGGTCGCGCGGCGACCAGCCGCCTTCCGGGCCGATCGCGATCACGATGCCACCGGCCGGCGCAGCCTCCAGCGTCAACAGGCGATGCGCGCCCAGCGGATCCAGTGTCAGCCGCAACGTATCGGCGGGTAGTGCCGCCGCAGCCTGCGCCAGTGACAACGGCGAACCCACCTGCGGAATACGTGCGCGCCCGGACTGGCCGCAGGCCGAGGTCACCACGTTGTTCCAGTGCGCCACGCGCTTCTCCGCGCGCGCGGCATCCAGCTTCACCTCGGTGCGCTCGGCATTCACCGGAACGATGGCGCTCACGCCCAACTCGGTGGCCTTCTGCAGGATCAGGTCCATCTTCTCGCCTCGGGCAATGCCCTGCAGCAGAGTGATCGCCAGCGGCGATTCGTTGTCCACCGGCTGCACCGCATCGATGCGCACCTGCACCTCGCGCTTGCCGGCCGCGGTCAGCGTGGCGCTGTAGTCGTGGCCATCGCCGTTGAACAGCACGCAGGTATCACCCTCGCGCAGGCGCATCACCCGCACCAGGTGGTTGGCCGTCTCTTCCGGCAGGGTCAGGGTCTGGCCGCTGTGCAGCGCCAGGTCGATGGGGCAGCGGGTCACGCGCATGCAATCGCCTCGTCAATCGCCGCCAGCGTGGTATGTGCCAGCAGCTCCAGTTGTTCGTCATCCACGCAGTAGGGTGGCATCCAGTACAGCACGTCGCCCAACGGACGCAGCACCACGCCACGCTTCAGCGCGGCCTTGTAGGCGTGCAGGCCCAGTCGCAGCGCCGGGTCGAACGGGGTGCGCTTGTTGCCATCACGCGACAGCTCGAAGGCCACCACCATGCCGGCCTGGCGGACGTCGGCCACGTGCGGATGGTCGCTGAATGGCGCAGCCAGCGTGCCCATCACCGAGGCGATACCACGGTTGCGGGCGATGACATCGTCGTCGCGGAAGATGTCCAGCGTCGCCAGCGCGGCCGCACAGGCCAGCGGGTTGCCGGTGTAGCTGTGCGAATGCAGGAAGGCGCGCTCGCGCGAGTCATCAAGGAAGGCGTCGTACAGTGCCTGCGTGGCCAGTACCGCGGCCAGCGGCAGGAAGCCGCCGGTCAGGCCCTTGGACAGGCACATCAGGTCCGGCATCACGCCGGCCTGCTCGCAGGCGAACAGCGTGCCGGTGCGGCCGAAGCCGGTGGCGATCTCGTCGGCGATCATGAATGCGCCGTGCGCATCACACAGTTCGCGCACACGCTGCAGGTAGACCGGGTCATGCATGCGCATGCCGCCGGCGCACTGCAGGCGTGGCTCCAGGACCACCGCGCAGATCTCGCCGGGATGCTGGTCGAACAGGGTGGCCAGGCCATCGGCAGCCTGGCGTGCACGATCAGCGGCACTCTGGCCCGGCTCGGCCAGGTAGGCATCGGGCGAGGGCGCGAACAGGCCTTCGGCCAGCAGCGGTGCGTAGACGCGGCGGTACAACGGGATGTCCGCCATCGCCAGCGCGCCAAGGGTCTCGCCGTGGTAGCCGTTCTCCAGCGCGATGAAACGCGTGCGCCGGGGCTCGCCACGGTTCTGGAAATACTGGAACGCCATCTTCAGCGCGACTTCCACGCCGGCCGAACCGTTGTCGGCGTAGAACACCTTGGCCAGCGGTTCGCGGCCGGGCTGGCGTGGCGCCAGCGCCAGCAGGCGCTCGGCCAGGGTGATCGCCGGCTCGTGGCCGAAGCCCGCCAGCATCACCTGTTCCAGCTGCCCGGCCTGCGCCGCGATGGCGCCGCCGATGCGCGGCTCGGCATGGCCGAACAGATTGGTCCACCAGCTGCTGACGGCGTCCAGGTAGCGGTTGCCGTCGTGGTCGATCAGCCATGCGCCTTCACCACGGGCGATCGGCACCAGCGGCAGGGTGTGCGGGTGCTCACGCATCTGCGTGCACGGGTGCCACAGCACCTGCAGGTCGCGTTGCCGCCAGTGCTGGGCCAGCGGGGAGGGGGTTGGGTCTGCTAGCATTTCGGGCTCATGAACATGTTGCTGCCTGCACATTCTATCGGCCCCGGCGCTGGCGCCGGCCGCCGCGGAGATTCCGCATGAACGATGACCGTGCCGGCCGTCGCTTGCCGATCATCCATCGGATCACCGATGAGGAGAACGGCCCCTTCCAGCGCCAGCACCTGGACCTGGAGTTCTCCAACGGCGAACGTCGCCGCTTCGAGCGCCTGGTCAGCCGTGGCCACGGCGCGGTGGTGGTGGTGCCGATGCTGGATGACGAGACCGTGCTGCTGGTGCGTGAATACGCCGCCGGCATGCACCGCTACGAACTGGGCCTGGTCAAGGGCCGGATCGACGCCGGCGAAACCCCCGAGCAGGCCGCCGATCGCGAGCTGAAGGAAGAAGCTGGTTACGGTGCGCGCCGGGTCGACGTGCTGCGCGCAATGACCCTGGCCCCGACCTATATGAGCCATCAGTCGTGGCTGGTGGTGGCACGTGACCTGTATCCGGAAAAGCTGGCCGGTGACGAGCCGGAAGAACTGGAAGTGGTGCCGTGGAAGCTGGCCGAACTGGACCAGCTGATGCTGCGCGAGGACTTCTCCGAGGGACGCTCGCTGGCGGCGCTGTTCATCGCGCGCCAGTGGCTGCAGGGAACGCGATGATCAAACTGACCACGGACCTGCGCGAGACCGCCATCGCCATCGCCCAGGAAGCCGGACAAGCCATCATGCAGGTGTATGCCGATGGCTTCGAGGTGCAGATCAAGGATGACAACAGCCCGGTTACCGCCGCCGACCTGGCCGCCAACCTCGTGATCGAGCAGGGCCTGCAGCAGCTGACTCCGGACCTGCCGATCCTGTCCGAGGAATCGGCGCAGGTGGGGTGGGAGCAGCGGCGCCACTGGGGCGCGTACTGGCTGGTCGATCCGCTCGACGGCACCCGCGAGTTCGTCAAGCGCAATGGCGAGTTCAGCGTCAACATCGCCCTGATCTACCAGGGCGCACCTGCCTTCGGCGTGGTGCTGGCCCCGGTCACCGGCATCGTCTGGCATGCCATGCGTGGCGAGCTGGCCTATCGCCGGCAGGGCCTGCACGACACCGTGCTGCGCACCCGCACGCCGGCCACCGCACCGCTGCGCGTCGCCGCCAGCCGCTCGCACCGCTCACCGGAAACCGAAGCGCTGCTGGCGCGCATGGGCCGCATCGAGACAGTCGCCCAGGGCTCGTCGCTGAAATTCTGCCGGATCGCCGAAGGCGGCCTGGATGTCTACCCGCGGCTGGGCCCGACCTCCGAATGGGATACCGCTGCCGGCCAGTGCGTGTTGCATGCCGCGGGCGGCGCGGTGCTGTCGGCCGCGACCGGCAAGCCTTTCCGTTACAACCGCCGCGAAACCCTGTTGAACGGCGATTTCATTGCCCTTGGTGATACCAGCCTGCCGTGGCGCGACTGGTTGTCCGACTGACCCTGGAGGCCGCATGAGCGCGCACGACACCCCCACCACCGGCAGCGCCGCCTCCGAGGAGCTGGAGCGCCTGCTTGCGATCATGGCGCGCCTGCGCGACCCGCAGGGCGGCTGCCCGTGGGATCTGGAGCAGAACTTCGCAACCATCGCGCCATACACCATCGAGGAAGCCTACGAGGTGGCCGATGCGATCGACCGCGGCGACCTCGACGACCTGTGTGACGAACTGGGCGACCTGTTGCTGCAGGTGGTGTTCCATGCGCGCATGGCCGAAGAGCAGGGCAGCTTCGCCTTCGCAGACGTGGCCCGCGCGATCAGCGACAAGATGCAGCGCCGCCACCCGCACGTGTTCGCCGAGGTCAGCGTCGATGATGCCGACGGGGTGATGCGCAACTGGGAGGCGATCAAGCGCGCCGAGCGCGCCGCCAAGGGCGAGCAGGACACCTCCGCACTGGCCGGCATCTCGCGCGGCCTGCCGGAATGGCAGCGGGCAGTGAAGCTGCAGTCGCGCGCGGCCAAGGTCGGCTTTGACTGGCCGGGCCCGCTCCCGGTGCTGGACAAGGCGGCCGAGGAACTGCAGGAGCTGCGCGAGGAGTTCGAGCGCGGCGACATCGCCGGCAACAAGGCGCGCCTGCAGGAGGAGCTGGGTGACCTGCTGTTCGTCTGCGCCAACCTGGCCCGCCATGCCGACATCGACCTGGGCGCGGCGCTGCGCGGGGCCAACCACAAGTTCGAGCGTCGCTTCCGTGCGATGGAAGCGCAGGCCGACGCGCAGGGGGAAGCGTTGGCAGCGATGGACCTGGATGCGCAGGAAGCGCTGTGGCAGCACGCCAAGGCAGCAGAGAAAGCGTGAAGACACTCGGCCTGTTCCTGCTGACCGCGCTGGCCGAGATCGTCGGCTGCTACCTGCCGTGGCTGTGGCTGCGCAAGGGCGGCAGCATCTGGCTGCTGCTGCCGGCGGCCGCCAGCCTGGCGCTGTTCGCCTGGCTGCTGACCCTGCACCCGACCGCCAGCGGCCGGGTCTATGCGGCCTACGGTGGCGTCTACATCGGCACCGCGCTGTTCTGGCTGTGGCTGGTCGATGGCATCCGCCCCAGTCGCTGGGACATACTGGGTGCGGCGCTGTGCCTGGCCGGCATGGCAGTGATCATGTTCGGGCCGCGCGCCTCATCAGTGTAGAGCCGAGCCATGCTCGGCTGCTCTTCCTTCCGGCCGCGCGGGCGCGCGCAAGCCGAGCATGGCTCGGCTCTGCAAGGGCAGCGCTCCCTTCCCGGAAGGTGCATGATGGGGGCGCCCCTGGTCCCCGGAGCACGCGCATGTCCCGCTTCGCCAGCTTCCGCGAGTTCTATCCGTTCTACCTCAGCGAGCACCGCCACCCGGTGTCGCGCCGCCTGCACTTCATCGGCAGCTGCGGGGTGCTGCTGCTGGTTGCGGCGGCGATCCTGCGCGGGCAAGCCATCCTCGTGCTTGCCGCCCTGTTCTGCGGTTACGGCTTCGCCTGGGTCGGTCATTTCTTTTTCGAGAAGAACCGTCCGGCAACATTCCAGCATCCGCTGTACTCGTTCATGGGCGACTGGGTGATGTTCGCCGACATCCTGCGCCGGCGCGTACCCTGGTAGCGGCCGCCCTGGGGGCCGCCCTCACGCGCTATGCTGGGGCCTGGACGTCATCGATAAGGAAAGCGCGATGTTCCCGACCATGTTCTTTACCGTGGTACTGGCCTTTGTGGCCGTGGTGATCCTGTTCAAGGCGGTGCGGATGGTGCCGCAGGGATACGAATGGACCGTCGAGCGCTTCGGGCGCTACACGCACACCATGACCCCCGGCCTGCACTTCCTGATCCCGATCGTGTACGGGGTCGGGCGCAAGGTGAACATGATGGAGCAGGTGCTGGACGTGCCCAGCCAGGAAGTGATCACCAAGGACAACGCTGCCGTACGCGTGGACGGCGTGGTGTTCTTCCAGGTGCTGGACGCGGCCAAGGCGGCCTATGAGGTAGCCAATCTGGAAGTGGCGATGATCGCCCTGGTGCAGACCAACATCCGTACCGTGATCGGTTCGATGGACCTGGATGAATCGCTCAGCCAGCGCGAAGTGATCAACGCCCAGCTGCTGAGCGTGGTCGACCATGCCACCAACCCGTGGGGCGTGAAGGTCAACCGCATCGAGATCCGTGACATCCAGCCGCCGCGCGACCTGCTGGATGCAATGGCGCGGCAGATGAAGGCCGAGCGCGAGAAGCGCGCGCAGATCCTTGAAGCCGAGGGTTCGCGACAGTCGGAGATCCTGCGCGCCGATGGCGAGAAGCAGGCCACGGTGCTGGAAGCCGAAGGCCGCCGCGAGGCGGCGTTCCGCGATGCCGAGGCCCGCGAACGCCTGGCCGAGGCCGAAGCCAAGGCAACCCAGATGGTGTCGGCGGCGATCGCCGAAGGCGACGTGCAGGCGATCAACTACTTCGTTGCGCAGAAGTACGTGGAAGCGTTCAAGGAGCTGGCCAGTTCGCCAAACCAGAAGCTGGTGCTGATGCCGATGGAGGCCAGCGGTGTGATCGGCTCGATCGCTGGCGTGGCCGAACTGGCCAAGCAGGCACTGGGCGACCAGAACAACAAGGCCGCAGGCAAGCGGCCGCCGCCGATCGGAGGCTGACATGCGCTGGGAGGTCGTGGGCTGGGGCGCGCTGGCACTGCTGCTGTTTGCCGCAGAGGCACTGGCGCCGGGCGCGTTCATGCTGTGGATCGGCATCGGCGCGGCCGCCGTGTTCGTGCTGGTGGCCGTGTTCAGCGGCATTCCATTGCTGTGGCAGGTCGTTGCCTTCGTCGTGCTGAGCGTGGTCTCGATCCAGTGCTACCGGCGCTGGGGCAAGGCAAGGGCGCGACCCAGCGATGCACCGTTGCTCAACCGCCGCGCCGAGCAGCTGGTCGGACGGGTGGTGCCATTGCAGCAGGGCATCGTCGGCGGGCAGGGCCGGGTCAGCATCGATGATGCGTACTGGCAGGTAAGCGGCCCGGAACTGCAGGCCGGCAGCCTGGTGCGGGTGGTGGCGGTACGGGGCAGCACGCTGGTGGTCGAGGTGGCAGACCGCCCCGTGTAGAGCCGAGCCCATGCTCGGCTGCTCTTCGTGTGGGAGCCGAGCGTAGGCTCGGCTCTACAGCTCCGCCGCTGCGCTGCGGCGCGCCTGCGGGCGACCGATCTGGGATAATGGGGATTCTTGTTTCCTCTGCTGCCGGACCCGGTCATGACCCAGAAGACGCTGCTCAACGATACCCACCGCGCCCTTGGCGCCAAGATGGTCGATTTCGGGGGTTGGGACATGCCCATCCACTACGGCTCGCAGCTGGACGAGCACCACCTGGTGCGTCGCGAGTCGGGTGTGTTCGACGTCAGCCACATGACCGTGGTCGACCTGCGCGGTGACCAGGTCAAGCCGTTCCTGCGCCGCCTGCTGGCCAACTCGGTCGACAAGCTGAAGGTGCCGGGCAAGGCGCTGTACTCCTGCATGCTGAATCCGCGCGGCGGCGTCATCGACGACCTGATCGTCTACTACCTGGGCGAAGATTTCTTCCGCATGGTGGTCAACGCCTCCACCCGCGAAAAGGACCTGGCCTGGCTGCGCGAGCAGGCCGCGCCGTTCGGCGTCAGCGTCGAGCAGCGGCCGGACCTGGCCATCCTGGCCGTGCAGGGCCCACAGGCGCGCGGGATCGTGATCGGCCTGGCCCGCGAATCCGAGCGCGAGGCGCTGACCAAGCTGGGCCGCTTCGCCGCCCTCCAGGTGCAGTCCGACGACGGCGTCGAGCTGTTCGTCGCCCGCACTGGTTACACCGGCGAAGACGGCTTCGAAATCCTGCTGCCGCAGGATGCCGTGGTCGCGTTCTGGAACCGCCTGCTGGCGGCGGGCGTGAAGCCGGCCGGCCTCGGCGCGCGCGACACGCTGCGCCTGGAAGCCGGCATGAACCTGTACGGCCAGGACATGGACGAAGAGATCACCCCGTACGAAGCGGCGCTGGCCTGGACGGTGTCGCTGGACGAAGGCCGCGACTTCATCGGCCGCGACGTGCTGGAAGCGCAGAAGGCTGCCGGCACCGCACGCCAGATGATCGGCCTGGTGATGGACGAGAAGGGCGTGCTGCGCCACGGCCAGGCGGTGACCACCGCGGGTGGCCAGGGCGAGATCCTGTCCGGCACCTTCTCGCCGACCCTGGCCAAGGGCATCGCCTTCGCCCGTGTACCGGCCGGTGAACTCGGCGAAGTCACCGTCGACATCCGCGGCCGGCAGGTGCCGGTGCGCGTGGTCAAGTTCCCGTTCGTGCGCGAAGGCCAGGCCCAGCCCGGCGTGCTCGCCGACGCCTGATCCGAACATGCCGGTCGTCACTGACAGCAGTGGCGGCCGGTTGGTTACACTAGCCCCGTTTTTTCCACCCCTGCATATCTCTGGAGCAGTCCCATGAGCGAGATCCCCGGCGACCTCAAGTTCCTCAAGTCCCATGAGTGGGCCCGTGTCGAAGGCAATGGCCGCGTCACCGTCGGTATTTCCGACCACGCCCAGGGCCTGCTGGGTGACCTGGTCTACGTCGAACTGCCGGAAGTCGGCGCCGACGCCAAGGCCGGCGAACAGATCGCCGTCGTCGAGTCGGTGAAGGCCGCCTCGGACGTCTACAGCCCGATCAGCGGCAAGGTCGTCGAGGTCAACTCGGCCCTGTCCGACAAGCCGGAAACCATCAACGAAGATGCCTACGGCGAAGGCTGGATGTTCGTGGTCGAACTGACCAACGCTGAAGAGGTCAACGAGCTGCTGGACCCGGACGCGTACGCCGAAGCCCTGGAGAACGACGACCACTGAGTCGTCGTTTCCGGGTTCTGCAACGGCCACCTTCGGGTGGCCGTTTTTGTTTTGGCGAGTACGTCGGCTCATGACGCAGGGTTTGCTGCGCGCCCTCGACGCGGCATCAGCAGACCCGCGAACGGTACCGAGGGGCGTGCGCAGTTTTGCGCAAATCCGCGTTTCCACCCCGCGCCGACGCGTCCGGATGTGAAAACTTTTCGCCCCCCGTTGCGGTGCCGTTGTGCTGGCGTTGGTGGGGGCGGCGACCGCTGCTGGCGATGCGTGCATGCAGTGGCCGCCAACATGCATGCATCTGCGCGGAGTGCTTATTTCAAGTGCTTTTTGTTCAACGCTTGCGTCGTTGTCGTTGCAGGTAACGTGCGTGCGTGGCGCTTTGGTGGTCGTCGAAGGCGGAGCGTGGCGACCGTGCAGGCAACACCGTGGATGGCGCGGATGTGAAAATTTTTCGCGGGGGTTGTTGACAGTAAAAAAAACCGTGATTAGGTTTCGCCTCAGCAGACCTTGCCTGCCCAACCGAGTGCGCAGAATCAATCGTCCGATGCGAAGCAGCCCCTTCAAGACCACCGCGACCCTGATGACGGTGGACATGGCCCCGCTTCCCCCGGAGAAATGCAAGGCACTTCCCGTTCCGATGCCCGCTCCGCCGATCGAGGCGGGCATTGCCGTATCCGTAACGGCGCGCCTGACGCGCCGGCGGTCCCCGCACGCAGCATCCGCGGGTTTGATCCACCTGGGCGTTTCAACTCCCTATCACTGACGAGGAGCCATCCCATGGCAACCAAGAAAGCTGCGAAGAAGAAGCCCGCCGCCAAGAAAGCGGTGAAGAAGGTCGCGAAGAAGGCCGCTGCCAAGAAGGCAGTGAAGAAGGTCGCGAAGAAGGCGACCGCCAAGAAGGCAGTGAAGAAGGCTGCGAAGAAGGTCGCCAAGAAGGCCACTGCGAAGAAGGCAGTGAAGAAGGCGGCAAAGAAGGTAGCCAAGAAGTCCACTGCCAAGAAGGCTGTCAAGAAGACCGCGAAGAAGGCCGTCAAGAAGGCCACCAAGAAGACTGCCAAGAAGGCAACGGCCCGCAAGCCTGCCAAGAAGGTCGCCAAGAAGGCGACTGCCAAGAAGGCCGTCAAGAAGACTGCCAAGAAGGCAGTAAAGAAGACCGCGAAGAAGGCCACCAAGAAGGCTGCCCCGAAGAAGGCAGCGAAGAAGGTTGCCAAGCGCAAGCCGGCCGCCCGCAAGAAGAAGGCCGCTCCGGTCGCTCTGCCGGCAACCCCGGCGCCGCTGATCTAAGTACTTCCCGATAGCCGCATCCTGAAACCCCCTTCCCTGGCTGCCCAGCGGGGAGGGGGTTTTTTTATGGGGCCATTTGCCGCGTCGAGCCATGCTCGACTGCCTTTCCGATAGTTGACGCTAGCGGTGCGGCGCCGGTGGAAAGCGCTCCACCAGGAAATCGATGAAGCTGCGCAGGCGGGTCGAGTGGTAGCGGTCGTGGGCATAGACCACGTGCATCGGCCGGCCGGTCCGGCCATGCTCCGGGAACAGCTGCACCAGGCGCCCGGCTTCGACGTCGGCAGCCAGCAGCAGTGCCGATTGCAGCACGATGCCCAGCCCATGCAGCGCCGCCGTACGCAGCGCTTCGCCGTTGTTGATCTGCAGGCGACCTGTGGGCACATGGTCGAGCCCGCCAGCATCGGCCTGCAGCCACTGCGCCAGTGCGCTGGGTTCGAAGGACAGGCATTGGTGCCGGGAAAGTGCCTGCAGGTCGGAAGGCGTACCATGCCGGGCGAGGTATCCGGGCGAGGCGCACATCATCAATCGATAGGGTGTCAGCGCACGGGCGACCAGCGCGCTGCTGTCAGCCAGCGTACCGATACGCAGGGCGGCTTCGAAACCTTCTTCGGCGAGATTGACGACGCGGTCGGTCAGCACCGCGTCGACACGCACCTCGGGGTAGTGCGCCATGTAATCGGCCAACGCCGGCAGCAGTGCATGCGTGCCGAAGATCACCGGCGCGCTGACGCGCAGCGTGCCTGCCGGTGCCAGGTGCTGGTGCTGGGCCTGCGCATCGGTTTCCTCCACCAGCCGCAGGATCTCCCGGCAGCGGGCGTAGTAGTCCTCGCCGAACGGCGTCATGTGCTGGCGCCGGGTGGTACGACTGAGCAACTGCATGCCGAGCCGTGCCTCCAACGCACGCAGGTGCTTGCCGGCCATCGTCGCGGAGATGTCCAGTGCTGCCGCCGCAGCGCTGAGGCTGCCCTTGTCCACGATCAGCACGTAGACCTGCATGCTTTCCAGCAGGTTCATCTGACACTCCGGGTGTTGAATGCTGAAACCTGTGCGGAGTTTATCAATCAGGGGGGATCAAACAGCATGCACCGCACGGGCCGGATCCACCGGCCGCGCTGACAGGAGAACACCATGGATTTGAACCTTGAGGGACGCACCGCGCTGGTCACCGGGGCGGGCAGTGGCATCGGTGCCGCTGTCGCCAGGCAACTGGCCGCGCAGGGCGTGCGTGTCGCCATCTCGTCACGGCGTCAGGCACCGCTGCAGGCGCTGGCGGCGGAAATCGAAGCGGCGGGCGCACTCGCGCCGATCATCCTGCTGGGCGATGTCACCGACGCCGGGGACGTGCGCCGCATCGCCGACGCCGCGCTGGCAGCGTTGCAGCGGGTGGACATCCTGGTCAACGCAGCTGGCGGCTCGCGGCCAACGACCGTCGATGCCGCCGACGCGATCTGGGAGGAGGCATTGGCGCTGAACTTCTCTGCCGCACGACGGTTGAGCCAGGCACTGCTGCCGGCAATGCAGGCGCAGGGCTGGGGGCGGGTGATCAACTTCAGCGGTTCGATGGAACCGCGCACGGTGAACGCGGCCACGGCGGCGAAGGCGGCGCTTCATCTGTGGAGCAAGGGCCTGTCGTCCGAAGTGGCCGGGCAGGGCATCACGGTGAATGCAATCGCACCGGGGCGGATCAACAGCCCGCAGATTCTTGATCGCCTGCATCCCACCGAGGAAAGCCGGCGCGAGTTCATTGCACGCAACATTCCGATCGGGCGCTTCGGCGATCCGGACGAAGTGGCGCCGCTGGTGGCCTTCCTGGCTTCGCCGCTGGCCGGCTACATCACCGGCGCGGTGATTCCAGTGGACGGCGGCATGCACTACTTCGCGCACTAGCGCTGCGGAGCTGTAGAGCCGAGCCGATGCTCGGCTGCCTTGCGCCAGAATTCCGCTCAGCCGAGCACGGCTCGGCTCTACGAAACAACAAAAAAGGGCGACCCGGAGGCCGCCCCTTCCGTTCACGGTCGCGCCCGCCAGATCAGCGTGGCGACGCCACCGCGCGGTTGCTCGAGGCACCCTTGCCCTTGCGCTTGTCCTGCTGCGCCGGGCTTGCGCCTTCGGCCATCAGGTTGTCGCTGCCGAAGTCGGTGTCCACATCCAGCCAGCGCTGTGCCGGCAGGCCGAGCGCGGAATCGAGCACGGTCGGCAGCAGGCCGCTGGGCAGGCCGCTTTCGCCATTCCACATGATGGCGATGCCGAGATCGCGTTCCGGCACCAATGCCACCAGGCCGCGGTAGCCCTGCACGGCGCCGGCATGGAACACCACGTCGTGGCCGGCATAGTCGAAGGTGCGCCAGCCCAGTGCGTAGCCGGCCGAATGCAGGCGCTCGCGGCGCCAGCCCGAACGCATCTCACCGGGGGTGTTGATCAGGCTGGAGTGCAGGGTGGCCAGCAGCGGCGCCGGCAGCACGTCAGGGCGGTGCCCGGTGTGGGCGAGCAGCCACTGCGCCATGTCGCTGGCGCTGGCATTGACGCCAGCCGCCGGGGCGACGCGGTAGTAGGTCGGCTTCGGCGTCAGCGACACCCAGCCGTTGCGACTGCGCACGTGCGGACGCGCCCAGCGCGAGCTGGCCTGGATGCCGGCCAGGCCGAGGCTGGCATCGTTCATGCCCAGCGGCTTGAAGATGCGGCGCTCGACCGACTGCTCGTAGAAGCTGCCGGAAGCGGCGTAGACAACGTCGCCGATCAGGCTGAACGCCACGTTCTGGTAGGCATAGCAGTCGCCCGGCAGGCACTTCAGGCTGGTGTTGGCCAGTTTCTGGGTCAGCGCGTAGTACTCGGCGTTGCCTTCGATGTCGCGGTCGTAGGCGTTGTACGGCAGGCCCACGCGATGGCTGAGCACGTCGGCCACGGTCAGGCGATCGGTCGCTTCCGGCGAGTTCAGGCGGAAGCCCGGCACGTAGTCGGTGACCTTGCTGTCCCAGCGCAGCGTGCCGTCGTTGACCAGCAGGCCGGCCATGGTGCCGGCGAAGGCCTTGGACAGCGAGGCCAGGCGGAACACGGTGTGCGCATCGACCGGCAGCGGATTGTTGACGTCGGTAACGCCATAGCCGCGCGCGCTGAGGATACGGCCGCCCTGCACGATCGCCACGGCCATGCCCGGCACGCGTTCGCCATAGGTGAGCTGCTGCGCCATCGATTCGATGTTGGCGACGTTGAAGCCGGGCGCCGGGGCCTGCACGCGCGGCACCAGGCCGGTGCGGTAGGCCGCCGGCTGGGTGTGGGCGACAGTGGGACCCGCAGCGGATTCGATGTTGGTCGGCATCGGCGGCAATGCCGGCGGTGTCTGCGCGGTGGTGGACAAGGCAACAGGCATCAGCATGCCCAGCAAACCGGTGGCCGCCGAACGGATCGGACGACGCAGGCTGTTCTTTTTCATCGTTGTGACCCGTGCGCGACTGCTGATGGCGATTCTAGCGCCGCTTTTCCCTTGTGCACAAACAAAGCGAAGATGAATGCGCATCTCGTTGAAAAAGTTGGAATTTTGACGCCTCCGAAGCGTGTATCGGAACGTGTCATCCGGGCCCGGCCATGACAGTGCGTTGCAGCCTTCAAACGGCCACCTGCTGGCGATGTTGCAGTGCATTGGATAACGTACGCGCTTCACCGCCCCCGGAGCCTGCCATGCCGCTGTCCAACCGCCGTCTTCAGGCGAGGGACACCGCGTGAGTGCGGTACGGGGGAAAGGGCCGCTGCAGGGGCTGGCGGCGGCGCTGCGCGAGTCGCCGGCGCTGTGGTGGTCGTTCCTGTACTTCTTCTGCCTGCTCAGCGGCTACTACGTGCTGCGCCCGGTGCGCGAGGCGATGGCCGCGTCGGCCGACCTGGAGACGGTGTTCCCACCGCTGCTGATCGCCTGGTTCGGAAGCCATGGCATCGCGCTGAAGGACTTCGTGTTGCAGTTCCTGTTCACCTGCGTGTTCGTGATCATGCTGGTGCTGCAGCCGGTCTATGGCTGGCTGGTCAGCCGCTTTCCGAGGCGGGTGTTCCTGCCGGCGGTGTACGGCTTCTTCATTGTCACCCTGCTCGGGTTCTACGTGATGTTCGACAGCGGCGTGCCGGGCCGCGGCATGGCCTTCTTCTTCTGGATCACCGTCTTCAACCTGTTCGCGGTGGCGGTGTTCTGGAGCTTCATGGCCGACGTGTTCTCCAATGTGCAGGCACGGGCCTACTACGGCTACATCGGCGCGGCGGGCACCATCGGTGCCTTCCTCGGCCCGATCATCACCAGTGCGCTGGTACAGCGCGTGGGCATCGCCAACCTGATGCTGGTGTCGGCCGGTTTCCTTGCCATCTGCCTGTTGAGCATCTGGAGGCTGCGGCACTGGGCGGTGCTTCGCGAGCAGGAGCAGCAGTTGGTATCGGGCGAAAAGCCGATGGGCGGCAGTGTGCTGGATGGTCTCAAGCTGATTGTTCGCGAACCTCTGCTGCGCTGGCTGGCGATCATGGTGGTGTTCGGCGTGGGCGTGGGAACGCTGCTCTACAACCAGCAGGCTGCCATCGTGCGTGCGGCGTTCACCGACCCCGCAGCGAGCACCGCGTTCTTCTCGCGCATCGACCTGGCAGTGAATGCGCTGGCGCTGTTGATGCAGCTGGGCCTGACCCGCTGGCTGTTGTCCCGCCACGGGATCGCACCGGCGCTGCTGATTCCCGGCTTCGCGATCCTGATCGGCTTCTCGGTGCTGGCCGCTTCGCCCATGCCCCTGCTGGTGGCGGTGGTGCAGGTGATGACCCGCGCAAGCGAGTTCGCACTGGCCAAGCCGGCCCGCGAAACCATCTACACCCGCGTGGACCGGCAGTGGCGTTACAAGGCCGGCGCAGCCATCGACACCGTGGTCTACCGCGGTGCGGACCTGAGCTTTGCCTGGGTGCACAAGGGCCTGTCCCTGTTCGGCTCGCATGTGGTGTTCATCGGCGGCATGCTGGTGGCCGCGTGCATGACCGCCGCCGCGTTCGGCGTGCTGCGCGAAGAAAAGAAACTGCCGCGCGACCGCTGATGTTCCGGGGTCAGATCCCTTTCCCTCAGGGAAAGGGATCTGACCCCATTCCCCATCCCTGTCCAAGGAACCGCCCATGTACTGGATCGCACTCGCCCTGACGCTGCTGGTCGCCCTGCTGCACGTCTACTTCCTGGTGCTGGAGATGTTCCTGTGGACCCGTCCGCTGGGCCTGAAGACGTTCCGCAACACGCCGCAGAAGGCAGAGACCACGCGCGTGCTGGCGGCCAATCAGGGCTTGTACAACGGCTTCCTGGCGGCGGGCATCGTGGTGGGGCTGGTGATCGACCAGCCGGCGCTGGTGACGTTCTCGCTGGCGTGCGTGGTGGTGGCGGGGTGTTATGGCGCGTACAGCGTGAGCCGGCGCATTTTCATGATCCAGGCGGTGCCGGCGATCCTGGCGCTGGTTCTTCGCGCGGTGGCGTAGTTTCCAGCCAACGGCGCAGCCCCTCGTGGGTGGGCCGCGGAATGCGGGTCGTGGGTTTGGCCGGGCGGATGGGCTGGGCAGGGGACGCCGTAAACCCATCCTTGGGGGCTTGGCCGCGGCATCCATGCCGCGGACACCCCTGCCCAGCCCATCCGCCCGGCCCCTGACAGGTTCCGTGTGCGGCCAGCCCACGGAGAAGAAGAGAAGATCAAGAGCAACAGCGGGTCGCTGCGCTCGTGGGTTCTGCGCGCACGAAAAAAGCGGCCGGCGGACCGCTTCTGCTTTTGCTCTTGCTCTTCTTTTTTCTCTTGCGTGGGTGGACGCCACAGAGATCTGTCAGAGGTCGGAGGGGTGGGGCCGGGCGGGGTATCCGCGCCATGGATGGCGCGGCTAAGCCTACACGGACGTACTTGCGGCGTCCCCGCCCGGCCTCACCCCTCCGGCCCAGCCGATAAACCGCATTTGGCGACCCATCCACGAGGGGCTGCGCCGTTCGCGGGAACACACTACTTCGCCGGCGACATCCACATGTCGATGACCGCGCTGAACACCTCCGTTCCCGCGCGGTCGCGCACGCTCACCGTCACCGGCAACGCATAGCCCTGTGCCGCCGCCATGATCGGCTGCGCCGGTAGCGCCACCGCCTGCAGCGTGCCGCGCGCCTTGGCCAGGTACTGCACCTGCATGCCCTTCGGAATCCAGCGCATGCCCTTCGGCAGTGATGCATCCACCATCAACCCAGCGGTCAGTTCGGCCAGGTTGCACATCGCGATCGCATGCACCGTGCCGATGTGGTTGCGTACCCTGCGGCGGTCGGTCAGCGTGCCCTCGCAGCGGCCGTGTTCCAGGCGGGTGATGCGCGGTGCGATGCTGGCGAAGTAGGGCGCCTTGAAGCACACCGCGCGTGAGAACAGCCAGGTGCCGGCAGGCCAGCGTTGCAGCCGGTGGTAGAGCGAGAGCAGGGGCGTGGACATGGTCTGTATTCCGGTCGTCGGATAGAACGACGGCGGGCCAAGGCCCGCCGTCGAAGGCAACGCGTGTCGCGGGCGATCAGGCCGCCTGCGAATGCGGGTCCTTGTGCTGGCGGTCGTAGTAGCTGGCCGCACGTAGTTCATGGGTGTCGAAGTCGTCCACGGTGATGGTGTCCAGGGTCAGCGTGCGCAGCTCTTCCAGCAGGCTGCGCTCGTCCTGGGTGATCACGCCCTCGGCCACGGCTTCGTCCAGCTGTGCCTTGAAGTCCAGCGCCTCGATGCCCTTGCTCTTCAGCGCCTTCAGGAACTTGCGCTCCACCGGCTCGGCCATGATCGCCTTGCTCAGGTAGCTGTTGATGCGGCCACCCGGGTTGTTCTCGCACGGGGTCAGGAACACGCCACTGGCCAGGCGGTCGCGGGCTTCGTTCGGCGCCATCAGCAGGGCGGCGACGCGGCGGCTCAGGCGGTCGCCCGGGGCCTCGGCACGGCGGCCCAGCGGGAAGATCAGCGCCCACATCAGCCAGCCGATCGGACGGATCGGGAAGTTGCGCAGGGCGGCCGACAGCGATTCCTCGATCTTGTGCACGCTGTCATGGAAGGCCCAGGCCAGCAGCGGCTGGTCGGCCTGCGGTGCGCCTTCATCGTGGTAGCGCTTGAGCATGGCGCTGGTCATGTAGACATGGCTCAGCACATCGCCCAGGCGGCCGGACAGCGATTCCTTGAACTTCAGCTTGCCGCCAAGCGTCATCATCGAGATGTCGGCCATCAGCGCCAGATTGGCCGAATAGCGGTCCAGCTTGCGGAAATAACGGCGGGTGTAGGCATCGCCCGGGGCGGCACCGAAGCGGGCGCCGGTCAGGCCGAACCAGAACGAACGCACGGCATTGGAGAGGCCAAAGCGGATGTGGCCGAACAGGCTGCGGTCGAACTCCTGCAGGCCGGCACGGGTGTCCGGATCCTGCGCCGCCTTCATTTCCTTCAGCACCCACGGGTGGCAGAGGATCGCACCCTGGCCGAAGATCAGCAGGCTGCGGGTCATGATGTTGGCGCCTTCCACGGTGATCGCGATCGGCGCCGCCTGCCAGCTGCGGCCGGCGAAGTTGCGCGGCCCCAGGATGATGCCCTTGCCGCCGATCACGTCCATCATGTCCGAGATCACTTCACGGCTCATGTTGGTGCAGTGGTACTTGGCGATCGCCGACGGCACCGACGGCACGTCGCCGCGGTCCACGGCGGCAGCGGTGGCCTGCGACAGCGCGCTGATCTTGTACGCCTTGCCGCCGATGCGGGCCAGCGCTTCTTCCACGCCCTCGAAGCGGCCGACCGACAGGCCGAACTGCTTGCGGATGCGTGCATAGGCGCCGGTCACGGCAGCACCGGCCTTGGCGCCGCCGCTGGCAGTGGAGGGCAGGGTGATCGAGCGGCCCACGGCCAGGCACTCGTTGAGCATGTTCCAGCCCTTGCCGGCCATGGCAGCGCCACCGATCAGCTGGGTCAGCGGAATGAACACGTCCTTGCCGCGGATCGGGCCGTTCTGGAACGTCGAGTTCAGCGGGAAGTGGCGACGGCCGATTTCAACGCCGGCGGTGTCGCGCGGCAGCAGGCCCAGGGTGATGCCGATGTCGCGGGTATCGCCGATCAGGCCATCCGGGTCGTACATGCGGAACGCCAGGCCGATCAGCGAGGCAACCGGGGCCAGCGTGATGTAGCGCTTGTCGAAGGTCAGCTTGACGCCGAGCACCTGCTCGCCGTTCCACTCGCCCTTGCAGACGATGCCGTAATCAGGAATCGAGGTAGCGTCGGAGCCGGCGAACGGGCCGGTCAGGCCGAAGCAGGGCACTTCGCGGCCATCGGCCAGGCGCGGCAGGTACTGGTCCTTCTGTTCCTGGGTGCCGTAGTGCACCAGCAGTTCACCCGGGCCCAGCGAGTTCGGCACGCCCACGGTGGAGCTGACCACCGAGGACACCGAGGCCAGCTTCTGGATCACCTTGTGGTGGGCCAGCGCGGAGAAGCCCAGGCCGCCGTATTCCTTCGGAATGATCATGCCGAAGAACTTGTTCTTCTTGATGAAGGCCCACAGCTCCGGCGGCAGGTCGGCGTGGACGTGGGTGATTTCCCAGTCGTTGACCATCGTGCACAGCTCTTCGACCGGGCCATCGAGGAAGGCCTGTTCTTCGGCGGTCAGCTGCGGCTTGGGGTAGTTGAGCAGGATGTTCCAGTCCGGATCACCGGTGAACAGCTCGCCCTCGAAGCCGACCGAGCCGGTTTCCAGCGCGATGCGCTCGGTCTGCGACAGCGGCGGCAGCACCTTGCGGAACACCTTCATCATCGGGCCGGTCAGCAGCGGCTTGCGGATGAACGGCAGCAGCAGCGGCACGGCGATGACGGCCAACACGGCGGCAGCCACGATCGTGGCGGTCTGGTTGACGTAGGGGATGAACCAGCAGGCGACCAGCAGGGCCACGCTGATCAGCGTCCAGGTAACCAGCCGCATGCGGTGGTAGGCGACGAACGCGCCTGCCAGCAGCAGGGCGAGGAAGGGAAGAACGATGCTCATGAGCGTGCTCCGGTGACGTGCTCGTTTGTGGCGGACGAAGCCGCAGCATCCGCTGCGGGCAACACGTCCAGATAGTCCAACACAGTAGCGGTAAAGGCGTCGTTGTCATCGCCGGCGACCATGTGCGTGGCCTGCGGCAGCTGTACGTGACGCGCGTGCGGCGCCAACGCCAGGAATTCGGCCACGGTCTGTGGCGTGACCAGGTCGCTGCGGCCGCCGCTGACCAGCAGCAGCGGGCATTTCACCTGGCGTGCGGCCTCGGCCAGCGCATCCTGGTGCTGCTCGCTGTCGCGCGCCAGTTCGGCCACCAGGCGCGGGTCCCAGTGCCAGCGCCAGCGGCCCTGGCCGTCCTCGCGCAGCAGCGCGCGCAGCGACTGCTCGGATTTGCGCGGACGGTGCGGCATGTAGGCCGAGATCACATCGGCGGCCTGGGTGAGCGAGGCGAAGCCGTCGGGATGGGCGGTCATGAAGGCCAGGATGCGTTCAACACCGGCGGTATCCCAGCGCGGGGTGATGTCCACCAGCACCATCGCCGAGAACAGGCCCGGCCAGCGCGATTCGGCCAGCAGGCCGAACAGGCCACCCATCGAGGCTGCGACCAGCACCGGCGGGCGCGGCTGTTCCCCGGCCAGCACGATGAGGTCATCAGCGAACTGTTCGCCGTGATAGGGCAGTTCGGCGGCATTCCAGTCCGAATCGCCGTGGCCACGAGCGTCGTAGGCCAATGTCTGCAGTCCCGCCGCAGACAGGGCCCGCGCGGTGGCGTTCCAGGCATGCCGGGTCTGGCCGAAGCCATGCGCGAACAGCACCCGGCCACGGCGGCCATGGTCGCTGGCAGTCGCAGCCAGGCGCGCGCCATGGGCGGCCTCCAGGCGAAGATCATGGAACGCAGCGGGAGTAGGGGACGTAACCATACTTGCTAGTATGGAGCGCTTGTGAGGGAAGTCAATACTGCACGGTATGGTGCGCTGCGGCAGGTGCCCAGGCGGGCGCCGCGACGGTTTCGGCCGCAACCGCGTACTGCAACGAACCCCGGCGTATGGTTAAATCAGCCCATGAATCAACCTGACGCTTCCGCCGGCGAACCGCGCGCCGGCCGCAACAGCCGCCTGAGTGCCGAAGACTGGGCCCAGGCAGCTCTCGATCTGATTGCTGAACAAGGTGTGGGTGCCGTCGCGGTGGAACCGTTGGCGCGGCGCCTGGGTGTGACCAAGGGCAGTTTCTACTGGCACTTCCCGTCGCGTGATGCGCTGCTGCAGGCGGCGCTGGAACGCTGGGAACTGTTCGAACAGGAACAGGTGTTCGGCAGCCTGGAGGATGTGCCGGATCCGCGCGTGCGCCTGCGCCAGTTGTTCCAGATGGTGGCGCACGAAGTGCAGCCGCACATCATCTACAGCGAACTGCTGAAGGCGCTGGACCACCCGATGGTGCGCCCGGTGATCGACCGCGTGTCGCAGCGCCGGCTCGACTACCTGGTTGCTTCGTTCCGCCAGGCCGGGCTCAGCTCCACCGATGCACGGCATCGCGCACGCCTGGCCTATGCAGCCTACGTTGGCTTCCTGCAGCTTTCGCTGCAGCTGCAGCAACCCAAGCAGGCCCGCGAGGATTTCGAGGCCTATGTCGAGCATCTGATCGAGACGCTCATTCCCAGCTGAATGGGAAAACGGCGCCCTGCAAGTGCCGAATGCGCCTTGCAGGGCGACCTCAATGCGCCAACGTATGTCGTAGTGAGACTGGTTTCACGCGATTTGGGCGTTTTCTTAACGACTCTTTAATTCCAGATCAAGTGTGGCTACTATCGGGTCACCAGCCGTTTTTTGTGCCTCCCTTTTGGGGTACGTCGGTTGGACTCAGCACACAACCCAAGATCCATGGAGAGAGAGCCCATGAAGTTGAACAGCAACAAGCTGCGCGATGCAGTGTGCGTTGCGCTGGCCGCCAGCGCCGCATCCGTTGCCGGCACCGGTGTGGCGTCTGCCCAGACCGCCACCAACCTGGACCGCATTGAAGTCACCGGTTCGCGCATCCGTACCGTCGACGTCGAAACTGCCCAGCCGGTCCTGACCCTCAGCCGCGCCGACATCGAGAAGCAGGGCTTCTCGTCGGTCGCTGACATCCTGCAGAACATCAGCGCCGTGGGTACGCCGCCGATCAGCCGTGCCCAGCCGCTGTCCTCGGGCGAAGCCGTCGGCGGCACCTACATCAGCCTGCGCGACCTGGGTGCCACCCGCACCCTGGTGCTGCTCAACGGCAAGCGCCTGGGCATCACCACCGGTGGCCTGCAGGACATCTCGACCGTGCCGGTCTCGGCCATCGAGCGCATCGAAGTGCTGAAGGACGGCGCTTCGTCGATCTACGGTTCCGATGCCATCGCCGGCGTCATCAACATCATCACCCGTACCAACTTCGAAGGCGCCACCGGCAGCGTCTACTACGGCCAGTACAGTGAAGGCGACGGTGCCACCCGCACCATGGACTTCACCATGGGCGTGAAGGGTGAGCGCGGTTCGCTGACCATCGGTGCCGAGTACGCCAAGGAAGACAAGGTGCGGGCGGCGGATCGTCCGTACGGTGCGTTCCCGCGCAGCGCCAACCACCCGGACTTCGGCTGGACCACCGTCGGCGAGTTCGGCGGTTTCGTCAGCCGTCCGGCCGATGGCCTGCCGGGCGTCACCTATCCGGCCGCCAGTGCATCCAACCCGAACCGCGAAGTGCGCGTGATCCTGCGTGAGGGTGGCAACGCGAGCAACAAGGCCGACTACATCGCGCAGAACGTCAACAGCTTCTCCACCCAGGACAAGACCAACACCAACCTGCAGACCGACCTGCGTACCCCGCAGGAGCGCCGTGCGGTGTTCGTCGATGGCATCTACGACCTGACCGACAACGTGCGCCTGCGCACCAACATGCTGTACAGCTTCCGCGATTCGAACCGCCAGATCGCCGGCTATCCGTACGGCGCACTGGCCTTCGGTTCGCCGATTTCGGCCAGAAGTGTGTTCAATCCGCTGGGTGCTGACATCGCCAACTGGTGGCGTCGTACTTCGGAAGTACCGCGCAACACCCGCGCCGAGCTGACCACCTTCCGCTTCAGCGGCGGCCTGGAAGGCAGCTTCGAGTTCTCCGACCGCCTGTTCGACTGGGATGTCGGCTACCTGTACAACAACAACAAGCTGGTCCAGACCAGCACCGGCGACCTCAACCTGACCGCGCTGCGTGCGGCCGTGGGTCCGTCGTTCATCAACAGCAGCGGCGTGGCGCAGTGCGGTACCGTGGCCAACCCGATCGGGTTGAACCAGTGCGTGCCGTACAACCCGTTCCTGCATGCCGGCATCCAGAGCAACGGTGCCAATGGCGCATTGACCGGCAATACCGCCCTGCAGAACCTGCTGTTCCCGTCTGCGCACTCCACCGCCGAGACCACCACCAAGGTCGTCACCGCCAACCTCGCCGGCAGCCTGTTCACCCTGCCGGCCGGCGACCTGGGCTTCGCCGTGGGTATCGAACACCGCAAGGAAACGGGCAGCTTCAGCCCGGACGCGCTGGTGCAGTCGGGCAACACCTCCGGCCTGGCCAACTTCCCGACCGGTGGTGGCTACAAGGTTGACGAAGTCTATGCCGAGTTCAACGTGCCGATCCTGGCCGACCTGCCGGGCGCCCGCGAGCTGAGCCTCAACGCGGCCACCCGTCATTCGGACTACGACACCTTCGGCACGACGCTGAACAGCAAGTTCGGCTTCAAGTGGAAGCCGATCGACTCGCTGCTCATCCGCGGTACCTGGGCGGAAGGCTTCCGTGCCCCGACCATCGCCGACCTGTACAGCGGCGGTTCGCAGTCGTTCGACTTCTTCACCGATCCGTGCGATTCGGTCTACGGTGCAGCGCGCACCAACGCTGCGGTGCGTGCCCGTTGCGCCGCTGCACTGCCGGCCGGCGTCAACGTCAACAACTTCCGCCAGCAGCAGCAGGGCTTCACCCCGACCACCGCTGCATCGTCGCAGACCCCGCTGGCCTTCGTCTCCGGTTCCAACGACCAGCTGACCCCGGAAACCTCGACGTCCAAGACCCTGGGCTTCGTCTGGAGCCCGGGTTTCATCCAGAACTTCAACATGTCGCTGGACTGGTGGGAAATCCGCGTCGAGAACACCATCATCTCGGACACGGCCAACCTGATCCTCAACGACTGCTACATCAACGATATCGCGGCACGCTGCTCGGCGTTCACGCGTGATCCGGTGACCGGCATCGTCAACAACCTCAAGCGCACCGGCATCAACGCCGGCTACCGCGAGGTGGAAGGCTTCGACCTGGATGTCAGCTACCGCCTGCCGACCGATCGTTTCGGCAACTTCAGCGCGCAGTGGACCAGCACCTACACCTCGCGTGACGACCTGGTCACCACCAAGAACCCGGTCACCCACCCGAATCCCCGCACCGGCGTGGGCTGGGCGGGCGGCGCCTTCCGCGTGCGTTCGAACCTGAACCTGGGTTGGGAAATGGGTGACTTCGGTGCCAGCTGGACCGTCCGTTACTTCTCCGGCATGAAGGAATCGTGCCTGAGCGCCGTGACGTTCCCGGAAGAGTGCAACCTGCCGAACTACGCTTCGCCGAACAACCAGGGCGTGGCGGTGGGCAGCGCGACCAACCAGCGTGGCGCGACCGTGTTCAACGACGTCCAGCTGCGCTGGAACGCACCGTGGAATGCGACCGTGGCCGTGGGTGCCAACAACGTGTTCGGCCGCGTGGGCCCGACCATGTACAGCCAGCCGAGCGCGAACGTCTCCTATTACGGTGGCTTCGACATCGGTCGCTTCCTGTACATGAAGTACACCCAGCGCTTCTGACCGCGGCGTAATCCGTACGTGTGACATGGCCACGCCCCGAAAGGGGCGTGGCTTTTTTCATGGGCGCGAAGGCGATGCATGTCTGGCGCACGAGCGGAAGCTGCGCGCAGCGCGACGCTGGTGGCGGTGGCACCATGGAAAAAGGGAGGGCGTTCGGCAGCGTTGCCGCTGCGACGAGACCAGGGCCTTTAGAGGTCCTGCTCGTAGCGTACGTACGGCACGGTGCCGTCGTCGTTGCTTTCGTTGCGCGGCGAGAACGGATTCTTGCCGCGGCTGATCACGTTCTCGGCGCCCACGGTGAGCTGGCCGGACCACGGTGTGCGCCAGGTCAGGCCGATGCCCAGGCCTTCCCACTTGCCGGGCTTGCCCGGCACATCGATGACGCGGCCAATGATGCTGCCGGTGAAATTGCCGTAGCCGGCGCCGATGCTCAGGCTCTTGCTGTCCCAGCGGTCGGCGATGGCCGGCGAAGCATCGGCCAGCGGTACCAGGCGAGCCTTGGCGTAGGTGCCGGCGATGGAAACGAAGCCTTCGCGGCCGATGTTCTTCTGCGCGAACACGGTCAGGTCATTCTGCTCGGCACGCAGCGAAGGGGTCTTGTTCGGGCCTGCCAGCCACGCCGGCAGGGTTTCACGGCCGGTTCCGGCGGTGATGCCGAGGCGGCTGCTGCCACGGTTCAAGGCGGCGGTGCCGGTGAAGCGCCGGCTGTTGAGGTCGTCCTCGTCGCCGAGGCTGGCCAGCATGCAGTGACTGGCCAGACCGCTCATGCTGGTCCCGCTGCTGCTGCAGAGCAGGCCCAACGAATCGCCAGAAGACAGGCCAAAGGCTGCATCCAGCGAGTTGCGGCCGAAATGCCAGCGCGCCCCGGCCGCCTGTTCACCGGTCGGCTCCAGGTACAGCAGGGCCTCGACCTTGCCGCTGCCCTTGTTCCATACCGGCAGCACGGTGCGGGTATCCTTGCTCTGCGCATGCACGCCCGTGATCGCGCCAAGGGCGATCATCATGGCCAGCGGTAGACGCAGGAAGGTACGCATCGAACCAGTTCAGACAGGAAAGGGCAACGGAAGTTCCCGCAGATACGGGAACTTGATCGTAGGGTGTTTATGAATTCTTAACAAGCCTTGATCCCCCCAGATGCAAGACAAGCTGTTTTATTGAAGCCGTTCAGGTGCCGGCACCGTCCCCTCGGCACCGTGGAACAGTATGCCGAACTCCGTCAACGGAAAGTGATACTCCCGCCCGCAGAATTCGCAACGCACCTCGACGGCGCCGGTGTCTTCGGCGGCGGCGCGGGCCTCGTCCTCACCCAGCGACTGCAGCATCGACGCGACCCGCTCACGCGAGCACGAACACGCGAAGGACAGCGGCTTTTCGCCCATCAGCGCCGGCTTCTCCTCGTGGAACAGGCGGTGCAGCAGCTGCTCGGCCGGGGTGGCCAGCAGTTCGGCCTTGCCCAGGGTCTCGAACAGGGCGCTGGCGCGCGCCCAGCCGTCCTCGTCGCCTTCGTCGCCCGGCAGCTTCTGCAGCAGCAGGCCGGCGGCGCCATTGCGGTCGGCGGCCAGCAGCAGGCGGGTCGGCAGCTGCTCGGACTGGCGGAAGTAGTCCTCGAAGGCTTCGTCCAGCTCCGGTGCGGTCAGTCCGACCAGGCTCTGGTAACGCTGTGGTTCACGCGGGTCCAGGCCCGGGTTCTCGATGGTGATCGCGAGCAGGGCGTCATCGCCAAGGCTGGACAGGTCGCGCGGCGCATCGGCGCCTTCGCTGAGCTGGGCGATGCCGCGCAGGGTACCGGCGGCGGTGCATTCGGCGGACAGGGTGCGCAGGGCGGTGCTGCTGCGCAGCTGGATCGACAGGCGCCCATCGATCTTGGTGTGGCCGGTGAACAGCGCCGAAGCCACGCAGGCTTCGCCCAGCAGCTCGGCAGCGGTATCCGGGTACTCGGCGTGGGACAGGATTTCCTGCCAGGTGGCCTGCAGGCGCACGTGGACGCCACGGACGCCAGCGTCGGGGAGCAGGAAGCGGATCAGGGAATCGGGGTTGGCGGTCATCGGCTCACATCGCGCGTAAACGGGGGCGGTTGCCGGATAATGCGCCGACAACCAGATAGAAGAAGGATGCACCAGTAATGGGGGCAGGGGGAGAGCAGCACAAGGTGGAAGCCGTGGCAGAAGGCCCGCGCCGCAGGCGCTGGCGCTGGAAACGGCTGCTGTGGCTGCCGGTACTGCTGGCCGCCTTCAGCTGCCTGCAGGTCCTGGTGCTGCGGTTCATCGACCCGCCGGTGTCCACGGTGATGCTGTGGCGCTACGGCGAGGCGCTGTGCGAGGCGGACTGGTCCTATCGCCTGCATTACCAGTGGCGCGATCTGGACCAGATGGCGCCGAGCCTGCCGATCTCGCTGGTGGCGGCGGAGGACCAGCGCTTCCCCGACCACAACGGCTTCGACCTGCAGGCCATCGAGAAGGCCCGTGACCACAATGCCAAGGGCGGGCGCCTGCGCGGTGCCAGCACGATCAGCCAGCAGGTGGCCAAGAACCTGTTCCTGTGGCAGGGCCGCAGCTGGGTGCGCAAGGGCCTGGAGGTCTGGTACACGGTGCTGATCGAAGCGCTGTGGCCGAAGGAACGCATCCTGGAGATGTACGCCAACATTGCCGAGTTCGGCGACGGTGTCTATGGCGCGCAAGCGGCAGCGCAGACGTTCTGGGGCAAGGATGCGGCGCGGCTGAGCCCGGCCGAGAGCGCGCGGCTGGCAGCGGTGCTGCCGGCGCCACGGCGCTACAACGCCGCAAAGCCAGGGCCGTACGTGCAGCGGCGCGCCGCCTGGATCCAGCGCCAGGCACGGCAGCTGGGTGGGGCCGCGTACCTGTCGGACGAGTGAGCGCGCGCCGCCTGATCTGTGGGCGGCGGCAACGTACAATCCGGGCATGACCCGCGAACGGCTCACTTTCGTCATCGCCGCCTACAACGAGGCACTGGCACTGCCGTTGCTGCATCCGCGGTTGTGCGCGGTGCTCGATGTGCTGCCCGACATCGACGGCCACATCCTGTACGTGGACGACGGCAGCCATGATGGGACCTGGGAGGTGATCGCCCGCCTGGCCCAGGCCGACGCGCGGGTCTCCGCGCTGAAGCTGTCGCGCAATTTCGGCAAGGAAGCGGCATTGACCGCTGGCCTGGACCTGGTGCGCGAAGGTGCGGCGATGATCCTCGACGCCGACGGCCAGGATCCGCCCGAACTGCTGCCGCAGTTCGTCGCGCGCTGGCGCGAGGGCCATGACAATGTCTATGGCACGCGGCTGGCGCGCGATGGCGAGGCCTGGATCAAGCGTGCCACGGCGGCGATCTTCTACCGCGTGATGGGGCGCCTGTCGCGTACGCCGATCCCGGCTGACACCGGGGATTTCCGCCTGCTGTCTCCGCGCGCGCTGAGTGCGCTGCGCGAGATGCGTGAGCGCCATCGTTTCATGAAGGGGCTTTTCAGCTGGGTGGGCTTCAAGCGCGTGGCGGTGCCCTATCACCGCCAGGCACGCGTGGCCGGCACCAGCAAGTTCAGCCTGTGGCGGCTGTGGAACTTCGCCCTGGAAGGCATTACCGGGTTCTCGACCGTGCCGCTGCGTGCGGCGACCTACCTGGGGCTGGCAACCGCGGCGGTGGCCTTCGTGTTCGGCCTGTGGGTAATCGTAAAGGCGGCTCTGTATGGCGACCGGGTGGCGGGCTGGCCGACGATGATGGCGGTCATCCTGTTCCTGGGCGGGGTGCAGCTGATCGCGCTGGGCCTGATCGGCGAGTACCTGGGGCGGCTGTACGAAGAGTCCAAGCAGCGGCCGTTGTACCTGGTTGACGCGTGGCTAGCATCGTCCGTGGCAGACTCGGCCCTGCAACCCACCCTCGGAGGGCAGGCGGATGACCACGGTACGGCAACTGTTGGACGGCAAGTCTCCTGAAGTACATGCGGTCGCGCCGGATGCGGCGGTGATCGATGCGATCCGGTTGATGGCGGAAAAGGGCATCGGTGCGGTGCTGGTGATGGACGGCCCGAGGCTGGTCGGCATCCTGTCCGAGCGCGATTACGCGCGCAAGATCGTGCTGCGTGATCGTTCTTCGCGCGATACGGCTGTGGCGGAGATCATGACGGCACAGGTGGTGACGGTGTCGCCGGGCGAGCAGGTGGAGCATTGCCTGCAGCTGGTGACCGACTACCGCATCCGCCACCTGCCGGTGGTGGAGGGCGCGCAGGTGCTGGGGGTGATCTCCATCGGTGACCTGGTGAAGTCGGTGATCGATGCGCAGCGGCGCGAGCTGGATCAGCTGCAGCAGTACATCGTTGCCGGGTGAGGTGTTCGCTGGCGGGCCTGCGGCCCGCCGGCCCGCTTTTCGAAGCCAGAGCCAGAGCCAGAGCCAGAGCCAGAGCTGAGAGCAGCGCCTTCCTGATATGTCGGGAGGCGGAGGGCATGGGCGTGCAGGACACGCCGCAAGTACGTCCCTGTAGGCTCGATGGCGCCATCCATGGCGCCAACGGTCCTGCACGCCCATGCCCTCCGCCTCTGGACACATTTCTGCGAGCGCGGTGCGTACATGCGCGGTGCCTCGCCCTTGGTAGCTGCCAACCTTGGTTGGCAACAGCTTTTGACTTTGCTTTTTTCTTTTGACTTTGAATTTCCGCTCTCGTTCCGCGCGCGCGGGAAACTGTCCGGAGCCGGAGCAAGGCGGCAGGCAGGACCGTGAGGCGCATGGATGCGCCGACCGAGCCTACAGGGACGTATTTACGGCGTGTCCTGCCTGTCGCCTTGCTCCGGCTCTATGCGCGGAAAAAGAGGCGCCGCGAACAACGCTGTAACCCTACTTCGCATACTGCCCACCGCAGTCGGCATCCTTCCCCGGCCCCAGTTCGATCGTCGCCAGCAGCGCCGCCGGCGGGGCAATGCTGCCCAGCGCCAGTGCCACGGCGCCTCGAATGCCCAGCGCCTTGAAGTCCGGGCGGAACGACGGGTCCTTGAACGTGCCCGTGATGTGCAGCGGCGAGCGCAGCACCAGGATGCTCTTGTCCTTCGGGCGTGGCTTCAGCAGCAGGTCCATGGTCTCGTCGCGCAGGCTGACCGTGCCTTCGCCGATGAGGATCGTATCGGTGGTATCCACCGCCAGTGCCTGGCTGGTCATCAGGCCGTCGCGCACGCCGAAGTCGGCGAAGGCGCAGCGCAGGGGAATCTGCTTGTCGCCGGTCACCAGGAATTTCAGTGATTCGGTGATGTCCAGCCCAGCCAGTTCCATCACCAGGTTGCCGACATGGCCGCGGCCCATCGCCAGGCCGACCTTGCCGCTGCTGCTGCCCAGCATCGCGGCGATCGAGTTGCCGCGTCCGCTCAGGTCCACTTCGCCACCGATGCCGCCCTTGGCCTGCTCGGCCAGCTTCGCATCGGGGAACAGCTGGCCCAGCTGCACGCCGCGCACGCTGGCTTTCAGCGCGGTGCGGATCTGCGGTTGGCGGGCATCCATGCGGATCGTGCTGCGGATGTCACCGCCGGCCACGCCGAAGTTCAGCGGGTCCAGCCGCAGCACGCCGTCATCGAGCAGCAGATGCGCGTCCATGTCGTCCAGCGGCAACGAGGGTGCGTTGATACGGTGCGCCTTCCAGCGCACGTCGGCATCCATCGCGCGCAGCTTGCCCAGGTTGTAGGGCGTGTCGGGCAATACCCGGCGGCTGGCGGCGACACGGGCGGCCTGTGCCTTCTGTTCCGCATTCGCGGTTTCGCCGCCGCCGGTCTTCGGTGGCGCGCCGACGAAGCCGGCCAGGTCATCGAAGTCCAGGCGCTTGGATTCCAGTGTTGCGGTCAGCCGTGGACGGTCGCGTCCCACCTCGAACTGCAGGTTGCCACCGAGGTCGCTGTCGCCGACCTTGCCGGTGAAGCTGTCGTAGCGCCAGACGTTGTGGTCGCGCTTCAGCCGTCCGTCCAATGCATAGGGCGGTGAGGGCGGGATGGCGATGCCGAGCAGCGGGTAGAGATCGGCCAGGTCCTGGCCACTGAGCGCGAACTGCAGGTCGAACACCCGCAGCTGGAACGGATTGGTCAGCGTGCCACTGGCCACCGCGCGGGTAGCGCCGGCGCGACCGTCGAGGTGGATGCGGAACGGATGGTCGCTGTCGGTCAGCTCCAGCGGTGATTCGGTTCCGCCCTGCAGGGTGAACGGGTTGCCCTGCCAATGGCCCTTGCCCTGCACCAGCAGCGGCGGCGAGGCATCGGCCTGTTTCGGTTGGCCGCTGCGCACGCCCACTCGGATGTCGGTGCGGCCCATTGCGTCGAGGAACTGCAGCCGGCCGTCGTCGATGCGCAGGCGCTTGAGCTGCGGGCTTGTCCCGCCGCTACTGTCGCCCAGGAAATCCCAGTTGCCCGGCTCGCCCTTGCGCGGGGCGGTTTCCAGCAGCACGTCCGGTCGGGTCAGGCGCACTTCCGGCAGCTGCACGCTGCCGCGCAGCAGGGGCCACACCCGCACGTCGATCTCGACGCGGTCAGCCGTGGCCATGTTCGGCTGCTTCGCCCAGCCGGCATTGGCGAAGGTGATGGCATCGGCACGGATGGTGCTGGTGCGGCCGAGGTCGACATCCAGATGCCCGATGTGCAGTGCACGACCGGTGCGTGCCTGCACCGCGCGCTCGACCGGACCCTTGAACCAGTTCCAGTCCCACAGCGCGATCAGCACCAGGATCACCGCCAGCAGGAAGACCAGGACCGTCAGCCAGCGCCGGCCGCGCGGGCCAGGTCTGCGGAGGCGCCAGCGGGGAGCGCGCGTTGTGGCAGGGGAAGCGGCATCATTCACGCCGCCATGGTTGCCCCCTCATCGTGGACGGGGCGCGAAGCGTCCATGTGCATCATGTGCACATGCGGCGCGCTGGTTCGTGTTACAGCACCTGCATGGTCACCGCGACGAAGTGGCAGACGCTGCCGCCGATCACGAACAGGTGCCAGATCGCGTGCGAATAGGGGATCGATTCGCGGTGGTAGAAGTAGGTGCCCAGCGTGTACGACAGGCCGCCGGCCAGCAGCCAGCCCAGGGTCCAGCCGTCGATCGAGGCCAGCATCGGCTTGATCGCAACGATCACCAGCCAGCCCATGGCGATGTAGATGCCGGTGGAAAGCGCCTTGAAGCGGCCAGTGTAGAACAGCTTGAACACCACCCCGGCCAGGGCCAGGGTCCAGATCGCGGCGAACAGGCCCCAACCCCACGGGCCACGCAGGCCGATCAGGGTGAACGGGGTATAGGTGCCGGCGATCAATACGTAGATCGCGCAGTGGTCGAACACCTTCAGGCGGCCCTTGGCGACCGGGTGCTGGATGGCGTGGTACAGAGTGGAGGCGGTGTACAGCAGCAGAAGCGCAATGCCGAATACGATCGCGCCGGCCAGCTGCCAGCCATCGCTGTAGATGGCGGCGAGGGTGATCAGTACTGCACCGGCGCCCAGGGCGAGCACGGCACCGAGGCCGTGGGTCAGGGCGCTGGCGATTTCTTCGCGGATCGAAGCAACGGAAGTCGTGGACATGGCGTAGGCATCGTTCGCGGGGAGGGGGACCCGCACCCCCCCTATCATCGCCGCGATGGGCGGCATCTGCACGCCTGTCACCGTATGGTCGATGAATCCCCGGGTTGCACGGATGAACCGGCGACGGGTGCTGGGGTCAGAGCCCTTTCCTGCGGAAAGGGATCCGACCCCGGGGCATCAGCCTGCCGAAACGGTATGCGCCGCTTCGCGGGTGGCCGAGAAACGCACGTCCGGCGAGCGTTCCTGCGCCAGCTGCAGGTTGACCCGTGTCGGTGCCAGGTAGACCAGGTGGCCGGCCGCATCCAGTGCCAGGTTCAGCGCATTCTTCTCGCGGAACTCTTCCAGCTTCTTCTCGTTGCTGCAGTGGACCCAACGCGCGGTGGTCACGCTGACCGGCTCGAAGGTGGCTTCCACGCCGTACTCGTCCTTCAGGCGATAGGCCGCCACGTCGAACTGCAGCACGCCGACGGCACCGAGGATCAGGTCGTTGCTGGTCAGCGGGCGGAAGAACTGGGTGGCGCCCTCTTCGGACAGCTGGGCCAGGCCCTTCTGCAGCTGCTTGAGCTTGAGCGGATCGCGCAGGCGCGCGCGGCGGAACAGTTCCGGGGCGAAGTTCGGAATACCGGTGAAGGTGACCGCTTCGCCTTCGGTGAAGGTATCGCCGATGGAAATGGTGCCGTGGTTGTGGATGCCGATCACATCGCCCGGCCACGCTTCGGCGGCGATTTCACGATCGCTGGCCATGAAGGTCAGGGCGTTGGCCAGCTTCATTTCCTTGCCGGTACGCACGTGGAAGGTCTTCATGCCTGCGCTGAAACGGCCGGAGCAGACGCGCATGAACGCCACGCGGTCACGGTGCTGCGGGTCCATGTTGGCCTGGATCTTGAACACGAAGCCGGTGAGCTTGTTCTCTTCCGGGGCGATCTCGCGGCCGGTGGTGGAGCGTGCCTGCGGCGACGGCGCATGCTCGACGAAGAAGTCCAGCAGCGGCTGCACGCCGAAGTTGTTCACGCCCGAGCCGAAGAACACCGGGGTCTGCTTGCCGGCGCGGTAGGCGTCCAGGTCGAACGGGTGGCTGGCGCCCTGCACCAGTTCCAGTTCGTCGCGCAGGTCGGCCAGCATCTGTGCACCGATCTTCTCGGCCAGGCCGGGTGCATCGATGGACGGGAAGATGGTCGAGTCCTGGCGGGTGAAGTTGCGGCCCGGTTCGTACAGGTGCACTTCCCCGGTCAGCAGGTGAACCACGCCCTTCAGGCGCTGGCCCATGCCGATCGGCCAGGTGACCGGGGCGCACTGGATGCCCAGCACGGTTTCCACTTCATCCAGCAGCTCGATCGGGTCCTTGCCCTCGCGGTCGAGCTTGTTGATGAAGGTCATGATCGGGGTGTCGCGCAGGCGGCAGACTTCCATCAGCTTGATGGTGCGCTCTTCCACGCCCTTGGCCACGTCGATCACCATCAGCGCCGAGTCCACCGCGGTCAGCACGCGGTAGGTGTCCTCGCCGAAGTCGGCGTGGCCGGGGGTGTCGAGCAGGTTGACGATCTTGCCTTCGTACGGGAACTGCATCACCGAGGAGGTGACCGAGATGCCGCGCTCCTTTTCCAGCGCCATCCAGTCGGACGTTGCGTGGCGGGCGGCCTTGCGGCCCTTGACCGAACCGGCCATCTGGATCGCGCCTCCGAACAGCAGCAGCTTTTCGGTCAGCGTGGTCTTGCCGGCGTCAGGGTGGGAGATGATGGCGAAGGTGCGGCGACGCGACGCTTCGTTGGCGACTTCGGACATGGCAGTGGCGCCCGCCCGGGGCGCTTTTCAAAGAGATAAGCGCCCGATTATACCGGCCGGGGCCGGTCAGCGCCCGGTGCCGCCGTCGGCCTCGCCCTGGCGGGCGAACTGCAGCTGGCCTTGCTCGGTGAAGATGCGCGCCGGCACCGAGCGCAGGCCCATGCCGCGGTTGACCTGTACCACGAAGTGCAGGTGCGGGGCGCTGCTGTAGCCACTGTTGCCGGACAGGCCGAGGGGTTGCCCGGCTCCCACTGCCTGGCCACGGCGCACGCGCATGCCGCCCGCCTGCAGGTGGCCATACAGGGCCATGCTGCCGTCGCTGTGCAGCACGCGGATGAAGTTGGCGCGGCCGCCATCGCGTTCGCGGTCCTGGCCGTTGCCACGGAAGCCATCCTGGATCTGCATCACCGTGCCCTCGCGTGCGGCCAGCACCAACGTGCCTTCAGGCAGCGCGAAGTCGACCGCATCGCGGTTTTCCTCGTCATCGTGGCTGAACCGGCCCTGCGGCGCCTGGCCCACGCGCGGGCGCGCATCATCGAAGGGCAGGCGGTAGGCCACATCCTCGGCCTGTGCAGCGGGGTTGCCCGGCACCGATTGCAGGCGCAGGTCCAGCATCCGGCCGTTGACCGGCGCGGGGAGGTGGCCGACCACCAGGCTGCTGTCGCCCTGTATCAGTGACTGCACCGGCAGGCCGTCGACCGGGTGCCCGGGGGCCGCGCGCAGTTCGATCTGCAACGGGCCGGCCAGGGTGTTGTCGATGCGTGCCTGCCATTGCTCGCCGATCGGCTGCAGGCGCAGCTGGGCCATCGGAAGGGCCTCCTTCGCGGCCCCTGTCCTCGCGTCGGCGCTGGCGGTGGTGGGCGCCTTCGGCAGCATCCCCCAGCCCTGTCGCCAGTCGCTGGCGCCGGCGGAGGCACTGGCCAGCAGCGGCAGGAGCAGGCAGGTCAAGGGCAGGCGTGGCATCAGCGGATTCAGAAAAATGGACCGCCGGGACTGTACCCGATCCTGAACGGAGCGACCGCGACGCCTCTCGCATACTGAGGATGAAAATATTCATCGCTTTATCCGCATGAAGGGATTGACAGTGCCGGGAAGGGCTGGCATCGTGGCGTCACCATCGAGACCGGCAGAGGGACAGGCCCTTTGAAGCCGGGGCAGCCCGCGGATGCGAAAGCGTCTGCGTAGGTGCCAAATCCTGCGGGGACCGTGGCGTCCACCGAAAGATGGTTCGAACCATGCACCGCACGTGCATCTCGAACGCGAGCCCCGCGAAGGCTCGATGGCCGATTCCCCAACCGGATCCCGCCATGAGCTTCGCTGCCAGTACCGCCGTTCGCCCCGAACCCTTTGTCCCCGTCAGCGTGCCGGTCGAAGACCGCGTGCATGCCGAGCGCGGCGAGTTCGCTGCGGTGCTGTCGATGCGTCATGCCGGCCCCAGCCCGGTGCGCCTGCGCTACGAGTGGGTCGGCCCGGCCAACGCGCCGGTGGTGGTGCTGGCCGGCGGCATTTCCGCGCATCGCCATGTGGCCTCCAACCCGCAGTTCAGCGAGAAGGGCTGGGCCGAAGAGCTGGTCGGCAGTGGTCGCACGCTGGATCCGCAGCAGCTGCGCGTGCTGGCGTTCGACTTCATCGGGGCTGATGGTGCGCTGGACGTGCCGATCGATACCGCCGACCAGGCCGATGCGTTGGCGCTGCTGCTGGATCATCTGGGTATCCGCACGCTGAGGGCCTTCGTCGGCTACTCGTATGGCGCGCTGGTCGGCCAGCAGTTCGCGATCCGCCATCGTGCCCGCGTGCGCCAGCTGGTGCTGGCCAGCGGTGCGCATCGCCCGCACCCGTATGCCGCCGCCTGGCGCGCGTTGCAGCGCCGTGCCGTCGCCCTCGGCCAACTGCAGTGCGGCGAAGACCACGGCCTGGCGCTGGCCCGGCAGTTCGCCATGCTCAGCTACCGCACCCCGGAAGAATTCGGCGAGCGCTTCGACGCCGCGCCCGAAGTGATCAACGGCCGCGTGCGCGTCGCCGCCGAAGACTACCTGGATGCTGCCGGCGCGCAGTACGTCGCGCGCACACCGGTGACCGCCTACCTGCGCCTGTCCGAATCGATCGACCTGCACCGCGTCGACCCCGCCGCCATCCTGCCGCCGACCGTGGTGGTGGCCGTGGAAGGTGACCGCCTGGTACCGCTGGCCGACCTGGTCGGCCTGGTCGAGGGGCTGGGGCCGCGCGGCAGCCTGCGCGTGCTGCGCTCGCCCTACGGCCACGACGCCTTCCTCAAAGAAACCGATCGCATCGACGCGATCCTCGCCACCGCCTTCCGCACCTCTGGAGAGTCCGCATGAGCCTGCACGCCAACGAGCCGTCCTGTAGCCGCACCACTGCCGCCGTCCGTGCCGGCATCGATCGCGACACCGCGCATGGCGCGGTCACGCCGCCGATCGTGCTGTCGTCGAACTTCAGCTTTGAAGGCTTCGGCAACAAGCGCCAGTACGACTACACGCGCAGTGGCAACCCGACCCGCGACCTGCTGGGGGAAGCGCTGGCCGAGCTGGAAGGCGGCGCGGGCGGCGTGATCACCGCCACCGGCATGGGCGCGATCAACCTGGTGCTGAACGCACTGCTGCAGCCAGGTGACACCCTGGTGGTGCCGCACGATGCATACGGCGGCAGCTGGCGCCTGTTCAATGCGCTGGCAAAGAAGGGGCACTTCGAACTGGTCACCGCCGACCTGACCGATCCACGCGCGCTGGCGCAGGCGCTGGCCACCCAGCCGAAGCTGGTGCTGGTGGAAACCCCGTCCAATCCGCTGCTGCGCATCACCGACCTGCGCTTCGTCATCGATGCCGCGCACAAGGCAGGTGCTCTGGTTGTGGTCGACAACACCTTCCTGTCGCCGGCCCTGCAGCAACCGCTGTCGTTCGGTGCGGACCTGGTACTGCACTCCACCACCAAGTACATCAATGGCCACAGCGATGTGGTGGGCGGCGCGGTGGTTGCGCGCGATCCGGAACTGCACGAGCAGCTGGTGTGGTGGGGCAACGCGCTGGGCCTGACTGGTTCGCCGTTCGATGCCTTCCTGACCCTGCGCGGCCTGCGCACGCTGGATGCGCGCCTGCGCGTGCACCAGGAGAACGCCACTTCGATCGTGGCGCTGCTGGACCAGCATCCGGCGGTCGGCCGCGTCTATTATCCGGGCCTGGCCGATCACCCGGGCCACTCCATCGCCGCCCGCCAGCAGAGTGGCTTCGGCGCGATGCTGTCGTTCGAACTGGCTGACTGCGAAGGTGATGATCCGCATGCGGCAGTGCGTGCCTTTGTCGATGGCCTGCGCTGTTTCACCCTGGCCGAATCGCTGGGCGGTGTTGAAAGCCTGGTCGCGCATCCGGCCACCATGACCCATGCGGCGATGACCGCCGAAGCGCGTGCCGCCGCCGGCATCAGCGAAGGCCTGCTGCGCCTGTCGGTGGGCATCGAGGCCGAGCGTGACCTGCTGGCCGACCTGGGCGCCGCGCTGCAGCGCGCCGAAGCAGTGATCGATGCGGCTGCACGCCGCAAACAGGTGGTGGATGCATGAGCGCGCTCGCCGCTGAAATTCCTGCGCTGGGCGTGGGACGCCTGGCGCTGCTCGGCACCGGCACGGTCGGCTCGGCCTTCGTGCAGCGTTACCAGGCATTGCGGGCGCGTGGGCTGGAACTGCCCAGCGTGCAGTGGCTGGCCAATTCACGCACTGCGCTGGAAATCGATCGTGACCTGGCGTTGCCGCTGGAGCTGGCACGACGTGCACCGCGCGATGGACAGAGTTCGCCGCCGTGGGCGAGCGCCGAGGGGCTGGAGCGTGGCGATGTTGTGGTCGACGCCACCGCCAGCGAAGACGTGGCCGCGCGCCACGTGCAGTGGCTGGCGCGCGGCGTGCACGTGGTGACCGCCAACAAGCTGGGCCGTGGTGCGCAGCTGGCACGCGCGCAGGCGATTGCCGAAAGCTGCGCCGACAGTGGCGCGCGCTATGGCGACAGCGCGACGGTGGGCGCGGGCCTGCCGCTGCTGAGCAGCCTGCGTGCGTTGGTGGCTGGTGGCGATCACATCCATGCCATCGAGGGTGTGCTGTCCGGTTCGCTGGCCTGGCTGTTCCATCGTTACGACGGCCAGTCGCCGTTCTCGGCGGCGGTGCGCGAGGCGTTGGCGGCCGGCTACACCGAGCCCGATCCGCGCCTGGACCTGTCCGGCGAAGACGTGCGGCGCAAGCTGTTGATCCTCGCCCGCAGCAGTGGCCTGGCGCTGGATGCCGCGCAGGTGCAGGTGGATTCGCTGGTGCCTGCGGCGCTGGCGGCGTTGCCGCTGGAGGAAGCGGTAGGCGCGCTGGAACAACTGGACGCGCCGTTGCAGGCGCGCTGGCAGCAGGCGCGCGACAACGGCCGCGTGCTGCGTTTCGTTGGCCGTGTTGATGGCGAGGGCGCGCAGGTGGGCCTGCGTGAGCTGCCTGCGGATCACCCGCTGGCGCAGGGGGCAGGCACCGACAACCGCGTGGCCATCCACAGTGATCGCTACCAACGCCAGCCGCTGTTGATCCAGGGGCCGGGTGCGGGCGCGGAAGTCACTGCCGCTGCGTTGCTGGATGACGTGCTGAGGATCGTGGGTTGATCGCACGGTTCTTGTAGAGCCGAGCCCATGCTCGGCTGCTACTGACCGAATCCCCATCCTGCCGTATGAGCCGAGCGTGGGCTCGGCCCTACAGGGGCACGCCTGCCGGTCAGCGTGACTTCAAGGACTTCAATAACGCGCTGTTGAACTGCCTCGGGTCCTGCACCTGCGGCGAATGGCCCAGCTCGGCGAACTCGACCAGCGTTGCGCCTGGAATGGCGGCTGCCGCGGCCTTGCCAAGCACTGGGTAATTGCCCAGCGTCGCTTTCACCGCCAGCGGCGCCAGATCCCGGCCGATCGCGGTGCGGTCCTTCTGGCCAATGAACAGCGTGGTCGGCACCTGCACGTTCTTGAATTCGTAGACCACCGGCTGGTTGAACACCATGTCCGAGGCCAGTGCCTGGCTCCAGGCAACGGCCTGCTTTCCCGGGCCTTCGTACATGCCCGACTGCATGCGTGCCCACGGCTCGTAGGCCGGCTTCCATTTGCCGTCGTAGTAAACCTCCAGCTGGTAGCGGCGGATGCTCTCATAGCTGATGTTCATTTCGCCGGCATACCACGCATCCACGCTGCGCCAGGGCACGCCGAGCGCCTTCCAGTCTTCCAGTCCGATCGGGTTGACCAGCGACAGGCTGCGCAGGTCCTGCGGGTACATCAGCGCGTAGCGCACCGCCAGCATGCCGCCCATCGAGTGGCCGACCAGGTGTACCGGTACATCCCCCAGCTGCAGTTGCTGCAGCAACGCATGGGTGTTGGCGGCCAGCTGCGCGAACGAGTACTGGTAGCGCTCGGGCTTGCTGGACTTGCAGAAGCCCACCTGGTCCGGGGCGATCACCCGGTAGCCGGCGGCGATCAGTGGCTTGATCGATTCCTTCCAGGTGGCCGCACAGAAATTCTTGCCATGCAGAAGCACCACGACGCCGACCGGTGCCTTCTTCGGCGCGATGTCCAGGTAGGCCATTTCCAGCGACTGCCGCTGCGACTCCAGTGCGAAGGTCTTCACCGGATAGCCGTAGTCGAAGCCTTCCAGGCGTGGCCCGTAGGTGGAGGCGGCGAGGGCGGACAGCGGAAGGCAGGCAAGCAGGGCGGCAGCGATCACGCGCATGGGGTGGTCCTGGGCGGGGGAGCCCCGAGCCTAACCGCAAACCGGTGATGGCGTCGTGCGACTGGGTAGAGTCGACTGTCAGTCGACTGCTCTTCGTCCCGACCGCGAAAATCCCGCGCTGCGCGCGATAGTCGACCAACGGTCGCCTCTACCCACTGCCCCATCAGCCGAGCATGGGCTCGGCTCTACAATTCAGCACTCGATGACGTTCACCGCCAGGCCACCGCGGCTGGTTTCCTTGTACTTGTCCTGCATGTCGCGCCCGGTATCGCGCATGGTCTTGATCACCTTGTCCAGCGACACCTTGTGCTTGCCGTCGCCACGCATGGCCATGCGCGAGGCGTTGATCGCCTTCACCGCGCCCATCGCATTGCGTTCGATGCACGGAATCTGCACCAGGCCTCCGATCGGGTCGCAGGTCAGGCCGAGGTTGTGCTCCATGCCGATTTCCGCGGCGTTCTCGATCTGGCTGGGGTTGCCGCCGAGCGCGGCGACCAGGCCGCCGGCCGCCATCGAGCAGGCCACGCCCACTTCACCTTGGCAGCCCACTTCGGCGCCGGAAATCGAGGCGTTCTCCTTGTAGAGGATGCCGATCGCCGCCGAGGTCAGCAGGAAGTCGAATACGCGCTGCTCGTTCGCACCCGGGCAGAAGCGATCGAAGTAGTGCAGCACCGCCGGCAGCACGCCGGCTGCGCCGTTGGTCGGCGCGGTGACCACACGGCCACCGGCGGCGTTCTCTTCGTTCACCGCCAGCGCATAGAGGTTGACCCAGTCCAGCGTGGTCAGCGGATCGCGCATCGCGGCTTCCGGCTTCGACGACAGCTCGCGGTACAGCGCCGGCGCACGACGGCCCACCTTCAGGCCACCCGGCAGCACGCCTTCCTCGCGGATGCCGCGTGCCACGCACGACTGCATGGCGCTCCAGATCTCGCGCAGGTTGGCGCGGATCTCGTCTTCGCTGCGCCAGCATTTCTCGTTCTCGAACATCAGCTGGGCGATGCTCAGGCCGCTGCGCGCGGTCTGCGCCAGCAGCTCGTCGCCGCTCTTGAACGGGTAGGGCAGCGGGGTCTCGTCGGGCACGATGCGGTCATCGGCCGCGTCGTCCTGGTTGACCACGAAGCCGCCACCGACCGAGTAATAGTCGCGGGTGGCGATCACTTCGTCCTCGGCGTTGTACGCGGTGAAGCGCATGCCGTTGGTGTGGTACGGCAGCTTCTGGCGCTTGTTCATGCCGAGGTCGCGTTTCTCGTCGAAAGCGATTTCGTGCTGGCCCATCAGCTGGATGCGCTTGCTGCTGCGGATGCGCTCCAGCGTGGCTGGAATGATGTCCGGGTCGATCAGGTTTGGCCGCTGGCCTTCCAGGCCCAGCAGGATTGCCTTGTCGGTGCCATGGCCGCGGCCGGTCAGTGCCAGCGAGCCATAGACATCGGCGCGGATGCGCGCGACTTCGTGCAGGCGACCCGGGTCGAGCAGCCAGCGATGGATGAATCGCTCGGCGGCCTTCATCGGCCCGACGGTGTGCGAGGAGCTCGGGCCAATGCCGATCTTGAAAACGTCGAACGTGCTGACAGCCATGGTTGCCGTACTGCGGGTACCGGAGGAGACCGCTATTCTAGCGGTTCATGCCGCACTTCCATGGCTGCGGCGCAGCATTTCGGCAGAGGGAGCAAAACCGGTGTTGACCCTGTTCCAGCGCGACGACTGCCATCTGTGTGACATGGCCCTGGCCGAGCTGGCCAAGGCGGGGGCACCGGAGTTCGAATCGGTGTTCCTGGACGATCAGCCGGCGCTGGAAGCGCGCTATGGCGCGCGGGTGCCGGTGCTGCGCGACGAGACTGGCGGTCGTGAGCTGGACTGGCCGTTCGACGCGGCCCGTGTGCAGGCCTGGCTGGCCGAGGGTTGAATCCGCCGGGCATGGCCCGGCGGCAGGCGCGGTCGCGCCGCACGCAGCAGCCGAGCATGGCTCGGCTCTACAGGATGCGGCAGGGGCCATGCCCCGGCCCATTGCTCATTTCGCGTCGAACTTCACGATCGTGCTGATCGCGGTTTCGTCCGGAATGGTCTTGGTGTCGGCCCAGTCGCCGCCGCCGACACCGAAGTCCAGGCGCTTGACCGTGGCCTTGCCGGTCAGCACCGGCTGGGTGCCCGGCTTCCAGGTGAAGGTGAGGGTGACCGGCTTGCTGACCCCGCGCAGTTCCAGGGTGCCATCGGCGGCGAACTGGTCATTGCCCACCGCGCGGAAACCCTTGGCGGTGTAGCGAGCGGTGGCGAACTTGCCGACATTGAAGAAATCGGCGGTCTGCAGGGTCGAGTCACGGTCGCTGTTGCCGCTCTTGGCGCCGGCCAGCGGGATCACCACGTCCAGCGAACCGGCGGCCGGATTGGCCGGGTCGAAGCTGAGCTTGGTGGCAAAGCCCGGGAAGCTGCCGGTGAACACTTCGCCGTCGTACTTGGTGGCGAACACCAGGATCGAGCCGGCGCCGGGGGCCTGCGCGTAGTCGGCGGCGAGCACCGGGGCGGTGGCCAGCATGCCGGCCAGGGCGGCGGCCACGGCGGCCGGAGTGGTCAGTTTCAGGTTCATCGGTCAGTCCTTCTGAGGGGAGGCAAGCCAGCCGCGCGGCAACATGCGGGACAAGGTCGCATCGCGCTGGAACAGGTGGTGGTAGAAGGCAGCGCCGGCATGGGCCAGCACCACCGCGATCAACAGCCAGAAGCCGTATTCGTGGATGGCGTGCGATACCGCGACCACCTGCGGATCGGGGCCGCTCAGCTTGGGCACGTCGACCAGGCCGAACCAGCGGAACGGGCGCAGGCCGCTGGCCGAGTCGTACAGCCAGCCCGACAGCGGGATGGCGAACATCAGCACATACAGCAGCACGTGGGTGGCGCCGGCAATGCGTTCCTGCCAGCTGGGCACGCCCGGCACCGGCTTGGGCGCGCCGGCGTACATGCGCCAGCCGAGGCGGAACAGCACCAGCGCCAGCACGGTGATGCCGATCGACTTGTGTGCGGTGTAGACCCAGAAATACTTGGGGGTCTTGGGCAGTTCACCCATGGTCAGGCCGACCACGCCGAGGGCGAGGATCAGCAGTGCAATCAACCAATGCAGGATCTGGCTGACACTCCCCCAGGCGGCGGGGGTGTTCTTGGCGGTCATGAAGGGTCCTCTAGGGGGCCGTCTTGGGGTCGGAGTGCGGAACGGGAGCGGGAGTTCCCGGGGCGTCGCTGCGGTCGAGGGTGGCTTCAGCCTCGATCCTCAGCTGTACTGCATCACCGATGACGCCCGGCCAGGCGGTGATGCCGAACGCACGCCGGCTCAGGGTGGTGCTGGCGGAGAAGCCGGCGGTGCGTCGGAACGGGGGGAGCGGGTAGCGTTTGATGGCGTTGAGGGTCACATCCAGCGTGATTTCCTGGCTGACCCCGCGCAGGGTCAGCGTGCCGATCACGTGGGCGCGCTTGGCATCGATCGGTTCGACCCGGGTGGAGACGAAGTGTGCCTTCGGGAAACGCTCGCCATCCAGAAGGCTGCGGGCCAGCGTGGCCTGGTTCCATTTGGCATCACCAAGGTCCAATCGCGACACGGGGACCTCGACGTCCAGCGTGGCCTCGCGCCAGTTGTCGGGATCGAACTGCAGGCGGCCCTCGCTGCCAGACACCGTACCCATGGCCTGCGAATAGCCGGCGTGGTCGATGCCGAACAGCACACGTGTATGTACCGGATCGAGGCGATAGGTATCTGCATCCGCCCAGGCGGGAGCGGTGGCGAGCAGCATCGGCAGCAGGGCCAGGCAGGGACGCATCGATGGCGGGCTCCGGAAGGGGGACGCTGTGATCATACGCACAGGCCCCTGCCAAGGATGCGTGCATGGCTGCAACAGTTCGTGGTGGTCCTGCCCCGGCAACAGGCTGTTGCAGCCATGACCCCGGCCCTGTGTGACAATCGGGGCAGGACAGGGGGTTCAGGATGACGAGCAGCTGGCGCCTGTGGTGCATGGGCATCGCGGCAATGGGGCTGCTGCTGTTGGCGTCTGCCACGGCGGCTGCAGCCCTGGACATGGCAGAAACGCCGCGCCTGCGGCGCTTCGGTGCCGCCGAAGGCATGCCGTCGCGCATGGTGCTGGCACTGGCCGAAGACCGCCAGGGCCATGTCTGGGCCGCAACCGATGGCGGGCTGGTGCGCTACGACGGCAGCTCGCTGCGGGTCTGGGAGCACGATCCGGAACAGCCCGGCTCGCTGCCCGGCAACGAGATCGAGACCCTGCTGGTCGATCCGCTGGACCGGGTGTGGGTGGGCATCAATGGCAAGGGCGTGGCCCGCCTGGATGCCGACCGCGAGCGCTTCAGGACCTTCGATGCGGTCAATGGCCCCTGCATGAGCCAGTTCTGGACGCTGGCCTACGCCGGGGATGCGTTGTGGATCGGCACCAGCAGCCAGGGGATCTGCCGTTTCGGCGAGGACGGCAGCCTGCGTTTCTTCAAGCACGACCCGGCCCGTGCCGACGGCCTGCCCAGCAACACCATCTACAGCAGCCTGGTCGATGCCCGGGGACGCCTGTGGATCGGCACCGAGGCCGGGGTCGCGCGCTGGAACGGCGTTGGCTTCGAGCCGGTGGCATCGCGCGAACTGGGCGCGCTGAGCGTGCTGAGGATGAGCCGTGATCCGGACGGTTCGATCTGGCTCGGCAGCCAGAACGACGGCCTGTACCGCATCGATGCGCAGGACCGGGTCAGTCGTCCGCGCTGGAGCGACAGCGCCCGCCTGCGCTCGGCACTGGTGCTGGCCGATCGCCAGGGCGGCTACTGGGCGGGCACGTCCGACGGCCTGCTGCGCGGCGACGCAAGTGCGCTGTGGCGGCTCGATGGCGACCGCGGCAGTGGTTTCCTCACTGCACAGAGCGGTGTGCTCGATCTGCTGCAGGACCACGAGGGCGGACTGTGGGTGGCCCTGCTGACCCAGGGGCTGGCCTACCTGCCGCCGGACTGGCGCCGCTTCTCGATCTGGAACCAGCTCGATGGCAAGCCGCTGGACAGCCAGTACCTGCTGGGCGCGGCGAGTGACGGCCAGAACTACTACGTGGGTTCGGCGCACGGCGTGTATCAGCTGGATGCGCACGGCACGCTGCGCCTGCTGGCCAGCGACCGCGAGATCGGCAGCGGTGCGGTGTGGTCGGTACTACCGCGGCCGGACGGGCGCCTGTGGCTGGGGCGTGCCGGCCGCATCAGCGTGTATGACCCGGCCACCCGCGCGCTGCACGATTGGCATATCGATGGAGGCGCCGACCTGCGCCAGCGCATCGACCTGATGCGGCAGGCGCCCGATGGCACGGTCTGGCTTTCGGTGATGAACCTGGGCCTGCAGCAGCGCAGCGCGGATGGCCGGGTGCTGCACAGCTATCCACTCGAGGATTTCCGCAAAGCGGCCGATTCACCCATCGAGCAGATCCGCTTCGATGCCCATGGCAAGGCATGGGTGATGGGCGACATGGGCATCTGGCGTGAGCAGGCCGGTCGCTTCGAAGCGGTGCCGGGGGTCTCGCGCGGGCTGATCTACGACCTGGTGTGGGTGGATCCGCAGCAGCTGTGGCTGGCCCGCCAGGGCGCGCTGGAGCGCTACCAGTGGGATGGCATGAGCCTGCGCCTGATCCAGCGCATTGATGGAAGCGCCGGTGTGCCGCCGGTCAGCATGGGTGGCCTGGCATTGGCCGACAATGGCCGGGTGTGGGCGACCACGCCGCGCGGCCTGCTGCGCTGGGACCCGAAAGCCCGGCGCCTGCAGTTGTTCAATGAACGCGATGGCCTGTCCGATGCCGAATTCACCAGCCGGCCGCCGGCGGTGAATGCCGATGGCCGCGTGCTGGCCGTGGCCCAGACCGGCCTGGTCGCTTTCGACGTGAATGCCGACGACGTGGTGCTGCCCGGGTCTTCGCTGGTGATTGCCGAGGTGCGCGTGCGCCGCGACGATGCACGCGGCTGGCAGCCGCTGCCGAACACCGGCACCCTGCTGCTGGGACCGGATGATCGCGATCTGCAGATCGATGCGCGGCTGCTGTCGTATGCCAATCCACAGGGCAACCGCTACCGCTTCCGGGTACGCGGGTATGACCAGAACTGGGTGGAGCAGGGCGGCGACGGCCAGCGCACGCTGTCGCGACTGCCCACCGGCAGTTACGTCATCGAAGTGCAGGCGGCCACCGCCAATGGTGCATGGATGCCTTCGCAGCAGCTGCAGGTGAAGGTGCTGCCACCGTGGTGGCGCAGCGGCATGGCGATCTTCGGCTACATCCTGATCGGTTCGCTGCTGCTGCTCATCCTGGTCTGGTCGATCCGTGCGCGCCTGCGCCGTCGCCAGCAATGGCAGCTGACCGTGCACAAGCAGGAGCTGGCCGAACAGGCCTCGCAGGCCAAGAGCCGGTTCCTGGCCACGCTGGGGCATGAAGTGCGCACGCCGATGACCGGCGTGCTGGGCATGAGCGAGCTGCTGCTGGCCACACCGCTGGACCCGGTGCAGCGCAGCTATGCCGGCTCCATCCAGCAGGCCGGTAGCCATCTGCTGCGGTTGGTCAACGATGCGTTGGACCTCGCGCGCATCGAGGCGGGCCGGCTGGAGCTGGATCTGCGCCCGTTCGACCTGGCCGGCCTGCTCGACCAGGTGCAGGCGCTGATGCAGCCCATGGCGAAACAGCGCAAGCTGGATTTCCAGCGTGGCGACGATCCGCCCGGCCCGATCAGCGTCAGTGGCGACGAGATGCGCGTGCGGCAGATCCTGCTCAACCTGCTGGGCAATGCGATCAAGTTCACCGAGCGCGGGCATGTCGGCCTGGCCGTGCACCTGGAAAGGTACGGCGGCGGTCTCTGTTTCGAAGTGCACGACAGTGGTCCGGGTATCAATGTCGAGCAGCAGGAGCGGCTGTTCCACCGATTCGAGCAGGCGGAGGGCCCGCGCACGGCCTCGCGCTATGGCGGCAGCGGGCTGGGCCTGGCGATCTGCCAGGAGCTGGCCGCGGCCATGGGCGGGCGCATCGAAGTGGACAGCCAGCCAGGCAAGGGCGCGCGCTTCCGGGTGCGGTTGCCGCTGCCCTGGACCCGGCAGGCCGCCGCCGCCGCGGGCGAAGCGCCTGCGCAGCCGGTGCTGCCGCCACTGCGCATCCTGCTGGTGGAGGACGATGCCACCGTGGCCGAGGTCATCGCCGGCCTGCTGCGCAGCCGCGGCCATGACGTAGTGCATGTGCTGCACGGCCTGGGGGCTTTGTCGGAGATCGCCACCGACGGCTTCGATGTTGGCCTGCTCGATCTCGACCTGCCGGCGCTGGACGGCACTGCGATCGCCCGCCAGCTGCGCACCCTGGGCTACGAGCTGCCACTGGTGGCGGTGACCGCCCGCTCCGATGCCTATGCCGAATCGCAGGTGCTCGCTGCCGGTTTCGATGGTTTCCTGCGCAAGCCGGTCACCGGCGACATGCTGGTGGCAGCGATCATCCAGGCTCGCGCCCAACGACAGACCACAACTTGAAAACGTCGGCGCCGGGCGTGAACGGCGCGACTTTCGGTTTACCATGCCGACGCCCGCGGCGCGGGAATCATCAGGGCAGCGTGAGGAGGCAATCGGTGGCGTATCTGCGGGCGGCGATGCTGCTGCTGATCCTCCTGTGCGGCCTGTCACCCGCTGCCGCGCAGCCGGTGCCACCGAGCCCGCGCCAGGTGACGGTGTTCGACGGCCTCCCGTCCAATACCGTCAACCGCATGGCCGAAGACCGCTACGGCTACCTGTGGATCGCCACCAAAGACGGCCTGGCCCGTTACGACGGGCGCAACTACCGGATCTGGCGCTCGGAGGATGGCCTGCGCGACAACCGCGTCTGGACGGTGCTGGTCGATGCGCGCAACCAGCTCTGGATCGGGACCGAGAATGCGGGCCTGGTACGGATGTCGGCCGACCGCCGCCAGCTGCATTTCTACGACCGCAGCAGCCAGCCGTTGATGGGGACCAACACGGTCTGGAGCCTGGCGACCACACCCGACGGTGCGATCTGGTTCGGCACCCATGAAGGTGGGCTGTACCGGCTGGACAGCCAGGACCGCCTGCAGCGTTTCCTGCCCGAGGCCAACAATCCGCGCAGCCTGCCTGCCGCCTCGGTGCCGTACCTGGCGACGCTGGCCGATGGCAGCCTGTGGGTCGGCACCAAGCATGGCGTGGCGCGCTGGACCGGCACCGATTTCGAGCGGGTCGGCACGGATGTCATTCCCAGCCTGCTGATCAATGGATTGACCAGCGAACCCGATGGCAGCCTGTGGATCAGTACGATGGCCGGCGCCACGGTGCGTCGCCCCGACGGGCGTTTTGAATCGCCGCCATGGAAACTACCGCCGGGCGAGCAGGTGCTTGGCATGATGCTGCGCGATGAACAGGGCGGGCATTGGCTGGATACCCGTACCGGGCTGGGGCGGGCCGTGGATGGGCAGTACCAGACCGTTCCGCTGTACAGCGCCGTTGCGCGTGGGCCGGTGCGGCCGAACTGGACTGGCGCCTACGAGGACCGCGAAGGCGGCATCTGGCTGGCCAGTACCAATGCCGGCCTGTGGCACCTGCTGCCGCGCTGGTGGCAGTTCTCCGTGCTGTCGCGGCTGGAGGATGATGCTGGCTCGCTGCGCAATGCCTTCGTGCTGGGCACCAGCCCTTCCAGCAATGGCGGCATCTGGACGGTCGGCAGCCACGGCGCGCTGGACCGGTTCGATCCCAAGACCGGCAAGATCGAGCAGCACCGCACCTGGGTCAATGGCATGTACTGGCTGTCCTCGGTACGCGAGGATCGCCGTGGCCAGGTCTGGATCGGCTCGACCGATGCGTTGCTGCGCTATGACCCGAAGCGGCGTGACCTGCGTCGCTGGGGCCGTGATGCCGGGGCCGACGCAACCATGGAAGGGGTCATCGAGTCGATGATGACCTGCGACGGCGACAGTCTGTGGTTGATGTTGCCTGCAGGCCTGCAGCAGCGTGACCTCGACGGTCGCCTGCGCCGCCAGCTGGACAACGGCCAGCGCGGCCTGCAGCAGGGCCAGCTCAACCTCGACGTGGAATGCGGACCGCAGGACCACATCTGGCTGGCCAGCAGCCGTGGCCTGCTGCAGTGGCTGCCGGAAAGCGAGCGCTTCCAGCCGGTGCCGGGTGCACCGGCGACGGCGATCCATGCGCTGCACGTGGGCCGCGATGGCCAGGTCTGGTTGTCGGAGGATGGTCGCTTGTCGCGCTACCGCTGGAGCCAGGGCCGGTTGGAGCGGCAGGCCGTGGTCGGCGCGGAGCAGGGCTATCCGGCGATCTCCGCCTCCGGGCTGGTGGTCGATGCGCAGGGCGTGGCCTGGGCCACCAGTGCGCGCGGCCTGGTCCGCGTTGGCGCCGATGGGCAGAGTGTGCGCCTGTACGGCGTGCACGACGGCCTGCCCAGCCAGGAGTTCCGCGAGCACACGTTGACGATGTCCGGCGATGGCCATCTGGTGGCCGGTACACCGGCTGGCGTGGTGGTGTTCAACCCGGAGCAGGTGCGGCCGTCGGTACGGCGCGCGCCGTTGGTGATCGAGCGGGTCGAAGTCCGCCGCAACGAGCAGGTACTCGACCTGACCCACGACACGCCGTTGCAGATTGCCGATGGTGATCGTGACCTGCGCATCGTCGCGCGATTGTTGTCGTTCGCCGATTCTGCTTCCAACAGCTACCGCTACCGCCTGGCCGGCTACGACCCCGATTGGGTGGAAGTGGGACCGGCCGGTGAGCGCCTGTTCTCGCGCCTGCCGCCGGGCAGCTACCGTCTGGAAGTACAGGCGCGCTCGGCTGACCACGTCTGGTCGCGGGTGCAGAGCCTGGAATTCCGCGTGCAGCCACCGTGGTGGCGCAGCCTGTCCGGACTGCTGGTACTGGCCTCGATCGCGCTTCTGCTGACCAGTTGGTTTGCCTGGTTGTATCGCCGCCGCCTGCAGCGGCGCCACGCCTATCAGCTGGCACTGCACAAACAGGAACTGGCCGAGCAGGCCTCGGCGGCCAAGACCCGCTTCCTGGCCAATCTCGGCCACGAAATCCGCACGCCGATGACCGGCGTGCTCGGCATGAGCGAACTGCTGCTGGCTTCACCGCTGGACCCGCAGCAGCGCGGCTACACACAGTCGATCCGGCATGCCGGCGAACACCTGCTTCACCTGGTCAACGATGCCCTGGACCTGGCACGGATCGAGTCCGGACGGCTGGAACTGCAGTCCAAGCCGTTCGCGCTGAGCTGCCTGTTGCAGGATCTTGCCGCCCTGATGGGACCGCTGGCAGCACAGAAGGGCCTGCGCTTCACCCTCGACAACCAGCTGCCGCCGGGCCTGCAGGCGACCGGCGATGCGATGCGGGTACGGCAGATCCTGCTCAACCTGCTCTCCAACGCGGTCAAGTTCACCAGCCGCGGAACCATCACCCTGCATGCGCGCAGCGACGGCGAGCTGCGCGCGCTGCACTTCGAAGTGCGCGACACCGGGCCGGGCATCAGCCAGGAACAGCAGCAGCGCCTGTTCCGTCGTTTCGAGCAGGCCGACGGTGCCCGCACCGCTGCGCAGTACGGTGGCAGTGGCCTGGGCCTGGCCATCTGCCGCGAACTGGCGCAGGCGATGCAGGGGCGTATCCAGGTGGAGAGCCAGCTTGGCCGCGGCACGTGTTTTGGCGTGACCCTGCCGTTGCCGCTGGTGGTCGATGCCAGCGCAGAGGCCGAGGGCGAAGCGCACCGCGAGGATGCGGCCAACATGCCGCCGTTGCGCGTGCTGCTGGTCGAGGATGATGCAACCGTGGCTGATGTGGTGCGCGGGCTGTTGAGTGCACGCGGCCATGAAGTGGTGCACGCGGGCCATGCGCTGGCGGCACTGCGCGAGATCAGTGCCGGTGATTTCGATGTCGGTCTGCTGGATCTGGACCTGCCGGGCCTGAGCGGCTTTGAGCTGGCCCAGCACCTGCGCAACCAGGGCTACATGCTCCCGCTGCTGGCGGTGACAGCGCGCACCGATCCGGACCTGCAGCAGCAGGTGGAGGCGGCCGGCATCGGCGGCTTCCTGCGCAAGCCGGTGACCGGTGAGCTGCTGGTGGAAGCGATCGCCAGGGTGATGGGTAGGTAGGTTCGGCAGGGCCTGCGGCCCTGCACCTGCAGAGGCCGAAGCAACAGCAACAGCGAGCATTCCGTGGGTTGGCGGGGCGGGGTGGGCTTGCAGGACACGCCGTAAACCCGTCCATGGGGGCTCGATGGCGCCATCCATGGCGCCAACGGTCCTGCAAGCCCACACCGCCCCACCCCCGACAGATTCCGACAGCTGTTGGTAGGTGTCGACCTTGGTCGACACATCTGTCAGATATCGAATTCCAGATTGGGGTCAGAGCCCGTTGCGCAGCAACGGGATCCGACCCTGTGCTCCGACAGATCGCGGAAAACTGTCGAAGGCGGGGTGGGTCCGGTTGCGGGAGTGTCCGCGGCATGGATGCCGCGGCCAAGCCCCCATGGATGGGTTTACGGCGTCTCCCGCAACCGGATCCACCCCGCCTCCCACAGGAAGCCAGCTTTTGCTTCGGCTGTTGCTGTTGCTCCGGCTTGCAGCAGGTGCAGGGCGCAGCCCTGCCGAACCACCCTCACTCCGCAACGTGCTCGACCTGCCGTGGCTCCGGCTTGGTATCGGGCAGCTGCCAGAAGATCATCGTCGAGGTCAGGGTGATCGCGCCCACGCACAGGAACGTGGCATGCAGCGCGGCGGTCGCGCTGTTGCTGTCCAGGTGATTGCCGAACGCGGCCAGCAGGCTGCCGGCCGCAGCAGCACCGAAGCCGGCCGCGAGCATCATCACCATCGACAGCAGGCTGTTGCCGGAACTGGCGAATTCGCGGTCCAGATCACGCAGGGTCACGGTGTTCATCACGGTGAACTGCAGCGAATTGACCGCGCCGAAGAACGCCAGCTGCAGCAGGCGCCAGGCCAGGTGCTGGCCGGGTGTCATCAGAATGAAGCTGGCCATGGCCAGGCCTACCAGCACGGTGTTGACCATCAGCACGCGACGATAGCCGTAGCGCTCCACCAGCTTCACTGCCAGTTTCTTGGAGACCATGCCAGCGGCGGCCACCGGCACCATCATCAGCCCTGCGTTCATCGGGCCCAGGCCCAGGCCGACCTGCAGCAGCAACGGGATCAGCATCGGCATGGCGCTGCTGCCGATGCGCGAGAACAGATTGCCGAGAATGCCGATGCGGTAGCTGGGTACGCGGAACAGCGCCAGCGAGAACAACGGCGCCGTCGAATTGGCCGCATGCAGCCAGTAACCCACCAGTGCCGCCAGGCCTGCAACGGTCATCAGCATCACCAGCGCATGTGGCGTGCCCAGCCCGGAGATGCCGTCCAGTGCCAGTGACAGCACCACCATCGCGAAGGCCAGCATGATGTAGCCGCGCAGGTCGAAACGGGTGCGATGGCTGGCGTAGTGGTCGGGCATGATCTTCATCGCGGCGATGAATCCGATCACGCCGATCGGCAGGTTGATCAGGAACACCCAGTGCCACGAGGCGATCTCGACCAGCCAGCCGCCCAGCGTGGGACCGATCAGCGGGCCGACCAGGGCCGGGATGGCGATGAAGCTCATCGCGCGCAGGAAATCCTCGCGCGGCACCGACCGCATCACTGCCAGCCGCCCGACCGGCAGCAGCATCGCACCGCCAATGCCCTGCAGCACGCGCGCACCGACCAGCTGGTGCAGGTGCTGGGCCAGTGCGCAGGCCAGCGAGCCGAGGGTGAACAGGATGATCGCCACCAGGAAGGTGCGGCGGGTGCCGTAGCGGTCGGCGATCCAGCCGGAGGCAGGAATGAAGGTGGCCACTGCCAGCGCGTAGCTGAACACCACCGACTGCATCTGCAGGGGGCTTTCGCCCAGGCTGGCGGCCATTGCCGGCAACGCCGTGTTGACGATGGTCGAGTCCAGCATCTGCATGAAGATCGCCAAGGACACCAGCCACAGCAGGGGGCGCTGGCGGTTGTAGGTCGATGGCGATGTGGACATGGGGTGCGGCCGGTGCAGCGTGGGGGCTGCCATGATCGCGCACTGCGGGTCACGGCGCGATCAACATCGCGCCGCAACCGTATGCCGAATGCTCAGCGCTGGCTGTGCGCGTGCACCGCGTCGACCAGCACCTGCACGTGGGCAGGGTCCATGTCCGGCGACATGCCGTGGCCGAGGTTGAATACATGGCCCTCGCGCGAACCACCATTGCCCGCGGCATAGGTGTCGAGCACGCGCGCGGCAGCGGCGGCGATCGCATCCGGCGAGGCGTACAGCGTGGTCGGGTCGAGGTTGCCTTGCAGGGCGACGCGACCACCGGTGCGGCGCATGGCCTCGTCCAGGTCCAGTGTCCAGTCCAGGCCCAGCGCATCGGCGCCGGTCTGCGACAGTGCTTCCAGGTGCAGGCCGGTACCCTTGCCGAACAGGATCAGCGGCGTGCGCTCGCTGCCTTCGCCACGCTCCAGGCCTTCGGCGATGCGCTGCAGGTAGCGCAGCGAGAACTCGCGGTACATGGCCGGTGACAGCACGCCGCCCCAGGTATCGAACACCTGCAGTGCCTGCGCGCCGGCCGCGCGTTGCGCGCCCAGATAGGCGATCACCGCGTCGGTGGTGACCTCCAGCAGGCGGTGCAGGGCCTGTGGGTGGTTCAGCGCCATCGCCTTGATACGGGCGAAATCCTTGCTGCCGCCGCCTTCCACCATGTAGCAGGCCAGTGTCCAGGGGCTGCCGGAGAAACCGATCAGCGGTACCTGGCCGTCCAGCTCGCGACGGATCAGGCGCACTGCGTCCATCACATAGCCCAGGTCCTGTTCCATGTCCGGTACTGCCAGCCGGGCGATGGCCGCCTCGTCACGCACCGGATGGCGGAACTTCGGACCTTCGCCTTCGACGAAGTAGAGCTCCAGGCCCATCGCGTCGGGAATGGTGAGGATGTCCGAGAACAGGATGGCGGCGTCCAACGGGAAGCGGCGCAGCGGCTGCAGCGTGACTTCGCAGGCGATCTCCGGGTTCTTGGCCATGGCCAGGAAGCTGCCGGCCTTGGCCCGGGTTGCGCGGTACTCCGGCAGGTAGCGGCCGGCCTGGCGCATCAGCCAGACGGGGGTGCAGTCCACCGGTTCGCGGCGCAGGGCGCGCAGCAGGCGATCGTTGCGGAGAGGGCTGGTCACGATGGGCATTCCTTGGACGAAAGTTGGCAGCGGCGTCAGTCGCCGTGCGAAAGGATCTGGAAGCCGCGATGCAGTTCGGCATCGCGGGCTTTCTCGAAGGCATGGCGGGCTTCGTCGGCCTGCAGGAACAGCTCGCGCCGCAGCTGCGACCGGCTGCCGACGCGGCCGCTCTCGCGCAGCAGCTCCCAGCCGCCGAACAGGTCCGGCTGCAGGCTCAAGCGCAGGAAGCGCGGTGCCTGCGCACCGGCGTCGGGATGTTGCAGGTAGACGTGCATGGGCCGATTGTATCGCTCCGGGGCGGCACGGACCTGTAGCGCCGAGCCCACGCTCGGCTGCGCTTCATGCCGCGACACAATCCGGCAGCGACGGGCCATGCCCGGCGAACACGGAAGGGTCAGCCCGCGCCCAGCACCTTCAGCACCGCTGCCTCATCCACGTCCGGCACCACTTCGGCGCGGCCCATGCCCCGCCACAGCACCAGGCGCAGGCGGCCGGCCACGTTCTTCTTGTCCAGCCGCATGCGGCCGAGCAGGGCCTGCGGGTCCAGCCCGGCCGGGATCGCCACCGGCAGGCCAAGGCGTTCCAGAAGCGACTGCAGGCGCGCGCGGTCGGCATCGTCGGCCAGGCCCAGGTCGGTGGACAGCTGAGCCGCCAGCACCATGCCCACCGCCACCGCCTCGCCATGGTTCAGTGCGTCGCGGCCGGGGGCCGAGTAGCCCTGTTCGGTCTCGATGGCATGGCCGAAGGTGTGGCCCAGGTTGAGCAGGGCACGCTCGCCCTTCTCGAACGGATCGCGTTCGACGATCGCGGCCTTGTGCCGGCAGCTGCGTGCGATGGCTTCGGAAAGCACGTTGTCTTCACCGGCGACCAGCGCATCGGCATGCTGCTGCAGCCATTCGAAGAACACCGCGTCGCCCAGCGCACCGTACTTCACCACTTCGGCCAGGCCGGCACGCAGTTCGCGCGGCGGCAGGGTGGCCAGCACGCGGGTATCGGCAATGACCGCACGCGGTGGATGGAAAGCGCCGACCAGGTTCTTGCCGGCGGGGATGTCGACGGCCGTCTTGCCGCCCACCGACGAATCGACCATCGCCAGCAGGGTGGTTGGCAGCTGCACGCAGTCCACGCCGCGCATCCAGCAGGCTGCGGCGAAACCGGCCAGATCGCCAACCACGCCGCCGCCAAGGGCGAACACGCAGGCGTCGCGGGTGGCGCCGAGCGCGGCCAGCGCTTCGATGGCACGGCCGAATTCGGCCAGCGTCTTGGAGGCTTCGCCCGCGGCCAGCACGTGCTCGCCGACGATCAGGTCGGGGCGTGCGGTCAGAAGGGTCTGCTTCACGGCATCCAGATAGCGCGGGGCCACTTCGCTGTCGCTGAGCAAAAGCGCGTGGCGGCCACGCACGTGCGAGGCCAGCGCGGTGCCGTCTGCCTGCGCACCGGCGCCGATGGTGATGGAGTAAGGGCGGTCGCCGCCGACGGCGACCTGCAGCAGGGCGGGGGAAGTCATGCGGTCAGGTCCTGGCGCTGCCATTGCGTGGCCAGCTTGACCACCAGGTGGGCGGTCGCGTCGGCAGCGGTATACGGGTCGGTATCAAGGGTGAGGTCGGCCAGTTCGCGGTACAGCGGGTCGCGGTGTGCGGCCAGATCGTGCAGCACCTGCTCGCGGTCCGGGCGCTGCAGCAGCGGCCGGCCCTTGTCGCGGGCCAGGCGTTCCAGCTGCGCGGCCACGCTGACCCGCAGGTAGACCACGAAGCCGCGCTGGGCAATCAGTACACGGTTGTCCGGATCCAGCACCGCGCCGCCGCCGGTGGAGACCAGTTTGCCGCGGCCTTCCAGTACGCGCGCAAGCGCCTCGCGTTCATGGTTGCGGAAGCCGGCTTCGCCAGAGTGCTCGAAAATGGTCGGGATGCTGGCGCCGGCGGCATCGACGATGGCCTGGTCGACGTCGACGAAGTCCAGCGTGAAGCGCTCGGCCAGGCGGCGGCCGATGCAGGTTTTGCCGGCGCCCATCGGGCCGATCAGGATCAGGTTCGGAGCAGGATTCATGCCCTCTGATGCTAACACCTCCGTGCCCCGGCCTTTACGTTCTTCACGTCAGGGTGGGCGTTCCTGCGGGGTTTCCCGCGCCAGCCGGAGTACAGGCCATGACGGTCGCCAAGGTCATCGAAATCACCGCCTCCTCGCCGAAAAGCGTGGAGGACGCGGTACGCAGTGGGTTGAAGAAGGTCTCCGAGACGGTCAAGGGCATCCAGGGCGCCTGGGTGAACGAGACCAAGGTGGTGACCAATGGCAGCGGCGAGATCACCGAATGGCGGGTCAACCTGCGGGTGACTTTCCTGGTCGAATAAGCGCGTTCAGCGCAGCGCCTGCACCTGTCGCTGTCCGTCCAGCATCACCACGTGGTCGGCGAGGGCGGGCAAGGCCTGCAGCGCCTGCCGGCTGACCCGCTCGTAGTACTGCACGAAGCGCTCCAGCTGTGGCCGGCTCATGCCGTGCCGGCCCGGCTGCGCGGCCTGCAGGTTCTGCTCCTGCTGCCAGCGCCAGCGCGGCACCACTGAAAAATCCGGCGGTTGCAGGAACCACAGGCGGTCGCAGCGCTGCCACAGCGCGGGGTAGTCGCGGGCCAGCGCCTGGTTGCACCAGCGCCGCCAGCGGCCATCGGCGTCGGCCTCGCGCTCCAGCGCGTTCAACGGGCTGTCCAGCGCGTTGTCATCCTGCGCGGGCGTGCCCAGGAACCAGCCTTCGAACACCAGCAGGTCGAGGGGCTGCTCGATACGTGGCCATTGCGCTTCGGGCAGGCGTTCGTCGGCCAGCTTGTCGAAGCGCGGCATCGCAAAGGGCTGGCGTGCGGCTACGGCGTCCAATACTCCGTGGGCCAGTGGCAGGTCATGAGTGCCGGGCGGGCCGCGGGTGATCAGCAGTGGATGCACCTGTCGGGCCAGCCGCTGGCGCTGTGCGCGGGTCAGGTACACGTCGTCGATCGACAGCGTGGCCGCGTTCAGGCCGCGTGCCTGGGCGCGGGCCACGACCTGCGCGGCCAGCGTCGATTTGCCGCTCCCCTGCAGGCCGCTGATCGCCAATACTGGAACCGCTGCGCCACTGCCCAGTGCGTCGTCCAGCACCTGTTCGGCCAATGTTTCGGGGAATCCTTTCACCTGGGGCATATACGCAGCAGCGGCCATGCAGCCACAATAGCCCAATCCGTGTGAGAAGAACGCAATCATGAGCGACCTGTACGCCGAAGCCCTGTCCACGTTTGCCAGCCTGTTCGAAGAGGCTAGGCAGAGCCGCGAGGTCGAGCCGAACGCGATGACCGTGGCCACCGCAGATACGCATGGCCGTCCGTCGGCGCGCACCGTGCTGCTGAAGGCGTTCGATGAGCGAGGCTTCGTGTTCTACACCCACCTGGACAGCCACAAGGGCCGGGAGCTGCAGGCCAATCCGCAGGCTGCACTGCTGTTCCTGTGGCGCAGCCTGCGCGAGGCCGGCATCCAGGTGCGCATCGAGGGTCGTGTCGAGCAGGTGGCCGATGCCGTGGCCGACGCCTATTTCGCCAGCCGCCCACGCATGAGCCAGATCGGTGCCTGGGCCTCGCAGCAGTCGAAGACGCTGGCCACGCGCGAGGAGTTCGATGCGCGCGTGGCCGAGGTCGAAGCCCGCTTCGAAGGCAAGGACGTGCCGCGCCCGGACGGCTGGAGCGGCCTGCGCGTGGTGCCTGACCGCATCGAGTTCTGGTACGGCGCGCAGTTCCGCCTGCACGAACGCTGGTGCTATGAAGCCGGTGCCGAAGGCCGCTGGAGCAAGCGCCTGTTGTACCCGTAAGTCGGGGTGGTGCTGGGGTTGCTGTAGAGCCGAGCCCACGCTCGGCTGCTCCTGCGAGAACATCAGCCGAGCATGGGCTCGGCTCTACAGAAACCTGCGTTTGTCGCGAACGGACTGGTCCGCTTCATGCGCGAGCAGGTCGGCCACAGGCACACTCGCTGCGATGCCCTCGATCTGCGGAGTTGCCATGCCCTGCTGGCGTTGCCTGTTTGCCGTGCCGCCACCACGCCGCGGCGTGGAAGCGTTGTTGTTGCTGCTCGCCCGCATCGTCGCCGGTGTGATGTTCTGTGTCTCCGGCTGGAACAAGGTGTTCACCGATGCCGGGCGCGAGCGCATGGTGCATACGCTGGTCGATGCCGGCATCCCGTTCCCGGTGTTCAGTGCGCCGGTGCTCGGTGCGATTGAATGGATTGCGGGTGGCCTGCTGGTGCTGGGGTTGTTGAGCCGCCCTTCGGCCCTGCTGTTGGCGGCGATCTGCGCGGTGGCGGCGCTGACCGATGGTATCGCGCGCATTCCTGCTGGCCTGAGCGTGCCGGATTGGTTCAGCTGGTTCTTCTATCTGAGCGAAGTGCCATTGGGTGTGCTGTTGCTGTGGGTGGCGGCGGTGGGCAGTGGCCGGTTCGCGATAGAGGCGCGCTGGGCGCGCTGACGGCACGCATCCTGTAGAGCCGAGCCCTTGCTCGGCTGCCTCTACGGAGACAGCAGCCGAGCATGGGCTCGGCTCTACAGGCCCTCCGCGCGCAGCCAGCGCCACAGTGTGGTGCGCGATACGCCCAGCGCCTGCGCCATGCCTTCGCGGTCATTGCGATGTTCCTGCAGCAGTGCTTCCAGTTGTGCACGCGGCGGGCGCTTGCCGTTGCTTTCCAGTGGCAGTGCCGTTGCACCTTCGCTTGCCAGCTCGGGCGCCAGCTGTAGCAGTCGCGCAGCATCGATCGGGCCTTCACTGGGCTGCCAGTGGATGCGCAGGCGATCCACCAGATTGCGCAGTTCGCGCACGTTGCCGGGCCACTCGGCGGCGGTCAACATTGCCATCGCAGCTTCGTCCAGTGGCGCGTCGATGCCGCGCAGCTGGCGGAAGAAGTGCTGTGCCAGCAGCGGAATGTCCCCGCGCCGGGCACGCAGCGAGGGCAGGGCGATGCGCAGCGCCGCCAGCCGGTAATACAGGTCGCGACGGAAGCTGCCTGCTGCTGCGCGCTGCTCCAGCGATTGCAGCGTGGCGGCTACCACACGCAGGTCGACCGGGGTCGGTTCGGTGGCGCCCACGCGCAGCACTTCGCGTTCTTCCAGTACCCGCAGCAGGCGGGTCTGCAATGGCAGCGGCAGTTCGCCAATTTCATCCAGGAACAGGGTGCCACCGTCTGCGGCCTCGACCAGGCCCACGCGACCACCACGCCGTGCACCAGTGAAGGCGCCGTCGCTATACCCGAACAGTTCCGCTTCCAGCAGTGATTCGCTGATGGCGCCGCAGTTCAGCGCCACGAAGCGTCCGCGACGGCCACTGGCGGCGTGCAGCTGCCGCGCCACCAGTTCCTTGCCAGTGCCGGTTTCGCCGGTCACCAGTACGGTGCTGTCATGCGGTGCATAGAGCGCGATCTGTGCGCGCACCTTGGCCATCGCTTCGCTGTCGCCGAGCAGTTCATGCGTATCGGCACGCGCTGCAGGGCGCCGGCGCGGGGCGGCTCGGTTGCCGCTGGAGCGGGCCAGCGCCTGGGTCAGTTCCAGCGCATGTTCGAACGCCTGCCGCACCGAGTCGGCCGAGTACAGCAGCACACCGGGCAGGCCGGCCTGTTCGGCATGGTCGATGGCCATGCCGGTGCCGACGATCACTTCGATGCCATTGGCCCGCAGGTCGGCAATGCAGTCGCGGGCGTCTTCGCGGGTGACGAAGCGGCGATGCTCGATATCAAGGCCAAAGCTCTGCTGGAAGTTGCTGAACACCGGTACGTCGCTGGCGTGGGTGACCAGGCCGATGCGGCTGGCGATGCGCCGCGCACGCGCCAGCGCCTCCATCAGGTCGAAGCCGTTGGCCTGGATCGGCACCAGCGGCAGTTCCAGCCGGCTGCGCAGCCAGGCGGCGTTGGAGCCGCCGGCGATGACCACGTCGCAGTGCTCGCGGCGCAGGCGTTGGCCGATCACATCCACCGCTTCCTCGAAACCGAGGTTGATCTGCTCGATGCGCGCGCGGCGGTCGAACTCCGGAATGACGTCGCCGAGCAGACCGGTCAGCCGCGAAACGCTGACCGTCCAGATCACCGGGCGTCCGGGGTCGGCGTCGGCGTGGCGCAGGGGGGAGCGGGGCAGGTACATGGCGGCGGGAGGTCGGCGGGGTGTTTCATGATACAGCCGTTTCAATGTTTCATATGTTTCACTATTGCGTGGCGGTCATCCCCGTGAAATCAACGGCTTGCGGCTTGGCATGGTGCTTGCGCTCTCTTTCCCGTACTTCAACCTGGATTGCCGCATGACCGCTTCCACTCCTTTCTCCGCCGGTGCCCGCTTCCGTGAGGCGCTGGCTGCCGAATCGCCGCTGCAGGTGATCGGCGCCATCAACGCCAACCACGCCCTGCTGGCCAAGCGCGCCGGCTTCCGCGCCATCTACCTGTCTGGTGGCGGTGTTGCCGCCGGCTCGCTGGGCCTGCCGGACCTGGGCATCAACACCCTGGAAGACGTGCTGGTGGACGTGCGCCGCATCACCGATGTCTGCGACCTGCCGCTGATGGTGGACATCGACACCGGCTTCGGCCCGAGCGCGTTCAACATCGCGCGTACCGTGAAGTCGCTGATCAAGGCCGGCGCAGCCGCCTGCCATATCGAAGACCAGGTCGGCGCCAAGCGCTGCGGTCACCGCCCGGGCAAGGAGATCGTCTCGCAGGGTGAAATGGTCGACCGCGTGAAGGCTGCCGCCGATGCCAAGACCGATCCGGACTTCTTCCTGATCGCGCGTACCGACGCCATCCAGGTGGACGGCGTGGACAAGGCCATCGAGCGCGCCATCGCCTGCGTAGAGGCCGGTGCCGACGGCATCTTCGCTGAGGCGGCCTACGATCTGGACACCTACCGCCGCTTCGTCGACGCGGTGAAGGTGCCGGTGCTGGCCAACATCACCGAGTTCGGTGCCACCCCGCTGTTCAGCCGCGATGAACTGGCCTCGGCCGGCGTCGCCATCCAGCTGTTCCCGCTGTCTGCCTTCCGCGCCGCCAACAAGGCGGCCGAGAATGTCTACCAGGCGGTGCGCCGCGATGGCCACCAGCGCAACGTGGTGGAGACCATGCAGACCCGCGAAGAACTCTACGACCGCATCGGCTACCACGCCTTCGAGCAGCAGCTCGACGCACTGTTCGCCGCCAAGAAATAAGCAGTACCCTGCACCATCAAGTTTTCGGAGGGAAACATGAACGATACGACCGCAACCCCGACCTTCAAGCCGAAGAAGTCCGTCGCCCTGTCCGGCACCGCTGCCGGCAACACCGCGCTGTGCAGCGTTGGCCGCAGTGGCAACGACCTGCACTACCGTGGCTACGACATCCTGGACCTGGCCAACACCAGCGAATTCGAGGAAATCGCCTACCTGCTGGTGCACGGCAAGCTGCCGACCCGCGCCGAGCTGGTCTCGTACAAGGCCAAGCTGAAGTCGCTGCGTGGCATTCCGGCCGCAGTGAAGGCCGCACTGGAAGAACTGCCGCCGTCGGCGCACCCGATGGACGTGATGCGCACCGGCGTATCCGTGCTCGGCTGCGTGGCACCGGAGAAGGATGACCACAACCATCCGGGCGCGCGCGACATCGCCGACAAGCTGATGGCCTGCCTCGGTTCCATGCTGCTGTACTGGTACCACTGGAGCCACAACGGCCGCGCCATCGACGTGGAAACCGACGACGACTCGATCGGTGGCCACTTCCTGCACTTGCTGCACGGCGAAAAGCCACAGGATTCGTGGGTGAAGGCGATGCACACCTCGCTGATCCTGTACGCCGAGCACGAGTTCAACGCCTCGACCTTCACCTGCCGCGTCATCGCCGGCACCGGCAGCGACATGTACAGCGCGATCTGCGGTGGCATCGGCGCGCTGCGTGGCCCGAAGCACGGCGGCGCCAACGAAGTGGCGTTCGAAGTGCAGAAGCGCTACGACAACCCTGATGAGGCCGAGGAAGACATCAAGGCCCGCGTCGAGCGCAAGGAAGTGGTGATCGGTTTCGGCCACCCGGTCTACACCGTCTCCGATCCGCGCAACAAGGTGATCAAGGACGTGGCCCGCGAGCTGTCCGAAGAACAGTCCAGCATGAAGATGTACGACATTGCCGAGCGCCTGGAGTCGGTGATGTGGGACATCAAAAAGATGTTCCCGAACCTGGACTGGTTCAGCGCCGTCAGCTACCACATGATGGGCGTGCCGACCGCGATGTTCACCCCGCTGTTCGTGATCGCCCGCACCGCCGGCTGGAGCGCGCACATCGTCGAGCAGCGCATCGACGGCAAGATCATCCGCCCGAGCGCCAACTACATCGGCCCGGAAGACCGCGACTTCGTCGCCATCGACAAGCGCGTCTGATCCACCCGCTGTACCCATCCGGCCGGCCCTGCGCCGGCCGGATGCATTCGCCGCCGCATTGCCGGCACCCGGCCCGCCCCAAGTACTCCGCCAGCCCATGAATACCGATTACCGCAAGAACCTCCCCGGCAGCACGCTGGACTATTTCGATGCGCGTGCCGCCGTCGATGCGATCCAGCCTGGCGCCTACGCCACGCTGCCGTACACCTCGCGCGTGCTGGCCGAGAACCTGGTACGCCGCTGCGATCCGGCCACGTTGACCGCTGCGCTGACGCAGCTGATCGAGCGCCGTCGCGACCTCGATTTCCCGTGGTTCCCGGCGCGCGTGGTCTGCCACGATATCCTTGGCCAGACCGCGCTGGTGGACCTGGCCGGCCTGCGTGATGCGATCGCCGACAAGGGCGGCGACCCGGCCAAGGTGAATCCGGTGGTGCCGGTGCAGCTGATCGTCGATCACTCGCTGGCGGTGGAGTGCGGTGGTTTCGATCCGCAGGCGTTCGAGAAGAACCGCGCCATTGAAGACCGCCGCAACGAAGACCGCTTCCACTTCATCGACTGGACCAAGCTGGCGTTCCAGAACGTGGATGTGATTCCGCCGGGCAACGGCATCATGCACCAGATCAACCTGGAGAAGATGTCGCCGGTGGTCTACGTGCAGGACGGCGTGGCGTTCCCGGATACCTGCGTCGGTACCGACAGCCATACCCCGCACGTGGACGCGCTGGGCGTGATCGCCATCGGTGTCGGTGGTCTGGAAGCCGAGAACGTGATGCTCGGCCGTGCCTCGTGGATGCGCCTGCCGGACACCGTCGGCGTCGAACTGAGCGGCCGCCCGCAGCCAGGCATCACCGCCACCGACGTGGTGCTGGCCCTGACCGAGTTCCTGCGCAAGGAGCGCGTGGTCGGCGCCTGGCTTGAATTCTTCGGCGAGGGTGCCGCGGCACTGACCATCGGTGACCGCGCCACCATCTCCAACATGTGCCCCGAATACGGCGCCACCGCCGCGATGTTCTACATCGATCAGCAGACCATCGATTACCTGCGCCTGACCGGCCGCGAGGAATCGCAGGTGGCGCTGGTGGAAAACTACGCACGCACCACCGGCCTGTGGGCCGACGATCTGGCGACCGTGCAGTACGAACGCGTGCTGCACTTCGACCTGTCCAGCGTGGTGCGCAACATGGCCGGCCCGTCCAACCCACACAAGCGCGTGGCCACCGCCGAGCTGGCCGAGCGCGGCATCGCCGACGAAGCCAAGCTGGAAGCGGGCAAGGCCGAACAGGCGCAGGGCCTGATGCCCGATGGCGCGGTGATCATCGCCGCCATCACCAGCTGCACCAACACCTCCAACCCGCGCAACGTGATTGCCGCAGCACTGCTGGCGCGCAACGCCAATGCGCGTGGCCTGCAGCGCAAGCCGTGGGTGAAGTCTTCGCTGGCGCCGGGCTCCAAGGCCGTGCAGCTGTACCTGGAAGAATCCGGCCTGCTGCCGGACCTGGAGCAGCTCGGCTTCGGCATCGTCGCCTTCGCCTGCACCACCTGCAACGGCATGAGCGGCGCGCTGGACCCGAAGATCCAGCAGGAAATCATCGATCGTGACCTGTACGCCACGGCCGTGCTGTCTGGCAACCGCAACTTCGATGGCCGCATTCATCCGTATGCCAAGCAGGCCTTCCTGGCCTCGCCGCCGCTGGTCATCGCCTACGCCATTGCCGGTACCGTCCGCTTCGATATCGAAAAGGACGTGCTGGGCGTGGACGCCGATGGCAACGAGGTGCGGCTGAAGGACATCTGGCCGAGCGACGCCGAGATCGACGCCGTGGTCAAGGCGGCGGTGAAACCGGAGCAGTTCCGCAAGGTCTACAACCCGATGTTCAACGTGCGCGTCGAGCACGGCGCCGCGGTCAGCCCGCTGTATGACTGGCGTCCGCAGAGCACCTACATCCGCCGTCCGCCGTACTGGGAAGGCGCACTGGCCGGTGAGCGCTCACTGGCGGGCATGCGCGCGCTGGCGGTGCTGCCGGACAACATCACCACCGACCACCTGTCGCCGTCCAACGCGATCATGGCCTCCAGCGCCGCCGGCGAATACCTGGCGAAGATGGGCCTGCCGGAAGAAGACTTCAATTCCTACGCCACCCACCGCGGCGACCACCTGACCGCGCAGCGCGCCACCTTCGCCAATCCGAAGCTGTTCAACGAGATGGTGCGCAACGACGACGGTAGCGTGAAGCAGGGCTCGCTGGCGCGCGTGGAGCCGGAAGGCAAGGTGATGCGCATGTGGGAAGCGATCGAGACCTACATGGAGCGCAAGCAGCCGCTGATCATCATCGCCGGCGCCGACTACGGCCAGGGCAGCTCGCGTGACTGGGCCGCCAAGGGCGTGCGCCTGGCGGGCGTGGAAGCGATCGTGGCCGAGGGCTTCGAACGCATCCACCGTACCAACCTGATCGGCATGGGCGTGCTGCCGCTGGAGTTCAAGCCGGGCACCACCCGCCTGACCCTGGGCATCGACGGCACGGAGAGCTTTGACGTGATCGGCGAGCGTACCCCGCGTGCCGAGCTGACCCTGGTCATCCACCGCCGCGACGGCCAGGACGTGATCGTGCCGGTCACCTGCCGCCTGGACAGCGACGAGGAAGTGGCCATCTACGAAGCCGGTGGCGTGCTGCAGCGCTTCGCCCAGGACTTCCTGGAAGGCGCCAAGGTGGCGTGATGGTGGGCTGAATGCCTGCCCCCTACGGTTGGGGGCGGGCTTGTCCGACACACAGGCGCGGCGCACACTTGCTTGGCAAATATTGCCAATGGAGAGTCTCATGGCCACGATGAACATCTCGCTGACCGACCCGCTCAAGCAGTTCGTGGACGAGGAAGTACGTGAAGGCGGCTATTCCAGCACCTCCGACTACGTGCGCGACCTGATCCGCCAGCGCCAGCGCAGCAAGGCCGAAGACCTGCTGCGGCAGTTGATTGCCGAGGGTCTGGCATCGGGGCCTGCCGTGCCTTTGGCGCCAGACCATTTTGACAAGCTGCGTGAGCGCGCACGGAACCGCAAGTGAAGCCTTCGCATTGGTCACCTTCAGCGGTTCGAGATCTTGATCAGGCAGCAGCCTGGTATGCAGATCAGGGCGGAGAAGTGCTGGAAGTCGGCTTCATCGATGCGGTGGAATCCGTCGTCAAGCTGATCGAGGCCCATCCGGGTGCTGGTTCCGCACTGCATGCGGGTCTGTTGCCCTCGCTGCCAGCGCCGTTGCGTTTTCATCCGGTTCGTCGCTTCGACGGCTACCTGGTCTATTACGTGGAGCTACCTGAGCATGTTTCCATCGTGCGCATCTGGAATGCTTCGCGGGGCATGGAAGCGCTGTTCGAAGGCGAGGAGCTCAACCCCGATATTGGTTCGTCGCATCCAGGATACTGATCAATGACATTCCTCCCGCAACTCCGTATTCCCGCCACCTACATGCGCGGCGGCACCAGCAAGGGCGTGTTCTTCCGCCTGCAGGACCTGCCCGAAGCCGCGCAGGTGCCGGGCGCCGCACGCGATGCACTTCTGATGCGTGTGATCGGCTCGCCCGATCCGTATGGCAAGCAGACCGATGGCATGGGCGGTGCCACCTCCAGCACCAGCAAGTGCGTGATCATCTCCACTTCTTCGGTGCCGGACCACGATGTGGACTACCTGTACGGCCAGGTCTCGATCGATACCGCCTTCGTTGACTGGAGCGGCAACTGCGGCAACCTCAGCACCGCAGTTGGCCCGTTCGCGATTGCCAATGGCCTGATCGATCCCGCCCGCGTGCCGCGCGATGGCCTGTGCACCGTGCGCATCTGGCAGGCCAACATCGGCAAGACCATCATCGCCCACGTGCCGATGCGCGATGGCGAAGTGCAGGAGATCGGCGATTTCGAGCTGGACGGCGTGACCTTCCCGGCCGCCGAGATCCAGCTGGAATTCATCGACCCATCCGACGATGGCGATGCCGGCGCGATGTTCCCGACCGGCAACCTTGTGGATACCCTGGATGTGCCGGGCGTGGGCAGTTTCGAGGTGACGATGATCACCGCCGGGATCCCGACCATCTTCCTCAATGCTGCCGACCTGGGATACACCGGCACCGAGCTGCAGCCGGCGATCAACGAAGACAAGGCAGCGCTGGAGCGCTTCGAGAAGATCCGCGCCTACGGCGCCTTGCGCATGGGCCTGATCAGGAACCTGGAAGACGCGGCAACCCGCCAGCACACACCGAAGGTCGCCTTCGTGGCACCGGCACAGGACTACGTGTCGTCCAGCGGCAAGGCCATTCCGGCCTCGGCGATCGACCTGCATGCGCGTGCGCTGTCGATGGGCAAGCTGCATCACGCGATGATGGGGACCGCCGCCGTGGCGATCGGTACCGCAGCGGCGATTCCGGGCACCCTGGTCAATCGCGCGGCCGGTGGTGGTGAACGCGAAGCGGTGACCTTCGGCCATCCGTCCGGCACGCTGCGCGTGGGTGCGCAGGCCGCGCTCGTTGACGGCCAGTGGACGGTGACCAAGGCCATCATGAGTCGCAGCGCCCGTGTGCTGATGGACGGCAAGGTGCGGGTGCCGGCCGAATGATGCGCCGGTAAACGCCAACCAAGGTTGGCGACTACTGGGTCGCAGAGACCGATTGCTTTGGTAGATGCCAACCTTGGTTGGCATGGTGCGTGGGTAACCGCGCACCGCAACGAGGAGATCGACAATGTCTGACAGCCACACCCCATCCAACGGGCGTGCAGCGTGGGATGCGCTGCTGGTGGACATCGTCGATTACGTACGCGACGCCCGCATCGACTCACCGCTGGCGTTCCAGACCGCACACCATTGCCTGCTCGACACGCTCGGTTGCGGGCTGGAGGCGCTGTCCTTCCCGGCCTGCAGCAAGCTGCTTGGGCCGCTGGTGCCGGGCATCAGCGTGGTCAACGGCGCGCGCGTACCGGGCACGCACTACGTGCTGGATCCAGTGCAGGCCGCCTTCAACCTCGGTGCGATGGTGCGCTGGCTCGACTTCAATGACACCTGGCTGGCCGCCGAGTGGGGCCATCCATCCGATAATCTCGGCGGCGTCCTGGCCGTCTGCGACTGGCTGGGGCGCAACGCGCAGGCCCTGCGTCGCCCGCCGCCGACCATGCACCACGTGCTGCTGGCGATGATCAAGGCGCACGAGATCCAGGGCGTGCTGGCGCTGCAGAATTCCTTCAACCGGGTCGGGCTGGACCATGTGGTGCTGGTCAAGGTCGCGACCACCGCAGTGGTTGCGCAGCTGCTGGGGCTGGATCGCGAACGCATGCTCAATGCGCTGTCGCTGGCCTGGGTCGATGGCCAGGCGCTGCGCACCTACCGGCACGCGCCCAACACCGGCTCGCGCAAGAGCTGGGCGGCGGGTGATGCGACCAGCCGGGGCGTGCGCCTGGCGCTGATGGCGGCCAGTGGCGAGATGGGCTATCCCAGCGTATTGAGTGCACCGACCTGGGGTTTCGAGGCTGTATCCATGCACGGCCAGGCGTTGACGCTGGGGCGACCGCTGGGCAGCTATGTGATGGAGAACGTGCTGTTCAAGATCAGCTACCCGGCCGAATTCCATGGCCAGACAGCCGTGGAGGCGGCGATTGCGCTGCACCAGCAGCTGCGCGCGATGGGGCGGCGGGTCGAGGACATCGCGTATATCGCGATCCGCACCCAGGAAGCCTGCATCCGCATCATCGACAAGCAGGGCCCGCTGCATAATCCGGCCGACCGCGACCACTGCGTGCAGTACATGGTGGCCATCGCGTTGCTGCACGGGCGGTTGACGGCCGAGGACTACGAGGATGACGTCGCCGCCGACCCGCGCATCGACGCACTGCGCGCGAAGATGGCCTGTCATGAGGATCCGCAGCTCAGCGCCGATTACCTGGACCCGGACAAGCGCAGCATCGCCAACGGCCTGAGCGTACGCTTCAGCGACGGTACCGAGCTGCCCGAGGTACTGGTGGAATACCCGCTGGGCCACGCGCGCCGACGTGAGGAGGGCATTCCGCTGCTGATGGACAAGTTCCGCCGGCACCTGGCCCACCGCTTCCCGACCGCCCAGCAGCAGCGCATCCTGGCCGCATCGCTGGACCCGGTGGCGCTGGCAGCGATGCCGGTGACCGACTACGTGGACCTGTACCTGCCGGGGTAGGGCGCGCCTTGGTAGGTGCCAACCTTGGTTGGCACGGGCCCAACGCCAACCAAGGTTGGCGGCTACCGGGACCGCCGGGCATGGCCCTGCGCTACCGTTCCGATGCATTCCTGCCGAATCCGCGTCAACACCTTGACGCGGCCTGCCTATAATGGCCACCTCGATCAAGGAGTGACGACATGAGCGGTCCGGCACGGCGGAAGCGGTGGGGATGGGCGGCGGCGGTGCTGGCAGGAGGCCTGTTGCTGGGCCTGGCCGGCTGCCGCAACGACAGCGGGCAGCTGCCCAAGGCCAGCGGTGAAGCCATCACCACCAAGGCCGAGCAGGTGAAGGAGTTCACCCTGCTGCGCGCGTACCCGGACCAGAAGAATGACGGCCTGTCGCTGGCGCTGGAGTTCTCGCGCCCGCTGGTCGGCACCCAGGATTTCGACACGCTGGTGCGCTTCGAGGAGAAGGTCGGCACCGACGACAGCAGCTGGACGCTGTCTGATGACGGCCTGACCCTGCGCTACCCGTTCGTCGAGGCCGGCAAGGAGTTCAGCCTGGTGGTCTCGCCGGACCTGCTTGCCGCCGATGGCAGCCGCCTGGGCAAGGAACTGAAGCAGAAGGTGTTCAGCGGCGAACTGAAGCCGGTGGTCGGCTTCGCTTCGCAGGGCAGCGTGCTGCCGGCCAAGGACAGCCGCGGCCTGCCGGTGGTGTCGGTGAACGTGCCGGAGGTCGACGTCGAGTTCCTGCGCGTGCGCGAGAAGGACCTGCCGACCTTCTTCAGCCAGTACCAGCGCGGCGGCCGCCGCGGCAGCTGGGAACTGAGCAGCGATTACGAGCGCAGCCCGATCAACAAGCTGGCCGAGCCAGTCTACGTCAACCGCTTCATCCTCGGCGGCAAGCAGAACGAGCGGGTGCTGACCTACCTGCCGACCCAGGACATCAAGGAACTGCAGGAGCCGGGCCTGTACTTCGCCCTGCTCAAGCGCACCGGCGACTACGAGGGCGAGTTCGATACCGCGTTCTTCTCGGTCAGCGACATCGGCCTGCACACCCGGGCGTACAAGGACAAGCTGTTCGTGCACACCGCCGGCCTGAAGGACGGTGCGCCGCTGAAGGGCATCGACCTGCGCGTGCTCGATGCCAAGGGCGAGGTGGTGCTGAAGGGCAGCACCGACGGCAACGGCAATGCGCTGCTGAACTACACCCTGGACGCCACCCACGTGCTGGTCGCCAGCAGCGGCAAGGACACCAGCTTCCTGCCGTTCAACCAGCCGGCGCTGGACCTGAGCGAATTCGCCGTGGCCGGCCGCGACAACGCCTGGTTCGATGTCTATGCCTGGTCCGGCCGCGACCTGTACCGCCCGGGCGAGACCGTGCGCCTGTCCGCGCTGCTGCGCGACAACGATGGCAAGCCGGTCAAGGCGCAACCGGTGTTCCTGCGCCTGAAGCAGCCCGACGGCAAGACCTTCCGCGAGACCCGCCTGCAACCGGGCGAGCAGGGCTACATCAACTTCGAGCAGGTCATCCCCGCTGAGGCGCCGACCGGGCGCTGGCAGGTGGAATTCCGTACCGACCCGGCCAGCAAGGAAGCGATCCAGGGCATGACACTGCGCATCGAAGAGTTCCTGCCCGAGCGCATGAAGCTGGACCTGGACAGCGCGCAGAAGACGCTGAAGCCGGGCGAGGAGCTGCGCCTGCAGGCCAATGGCGCCTATCTGTACGGTGCGCCCGCCGATGGCAACCGCTTCACGGCGCGCATGGCGGTGGCCGCCGAGCAGCAGCCGGTGGAAGGCCTACCGGGCTACTTCTTCGGCGACCCGACCCTGCAGTTGCCGCGCGAAGCCAAGGATGTGATCGACACCACGCTGCCGGCCAATGGCCAGCTGCGCGAGGACGTGGCCCTGCCGGAAGAGGCGGCCAAGGCCAAGGCGCCGATCGCGGTGGTGCTGTCCGGCAGCCTGTACGAGACCGGCGGCCGTACCGTCACCCGCACCCTGAAGCGGGTGATGTGGCCGGCCAATGCGCTGGTGGGCGTGCGCCCGCTGTTCAATCCCGAAGACGGTGCCGATGCCAACGGCAATGCGCGCTTCGAGCTGATGCGCGTGGATGCAGCGGGCAAGCCGCAGCCGGCCAAGGGTCTGAAGATCACCCTGGTGCGCGAACTGCGCGATTACCACTGGACCTTCAACGACAACCGTTGGGACTACGATTTCACCCGCCGTTTCGAGAACAAGGAAACGCGCACCGTCGATGCCGGCGGCAGCGCGGTGGCCTTTGATTTCCCGGTGGAGTGGGGCGAGTACCGGGTGGACGTGTTCGATCCGTCTACCGGTCTGACCAGCCGCTATCCGTTCCGTGCGGGCTGGAGCTGGGGGGATGACAACCGGGGGCTGGATGCACGCCCTGACAAGATCAAGCTGGGCCTGGACAAGACCGGCTACAAGGCAGGCGACACGCTTGAGGTGACGGTGACCCCGCCGCATGCCGGCAAGGGCATCCTGATGGTCGAGACCGACCGCATGCTGTACGTGCAGGACATCGACGCCAAGCCGGGTTCGACCTTCAAGATCCCGGTCACCGCCGACTGGGAACGCCACGACGTCTACATCACCGCGCTGGTGTTCCGTGGTGGCAGTGCGCCGAGCAAGATCACCCCGGCCCGTGCCGTGGGCGTGGTGCATGTGCCGATGGACCGCAAGGGCCGCACCGTGGCGGTCGGCCTGGCGGCGCCCAAGCAGATGCGCCCTGAGCAGGACCTGCCGGTGACGGTCAGCGCACCACAGTTGGCCGGCAAGATGGCGCACGTCACCGTCTCGGCGGTGGACGTGGGCATCCTCAACATCACCCGTTTCCCGGTGCCCGATGCCGGCGCGCACTTCTTCGCCCAGCGTCGCCTCGGCATCGATGCCTACGACATCTACAGCCGGGTGATCGAAAGCTTCGACGGCGGCGCCGGCAAGCTGAAGTTCGGCGGCGACATGGCGCTGCAGGCACTTCCGCAGGCCAAGCGCCCGACCGCACGCGTGCAGACCGTGGACCTGTTCTCCGGCCCGGTGCAACTGGATGCCAAGGGCAATGCCCGCATCCGCCTGAAGGTGCCGGACTTCAACGGCACGCTGCGGGTATCGGCGCTGGTCTACAGCGATGACCAGTACGGCAAGCGCGATGTGGAAACCGTGGTGCGTGCCCCGATCCTGGCCGAAGCCAGCATGCCGCGCGTGCTCGCCCCGGGCGACCGCAGCACCGTCACCCTGGACGTGCAGAACTTCACCGGCAAGCCGGGTGCGTTCAACGTGCGGGTGGAGACCGAGGGCCCGCTGGCACTGGCTGAAGGCACGCGCAGCGTGCAGTTGAACGCCGATGCCAAGAGCACGCTCAGCTTCCCGCTGTCGGCGCGCGAGGGCCACAGCGTGGCCAAGGTGCGCGTGCGGGTCGATGGCAATGGTTTCAGGGCCGATCGCCGCTATGACCTGCCGGTACGTGCGGCGTGGCCACAGGTGCTGCGTTCGCAGGTGCGCACGCTGGATCCGCTGGCCGCGGTCAGCCTCGACAACAGCCTGACCGAGGGCCTGATGTCCGAGTCGGTGAACGCACGGCTGCTGGTCAGCCCGCTGCCGCCGATTCCGTTCGCCAGCGCCCTGCAGGGCGCGTTGAACTACCCCTACGGCTGTGCCGAGCAGACCACCAGCAAGGGCTACGCCGCGCTGATCCTGGACCAGGCGACGTCGTCGATGCTCGGCGCCGATGGCTTGGATGCAAAGACACGCCGCGAACGCATGGAAGGCGCGTTCGGTCGGTTGGCGTCGATGCAGGTAGCCAATGGCAACTTCTCGATGTGGGGTGACGACGGTTACGTGAACCCGTGGCTGACCCCGTACATCACCGAGTTCCTGCTCGATGCCAAGGACGCCGGCTTCGCCGTGCCCGACAACGTGCTGCAGAAGGCGCTCAACCGCCTGAGCGAGGATCTGCTGTCCGGCGGCAACCAGTTCTACGGCCAGGATGACCGCGAGAAGCTGAAGTTCGCCAACCAGGCGTATTCGGGTTACGTGCTGGCGCGGGTCAACCGCGCACCGCTGGGCACCCTGCGCACGCTGTATGACAACGAGCGCAGCAAGGCGGTTGGTGGCCTGTCGCTGGTCCATCTGGGTGTGGCGCTGTCGCTGCAGGGCGATGCCAAGCGTGGCCAGGCGGCACTGGCGGCGGCGTTCGCCAAGTCCAGCAGCGAGCGCCCGTCGTACTTCGGCGACTACGGCAGCGCGATCCGCGATGACGCATTGATGATCGCGCTGACGCACGAGAACAAGCTGGCCAAGCCCGCCTGGGACGCACGTGCCGTCGATCTCGGCCGTGGCCTGGATGCGCGCCGCAATGCCGGCTGGATGTGGCTGAGCACGCAGGAACAGGTGGCGATCGCCCGCCTCGGCAAGGCGCTGGCTGCCAACCAGAAGGCGCTGGTGGCCGGTGAGCTGGTGATCGGCGGCAACAGCGAAGCCATCGGCGAGCGCAAACTATTCGGCCGCAACTTCAGCGCCACCGAACTGGCCAGCGGCGTGCGCTTCACCCCGCAGGGCCAGCCGCCGATGTTTGCCAGCATCGACGTGGCCGGCATCCCGCGCAGCGCACCGGCGCCGGACAACAGCGTGCTGGGTGTTGAACGCAGCTACTTCGGCACCGATGGCAAGCCGTGGACGCCGCGCCCGCTGAAGGAAGGCGAAGCGCTGATCGTGCGCGTCACCGTCACTGCCGACACCACCATGCCGGATGCGCTGCTGACCGACCTGCTGCCGGCGGGCCTGGAGATCGAGAACTTCAACCTCGGTGATGCCAAGCAGTGGGCTGACGTGGTGGTCGATGGCATCACCATCAGCGACCGCAGTGAAGCAGCCGATACCAAGCACGAAGAGTTCCGCGACGATCGCTACGTGGCCGCGCTGAAGCTCTCGCGTGGCAGCAAGGCCAACGTGTTCTACCTGGTGCGTGCGGTGACCCCGGGTACCTACTCGGTGCCGCCGCCGCTGGTGGAGGACATGTACCGGCCGCAGCTGCGTGGCGTTGGCCGCAGCAACCCGACCACGATCACGGTGGTGCAGCCGTGATCCCACGGATGGGCCGCGCAGGCGCGGCCCGTCCTGCGGGCAATGTGCAATGAAAGACGCAATGAAAAACCGGCTGGCGGCCCTGCGCCGCCGGCTGCAGCCGCTGTGGCCGTGGCTGCGCTGGGGTACCGCGGCGCTGCTGGCGCTGCTGCTGGTGCTGGATTTCGCCTTCCCGCCACCCTTGCCGAAGCAGCGCGACACCAGCACCCTGGTGGTGGCTGCAGACGGCACACCACTGCGTGCGTTCCCCGATGCCGAGGGCGTGTGGCGCTATCCGGCTTCCATCGACAGCGTCTCGCCGCTGTACCTGCAGGCATTGCTGACCTACGAAGACCGCTGGTTCTGGCGCCATCCGGGCATCAATCCGCTGGCGATCCTGCGGGCAAGCGGCCAGCTGCTGCGCGGCGGCCGCATCGTCTCCGGTGGCTCGACCCTGACCATGCAGGTCGCACGCATCCTCGATCCGCATACGCGCACGCCCTGGGGAAAGCTCAAGCAGATGCTGCGCGCGGTGCAGCTGGAAGTGCATCTGAGCAAGCAGCAGATCCTGGCCCTGTACCTGGAGCGCGCGCCCTACGGCGGCACCATCGAGGGCGTGGAAGCGGCCAGCTGGGCCTATCTGGGCAAGCCGGCGGCGCAGCTGTCGCATGCCGAAGCCGCGTTGCTGGCGGTGCTGCCGCAGGCACCGAGCCGGCTGCGCCCGGATCGTCACCCGGAAGCGGCGCAGAAGGCGCGTGACAAGGTGCTGACCCGCATGGCCGAACTGGGCGCGTGGACACCGGAAGAGGTGCAAGACGCGCGCATCGAGAACGTGGTGGCGCGCTCGCTGCGGCCGCCGCTGCATGCCGCGCTGCTGGCGCAGCGCCTGCATTCGGCGCATCCGGGCCAGGCACGCATCCAGAGCAGCATCGACATCGGCCTGCAGCGCACGCTGGAAGAGCGCGTGGCCAGCTATTTCTCGACGCTGCCCGAGCGTACCTCGGCCGCGCTGCTGGTGGTCGACAACCAGACCCTGCAGGCGCGTGCCTATGTCGGTACGTTGTCCTTTGGCGACCGCCAGCGGCTTGGCCACGTGGACATGGTGCAGGCCTGGCGTTCGCCCGGCTCCACGCTCAAGCCATTTCTCTACGCGATGGCACTGGATGATGGCCTGATCCATTCGGAGAGCCTGCTGGTCGATGCGCCGCAGAGTTTCGGCAGCTATCGCCCGGGCAATTTCGATATGGCCTTCAATGGGCCTGTTGGCGCCTCCAGCGCATTGCGGCTGTCACTCAACGTGCCGTCGGTGGACCTGTTGCAGCGGGTCGGGGCCGCGCGCTTTGCCGCACGCCTGTCGCATGCCGGCATCCAGCTGCGCTTTCCGCCGGGCAGCACGCCCAACCTGTCGTTGATCCTGGGCGGCACCGGCGCGCGGCTGGAAGATCTGGTCGGCGCGTTCGCCGCGCTCAACCGCAATGGCATCGCCGGGCGCGTGCGTTACACCGATGACGAGCCGATGATCGAGCGACGTCTCGCTTCGCCCGGCGCAAGCTGGATCGTGCGCGAGATGCTGGAATCGAATCCGCGCCCGGGGTACAGCGTCGGTACGTTCGATGTCGGTGGCCGCCCGCGCGTGGCGTGGAAGACCGGCACCAGTTACGGGTACCGCGATGCGTGGGCCATCGGCAGTACCCGCCATTACACCGTGGGCGTGTGGGTGGGCCGGCCGGACGGCACGCCTCTGCCGGGCCAGTACGGCGCGGTCACCGCGCTGCCACTGATGTTCGAGGTGGTGGACAGCCTGCCACGCCAACGCGGTGACTCGGCGTCCGCGCCGATGCCGGCCAGCGTCAGCCAGGAAGACGTCTGCTGGCCGACCGGTGAGCGTGCCGAAGACCTGTCTGCTGCGCTCTGCCAGCGCAGGATGTCGGCCTACCTGCTCGATGGCGCAGCACCGCCGACCTTCCCCGAGCGCGAGGCACGACGCTGGCAGCCGGGGCGGCAGCGTTTCCTGGCAGACGCCCGCAGCGGTCTGCGCGTGTCAGCCGATTGCCGCTTGCCGCACGAAGAAGTCGCGCGCGAGATCGCGCGCTGGCCAGCGTTGCTGTCACCGTGGCTGCCCAAGGCCACGCGCGAGGCCTCCCAGCTGCCGGCGCTGTCGCCGGACTGCCGTGATGATGGGCGTGAGGCCAGCGTCGCGTTGCACATCGATGGCCTCAATGATGGCGCCGTACTGGCGCGTGCACCCAACGCCGAACATGGCGTACGCCTGCAGCTGCGCGCGCTGGGCAGCGAGCAGACGGTGGACTGGCTGCTGGACGGTCGCTGGATCGCGCAGACTCATGGTGCGCAGTTGATGCAGCGCGAGTTCGCCGAACCGGGCGCGCATGCCCTGACCGCACTGGCGGCCGACGGCGCGTGGACGCAGGTGCGGTTCACCGTACTCCGGTAGGTGCCAACCTTGGTTGGCACGTCCCGTATGTCTGCCACGCTGTTGTAGAGCCGAGCCCATGCTCGGCTGCTCCTGCGACGTGCATGCAGAGGTAAGCCGAGCATGGGCTCGGCCCTACAACACCGTAGATGGCCGCGAGCCCTTGGCGTAACCGCTATTCCCCGATCCACCCATCCAGCAGGTCGGCGAATTCATCGGCGTGTTCCTCTTCCTGCGCCAGGATTTCCTCAAGGATGCGCTTGGTGGTGGTGTCGCGGTCGCCGATGAAGTTGATCATCTCGCGATAGCTGTCGATGGCGATGCGCTCGGCCACCAGGTTCTCGCGCACCATGTCGCGCAGGTCGCTGCCTTCCTTGTACTCGGCATGCGAACGCGCGGTGAGCGTATCGGGGTTGAAATCAGGTTCGCCGCCGAGCTGGACGATGCGCTCGGCCAGCTTGCCGGCGTGCGCCTGTTCCTGCTGTGCATGCTCGAGAAACTCGGCTTTCACCGCATCGGCCAGCATGCCCTTGGCCATGAAATAGTGCCGGTAGTAGCGCAGCACGCAGACGTACTCGGTGGCCAGCGCGTCGTTGAGCAGCTTGATCACCACCTTGCGGTCGGCGCTGTAGCTGTCGGTGATCGCGCCATCCTCGATGTTGCGCCGGGCGCGATCACGCAGGGTCTTGCGGTCGCTGATGCCGGGAACCTTCGCGGCGGGCTTGGGGGCTTTGGCTGGCTTGCTGGACATGGCTGGCCGTTTCCTTTTGCGGTGGAGAATCAGGTGGGCAGGTGCTCCAGCACGTACTCGGCTGAAGAGACTTCGAACTGGCCGGGTTGTTCAACCCAGGCGGCGCGCACCACGCCATCGACCACGTACAGCGCGAAGCGACGCGAGCGGATGCCCATGCCCGAGGCGCTGGCGTCGAGCTCCAGGCCGAGCGCGCGGGTCAGTTCTGCATTGCCGTCGGACAGCATCAGCAGGCCGTCGGGCACGTGCTGGTCGGTGGCCCAGGCTTTCATCACGAACGGATCGTTGACCGCCACGCAGTAGACGTCGATGCCGCGCTGGCGGAAGGCCTCGAACTTTTCGACGTAGCCGGGCAGGTGACGGGCCGAACAGGTGGGGGTGAACGCACCGGGCACGGCGAACAGCACCACCTTGCGCGCGTCGAACAGCGAATGCGTATCGAGCGTTTCGATGCCCTCGCGGATGCGCTTGAGGGTCACTTCCGGAATGCGGTCGCCAACGTGGATGGTCATGGTGGACTCCTTGCAGGGGCAGGCTAGAGGCCGGCGTGGGACAGGGGCGTCAAGACATTGGAAAACCGGCGTGCAGGCCCCATCTTCAGGCCTGGCGGGGCAGGCTTCCAGTCACAGCCTGGGGCATGGGGATGGCAGCCGCATTGCGCAGGATCAGTCGGCCTCACCAGGGCCGCACGAGGGGCGGCGTAGCATCGCCGGCGCGTAGAATGAACCCGGGGCGGCGCCACCGGCGCGGCCGAAGCGAATCGAGGTAGATGGATGGAATTCAAGGATTACTACGCCACCCTGGGGGTGGAACCGAGCGCGGGCGAGGCGGAGATCAAGACCGCCTACCGCCGGCTGGCACGCAAGTACCACCCGGACGTCAGCAAGGAGGCCGGGGCCGAAGACAAGTTCAAGGCGGTCAACGAGGCCTACGAGGCGCTGCGTGATCCGGAGAAGCGCGCGGCCTACGACCAGCTGCGCGCGCAGGGCTATCGCCCGGGCGAGGAGTTCAACGTGCCGCCGAACTACGGCGGCGCCGGGGGCTTCAATTTCGAGGAAGTGTTCGGCGGCGGCGGCCCCAACGGCGGCTTCAGCGACTTCTTCGAAAGCCTGTTCGCGCGCCAGCGTGGCGGTGGCGGCGCTGGTCCCGGGCCGGGCTTCAGCAGCCAGGGCCATGCGCCCAATCGCGATACCCGCGCCAAGCTGTCGGTACCGCTGGAGGCGGCCTACAACGGTGACAGCCTGCGCATCACCGTCAACGGCAAGCAGCTGGACGTGCGCGTGCCCAAGGGCATCCGTCCGGGCCAGGTGATACGGCTGGCCGGGCAGGGCAATCATGGCGGCAACCTGCTGCTGGAAGTGGAGTACGCCGCGCACCCGCAGTTCGAGGTCGATGGCCGCAACATCCTCTATACGCTGCCGGTCACACCGTGGCAGGCCGCATTGGGGACCAGCATCAGCGTGCCGACCCTGGGCGGTGCGGTGGAGCTGAAGATTCCGGCCGATTCCGATGCCGGGCGCAAGCTGCGCCTGCGTGGCCGTGGCCTGCCGGGCAATCCGGATGGCGACCAGATCGTCGAGATCGAGATCGTGGCCCCGGCCGCGACCGATGAGGCGCAGAAGAAGGCATACCGGAACCTGGCCAAGGCGTTCGGCGAAACGATCTGAGGTGGATTCTGGTGGGGGCGGACCTGGGGCCACACGCTTTTCGGCCGTTCAAGGCGTGCCAACCAAGGTTGGCACCCACCGGAATGTTTCAGCCCTGCCCGGCGAACACCCGTTCCAGCACTTCGGACAGTTCGTCTTCCGAGAACGGCTTGGTGATGTAGGCCTTGGCGCCCTGGCGCATGCCCCACATGCGGTCGGTGTCCTGGTCCTTGGTGGTCACCAGGATCACCGGGATGTGGCGGGTTGCCTCGTCGCGGGCGAGGGTGCGGGTGGCCTGGAAGCCGTTGAGGTTGGGCATCACCACGTCCATCAGGACGAGGTCGGGCAGCTCGGCCTTGGCGGTTTCGACCCCGGCGGCGCCATCGGTGGCGGTCAGGATCTGGTGCCCGAGCTTCTCGACGATGCGCTGTATCCCCAACAGCTGCGACGGTGAGTCGTCGACGATCAGAATGCGTGCCATGTTGTTCCCCATGTAATGCCCGCAGTGTAGTGCGGGCACATTACCGGCGGGAGGGGACCGCCTGCCGTCCGTCGCCTGCCTGCGACGTTCAGTCGATCCGCACCACGGTGCGGCCCAGCGAGCCGCCGGCCAGCATCCGCTCGAACACGGCGGGCAGGCCATCCAGGCCGACTTCGGCAGTACAGATGCGGTCCAGGTGCTGCGGTTTCCAGTCACTGCCCAGTCGCGACCACACCTCTTCGCGCAGCCCGCGCGGCGCATTGGCCGAGGACACGCCCAGCAGCGAGACACCGCGCAGGATGAACGGCATCACGGTCATGTCCAGCGTCGGGCTGGCGGCCAGACCGGCACTGACCACGCTGCCGTAGGGCACGGTCTGCGCCAGCAGGCTGGCCAGCATGTCGCCTCCGGCATTGTCGAGGCCACCGCCGAAGCGTGCCGACTGCAGCGGGCCGGTATTGGACAGTGCCTCGCGTGGCAGTACCTCGGAGGCGCCGATGCTGTGCAGGAAATCGGCCTGGTCCGGCTTGCCGCTGACAGCGTGGACGGCGTAGCCGGCACGGCTGAAGATCGACAGCGCCAGCGCACCGACACCGCCGCTGGCACCGGTGACCGCCAGCGGGCCGAGTTCCGGGGTCTGCCGGTTGTCCTGCATGCGCAGCAGGGCCAGCGCCGCAGTGAACCCAGCGGTGCCCAGCACCATCGCCTCGCGAGGGGTCAGCCCGGCCGGCTGGGCGATCACCGCACGCGACTCCAGCCGCACGTACTGGCTGTAGCCGCCGTCGCGGGTTTCGCTGAGGCCGCAGCCGGTGGCCAGCACCGCGTCGCCTTCACGCCAGTCAGGATCGGCGCTGGCGACTACGGTGCCGGCCACGTCGATGCCCCCGACCAGCGGGAAGCGGCGCAGGATCTTCCCCTTGCCGGTGCCGGCCAGGGCGTCCTTGTAGTTGACCGAGGACCAGTGGGCGCGGATCAGCACCTGGCCGGGGTTGAGGTCGTCGACACCCAGCTGGGCCAGGCCGCTGCGGTAGCCGGCGTCGTCGTTTTCGATACGGAAGGCGGTGAACGGGGTGGTGGGGGCCATCGGCGTTGCCTGACTTCGAGGAAAACGCCACCTTACCCCGTAGCCCCCCTTTCGATCCTGCCGATCCGCCCCATCTTGTATGATCGGTGATGGTTTCACGGCTGGCGGTGCGGGAAGGGCCCGTGCCGCAGCCCAAATCTTGATGGAGCGTGCATGGCCTGGAATACACCCGGCGGCAACAAGGGCGGACAAGGCCCCGAGGACAATCGACGCGGGCCGTTCGGGTCACGCGGCGGTGGCAATGGTGGTGGCTGGGGCGGATTGCCCGGACCACTGAAGGACCTGTTCGACGGCGGCATCGTGCGTTGGGTGGTGGCGGCCGTGGTGCTGCTGGTGCTGTTCTCCAGCTTCCAGCTGATCGGCGAACAGCAGCGTGGCGTGGTGCTGCGCTTCGGCCAGTTCTCGCGCATCCTGCAGCCCGGCCCGAACTTCAAGCTGCCGTGGCCGATCGAATCGGTCACCAAGGTCAATGCCACCGAGATCAAGACCTTCTCGATCCAGGTGCCGGTGCTGACCCGCGACGAGAACATCGTCAACGTCTCGCTGAACGTCCAGTACCGCATCGACGACCCGCAGCAGTACCTGTTCGGCACCGTGGATGCCAACCAGGTGCTGGAGCAGTCGGCGCAGAGCGCGGTGCGCGAGGAAGTCGGCCGCGCCGACCTCAACGCCGTGCTGAACAACCGTGGCCCGCTGGCCGTGGCCGCCGAAGAGCGCCTGCAGGCGCTGCTGAAGGCGTTCAAGACCGGCCTGACCGTGACCGGCCTGACCCTGCAGGACGCCCGTCCGCCGGAAGAGGTCAAGCCGGCCTTCGACGAGGTCAATGGCGCCCAGCAGGTCAAGGAACGCCTGATCAACGAAGCCCAGGCCTACGCCGCCAAGGTCGTGCCGGAAGCCCGAGGCCAGGCCTCGCGTGCCCGTACCACCGCCGAAGGCTACAAGCAGGCCGTGGTGTCCAAGGCCGAGGGTGACGCGCAGCGCTTCAGCCTGTTGCAGGCCCAGTACAAGGACGCCCCGGAAGTGACCCGCAAGCGCCTGTGGCTGGAGACCGTGCAGCAGGTGCTGAGCGAGAACCGCAAGGTGATCGGTGGCGATGGCCGCCAGCTGATCTACGTGCCGATGACCGGCGATACCCGTCCCACCACCTCGGCCCCGCCGGGGGTGACCAACCCGGAGGTGGTGATGCCGTCGCTGCCGGGCGCAGCGGTGGAACAGTCCCGTGATCCGGGCCGGCCGGTGGGCCGCCCGACCGGGCGACCGAGCGGCCGTGAGGAGGGCAGCCGATGAAGAGTCCTATCTGGATCGCCGTGATCGTGGCGGTGGTGCTGGGCCTGCTCGGCTCGGTGTACGTGGTCCGTGAGGACCAGACCGCCATGGTGCTGAACCTGGGCAAGGTGGTGCGTTCGGACATCAAGCCGGGCCTGCACTTCAAGGTGCCGGTGGTGGAAACGGTGAAAGTCTTCGACCGCCGCTTCCAGGTGCTCGACACCGCCCCGGCGCGTTACTTCACTGCTGAGCAGAAGGACGTCAGCGTCGACTTCTTCGCCATCGGCTACATCTCCAACGTGGGTGACTACTTCCGTGCCACCGGCGGCGATCCGCGTATCGCCAATGCCCGTCTGGCACCGATCATCACCGACTCGCTGCGCAACCAGATCAACTCGCGCACCCTGCAGCAGCTGGTTTCCGGCGACCGCAGCGAGCTGATCGCCGAGCAGCTGAAGGGGATCAACGAAGCCGTGGCCGGCCTGGGCATGCAGATGATCGACCTGCGCATCAAGCAGGTGGACCTGCCGACCGACAGCCAGGTGATCAACGACGTGTACGAGCGCATGCGCGCCCAGCGCAAGCAGGAAGCCGCCAAGCTGCGCGCTGAGGGCGAGGAGCAGTCGCTGACCATCCGCGCCCAGGCCGACCGTGACAGCACCGTACTGATCGCCGAGGCCGAGCGTGATGCCCAGCGCCTGCGCGGTGAAGGCGATGCCGACGCCGCCCGCATCTACGGCAAGGCCGGCTCGGCCGACCCGTCGTTCTACGCGTTCTACCGCAGCCTGGAGGCCTACCGTGGCTCCATGACCGACGGCAACGGCGTGATCGTGCTGGACAAGAACGACCCGTTCCTGCAGTACCTGAAGAACGACCGCTGAGGTCGCAGGGCGTTACCCCACGGGGCCCGGCTGAATGCCGGGCCCCGTGTTTTTTCCGGAGTCCCCCCCATGAAAGATCTGTTCGCCGCCGTCTGCCTGGTGGCGGTGCTGGAAGGCCTGTTCCTGTTCGTCGCACCGTTCGCCTGGAAGCGCATGGCCGAGCGCCTGCTGGACATGCCGAGCCCGGCGCTGCGCAGCTTCGGCGGGCTGGTGCTGCTGGCCGGCCTGAGCCTGCTGTGGTGGGCACGGCACTGAACCCCGCCCTGTAGCGTCCGAGCCCATGCTCGGGCGGCGCCGCGCAGCGGCGGAAAGGCAGCCGAGCATGGGCTCGGCTCTACATGAGACGCCGGCCTGACCGGCCGGTGAAGCCGTCCGTCGGAAAGGTGGCACCCGACCCCGGAAACCCGGATAATGCACAAAAGCCGGACGGGCCTCCCCGTTCGGCTTTTTCCGTGTCTGGGCCTTCCATCGCCGGCCGCTCCCCGTTTGGAGCCGCCTTGCAGGTGCTGGCCAGCCCCGCCACGGTTTACCCGTCCGCGGCCCCGATGGCCGCAACAAATCGAGGAGCCCGTCATGGGTCAGTCTGTCGTAGTGTTGGGTGCCCAGTGGGGCGATGAAGGCAAGGGCAAGATCGTCGATCTGCTCACTGAGGAAATCGGCGCCGTCGTGCGCTTCCAGGGCGGCCACAACGCCGGCCACACCCTGGTCATCAACGGCAAGAAGACCGTCCTGCACCTGATCCCGTCGGGCATCCTGCGTGACGATGCGCTGTGCCTGATCGGCAACGGCGTGGTGATCTCGCCCGCCGCACTGCAGAAGGAAATCGCCGAGCTGGAAGCCTCCGGTGTGGAAGTGCGTTCGCGCCTGAAGATCTCCCCGGCCGCGCCGCTGATCATGCCGTACCACATCGCCCTGGACCAGGCGCGCGAGCGCGCTGCCGGCGGCAAGGCGATCGGCACCACCGGCCGTGGCATCGGCCCGGCCTACGAAGACAAGGTGGCGCGTCGCGGCATCCGCATCGCTGACCTGCACTACCCGAAGCAGCTGGAAGAACTCCTGCGCACCGCGCTGGATTACCACAACTTCGTGCTGACCAAGTACCTGAACACCGATGCGGTCGACTTCCAGAAGACCTTCGACGAAGCGCTGGCCTTCGGCGAATACGTGCAGCCGATGAAGTCCGACGTGGCCGGCATCCTGCACGACCTGCGCAAGCAGGGTAAGCGCGTGCTGTTCGAAGGTGCGCAGGGCGCGCTGCTGGACATCGACCACGGCACCTACCCGTACGTCACCAGCTCCAACACCACCGTCGGTGGTGCGCTGGCCGGTTCCGGCGTCGGCGCCGATTCGATCGACTATGTGCTGGGTATCGCCAAGGCCTACGCCACCCGCGTCGGCGGCGGCCCGTTCCCGACCGAGCTGGACGACGAAGTCGGCCAGGGCATCCGTGACCGCGGCGCCGAGTACGGTGCTTCGACCGGCCGTCCGCGTCGTTGCGGCTGGATGGACATCGTCGCGCTGAAGCGCGCAGTGGCCATCAACGGCATCAGCGGCCTGTGCATCACCAAGCTGGATGTGCTGGACGGCATGGAAAAGCTGAAGGTCTGCATCGCCTACGAATACAACGGCAAGCGTACCGAGTACGCGCCGCTGGACGCGCAGGGCTGGGAAGAGTGCACCCCGGTGTACCTGGAGTTCCCGGGCTGGAGCGAGAACACCCACGGCATCACCCACTGGGACGAGCTGCCGCCGGCCGCACGTGCCTACCTGCGGTCGCTGGAAGAGCTGGCGGGTTGCCCGATCAGCATCGTCTCCACCGGCCCGGACCGCGACCACACCATGGTCCTGCAGGATCCGTTCGCCTGAGTGAGTGACCGGTAGCGCTGGGCCATGCCTGGCGTCGCAGAAAGAAGAAGCCCCGCGAACGCGGGGCTTTTTCGTTACTGTGTCGCCAGTGCCGGCGAGGAAGCGAAGCGATGACCAGGATGTCAGCGTGAAAGGCGAGACCGTGGTGCGGGTCACCCTGTGGGTGTTGTGGAGCCTGTGGGGCATCGCCTGCGCGGTTCTGGCGCTCGGCGCGATCGCCAACCATCTGGCCTCGCGTACCCAGACCCTGCCGCTGCTGCTCAGCCCCGGCGCGACGGCCGAGGTCACCGTCTACCGCTTCATCGATGACCAACTGCGGCTGCGACTGCGCTATGCCGCAGACGGTACTCAGGCTGACCCTGAAGTTCTGCTGCGCATCGATACTCCCACCGATCATGGAGATTTCCGCGCGGGAGAGCGTTCGGGCGTGGCCGGGCAGGGCATCAACCGCAGGCTGGCATCGGTTGAATCCAGCGGCCTCACGGCGTCCTACTTCGGCTATGGCCGCGGCGATGCATTGCCACGCGGACGCTCATGGCTGCGGGTAACCGTGCTGGAGGTGGACCCGGCGCTGGCGGGCAGGGCGGCCGTGATCGAACTGCAGCCCCCACTGGACCTGTTGAAGCTGACCGACCTGGACTACGTCTGGCTGTGGCCGTTCTTCTTCTGGAAGGTGGCGGCACTGTTCCTGCTGATTCCTGGGGGCGCGTTGGCGGTGTTCACGTTCACCTTGCGGCGCTGGCAGCGCCGGGCGTCGAAGCAGCCGATTTCAGCAGCGGATACGGATTGATCGATTCCCCCTTCCACCACTGCTTCTCCGGCCCCAGTACGTGTACTTCGAAATGCAGGTGCGGGGCCTCCGCGCTGGCATTGCCGGTGCTGCCCACATAACCGATCACCTCGCCGCGCTTGATCACCTGCTTTTCGGCCAGGCCATCGGCATAGCGCTGCAGGTGCGCGTAGTAGTAGCACCAGCGTCCGCTGGGCTCGAACTGGTAGATGGTCAGCCCACCGCGCTTGCTGTCGAACAGCTTCTCCACCGTGCCGTCGGCCACGGCCCGCACCGGCGTACCGGCATCCGCCATGATGTCGATTGCATCGTGCACGCGGCCCTCGCTGCGTGCATCGGTGAAGGTGTCGCGCAGTTGCGAGGGCAGTACCCCCTGCACCGGCAGCAGCAGATCCACGGGTGCATCGCTGGCGCTGGCTGACGTTGGCAAGGATGCGGATGCTGGAGCATTCACGTGCGGCACTGCCGACGCCTTCGCCGGTGCAGCAGCCACCGCTGGTTGCGATGCGGGCGCCACAACGGCCACCGGTTCACCCACATCGCGGCGCAGCCACCAGCCCACTCCCACACCCAGCAGCACGCCCAGCACGATCAGCTGCGAAAGACGCATCGGCTCACTCCTGCATCACCACGGGAACGGAGGTATCCACCGCATCGGCCACACGCAGCGCATCCCAGTTGGTCATGCGCACGCAGCCATGCGATTCGGTCTTGCCGACATGGCCAGGCACCGGCGTTCCGTGCAGGCCATAGTGGGGTTTGGACAGATCGATCCAGACCCGGCCGACGGGATTGTTCGGACCGGGCGGCAGCGTGGCCTTCTTGTCGCCCTTGCGCGCATCCCAGAACAGCTTGGGGTTGTAATGGAATGGCGGGTCGCGATACACGCCGAGAATCTTCCATTCGCCGATCGGCAGCGGATCGTGCTGGCTGCCGGAAGAGACCGGCACCTGCGCGATCACCTTGCCCTGCGCATCCAGCAACTGCAGGGTGGAATCGGACTTGTCGACCACGATCCTGGCCGCCTTCGGCAACGCCCCCGGTGCGATGTTGGGCACCTGGATGCGGTTGCCGGCCTTGGCCAGATCGACGCCGGGGTTGAGTGCCTTCAGCAATGCCGGCGAGGCATGGAAGCGCTCGCCCAGTGATTCCTCGACGCTGCTGTAGCCCAGTGCTTTCAGCTTGGCCTGGGCGGCCGGTCCTTTCGGGACCGGCTGGAACGGGCCTCCCACGTCATCGGCGGTCAATGTGTAACTGGCAAGCGGTGTGGTCGCATCGGCCTGCAGTGCTTTCCAGGTGGCATCGTCCAGCTCACCGGTCACCGTCAGCCCCTGTGCGGCCTGGAAACCGGACACCGCGCGGCGCTGATTGCTGCCGACCTCACCGTCGATCTCGCCCGGGGAGAAATTGGCGCGATCCAGAAGCACCTGGGCGTGCAGCGGCGAGCGCGCCGCGGTATCGGGTCCGGCCTTCTCGGCAATGGGCTCCGGCAGCTGGGCCGGCGGCGGCACCTGCGCGAAGGCGGGAGACACCAGCAAGGACAGGGCGAGCAGGGCAGGGCGGTGTACGGGCATGGAGGTCTCCGGCAGATGGCAGCTCCACCCTGCCCGCAGAGGCTGCGCAGCCCCCGTGAAAGCATCCTGATGCCGGCATGAGCAGGGTAGCCCTGGCGTGGCCCGGGCCCTTGTCGCAGAAGCGTAGTGCGTGGCATCACCAAGGTGAACGGCTGCCGACGCCCGTGCATGTTGCCGGTCAAGAATGCCGGCGGCGCGGCCGATAGGGGCGCATCCCCCCGTTTTGGATGTACCGATGAACTACTTGAGGAATGTCAGGGTTGCCTGGCGTCTTGGGCTGGGCTTTGGCCTGCTGTTGTTGCTGGTTGCCGCCGTGGTGGCCACCGGCGCCACCGCCAGTGTCGTGCAGAAGCGCGCGATGCAGAAGGTGGTCGACATCAGCGTGGCCAAGGTGCGTCTGTTGTCGCAGATGCTCGATACCAACAACCAGATGATGGTGGTGCGCCGCGAGATGCTGATCCGCCAGGGCGAAGATCGCGGACACGACGAGCAGCGCATCGCCGATCTGGTCAAGCGCTACGAGGCCAGCTGGACCGCCTACCAGGCGCTGCCCAGCGACGCCCAGGGCAAGGCCATCGCGGAAACCATCGCGGCCAAGCGTGCCGTCGCGCGCCCGCTCAACAAGCAGACCAGCGAACTGATGGAGCAGGGTGACTACCCGGGCGCCGTGGCGCTGACCCTGGGCCCGGTGCAGGAAGCCGCCAATGGCTGGAACAAGGCGCTGTCCGATGGCGTGGACTTCGAAGAGAAGGAAAGCCGCGATGCAGCCGCCGAGGCGATCAGGCTGGGCGAGCGCAGCCTGCTGCAGCTGCTGGTGCTGGGCGGCGTCGCGCTGCTGGTGGGCATCGGTGCCTCGGTGATGATCGGCCGCAGCCTGACCGGCCCGCTGGCCCGCGCGGTGAACCTGGCCGAGCGCCTGTCCAAGGGCCAACTGGACCAGGAGTTCCGCCTTGGTGGCCGTGACGAACTGACCCAGCTGGGCGAGGCGATGGCCAGCGTGCGGCAGAGCGTGCAGGCGGCGATCGGCGCGCAGCTGCAGATGGCCGAACAGCATGAGGCCGGTGCGATCCGCTATCGCATGGATGCCAGTGCGTTCCCCGGTGATTTCGGCCGCATGGTGCAGGCCACCAACAGCCTGGTCGAATCGCACGTGCAGGTTGAGCTGCTGATGGCCGAGGTGATGCAGCGCTACGCCATCGGTGACCTCAGCCGTGATCTGCCGGACTACCCGGGCGAGAAGGGCACACTGACCCGCACCCTGGCGGCGGTGAAGCAGAGCCTGATGGCGATCAACGCGCAGATCGATGAACTGGCCCGCGCCGCACGCGCCGGTGATTTCAGCATGCGTGGCGATGCCGCAGCGTTCCAGTACCAGTTCAAGGCGATGGTCGAGCACCTCAACGGCATGATGGCCAGTTCGCAGGCCAGCATCGCCGACGTCTCCGACGTGCTGCGTGCAATCTCGCACGGCGACCTGACCGCGCGCATGGAGGGCGAGTACGACGGAGTGTTCGCGCGCATGCGCGACGACGCCAACACAACCACCGCGCAGCTGACCGGCATCGTGCGGGGCATCCAGGTGGCCGCCGACAGCATCAACAACGCAGCGCAGGAACTGGCCGCCGGCAACAACGACCTGTCGCGCCGCACCGAGCAGCAGGCCGCCAACCTGGAAGAGGCCGCAGCATCGATGGAGGAGCTGACCTCCACCGTGCGCCAGAATGCCGAGCTGGCCCGTCAGGCCGACAGCGAAGCGCATGCCGCCGGTGCCGCAGTGCGCGAGACCGAGCAGGCCATGGCACAGATGGCATCGGTGATGGGCGAGATCGATCAGTCATCGGCACGCATCTCGGAGATCTCCACGGTGATCGACGGCATCGCGTTCCAGACCAACATCCTGGCGCTGAATGCTGCGGTGGAAGCCGCCCGTGCGGGCGAGCAGGGCCGTGGGTTTGCCGTGGTTGCCAGCGAAGTGCGCACGCTCGCGCAGCGTGCCGGCGTGGCCGCCAAAGAGATCAAGGAACTGATCGAAGACGCCGCTGCCAAGGTGAAGAGTGGCCTGGCGGTCACCGTTGAATCCGAAGCCGCCATTGCGCGCGTGGCCCAGGCCAGCTCGCGCACCACCCAGCTGATGAGCGACATCGCAGCGGCCAGCAAGGAACAGGCGGCCGGTATCGAGCAGGTCAACCAGGTGGTGGTGCAGATGGACCAGGTGACCCAGCAGAACGCTGCACTGGTGGAAGAAGCGACCGCGGCCAGCCGCGCGCTGGAGGAGCAGGCGCATGCACTGACCACGTCGGTGTCGGTGTTCAGGGTGGAAGGCGCAGCGGCTTCAGCCGTGTCGCGTCGCGCAGCCTGAGCAGGCTGCTGACCCGGTGACAGGAATGCGGCCGCCTTGGGCGGCCGTATTTCCATTGCCTGCCCAGACAGAGGGGCACACCGTCATCATTGTTCAAGAACACTGCCGAGCATGGCCCCCACGGCATACAGCACGGCCAGGGTAGGGGGCATCACCAGAAGGTAGACGGTCGTCCAGGTCTTTCCGGAAAGCCACCCACCCATGCCGATGACGTCGAGTGCTGCGGTCTGCAGCATCACCGGCAGCTGCATGAGGATGTAGACACTCTTGGGATCGCTGTTGGCCTGGGCATCGAGCACCAGCCAGGCGGTCAGCGCGAGATAGAGTGTGCATATGGCAATGCCGGTCCAGCTGAGCCAGCGTGGCTTGCGCATGCCGCCTTGTCCGTTCCCTCGGGACCACCAGCGTAGCGCCGCGTGCGCCGCCGTGCACTTCCTTGGGTCGAGCCAATGAGTGAAGCTGCAGGCAGGGAGCCGTGCGAAGAAACCTGAAGGGTGATCAACGTGATGAATGCTGTGATGCTGCCGGTCGTGATGCTGCCGGGCCTGGATGGCACCAGCCTGCTGTCGGCACACTTCGTGGAGGCAATGCAGGCGCGAGGCATCCAGATGCAGGTGCTGCCGTTGCCCGCGCGGGGGCAACAGGACTACACCACGTTGGCGTCGATCCTGCGCCCGCAGCTTCCCGCATCTCCTTTCGTGCTGCTGGCCGAATCGTTCGCCGGGCCACTGGCCATTGAACTGGCGGCGGCCGGGCTGCCTGGATTGCGTGGGTTGGTACTGAGTACGACCTTCGCACGGCGGCCGGTGCCGCTGCCTGCGGCAAGCGCACGGATACTGGCTCCGGCGTGGCCGTTGCCGCCACTCGCGTTGATGGCCCGGCTGCTGCTGGGGCAGTGGCGGACGCGCGCGAACCTGCGCGAGCTGGGCCTGGCAATCACGCGGGTACCGGCTGCAACCCTGCGCCAACGTGCTGCGGCGACACTGCAGGTGGACGTTCGTGCACTGCTGCCGGAACTCGTGTTGCCGACGCTGTGCCTGCACGCCACGCAGGACCGCTTGCTGTGGCCGCCCAGCGTGGCCGAGCTGCAGGCCCTGTTGCCCGATGCCCGCCATGTGTCGTTGGAGGGCCCACATCTGCTGCTGCAGGCGCGCGCTGATGCAGCGGCAGCCGAAGTTGCCGCGTGGATGACGACGTTGTCGCACTGAACGGTGCGCTCAACTGCGGGTGCGGGTACGTGCCGCTTTCTTCGCCGCTACCTTGCGCACGGTCTTCTTCGCCGCACGGGTCTTCGCTGCCTTCTTCGCGGCAGCACTACGTGAGGCGGCGGTGCTGGTCTTCTTGACCACCGTTTTCTTTACCGCCTTTTTCGTGGCCGGCGCCGTCTTCGCCGCTGTTTTCTTCACAGCGCCCTTGCTGGCGGCCTTCCTCGCCGCTGCCTTCTTCGCCACCTTGCGCCCACTGCCGCTGCGCTTGCCGCCGCCATCCTGCTTGTTCACGGTGGCCCAGGCAATGCGTTCGGCAGCGCTTTCGCTGGCACCACGCTCGCGCTCGCTGTCCTCGATGTGCTCGGCCTGGCGCTTCTGCTTTTCGGTATAGGCGGACTTGTCACCGCGGGGCATGGCCGGTTCTCCAGTCGGGGCTGGCCCCCACGGTGGACCTGGCAGCGTTAAGCGCAAGTCCCGCAAGGGTGATCGCACCGGCAAGGGGCCTCGGCTATGCTTGCGGCATGCGAGTCGAGCCCGCCGACATCGAAGCCCTGTTCGACGCCATCCCGGATGTGCTGTTCTTCATCAAGGATCTCCAGGGGCGTTACACCCACGTCAACCAGACCATGCTGCGGCGGCTGGGCCTGCGCGCGCGCAAGGACGTGATCGGGCGCACGGCGGCCGAAATCTACCCGACCGGCCTCAGTGCGGACTACGTCGATCAGGACGCCCGCGTGCTGTCCGGTGAGGTCATCGAGAACCTGATGGAGCTGCACCTGTTCGCCAACCGCGAACCGGGCTGGTGCCTGACCTGCAAGCGCCCGCTGGTGGTCGATGGGGCCATCGAGGGGCTGATCGGCATTTCCCGCGACCTTGGCCAGAAGGACAGCCTGGGTACCCAGTACGAACAGCTGCGGCTGGCACTGGCCCACCTCAACGCGCACTACGCCGAGAACGTGCGCATGCAGACTCTGCTGGACATCACCGGCTTTTCGCTGTCCAAGCTGGAGCGCAGCTTCCGCAAGGTGTTCCAGATGACCCCGCAGCAGGTGCTGACCCGGCTGCGGATCCAGATGGCCATGCACCTGCTGCACGGTGACGAGAGCATCGCCAGCATCGGCCAGGCCTGCGGTTTCAGCGACCAGAGCGCCTTCACCCGCAAGTTCAAGGCTGAAACCGGTTTCTCGCCGCGCGCCTACCGTGCCCGTATCGGCGGCAACGTCGGCGAGCCTGCACTGGCCTGAGCGGCCTGCTGCGCTGTGCCTATCCCCGCGGGCATGGGACAGGGTAAGGTGTCGCCCCTGTAGCCCGCCGCCAGCCCCGCCGATGCCCAACTCGATTCCGACCGCTTCGCCGTCCCGCCTCGGGCATTCGCTCAAGCCCCGCCAGCTGATCATGATGGGCCTGGGCAGCGCCATCGGCGCCGGCCTGTTCCTCGGCTCGGGCGTGGGCGTGCAGGCGGCCGGTCCGGCGGTGCTGGTGTCGTATCTGGTCGCTGGCGCGCTGGTGATCATCGTGATGAACGCACTGGGCGAAATGGCGGCGGCCAAACCGACCAGTGGCGCGTTCTCGGTCTATGCCGCCGATGCCATGGGCGCCACCGCCGGTGCCACCGTGGGCTGGCTGTGGTGGGTGCAGCTGGTGATCGTGATCGCTGCCGAAGCGGTGGGGGCGGCCGGTCTGCTGGCCACCGTCTGGCCAGCGGTACCTGTACCGATGGCGGCGCTGGCCTTCATGCTGTTCTTCACTGCGATCAACCTGCTCGGGGTGAAGAACTTCGGCGAGTTCGAATTCTGGTTCGCCATCCTCAAGGTGGCGGCGATCCTGGCCTTCATTGCCATCGGCGTGGCGCTGCTGATGGGCTGGCTGCCGCAGGTCACCTCACCGGGCCTGAGCAACTTCACCGAACATGGCGGTTTCGCACCGAAGGGCCTGGCCGGCATCGGTGCCGCGCTGCTGGTGGTGGTGTTCGCCTTTGGCGGCACCGAGATCGTGGCCGTCGCTGCTGCCGAGACCGAAGACCCGGAACGCAGCATTGCCCGTGCGATCCGCACGGTGGCCTGGCGCATCCTGGTGTTCTACATCGGCTCGCTGAGCGTGATCATCGCTGTGGTGCCATGGACCAGCGAGGCGCTGAAATCGCCGTTCGCTGCGGTGCTGGATATCGCCCGTATCCCGGGCGCGGGCACCGCCATCACCCTGATCGCGGTGATCGCGCTGCTGTCGGCGCTCAATGCCAACCTCTACGGCGCCTCGCGCATGATGTATTCGCTGGCGCAGCGTCGCGAGGCACCGGCGGTGCTGGGCTGGACCGATCCGCGCCAGGTGCCGGTGATTGCCGTGCTGGCCAGCGTGCTGTTCGGTTTCGCCGCCACCGTGATGGAACTGCTGTTCCCGGACCGGGTGCTGCCGGTGCTGCTCAACATCGTCGGTTCCACCTGCCTGCTGGTGTGGACGCTGTCGCTGGTCTCGCAGCTGGTGCTGCGCCGCCGTGCCGACCGCCTGGGCACCCGCCTGCCGTTCCGCATGGCCGGTTTCCCGTGGCTGACGGTGTGCGCGCTGGCGATCCTGGCGCTGATCTTCGGCCTGCTGCTGAGCGAGTCGCACACCCGCCTGCAGTTCCTGTCGATGGTGGCGCTGACCGCTACGATCGCGGCCGGCAGTGCCATCGCCCGGCGCATGCGCGAGGCGTGATCCCGTAGAGCCGACCCTACGGTCGGCTGCCGTTCGGGCAGATGTCAGCCGAGCATGGGCTCGGCTCTACAGAGGGCATACATTCGGCGTGTAATCCTGCTTGCGTGGGCCGTCACCGGCCCGTCGACCGGGAGTACCGCATGCTGCGCAGCCGTCCCTTCCTGATGTTCACCGGCCAGGCCGAGGCCGCGCTGGCCCTGTACGCCGAAGCCTTTGCCGATTTCCGCCTGCTGGCCCTGCAACGCCATCCTGATGGCGCCGGCGCCGGCGCCGGCGTGCCCGGGCAGGTCCGCCAGGCCATCTTCCTGCTCGGTGGCACCCACTACCTGTGCTTCGATAGCCTGGACGTGCACGATTTCACCTTCTCGCCATCGATCTCGCTGTTCGTGGAGTGCTCCGGCGCCGAGCAGTTCGATCGCGCCGCGCGCGTGCTGGGCGAGGGCGGCCACTGGTTGATGCCGGTGGGCGACTATGACTTCAGCAACCGCTACGGTTGGGTGCAGGACCGCTTCGGGGTGTCGTGGCAGTTGAGCCTGGGGCAGATGCCGGACCCGTGATCGACTTGTTGTGGGTGTGGGCCTTGGTCCACACGCCCTCATGAAAACGGCCCGCTTGCGCGGGCCGTTCTCATTTCCTATGGGTCGAAGGCTTACGCCTCGACTTCATCGTCCTTGTAGGCATCGACCGGGATGCAGGCGCACATCACGTTCTTGTCGCCGTACACGTTGTCGACGCGGGCCACCGGCGGCCAGTACTTGCTCTGCTTCAGGCTGGCCAGCGGGAAGGCGGCCAGTTCGCGCGGGTAGGCATGGGTCCACTCGCTGGCGGTCACCGCGGTCGCGGTGTGCGGCGCGTTCTTCAGCGGGTTGTCCTCGCGGTCCAGGCGGCCGTCTTCGATCGCGGTGATTTCCTCGCGGATCTGGATCATCGCGTTGATGAAGCGGTCCAGCTCGTGCAGCGACTCGCTCTCGGTCGGTTCGACCATCAGCGTGCCAGCCACCGGGAAGCTCAGGGTCGGGGCATGGAAGCCGAAGTCGATCAGGCGCTTGGCCACGTCCTCGGCGCCGATGCCGCTGGTCTTCTCCAGCGGACGAACGTCCAGGATGCACTCATGCGCCACCAGGCCGTTGCGGCCGGTGTACAGGGTCTTGAAGTGCGGGGCCAGGCGCTTGGCGATGTAGTTGGCGTTGAGCTGCGCGACCTGTGTGGCCTTGCGCAGGCCTTCACGGCCCATCATCGCGATGTACATCCAGCTGATCGGCAGGATCGATGCACTGCCGAAGCTGGCGGCGCTGACCATGCCGACCGGACCGTTGTCACCCAGCTTGCCCGGCAGGAACGTGGCCAGGTGCTCCTTGACCGCGCACGGGCCGACGCCCGGGCCACCACCGCCGTGCGGGATGCAGAAGGTCTTGTGCAGGTTCAGGTGTGAAACGTCCGAACCCCACTTGCCCGGCTTGGCGACGCCGACCAGGGCGTTCATGTTGGCGCCGTCGGTGTACACCTGGCCGCCGTGCTTGTGGATGATCTCGCAGATCTCGACAACTTCTTCCTCGAACACGCCGTGCGTGGACGGGTAGGTCATCATGATCGCGGCCAGGCGGTCGCTGTACTTCTCGGCGTTGAGGCGGATGTCCTCGACGTCAACGTTGCCGTTGGCGTCGGTCTTGGTCACCACGACCTTCATGCCGCACATCTGCGCCGAAGCCGGGTTGGTGCCATGTGCCGAATCCGGGATCAGGCATATGTCGCGGTGGCCCTCGCCGCGCGAGCGGTGGTAGGCGCGGATCGCCAGCAGGCCGGCGTACTCACCCTGCGCGCCGGAATTCGGTTGCAGGCTGACTGCGTCGTAGCCGGTGCATTCGACCAGCATCGCTTCCAGCGTGTCGATCAGTTCCTTGTAGCCCAGCGCCTGGTCGGCCGGCACCAGCGGGTGGATCTGCGAGAACTCCGGCCAGGTCACCGGAATCATCTCGGCGGTGGCGTTGAGCTTCATGGTGCACGAACCCAGCGGGATCATCGTGCGATCCATCGCCAGGTCCTTGTCGGCCAGCGAACGCAGGTAGCGCAGCAGCTCGTGCTCGCTGTGGTGGGTGTTGAACACCGGGTGGGTCAGGAACGCGGACTGGCGCAGCAGGCCGGCCGGCAGCGCGTCGGCGGTGCTGGCATCCAGCGCGTCGACGTCCAGCGAGGCACCGAACACGGCCGCCACGGCAACGATGTCGGCGCGGGTGGTGGTTTCGTCCAGGCTGATGCCGACCGAGTCGCTGTCGATCGCGCGCAGGTTGTAGCCGGCGGCGCGGGCCTTGGCATGGATCTCATCGGCATGCACGCCGGTGACATGCAGGGTGTCGAAGAAATCGCCACCGACCTGCACGCCGGCATTGCGCAGCGCTGCGGCCAGGATCGAGGCCAGGCGATGGGTGCGGCGGGCAATGCGGGTCAGGCCTTCCGGGCCGTGGTAAACGGCGTACATCGAGGCCATCACCGCCAGCAGCACCTGCGCGGTACAGATGTTGGAAGTCGCCTTCTCGCGGCGGATGTGCTGCTCGCGGGTCTGCAGGGTCAGGCGGTAGGCCGGGTTGCCCTGGGCATCGACCGAAACACCGATCAGGCGGCCCGGCATCGAGCGCTTGTAGGCGTCACGGCAGGCCATGAAGGCGGCGTGCGGGCCACCGAAGCCGAACGGCACGCCGAAACGCTGGCTGTTGCCGACCACGATGTCCGCGCCCCATTCGCCCGGGGCGGCCAGCAGGGTCAGGGCCAGCAGGTCGGTGGCCACGGCCACCAGGCCGCCGCGTGCGTGCACGGCATCGACCAGCGCCTTGTAGTCGCCCACCTGGCCGAAGGTATCCGGATACTGCAGCAGCAGGCCGAAGGCTTCCGCTTCCAGCGCTTCGGCCGGGGTGCCGACGCGCAGCACGATGCCCATGGGCTCGGCGCGGGTACGCAGCAGTTCCAGCGTCTGCGGATGCACGGCGTCGTGCACGAAGAAGGTGTCCGACTTGGACTTGGCCGAACGCTTGGCCAGGGTCATCGCTTCAGCAGCGGCGGTGGCTTCGTCCAGCAGCGAGGCGTTGGCGATTTCCATGCCGGTCAGGTCGGCGCACAGGGTCTGGAAGTTGATCAGCGCTTCCATGCGGCCCTGCGAGATTTCCGCCTGGTACGGGGTGTAGGCGGTGTACCACGCCGGGTTTTCCAGGATGTTGCGCAGGATCACGTTCGGCGTGTGGGTGCCGTAGTAGCCTTGGCCGATGAAGCTGCGCAGCACGGTGTTCTTGTCGGCGATCGCACGGATCTTCGCCAGTGCCTGCACTTCGGTCATCGACTCCGGCAGCGCCAGCGGCGCCGGCGACTTGATCTTGGCCGGCACGATGGCATCGGTCATCGCATCCAGCGACGCGTGGCCGACGACGTCGAGCATCTGCGCGATCTCGGCGTCATTGGGGCCGATGTGGCGCTCGACGAACGCGTTGTGGTGCTCGAGCTCACGCAGGGAAGGGGTGTTCTGGGACATGGCGAAGGATCCGTCAGGAAAGGGCACACGCACGGGCACAAGCCGCCGGTCGGCGGTCTGCGGGGCGCCCCTCTGTCCTTTTGCCTGAGAGTTTAAAAGCGCGGAAAACCGCAGCTTCGTGCCCCTTCGGCGCCGGATCGAACCGGTCTCTCCAGAGTTGTGTTACGGGTGGTATCGGGCCTGAGCGATTACGGGCGTTGCGCCTTCGGCAGCGGTGTTCCGCTTCTCCCACCGTGTTGCCCGCTGATTATAGCCCGTTGCGGGCGCGGCGGCCGCCTCCGCCCCCTGACCGCCGCGCCTGAATGGCCGATGGCCCGGCCGTGCGTTTTGTGCAGTGCTGCATGGCATCAAGCGCAATCCCCACCTATGATGGGCGGATACCCGAATTCATCTGGCGCCGTCCCCGTTGCTGCGGGACCGGCGCCCGCCGTGCTTGCCCCGCATGGCCCTGCCGGACGTTTCCTCCATGACCGCCGCTGTTGCCCCCTCCACCCGCCGCATGGCCCTGCTGCTTGCCGGCCTGGCCATGTTCGGCCCGTTCTCGATCGACACCATCTTCCCGGCGTTCCCGCAGCTGGCCCAGCGCCTGGCGGTGGACGAGGTGGCGGTGCAGCAGACCATCAGCGTGTACCTGCTGTTCTACGGCCTGATGAGCCTGGCGCACGGTCCGCTGTCCGATGCCTGGGGCCGCAAGCGGGTGATCCTGGGCGGCCTGGTGGTGTTCGTCGGCGCCTCGGTCGGCTGTGCGCTGTCCACCGACCTGAGCACGCTGCTGGCGTTCCGCGCGCTGCAGGGCCTGTCGGCAGGTGTCGGCATGATCGTCGGCCGCGCGGTGATCCGCGACCTGTACCACGGCCACGATGCCCAGCGGCTGATGAGCCAGGTGTCGATGCTGTTCGGCATCGCCCCGGCCATCGCACCGATCATCGGTGGCTGGATCCTGCTCAGTGGCGCAGGTTGGCCGCTGATCTTCTGGTTCCTGGTGGTGTTCGCACTGGTCCTGCTGGCGGCCACCGCGCGCTTCCTGCCGGAAACCCATCCGGTCGAGGCGCGGGTGCCGCTGTCGCCGCGCGTGCTGCTGCGTGACTACGTGCGCATCGGCTTCAACCCGCGCTTCCTGCGCCTGGCGCTGGCCGGCAGCATCGGTTTCGGCGGCATCTTCCTGTACATCTCCTCGGCGCCGGTGTTCGTGATGCAGCACCTGCACCTGGGCGAGGGCGGTTTCGCGTGGTTGTTCATCCCCACCATCGGCGGCATGACCACCGGCTCGTTCCTGTCCGGGCGCATGGCCGGGCACACCACGCCCACACGCCAGGTCGCCATCGGTTTCAGCCTGTGCGCGCTGTCGGCGCTGTTGAATGTCGGCTACGTGGCGCTGTCGCCGCAGTTCGTGCTGCCGTGGGCGGTGCTGCCGATCTTCCTGGGCGGCATGGGCATGTCGCTGATCTTCCCGATCCTGGCCCTGGCGGTGCTGGACATGTACCCGCACCAGCGTGGCCTGGCGTCGTCGCTGCAGGCCTTCGTGCAGCTGATGATCAGCACGGTGGTGGCGGGCGTGGTGTCGCCGCTGCTCAGTGCCAGCCCGCTGCACCTGGCGCTGGGGCAGGCCGCGTTCTTCGCTGCCGGCTTCGTGTTCTGGTACTGGGAACACCAGCGTGAACGCGCGGCGCAGGCAGCCTGCACGGACCATTGAGCAGCGCGCAGGGGTAGGGCGGGCCGCGATGCCCGAAAGGCTTGCGGCGAGGAATGACCGGACTAGGCTGGGGACTCCAGCCAGCCGGTGCGTGGATGCACGACAGCCAGCCGATCCGATGTCGTTGCATGAGGTTCCCATGGCTGCGCAGCAGACCTACCGCCTGTTCGAGGTGGCGCTGAAAGAGCGCCGCGTTCTTTCCCCTTCCCTGGACCGCATGGTGTTCACCGGTGCCGACGTGGCGCGGATGAAGACCGAAGGCCCGGACCAGCGCATCAAGGTGTTCTTCCCCTTGCCCGGCCAGGACGTGCCGCAGGTGCCCAGCGGCGAGGACTGGTATCCGCGCTACCGGGCGCTGCCGGACGATCAGCGCCCGCCCATTCGCACCTACACCATCCGTCAGCTGCGTGCCGAGCAGGGCGAGGTCGACGTTGATTTCGTACTGCATGGCGAGACGGGGCCGGCCTCGCGCTGGGCCATCCACGCGCGGCCGGGCGACCGCGTAGTGCTGCTGGCCCCCGATGCCGACTGTGCCGACAGCAGCGAAGGCTGGGAATGGAAACCGCCGGCGGGTGTCGGCCAGGTGCTGCTGGTGGCGGATGAAACCGCGCTGCCGGCAGTGGCTGGCATCCTCGAGGAACTGGCCGCGCTGGCCGATCCGCCACGCACGCTGGCGCTGCTGGAAGTGGCGCAGGCCGGCGACGCGGTGCCGCTGAAGGCGCCGTCCACGGCCGAGCTGGTCTGGTTGCCGCGTGGTCAGGCGGCCCACGGCCAACCGCTGCTGCAGGCGGTCCAGGCGCGGCTGGCAGCGGTCTCGGCGGTGTCTGTCGGTGACGAACTGGAGGAGATCGATGTCGACGCGCAGATCCTCTGGGAACAGGCGGATGCCAGCGTGGCCGGGCCGCTGTATGCCTGGGTGGCAGGCGAGGCGGGAGCGGTGATGGCGATCCGTCGCCATCTGGTCCGCGATTGCGGGCTGGACCGCCGCGCGATCACCTTCATGGGCTACTGGCGGCACGGCAAAGTGCTGGACTGAGGGGCGTGAAGCGGCGTGGTGGGCGGGGTGCGCTATCCTTGCGCCCCCCTTTCGCAGCGGTACCGCACCATGTCCACCAGCTCCAAGACCCGCCGCGACCAGCGCCGTCGCCAGGAAAAGCAGGCCGCCAACAAGGCCGCTGCCCAAGCCTCGCCGGTGGAGCCGCATGCGGAACTGCGCGATGCACAGCGCACCCTGCTGGCCGGTGTCGTGCGCCGCGACGGCGAATGGGTGCTGGGCATGGATGGCCGCATTGCCGGCCATAGCGAGAGCGCTGCGCAGGTGCTGGCGCTGATCATGCAGGCCGGTGAGCTGCACGAACGCAATGGCACGCCAGTACGTCTGATGTACTCCGACGCACTGCGCGATGCCGCACAGGCCGAAGCCAAGGAGAAGGGCCAGACCTTCGAGGAGTTCAAGGCCGAGCTGGCCGCGGCGATGGCGGCGAAGAAGAACAGCTGATCGCACGCATGCTGTAGAGCCGAGCCATGCTCGGCTTGCCATGCAGCACGCTTGAAAAACAGCCGAGCATGGCTCGGCTCTACAACATGGAAAGGGGCGGATCCTTGCGGACCCGCCCTTTTCCTCATTTCGCCGCCGGGGCCGCGTTGGCCTGCCAGCCGCACATCTGGCCTTCGTTCTGCTGCTTCAGCCACTCGTTGACCGGGGTGAAGTACTCGATCATCGGGCCGGCATCGAGCTTGTCGGTACCGGTCAGCTCCTTCAGCGTGGCCTGCCACGGCTGGCTGGCACCCTTGCTCAGCATTGCCCAGTACTTCTGGCCGGCTTCCTTGTTGCCGTAGAAGGTGCACTCATGCAGCGGGCCCTTGTAGCCCGACGCGTCGCACAGGCCCTTGTAGAACTGGAACTGCAGGATGCGCGCCAGGAAGTAGCGGGTGTAGGGGGTGTTGCCGGGCACGTGGTACTTCGCGCCCGGGTCGAAGAACTCCTCGCCACGGGTGCTGGCCGGGGCCACGCCCTGGTACTTGGCCTTCAGGTCCCACCACGCCTTGTTGTAGTTGTCGGCAGTGATGGAACCGTCGAACACGCCCCAGCGCCAACGGTCGATCATCAGGCCGAACGGCAGGAACGACACACCGGACAGCGCCATGCGCATCTGGTTGTTGATGACCGCCTCGCGGCTCTCGGTCGGCGCGTCGACCAGGCCGATCGAGCTGAGGTACTTGGGCGTCATCGCCAGCACGATGGTGTCGCCGATCGCTTCATGGAAGCCATCATTGGCACCGCCCTGGAACAGCGGCGGCAGCGGGTTGTAGGCCAGGTCGTAATAGATGTGGCCCAGCTCGTGGTAGATGGTGGTGAAGTTCTCTTCGTTCGGCTTGATGCACATCTTGGTGCGCACATCGCCTTCCATGTTCATGTCCCAGGCGCTGGCGTGGCAGACCACGTCGCGGTCATCGGGCTTGATGAACTGGGTTTTTTCCCAGTATGACTGCGGCAGCGACGGCATGCCCAGCGACACGTAGAAGTCCTGCGCGCGCTCGGTCATCTGCTTGGCGGTACGCAGTTCGGCCTCGCGCTGCGCCTTGTACTGCGCGGTGACGTTGGCGTCCTTGCCGGCCTTGGCCAGCGCCGCGCTCAGGTTGGTCTGGTACTGCTTTTCCAGCGCCGCGGTGATGTCCAGGCTACCGGCGCCCGGGTACGGTTCCAGCTGGTCCCACAGGTTCGACCAGTCCTGCTGCCACATGTTGCCCAGCAGGTGCGCGGCGATCAGGCCGTTGCCCACTTCGGCCTTGTCCTTGCCGTAGGTCTTGTCCAGCTTGCCGCGTGCGTAGCAGTGCAGCTGCTCGTACATCGGCTTGACCTGCTCCCACAGGCGGTCGGTTTCCGGGCCGATCTGCTCCGGCGGCATGTCGTAGCCGCTGCGCCACATCTGGCCGGCATCGGTGAAGCCCATACCCTTGGCGCCTTCGTTCACCAGGCCGACGAATTTCTGGTAGTCGCCGCGCATGCTCTTGGTGGTGCTGTGCCAGCCCTGCCACGCATCGAGCTGCTTGTCGTAGTCGCGGCTGCGTGCCAGCACCTGCTCCAGCTCGCCAAGCTGGCGGCAGGAGTTCGGATCATTGGCATCGGTGCAGTACTTGCCGGCACCGTAACTGCCTTCCATGCGGGTGGCGATCTGGGTCAGCTCGGCCAGCTTGGCCGGGTCGCGCGGCGCCGGCATCGAGGACATCAGCTTCAGCAGGTGGATGGCGCGCTTGCTGTCTTCGCTCATCGGCTTGCCATCGAACTTGGCGGCCTGCTCGATCCAGCTGTTGAGCTGGGTCAGCGAGCGCTCGTTGGCCTTGGCCGCGATGCGTTCGGAATCGCTGTTGATGTAGGTGGAGGACAGCCACTGCGCCGAGGTCATCTCCGGGTAGGCGGCCTTGAATTCGGCATTGATGCGGGCCACGAACTGGTCGGCGGTTTCGCCGGCCGGAGCGCTGCTGCTGGCGGTATCAGTGCCTGGGGTGGGTTCCTTCTTGCAGGCGGCCAGGGCCAGCGTGGCGGCGGCGATTGCCGAGGCCAGCAGGAGATGACGGTGTTTCACGGGCGGTCCTTGGGTGGTGAACGACGGCCGAAGGCTAGTGGGCAGGCGCTGCCACCGCAAGTGGCGGAAGTCGGCCGGGCGGCGCCCGGCACCCGCAGAGGCCTTCAAGCAACGGCAAAGGCCGAAGCAACAGCAACACTGCCCCACCTCCGACAGATTCCGTGTGCTGTGGGTAGGTGTCGACCTTGGTCGACACATCTGTCAGGTATCGACAAACAAGAATGGTGTCGGATCGGTTTTCCTTCGATAAACGTATCCGACCCCACGGTCGTCCCAACAGGCCGCGGAAAACTGTCGAAGGCGGGTTGGGTCCGCTGACGGGGGCATGAACCGCATGGATGCGTCAACCGAGCCTGCAGGGACGTGCTTGCGGCGTACCCTGCGCAGCCCACCCACCCGGACAGCTCCATGAATTTCGCCTTCCGACCGCCGCGAGGAGCTCAGCCTTTGGCCGGCTTCCAGCACCAGTGCCACGGTTCGTAGACGATGCCGTGCGGGTTGTCGAGAGGATAGCTCAGCTGGAAGCCATGACCGCCCGCGTGCGACCGCAGCCACGCGAATGCGGCGGTCACTTCGAACGATTCCTCGGCCGGCGCATCGCCCGGTGTTCCGATGTCCAGCGCGTAGCCGCTGTGATGTTCACTGAAGCCCGGCGCCGCATTGACCTTCAGGATCTCCGCCACGCTCAGGCCGCGCGCGCGCTTCCGTTCGAAAATGCCCAGTTGGTAGGCGTGGCTGCGGAAGCCGGAGATGGCATCCAGTGCGATGCCATCCTGCGCTGCGTGCAGGCGCATGCGTCGCCAGCCCTGTGCGGCGTCGCGGCGCAGCCAAAGGGGGCGAGCGAAACGATCACGGCCGGCGAAGTGCAGCAGGCAGGGTTCGGGTTCGAGCGGCAGGCCACTGTCGTCGGCGTAACGCTGCGGGTCCAGGCCGAGCTGCTGCAGGCGCTGCTGCAGCCCGGCCAGTGGCAGCCATTGATCTTCCAGTGACGTGGCGAACGGCCGCGCATTGCGTGCATCCAGCAGCGCCAGAGCGTCCTCGACACCGGGCTCGCGCGGGAGGCGCGGTACCAGCGAATGCACGCCACGCGCCAGCACTGCCGCCAGGTAACGGCCATCACGCTTGCGCCGCAGCACCCATTGCGCCTGTGCCAGCAGGCGTGCATCGGCATTGCTGCGTGCGCGCAGCAGATCGGCGGGCCACAGCTCGATGGCTTCGGTATTGATCAGCAGGGGCGGGCGTCGTTGCATCGCCCCAGCTTACTGCTGCGGTGCCGGTGCGGCCACCTTGCGCAGTGCCTCCAGCAGCGCCTGTGGCCGGTCCAGGCTGAGCAGCAGGGTGCTGCCATCGCGTACCGGCAGCACCAGGACGCGGCTGCGGTCGGTGACCAGCGCAAAACCCTTGCCACCGCCCTGCAGGCGGAAATGACCGGAATGGAAGCCCGGCATCGAATAGCCGTTGGTCTTGAAACGGATGCCGTAGCGGCGATCGTGGCCGAGGTCGACCACCTCGGCCTGGTCCAGGCGCAGCTGCGCCACCGGCTCCCGTCGCCGGTACATCGTTGAACGCACGTCCAGCATGTCGCCATCGAACTCAACCCGGCGCCTGAAGAAGGCCAGGCCCAGCCCGATGCCGAGCGCGGCGATCACCGCCAGGCTCCATGCCGCGCTGCCGCCCATGCGGAACCACGGCGGCGACAGGGTCACTTCCACCCACGGCGCGTTGGCGCGGGCGGTGTGAAGCTGCGCGTAGACGCTGATGGCGAAGGCCAGCAGCAGCGGCAGGACCACCCACAGCACGCGGAACGGCGAGCTCTCCGCCACGTCGAAGCGCTTCGGGTCGCTGCCGCTCATCGCTGCGCCTTGATCCAGGTGGCCACGTCATCGATCAGCGTCGCATCGACATGGCCCGGTTGCGCGTATTCCTGCAGCGAGCTGGGGCCGCTGCCGGCAATGCCGATGTGGTTGAGCGCCGGATAGGCCTGCCACTGCACGTCGCCGCGGCCGGCCAGCGCCTTTTGCCACAGCACCCAGTCGGCATCGGGTACCTGGAAATCGCGGCCGCCGTGCAGCATCAGCAGTGGCTTGTGCAGGGCCTGTGCATCGGCCCGTGCGTTGACCGCCTCCACGCTCTTCCAGAACGATTGAGGAACGCCCAGTGGCAGTTCGCTCGCTGGCGCCGGTATATCACTGCGTGCTGCGGCGATCTGGGCGTCAAGGCGGTCGAGGAAGGCCTGCTCGGGCGCACTGATGCTGCCGTCCAGTGCCATCAGGTAGCGGTTCTGTTCCGGCAGCAGTTCCAGCAGGGTTCGTGCAGGTGCGGCCCACAGGATCGCGCCGCGCGCCTGCGGCCAGCGGCTGGCGATGCGCGGGGCGAGCATGCCACCCTGGCTGTGGCCCATCACGAACACGCGCTTGCGGTCGACGCGCGGGTCGGCGGCCAGGCTGGCCAGTGCAGCCTCCGCATCCAGCGTGGTCTCGTCATCGACGGTGAAGCGGTCATTGGCGAAATCCTGCGGGCGGGCGAAGGTGCGCTTGTCATAGCGCAGCACGGCGATGCCCTGGGCGGCCAGGCCGCGGGCAACATCCAGGAACGGGCGACTGCCACCGATCGTCTCATCGCGGTCCTGCGGACCCGAGCCATGCACCAGCACCACCGCCGGGAACGGGCCTTCTCCCTTCGGCAGTGCCAGGGTGCCAGACAGGGCGCCGCGCGCCTGCGGCACGCTGAAGTCCACTTCGCTGTAGCGGGCATCGGCCGGTGGCGGTGGTGCCTTGTCGGCCGCGGCGGGCCGCAGCATCAGGCCGGCCACCTTGTCCTGTGCATCCACCGCTACCTGCGCATTGACGCGGCCGCTGGCGAACTTCAGTGGCACTACCACCAGGTGCATGCCCTGCTGCGTACTGACTTCGGGGGCACCTCGCTCCTGCAGGTCACCCAGTGACTTCCACAGCGCGCCCAGCTTGTCGGCGGGAACGGCCTCGGCCATCTGCGTGGTCAGCATCGCCTCTGCGTCGGCGATCTGGCCGGCCTGCAGGTGGTCAAGCAGCCGATTGGCCACCTGTTGTGGTTCAGCGGCGAAGGCCGGGGCACTGAGCAGAGCCAGTGACAACATGATCAGTCTGCGATGACGGGACATGGCTACTGCTCCTTCTTGAAGACCAGCATGGCCGGGCGCATCGGGGCCGGGATGATGACGTTGACCAGTTCCCAGCCCAGCTGGCCCTGGCGGGTCAGTTCACTCTGGATGTCTTCGGCCTTCAGGGTGCCCATCATCGTGGTCTTCACTTCGATCGTCTGGTAACTCCAGCGCGTGCTCATTCCTTGTCCTCCGGCGATGGCGTGGGTTTTGGCAGGCGTCCTGCCTTGCGCAGTGCGTCGCGCAGCACGTATTCGATCTGCGCGTTGAGGCTGCGCAGTTCGTCGTCAGCCCAGCGCTGTGCCGCGGCCAGGACCTCGGCGTTGATGCGCAGCGGATAGGCCTTCTTCTCACTCATGAAAACTCCTGGCGGGTCGGTGGGGCGCCCGTTGCGAGGGTGGTTCAGTACAGCGAACCGGCGTTGACGATCGGTTGGGTGCCGCGGTCCGAGCACAGCACGGTCAGCAGGTTGCTGACCATGTGCGCCTTGCGTTCCTCGTCCAGTTCAACCACGCCGTTCTTCTGCAGTTCGGCCAGGGCCATTTCGACCATGCCGACGGCACCAGCCACGATGCGCGTGCGTGCAGCGATCACCGCGTTGGCCTGCTGGCGCTGCAGCATGGCCTGGGCGATCTCGGCGGCGTAGGCAAGGTGGCTGATGCGCGCGTCGATCACCTGCACGCCGGCATCGGCCAAGCGTTCGGCCAGCTCGTTCTTCAGGTGCTGGGAGATCTCGCTGGCATGGCTGCGCAGTGCCAGCTGGCCGTCCTCGTGCTGGTCGTAGGGATAGCTGGTCGCCATCGCACGCAGCGCGGATTCGGACTGGATGTGTACGAAGCTCTCGTAGTCGTCCACGTTGTAGACCGCTTCGGAGGCGTCGACCACCTGCCAGACGATCACGGCGGCGATCTCGATCGGGCTGCCGTCCAGCTCGTTGACCTTCAGCTTGCCGCTCTCGAAGTTGCGCACGCGCTGGCTGACCCGGCGCTTGGCGTAGAAGGGGTTGTTCCAGCGCAGGCCGTTGTCCTTGACGGTACCGACGTACTTGCCGAACAGGCTCAGCACTGCCGCCTGGTTGGGCTGGATGGTGTACAGGCCGGCCAGGATGAAGACTGCGGCAGCGACCACCAGCACGCCGGCCAGCATCAGCAGCAGGTTGGGCGAGCCGGTGCTGGCCTTGGCCGCCACCCCCAGCACGAACAGCGCGCCGCCGGCCAGCGCGGCCAGCAGGGATCCGGCCAGGGTGCCGAGACCGTTGAGGGAGGCAAGCGACTTCTCTTTCATGGCGGTACGTCCTTGAGGGTTCGGAATTAAGATATCAAAGTGATATCACTTGTCGACTACCGTCCGTCGGATGCCATGGTCCGGGTGCCCGGCCAGCTAGAATGCCCACCCGCCTTCACATCGCTGCCGGAACCGCCATGGCCAAGCTTGGAACTCCGTTGTCCCCCTCCGCCACCCGCGTGCTGCTGCTGGGCTCGGGCGAACTCGGCAAGGAGGTGGCCATCGAGCTGCAGCGGCTGGGCGTGGAAGTGATCGCGGCCGACCGCTACGCCGATGCGCCGGCCATGCAGGTTGCGCACCGCGCGCACGTGATCGACATGCTGGACGCGATGGCGCTGCGCGCGCTGATCGCCCAGGAACAGCCGCACCTGGTAGTGCCGGAGATCGAGGCCATCCACACCGAGACCCTGGTGCAGCTGGAGCAGGAGCAGGGCCTGCAGGTGATCCCGACCGCGCGCGCCGCGCGCCTGACCATGGACCGCGAAGGCATCCGCCGCCTGGCCGCCGAGACCCTGGGCCTGCCGACCTCGCCGTACCGCTTCGTCGATACCGAGGCCGAGTACCGCGCCGCAGTGGCCGCCATTGGCCTGCCGTGCGTGGTCAAGCCGGTGATGTCGTCCTCGGGCAAGGGCCAGAGTACCCTGCGCAGCGAGGCGGACATCGCCCCGGCCTGGGACTACGCGCAGACCGGTGGCCGTGCCGGTGCTGGCCGCTGCATCGTCGAAGGTTTCATCGATTTCGATTACGAGATCACCCTGCTGACCGTGCGCCACGCTGGCGGGACGTCGTTCTGCGCACCGATCGGCCACCTGCAGAAGGACGGTGACTACCGCGAAAGCTGGCAGCCGCAGCCGATGTCCAGCGCGGCACTGGCGCGCGCGGAAGAGATCTCGCGCGCGATCACCGACGACCTCGGTGGCTGGGGCCTGTTCGGTGTCGAGCTGTTCGTGAAGGGCGACGAAGTGTGGTTCAGCGAAGTGTCGCCGCGCCCGCACGATACCGGTCTGGTGACCCTGGTATCGCAGGAGCTGAGTGAGTTCGCGCTGCATGCGCGCGCCATCCTCGGCCTGCCGATCCCGGTGATCCGCCAGAGCGGCCCGTCGGCCTCGTGCGCGCTGCTGGCGCACGGTGAGGGCGTGCCGTACTTCAACAACGTCGCAGCTGCGCTGCAGGTGCCGGATACCGCGGTGCGCCTGTTCGGCAAGCCGAGCGTGCATGGTCATCGCCGCGTGGGCGTGACCCTGGCGCGCGCCGAGACCATCGACGAAGCGCGAGCAATCGCGCGTGATGCCGCCGACGCCATCGGCGTCGAACTGCGTCCATAAAGCGGTAGCGCCGGGCCACGCCCGGCGGCTTTCCCTGCGCTGAGCGATTCTTCTGTAGAGCCGAGCCCACGCTCGGCCGCTTTTCAATCCGCGCCGCGCGCGGGAGCCGAGCGTGGGCTCGGCTCTACAGCGCAATCTGCCTTACGGCTTCACATCCACCCACACCAGGTGGTGGTCGCTGCCGTCGGCGATCTTCGCCTCCGGGCTTTCATTGGCCGGCCAGAAGATGCCGCTGCCCACATACTCGAAACCGGTCGAGGGCAGCACGTAATCCAGGCGCATGGTGCCGGACTTCGGGCCGAAATCGCCGGTGGCGTGGAACGGCGCGCCCTTGCGCTCGATGCCCTTGGCCGCATAAGCCAGGCTGGTCTGCTCGCCGCCGACGCTGCGCGGGGTGGGGTAGCGCAGCACGCGGGCGTTCTCGATCAGCTCGACGATCGCCTCATGGCGGCCATCGCCATCGACCGGGTCGTTGTTGAGGTCGCCGAGGATCACGAAGCGCGCGTCCTGCGCCAGGCCACCGCATTGGCCCTTGTCGTCGCACAGCCACGGCTTGTCACCGCTGGACAGGTACTCCTGCCACAGGCGCAGTTCGTCGTGGTTGCGCGCAGCGTTGCGCTTTTCCGGGCCATCGAACACCGGCGGGGTCGGGTGTGATACCAGCGCATGCACCACGCCGGCCGGGGTCTTCACCGGCACGTCCCAATGCGACTTCGAGGACAGGCGGAGCTGCGACCACACGTGGTCGTTGTAGAAGCTCTGGCCGGTACGTGGATCGACCGGGCGGATTGCGCCGGGCATCGCGCTCCACTTCAGCAGCTGGAAGCTGCGCACCTTGGCTTCATCGATCGGGTAGCGCGACAGCACCAGCATGCCGTACTGGCCCGGGTGCAGGCCGTATCCCCAGGCGTCATTGCCGCGGCTGCGGCCTTCGCCGCCGACCACGCCGTTGTTGTCCAGGTCCAGGCCGCTCGGCACGCCGGTGTTGACCGGGGCCAGGTAGCGGTAGGCGAAGTGCAGTGGCTTGCCGCCGCCGGGCTGGGCCACTTCCAGGTAGCGTTTCTGGAACAGCTCGGCGGCGCGGTGGGCGTCGTCGAAATCGAACTCGTTCAGCAGCACCAGGTCCGGGCGCACCTGCTGCAGTACCGCGGCGATCTTGCGCGCGTGTTCGCTGTCGCCTTCCAGCTCCTTGATCAGGCCGCCGGCGTCGTCGGAGTACAGCGAAGTGTTGTAGGTGGCCAGGCGCAGCGCAGTGGACGGCTTTTCGGTCATCGCGGGGGACGTGGCGAAGGCGGGGGCGGTGGCGCCGCAGAGCAGGGCCAGGGCGAAGATCAGGGGTTTGGCGTTCATCCCCCTATTCTGCACCCGGCCCGGTGTCAGCGGTTTGTCAGCGCCCGTCCAGTTCGTTGTCGAAATCGTGCCAGCGGCGGCCGTCGTACGCCTCCAGCGGATGGAAGCGGCGCTTGTAGTCCATCTTCTGGTGGCCGCGGATCCAGTAGCCCAGGTACACGTGCGGCAGCCCCTCGCGGCGGGCCCACTCGATCTGCTGCAGGATCGCGAAGGTGCCCAGCCCGCGCGCGGCGTGGTCCGGGTCGAAGAAGGTATAGACTGCCGACAGGCCATGCTCGGTGACGTCGGTCACTGCCACCCCCAGCAGCTGGCTGGGCTGGCCGTCGCGGCCGGGCAGGCGCATCTCCATGAAGCGGGTGTGTGACCAGCTGCCGATCAGGAACTGCTCGAACTCGTGCGGCCCGTGGTCGTCCATGCCGCCATTGGCGTGGCGGTGGGTGAGGTAGCGGTGGTACAGCGCGAACAGATCGTCACGGGCGGTGGCGGCGGTGATCCGCACCTCCAGGTCGTCATTGCGGGCGGCACAGCGGCGCTGGCTGCGGTCCGGGGCGAAGCGGGCCACCGGGATGCGCACCGCCACGCAGGCCTGGCAATGCGCACAATGCGGCCGGTAGACCAGGTCGCCGCTGCGGCGGAAGCCCCAGCTCAGTGCCAGCGGATACAGCCCGCCCAGGCGGCGATCGTGCGGGTCCAGCACCAGGTCGCGCGCCACCCGGTCCGACCAGTACCCGCAGGGGTGCTCGCCGGTCTGGAAAAGCCGCAGTTCGTCGTCTCTGTCGCCGTGTATCGCCATGGGCACAGCATAGCCCCAGCCCGTCGCAGTGGCGGCGACTGTCCGCCGGATGAATGGAACCGGCCGCGGCGTCAACCGATGTCGCGCCCGGGCGTTGTTGTCTCCCGAGGGTGAAGTGATCACCCCCGACGCAATTCCCATTCCCAGGAGTGACCCCATGATCCGTACCCCCCTGTTGCTGGCCCTGCTGCTTGCCACCTCCGCTTCCGGCATCGCGCTGGCGGCCGATACCCCGGCCGCGCCGACACAGCGCCTGGCCAAGCTGGACACCAACGGCGACGGCGTCATCGATCGCAGCGAGGCCGCTGTCAACCCGCGTCTGGCCGCGAAGTTCGACCAGCTGGACAAGAACAAGGATGGCAAGCTTTCGCGCGATGAACTGCCGCGCTGGCAGCATGGTCGCCGTGGCCACGGCGGCGAGCGCTGGGCCAAGCTGGACGTCAACAAGGACGGGCGCATCAGCCGCGAGGAAGCCAAGGCCGATCCGCGCCTGACCGCGCGCTTCGACCAGCTCGACCTCAACAAGGACGGCTACCTCGACAAGGCCGACCGCGAGCTGCGCATGAAGCAGCGCCGTGATGCCTGGTTCGCTGCCGCCGACACCAACAAGGACGGCCAGTTGAGCAAGGCCGAGTTCGACGCAGCCAAGGGCCCGATGCACGGCGGCCCGCGTCATGGCGGTCCGCGCGATGGCAGCGTGCCGAAGCCGCAGCCGCAGCGCTGAGTTTCAACGCGATGATCCACGACAACGCCGGCGCACTGCCGGCGTTGTTCGTTACAGGTTTCCGCTGCGCATCAGCGAATACACCACCAGGGCGATCACGAACACGTTCGCGCCGATGATGCCGGTGCGGCCATACAGGGATTCGAATTTCCAGTTGGTTCCACTGCGGCCGCGCCTCGCTGAATCACGTGCGATCATCGGTGCCATCAGGCGCTGCAGCGGCACCAGGCACTGGTAGTTGACCACGGCCAGACCCAGTGCCAACAGCAGCAACTGGCTCCACATCGGCACCTGCAACAACGTCGCCACCAGCATTACCAGGCACCAGGCCAGGCCGGTGCCGGTGTTGATACGCACAAAGCGTCGCACCTGCGTACGTTCGTCTTCGGTCCCGGTGTACGACATCAGGAAGCGCGCACCGAGGTAGCTGCCGATCGCACCGCCGATGACGGCACCGGCGATCGCCCCCCAGTTTTCGGCCGGGATCACGTGCAGCTGGCCCAGCGTAGCGGTCAGCGTGCCCATTGCGGTCCCGCCGGCAGCGCTGGCGCCGCCCAGGCCGAGCTTGCTGCCACCGATGCCGACACCAGTGCTGAGCAGGATCGCAGCACTGGCCGTACCCGGCGCTGCGACCAGCACCATCGACACCACGGCGGTGGCGAACGCGGCGCTCGGTGCACTGCTGCGGGCGAACTCGCCGAAGCGCTGCAACAGGCCGTCACGCACCAGGGCGCGGGCGCGTGACAGGCGCTTGCGCACCGCCGCGTCGCTGAGCCCGAGCAGGTCGGCCACCTGCTGCGAGCGCTGGCCCTCGCGGTAGTACAGCAGCAGTACTTCGCGGCTGTCGGCGGGCAGGGCGGAGATGATGTCCTCGGCGGCGATCTCTTCTTCCACACGCTGCAACCGGTCGGCTGTGCTCGGCGACGGATCGGCGGCCATCCCCAGCGCCACTTCGGCCGCCTCGCCGGAGAGGGGCCGGCCACGTTGCGCACGCAACCAGTCACGGGCCAGGTTGCGGGTGATCTGCCGCAGCCACGGCAGGAAGCTGGTCGAGCTGCGCAGCTGGTGCAGCTGCTGCCAGCCCTTCACGAAGGCTTCCTGAGCAATGTCCTCGCTGGCCTGGCGGTCGCGGGTGATGGCCAGCGCGATGGCAGTGACCGTGTTCTGGCAGGCCAGAACGATTCGGCCATAGGCGTGCTGGCAACCGCTGGCGGCGGCCGGCAGTTCGCGTTCCAGGGTCTGGTCGATCGATGCGGCGAACGTCGTCATGGCGGCGGCACTCCTGCTGGGATTGTGTCCCAAGACGGAGCTGCGCGCCCAATGTGACCGCAGATGCTGATGCATCTGCGGTCCGCGCATTCCACTTCATCGCCGCGCCGTTGGCGCACCCCCTTGAACAACAAGGGGGCTCCAATCCTGACGGGTTACGGTGAAATCGCCGCCCCGCTGCCAGGTCGCTGTGCTCGCCGGGCATGGCCCGGCGCTACCGCCCCTTACTTGGACGGCTGGATGCGGACCCGCACTTCTTCCTCTTCCGGCGCGGCCTCCGGGGCCGGTTGCGCCTGCTGAGGCTGGGCCTGCGGGGCAGGGGCCGGTGCCGCAGGCGCCGGGGCGCCGCGGTGGCGCAGGCCGATCACCAGTGCCACGCCGGCGATCACCACCAGCAGCGCGATGCGGATGCGCCAGGCCCAGCTGCGGCCGCCGCTGCCCGCTTCAGGCGCGTCGCGGAAGGCGAACTCGGCCGTGGGGTGGTCGCGGCGGGTGGTGTCGAGCAGGCGCGCCTCGCGCAGGATTTCGCGCGCGCGCGGCTGATCGTCGGCGCGCACGATCCACACCGCCGGATAGGCATTGGCGTTGCCGAGGTCGGTATAGCTGAACTGGCCGCGGCGGCGGGTCTTGTACGAGCGCCCGTTGGTCACCTTGACCTCGATGCCGTGCTCGCGCAGGAGCTCGGCCACGCCCTCGACGGTTTCCACGCGCTGGCTGCTGAAGATCTGGCGCATGGGTTTACTCCTTGGCCGGCACGGCGGCGGCCGCAGCCTGGTCGGGAACGACGCGGATCAGGCCTTCCTGCGCGGTGCTGGCCACCAGCACGCCGTTGCGGGTGAAAAACTGGCCGCGGGCCAGGCCGCGCGAATCCTGCGCGCTGGGGCTGTCCAGCGAGTACAGCAGCCAGTCGTCGGCGCGGAACGGGCGATGGAACCAGATGGCGTGGTCGAGCGAGGCCATCTGCACGTGCGGGTGGTAGTAGCTGATGCCGTGCGGGAAGGTCGCCGTGCCCAGCAGGTGGAAATCGGAGGCATAGGCCAGCAGCGCCTGGTGCAGCTCCGGTGCATCGCCAACCGGTTCGCTCAGGCGCAGCCACACCTGGTGGTAGGGCGGGCGCTTGGGCGGGTTCAGTTCGTCACGCGGGTAGACGTGGCGGAACTCGAACGGACCGCCACGCGACAGCCAGCGCTGCACCTTGATAGGCAGCCGTTCCAGCACTTCAGCCGGCAGCGGCCGGTTCGGTTCGATGTCTTCCGGCTGCGGCACTTCAGGCATCTTGTGCTGGTGCTCGGCGCCGGTTTCGGCCTGCTGGAACGAGGCCGCGCAGAAGAAGATCACCTTGCCGTGCTGGATCGCGGTGACCCGGCGCACCGAGAAGCTGCCGCCATCGCGGGTGCGGTCCACGTCGTAGACGATCGGGTGGTCGATGTTGCCGGCGCGCAGGAAATAGGCGTGCAGCGAATGCACGTGGCGGCCGTTGTCGACCGTGGCCTGCGCGGCGGCCAGCGCCTGGCCCAGCACCTGCCCGCCGAACACGTACTTGGTGCCGATGTCGCGGCTCTGCCCGCGGAACAGGTTGTCCTCCAGCCGCTCCAGCGTGAGCAGGTCGATCAGCTCGGAGACGACGGGTTCGGGCGTGTCGTTCAAGGGGGCGGCCAAAGCAGTGAAAGAGGGCCTGATTATACCGGTCAGGGGTCAGATCCCTTTCGCTTCGCGAACGGGATCTGCCCCCGATGCCGCGCGCTGGCCGATCATCGGTAGTGCCGGCCGCTGGCCACCAGCCTCATGATCCTCTTGGGGCGCCTGCGGTTGCCGGCCAGCGGCCGGCACTACATTTACTTGCCCAGGCGCGCCACCAGGGCCTGCAGCGCGTTCTGTGCATCCGGGGCGAACCAGGCCTCGACGAAGCGGTCCAGCTGGATCAGGTCCGGGTGCAGCGCTTCGTGCAGGTCGGCGCGGGCGATGGCGCGGGTCAGCAGCATCGGCTGGCGCGGCTGCTTGATCAGGTTCTGCAGCCAGGCGATGGCGCGCGCCACCACCAGGTCGCCTTCGGCCAGTTCATCAACCAGGCCGATCTGCAGCGCCTGTTCGGCCGGCACCAGCGAGCCGGTGGTCAGCAGCACGCCGGCACGGTGCACCCCCACGGCACGGCGCAACAGGCGCTGGATGCCCTCCGGTGCGATCAGGCCGACCTGGACTTCGTTCAGGCCGATGGCATACGGCCGCGACGGATCGGCGCTGCGCGCCATCACCCGGTAGTCGCAGCACAGGGCCAGCACGCAGCCGCCGGCCGGGGCGTGGCCGGTGATCGCCGCGACCACCGGGATGCGGCTTTCGGCCAGCGTGCGCACGGCGCCAAAGAAGGCGTTCCAGGTGTCCTGCAGCTTGTGCTTGTCATCGCCATGCGAGAGCAGGTGCGGCACGTCCATGCCGCCGGTGAAGATGCGCTCGCTGCCCGACAGCACGATGCCGTGCGCGTCTTCGACCATGGCCAGCTCGATGGCATGGATCAACTGCCGGCACAGTTCGGTGTCCAGTGCGTTGACCGGCGGCCGCGCCAGGCGCAGTTCGCGGATGGGGCCATGGTTGATCACCTCGATGAGCGTCGTCATGCTGCGGTCTCGTTGCGAAGAAGGAACCTGGGCGATGATAACCAAACCATTCGTTGGCGTACTGTTGGTTCTGTGTGCGGCCGCAGCATCGGCCTCGGCCGCGGAATCTGGCTGCGTCACGGTGGAGCAGGGCTGGGCGCGGTTGCCACCGAATCCGGCGATGCCGATGACCGCCGGCTACGGCGTGATCCACAACGGCTGCAGCAAGGCGGTGGTGATCACTGGCGCGGCCAGCAGTGGCTTCGGAGATGTGTCGCTGCACGAGACCACGATCGTCGACGGGGTCAGCCGGATGCGGGCCATTGAACGCCTGCCATTGGCACCGGGCGCCCGTGCCGAGCTCAAGCCCGGTGGCCTGCACCTGATGCTGATGCAGGGCAAGGGCGCGTTGAAGGAAGGGCAGGCGCTGCCGCTGCGGCTGCAGCTGGAAGGGGGGAGCGAAGCGAGCGCAACGTTGACCGTGCGCAAGGCCACGCCGTAGCGGGATGGTAGTGCCGGCCGCTGGCCGGCAACTCGGGTATGCCGGCCAGCGGCCGGCACTACCAAACAGGCTTACGACCAGTCGTACGAGAACAGCACCGTGCGGCTGATCGGCTCGTAGAGCATCACGATCGCGTCGGCACCGGTGGCGCACCAGTTGTAGCCGGCTACGTCGGCCACGGCGAAGAATTTGTTGCCATTGCGGGTGATGATCACCGTTTCGGCATCGTCCGGTGCGTCGGGGTCATCGGCCGCCTCGGTGAAGCCAAGCTCGAAGGCGGCAGGAATCTCTGCAGTCTCTGTCCAGTTGCCGAAACCGATCGGGCCACCCAGCGTATCCAGGTAGTCACGCTCGCTGGGCTCGCCCTTGCCGAAGCGCGAGTAGCAGGCCAGGCGGCCATGGGCGGCATGGTAGTCACGCGCCTTGGCATAGCTTTCGCGCATCTGTGCGATGTGTTCGCGCGTGTACTTGTCATCCACCTGGTCGCCGATGAAATAGCCCTCGTTGCCGAGGAAACGCATCTCGTTGTCGGCAGTCAGTTCGAAGGCGATCCAGTTGGTGCCGGTGAAATCGTTGTGGTGCGCTTCGGTGGTCTCACCGATGCAGCCGTCATACGGCTCGATCGGGCACAGCATCGTTGCCACCTGACCGGCCAGTTCCGGGCGCAGCACACCCAGGTCGATCTTCAGTAGCGGCAGCAGGTGCTGGCCGAGCCACGCCTGGTCAGCGGGGAAGACGTCGGTGGGGAAAGGGACCATGCCGGGCAGCAGGTCGCGCAGTTCAGTCTGGTGGATCATGTCAGTCCTTTGAATTGGATCGGGAGTGCCGGCCGCTGGCCGGCATCCGTGATACATCTGGAGGTTGCCGGCCAGCGGCCGGCACTCCCCGATGCGCGTCAGGTCGACGCGCTGCGGATCGCCTCCGGCAGCGGCGCACTCCTGCCGGTCTGCGTATCCATCCAGACCACCACCACGTTGCCGTCCGAATACAGCTTCGAATCGTCCTGCTGGTCGACGATGCGGTGGCCGATGGTCACGCTGCTGTTGCCCAGGCGCTCGACGAACAGTTCGACCAGGATGTCGTTGGGCCACACGATCGGCAGCCTGTAATTGACGTTGGTCGCGGCCACCACCGGTGCGATGCGGTCGGTCATCGATACGCCGTCCACGCCCAGCATCCAGCGCACGCGCGCTTCTTCCAGGTAGGAAATGTACTTGGCGTTGTTGACGTGGCCCATGCTGTCCATGTCGCGCCAGCGCACGCTGATCGGGATGCGGGCCAGGATCTTGTGTTCGCTGCTCATCAGGCGTCCTTCTTCTTCGTCGTGCTCTTGCTGGCCTTGCCGGTGCTCTTGGCGGCCACCGCCTTCTTCGCCGGCTTCTCAGGTTTCACCTTGCGCGGCGGCCGGGCATCGGGCTTGTTGGCCACCGCGGCCGGCTGTTCCGGGCGCGCGCTGGTGGAGGGCAGCATGCGGGCCAGGAACTGGCCGGTGTACGACTGCGGGCAGGCCGCCACGTCTTCCGGCGTGCCGGTGACCAGGATGGTGCCACCGCGATGGCCGCCTTCCGGGCCCAGGTCGACGATCCAGTCGGCGGTCTTGATCACGTCGAGGTTGTGCTCGATCACCACCACCGTGTTGCCCTCGTCGCGCAGCTTGTGCAGCACGCCCAGCAGCGCTTCGATGTCGTGGAAGTGCAGGCCGGTGGTCGGCTCGTCGAGGATGTACAGGGTACGGCCGGTATCGCGGCGCGACAGCTCCTTGGACAGTTTCACGCGCTGCGCTTCACCACCGGACAGCGTGGTCGCGCTCTGGCCCAGCTTGATGTAGCTCAGGCCCACGTCCACCAGTGTTTCCAGCTTGCGGGCGATTGACGGCACCGGCTCGAACAGCTTCAGCGCATCCTCGACGGTCATTTCCAGCACGTCGTTGATGTTGAAGCCCTTGTACAGGATCTCCAGCGTCTCGCGGTTGTAGCGCTTGCCGTGGCAGACATCGCATGGCACGTACACGTCCGGCAGGAAGTGCATCTCGACCTTGATCAGGCCATCGCCCTGGCAGGCCTCGCAGCGGCCACCACGCACGTTGAAGCTGAAACGGCCCGGCGAATAACCACGCGCACGCGCTTCGGGCACCTGGGCGAACAGCTCGCGCAGCGGGGTGAACAGGCCGGTGTAGGTGGCCGGGTTCGAGCGCGGGGTGCGGCCGATCGGCGACTGGTCGATGTCCACCACCTTGTCGAACAGGTCCAGGCCATCGATCTCCTTGTACGGGGCGATCGGGTGCGAGGAACCATTGATCTCGTTGGCGGCCAGCGAGAACAGGGTGTCGTTGATCAGGGTCGACTTGCCCGATCCGGACACGCCGGTCACGCAGGTCAGCAGGCCCGACGGAATCGCCAGGTCCACGCCCTTCAGGTTGTTGCCGCTGGCCCCGCGCAGGTGCAGGGTCATCTTCGGGTTCGGCTTGTGCCGGCGCGCAGGAATCTCGATCGCGCGCTTGCCCGACAGGTACTGGCCGGTCAGTGAACGTGGTGCCTCCAGGATATCCTGCAGGGTGCCCTGGCCGACGATCTCGCCGCCATGCACGCCCGCGCCCGGGCCGATGTCCAGCACATAGTCGGCCAGGCGGATCGCATCCTCGTCATGCTCGACCACGATCACCGTGTTGCCCAGGTCACGCAGGCGGGTGAGGGTGCCGAGCAGGCGTTCGTTGTCGCGCTGGTGCAGGCCGATGGACGGCTCGTCGAGCACGTACATCACGCCGACCAGACCGGCGCCGATCTGGCTGGCCAGGCGGATGCGCTGTGCCTCGCCACCGGACAGGGTGTCGGCCTTGCGTTCCAGGGTCAGGTAATCCAGGCCCACATCGACCAGGAAGCCGAGGCGTTCGCCGATTTCCTTGACGATCTTCGAGGCGATCTCGCCACGCCAGCCCGGCAGGCTCAGCTCGCTGAAGAACTTCAGCGCCTCGTCGATCGGCAGCACCACCAGGTCCGGCAGCGGGCGGTCGGCCACGAACACGTTGCGTGCCGCCTTGTTGAGGCGGGCGCCATGGCATTCCGGGCACGGCTGTTCGCTGATGTACTTGGACAGCTCTTCGCGCACCGCCGGCGATTCGGTTTCCTTGTAGCGGCGCTCGAGGTTGGGAATGATGCCTTCGAAGCGGTGCTTGCGCTGGGTGCGGCCACCGGCTTCGGTGAAGTAGGTGAAGGTGATCGCTTCATCGCCACTGCCGTAGAGCACGGCCTGCTGCACGTTCTCCGGCAGCGAGTTCCACGCCGCGTCGACGTCGAACCTGTAGTGCTTGGCCAGCGAGGCGATCAGCTGGAAGTAGTAGGCATTGCGGCGGTCCCAGCCGCGCACCGCACCGGCGGCCAGCGACAGCTCGGGGTGCACCACCACGCGCGAAGGATCGAAGAATTCGGCCATGCCCAGGCCATCGCAGCCGGGACAGGCGCCCATCGGTGCGTTGAACGAGAACAGGCGCGGTTCCAGCTCCGGCAGCGAGTAGTCGCAGACCGGGCAGGAATACTTGGAGGAGAACAGGGTCGGCGCGGCATCGGCGGTGTCCAGGCTCTGCACCGAGGCCATGCCGTCGCCCAGTTTCAGCGCGGTCTCGAAGCTCTCGGCCAGGCGCTGCTTAATGTCCTCGCGCGGGCGGAAGCGGTCGATCACCGCCTCGATGGTGTGCTTCTGGCGCAGCGCCAGCGGCGGCACCGCGTCGATTTCATGCAGCTCGCCGTCCACGCGCACGCGCACGAAGCCCTGCGCGCGCAGCTGGTCGAACACCTGCGCGTGCTCGCCCTTGCGGTCGCGGATGACCGGCGCCAGCAGCATGTAGCGCTGTTCCGGGTCCAGGGTCAGTACCTGGTCGACCATCTGGCTGACCGTCTGCGCTTCCAGCGGGTAGCCGTGGTCCGGGCAGCGCGGGGTGCCGACGCGGGCGTACAGCAGGCGCAGGTAGTCGTAGATTTCGGTGATCGTGCCCACCGTCGAACGCGGGTTGTGCGAGGTCGACTTCTGCTCGATCGAGATCGCCGGGGACAGGCCCTCGATGTGGTCCAGGTCCGGCTTTTCCATCACGCTCAGGAACTGGCGCGCATAGGCCGACAGCGACTCGACGTAGCGGCGCTGGCCTTCTGCATAGATGGTGTCGAACGCCAGCGAGGACTTGCCCGAACCGGACAGGCCGGTGATCACGATCAGCTTGTCGCGGGGCAGGTCGAGGTCGATGTTCTTGAGATTGTGCGTCCGCGCGCCGCGGATGCGGATGAAATCCATCGCCATGGGGAATCCGGTTGTGGGGGCGTTGGCTGGGTGCCGGGCCAGCAGGGAACGGCAATCGGTCAGCCTACCGAGGTGACCAGATGGGGGCAATGGGCGACAATGCCAGCCCGGTGTCTCACCTTGTGAGACGGGCCGACAGGCAGGGGTCAGATCCCTTTTCACGTTGTGAAAAGGGATCTGACCCCGGTCCGGCTCGCGCGCCCGGTCCGTTCAGGGGTTGACTTGACCCGCGCCCGCTGATCTGCGTACAATCCCGCTCCTGTCCGCCCTCGACGGCGGCAGTCCATAGACCACAATAACTACAGAGGAAGTCTGGTCATGTACGCAGTACTGGTCACCGGCGGTAAGCAATACCGCGTGGCGCAGGGCGAAAAGCTCCGCGTCGAAAAGCTCGAAGTCGAAGTCGGCAGCGAGATCAAGTTTGACAACATCCTGATGCTGGGCGACAGCGATGGCGTGAAGCTGGGCGATGCGCTGAAGGGCGCTGCCGTCACCGCCAAGGTCCTGTCCCAGGGTCGTGCTGACAAGGTCCGGATCATCAAGTTCCGTCGCCGCAAGCACCACATGAAGCGTCAGGGTCACCGTCAGTACTACACCGAAATCGAGATCACCGGCATCGCCGGCTAAGCATCAGGAGAAGCAGTCATGGCACATAAAAAGGGCGTAGGCTCCTCGCGCAACGGTCGCGACTCCAACCCGAAGTACCTGGGCGTCAAGATCTTCGGCGGCCAGGCCATCGAAGCCGGCAACATCATCGTGCGTCAGCGCGGCACCCAGTTCCACCCGGGTTCGGGCGTTGGCCTGGGCCGTGACCACACCCTGTTCGCCCTCGTGGACGGCAAGGTGGAGTTCTCGGTCAAGGGCGCCAAGAAGCGTCGTACCGTCAGCATCGTCTCGGCCGACGCCTGATCCAGGCATCGCCGGCACCCATGCCCCGGCATGGCCGTGCTGGATGAAGAGCACGCTGCATGGAGAGCCCCGCTTCGGCGGGGCTTTTCGTTAGAGTGAACGCAAGACCGGCTGTGCCGGGTTGCCGGCCCGCGGCCGGCGTGACATTCAAGGCGACGGCAGGCAGGCCGCGCCCATCGCAGGCATCGAAACAATGAAACTGGTAGACGAAGCAGAAATCGAAGTGTTCGCCGGCAACGGCGGCAACGGCTGCATTGGCTTCCGTCGCGAGAAGTTCATTCCGCTCGGCGGCCCGGACGGCGGCGACGGCGGTGCGGGCGGCAGCGTGTACATCCGCGCCGACGAGAACCTGAACACCCTGGTCGACTTCCGCCATGACCGCATCTTCAAGGCGCAGCGCGGCGAGAACGGCATGGGTCGCCAGGCCTATGGCAAGGGCGGCGAAGACCTGACCATCACTGTGCCGGTCGGTACCGTGGTGATCAACGTCGCCACCGATGAAGTCATCGGCGATCTGACCCAGCACGGCGATCGCCTGCTGGTGGCCAAGGGTGGCCGCGGCGGCCTGGGCAACATGCACTTCAAGAGCTCGACCAACCGCTCGCCGCGCCAGGCGCTGCCGGGCGAGCCGGGCGAAGAGCGCACGCTGAAGCTGGAGTTGAAGCTGCTGGCCGACGTCGGTCTGCTGGGCTTCCCCAATGCCGGCAAGAGCACCCTGATCCGCGCCGTTTCGGCGGCGACCCCGAAGGTGGCCGATTATCCGTTCACCACGCTGTACCCGAACCTGGGTGTGGTGAAGGTGGAGAACTACCGCAGCTTCGTGATTGCCGATATTCCGGGCCTGATCGAAGGCGCGGCGGACGGTGCCGGCCTGGGCGCGCAGTTCCTGCGCCACCTGCAGCGCACCCGCCTGCTGCTGCACCTGGTGGACATCTCGCCGATGGAAGGTGGCGTGGAAGGCATTTCCCCGGTGGAGCAGGTGCGTGCGATCGAGCGCGAGCTGGAAAAGCACGATCCGGAACTGCTGAACAAGCCGCGCTGGCTGGTGCTGAACAAGGCTGACCTGATGTTCGAGGACGAGGCCAAGGCCGCGGCCGAGCAGATCGTCGCCGAGCTGGGCTGGAAGGAGCCGTGGTTCCTGGTCTCCGCGCTGGGTCGTGAAGGCACCTTCCCGATCATGAGCCGGATCATGGCCTTCTTCGATCGCCAGAAGGAAGAAGAGCAGGAAGCCCGCGACGCCCAGTAATGGTGTTGTGGTTCCGCTCGAAAAACCCGGCTTCGGCCGGGTTTTTTGTTGGTTGCCGCTCTTCTGTAGGGCTGAGCCTATGCTCGGCCGCTGTTCGCGCGGCCAGCCGAGCATGGGCTCGGCTCTACAGGGTGGAAACTGCAGGCAACAAAAAACCCGGCCAGGGCCGGGCTTTTGTCTGCTGCCCAACCCCGAGGGGCAGGGCGGCAACGCCGGATCAGGCGGCCTTGAGGGCCTTGATGCGGTCGTTCAGGCGGCTCTTGTGGCGAGCAGCCTTGTTCTTGTGGATCAGGCCACGCGCGCTGAAGCGATCCAGGATCGGCTGGGCAACGGCGAAGGCGGCTTCGGCGCCGGCGGCATCGTTGGCGTCCAGCGCCTTGATCACTTTCTTGACAGCGGTGCGCAGCATCGAGCGCTGAGCCACGTTGCGCGCGTTGCGCACGACGGTCTGCTTGGCGCGCTTCTTGGCGGACTTGATATTGGCCACGGTGGTGGTTTCCTGAAAAAATCGGTGTTATGGGAACAGCAAGCTAGCTAGTATGATGGCGTAAGAAATGCACGTCAAGTCGATTGTCAAGAGGGACGCTGAGTGAGTTCACCCAAGTTGTTGCGGGGCCTGCTGTCGTTCAGCAGCATGACCATGGTCTCGCGCGTTCTCGGACTTGTCCGGGACTTCGTGGTGACCACCACGTTCGGCACCAACGCCATCACTGATGCTTTCTGGGTCGCCTTCAGGGTACCCAATTTCCTGCGGCGTTTGTTCGCCGAAGGCTCTTTCGCCACTGCTTTCGTGCCCGTGTTCACGGAAGTGAAGGAAACCCGCAGCCACGCCGAGCTGCGTGAACTGATGGCCCGCACCGCCGGGACCCTGGGCGGGGTGCTGATGCTGGTCACCGCGCTGGCGCTGATCTTCGCGCCGCAGCTGGCCTCGGTCTTCTCCAGTGGCGTTGATACCGACCCGGTGAAGCAGGGCCTGCTGGTCGACCTGTTCCGCCTGACCTTCCCGTTCCTGCTGTTCGTCTCGCTCACCGCGCTGGCCGGTGGCGCGCTGAACAGCTTCCAGCGCTTCGCCATGCCGGCGCTGACCCCGGTCATCCTCAACCTGTGCATGATCGCCGGTGCGCTGTGGCTGGCGCCGCGGCTGGGCGGCACCCCGGAAAAGCAGATCCTGGCGCTGGGCTGGGCGGTGCTCGCCGCCGGCATCCTGCAGCTGCTGTTCCAGCTGCCCTCGCTGAAAGGCATCAACCTGCTGACCCTGCCGCGCTGGGGCTGGAGCCACCCGGGCGTGCGCAAGGTGATGACGCTGATGGTGCCGACCCTGTTCGGCTCCTCGGTGGCGCAGATCAACCTGCTGCTGGACACGGTCATCGCGGCCAAGCTGACCGATGGCTCGCAGTCCTGGCTGTCGCTGGCCGACCGCTTCCTGGAGCTGCCACTGGGCGTGTTCGGTGTGGCGCTGGGCACGGTGATCCTGCCGGCGCTGGCCCGTCACCACGTCAGCACCGACCGCGAGGGCTTCTCGCGCTCGCTGGACTGGGGCCTGCGGATGACCCTGCTGATCTCGGTGCCGGCCATGCTCGGCCTGCTGCTGCTGGCCGAGCCGCTGATCGCGACCATCTTCCAGCACGGCCAGTTCAGTGCCTTCGATACCCGCATGACCGCGCTGTCGGTGTACGGCCTGAGCTTCGGCCTGCCGGCGTTCGCTCTGCTGAAGGTGGTGTTGCCGGCGTTCTACGCCCGCCAGGACACCAAGACCCCGGTACGCGCGGGTGTGGCTGCACTGGTGGCCAACATGGTGTTCAACTTCGCCCTGCTGGCGGTGCTGTACCAGGTGATGGTGCCGCACGAGCTGAAGGCACAGGGCGTGATGGCGGCCATCGGCAAGCAGCCGGGCCTGCATCTGGCACTGGGCATTGCCAGTGCGCTGTCCAGTTACCTGAACCTGGGCCTGCTGTGGTACTGGCTGGGCAAGACCGATGTCTACCAGCGCCGGCCGGGCTGGGGCGGCTATCTGTTGCGCCTGCTGCTGGCCTGCGCGGCCATGGTTGCTGCGCTGCTGGCCCTGCTGCACTGGCTGCCGGCGTTCTCGGCGATGGGCGTATGGGAGCGGATCGGCAGCCTGTCGCTGCTGGTCGGCGGCGGCGGCGCCACCTACGCGGTGACCATGGTGGCGATGGGCTTCCGCCCGCGCGACCTGCGCGGGCATTGATCACCGCTTGTGGCGGCTATACTTCAGGGTTACACCATTGAAGCGGCGGCCCCGGGCGGGCCGGAACGAGAGTTGATGAGCAGGCTGTTCAGAAGCGTCGAGGGCGGGGAGCTGTTCCCCAGCGGAAGCGTGGTCTGTATCGGTGCATTCGACGGCCTCCACCTGGGGCATCGTGCGCTGGTCCGCCACGCGGTCGCCCGCGCGCGCGCCTTGGGCGTGGCCGCGGTGGCCGTGGCGTTCGAGCCGCTGCCGCGTGAGTTCTTCGCCCAGGGCACACCACCGCCGCGGCTGACCCTGGCGCGCAGCAAGGTCGAGATCCTGCGCGAGCTCGGCGTCGATGCGATCGGCCTGCTGCGCTTCGACGCGGCCATGGCAGCGATGCCGGCCGAGTCGTTCGTCCACCAGCTGCTGGCCCACCGCCTGGGCGCACGCGAAGTCTGGATCGGCCCGGAGTTCTGCTTCGGCAACCGCCGCCGTGGTGACCTGGCCCTGCTGCAGAAGATGGGCGCCGAATTGGGCTTCACTGCTGGCGAGATCGAAGCGGTCGACCTGCATGGCGAGCGCATTTCCAGCACCCGCATCCGCCAGCTGCTGCAGGACGGCGACTTCGCCCGTGCCAACGACCTGCTCGGCCGTCCGTATGCGATCAGCGGCCGGGTGGTGCGCGGGCGCCAGCTCGGCCGCACGCTGGGCTTCCCCACCGCCAACCTGCGTTTCCCGAAGACCCCGGCGTTGTCGGGCATCTACGCAACCTGGGTGCACGGTGTGTTCGACCAGCCGTGGCCGTCGGTCTCCAGCTTCGGCACGCGGCCGACGGTGGAGGGCGTGGAGCCGCTGCTGGAAGCCCACCTGTTCGATTTCCAGGGCGACCTGTACGGGCGCCACATCGACGTGGAGTTCGTCGCCAAGCTGCGCGACGAAGAGAAATTCAATGATCTGGCGGCGCTGACCGACCAGATGCACCGCGACGCCGAACAGGCGCGCGCCCTCCTTTCCGAACATAGATTGCGAGCCACTGCGTGAGCCAGGACTACAAGACCACCCTGAACCTGCCAGCCACCGAATTCCCGATGCGCGGCGACCTGCCCAAGCGCGAGCCGGGCATTCTGGCGCAGTGGGAAGCGCAGGGGCTCTACCAGCAGCTGCGCGACAACGCCGCCGGCCGCCCGCTGTTCGTGCTGCATGACGGCCCGCCGTACGCCAACGGCCGCATCCACCTCGGCCACGCGGTCAACAAGATCCTGAAGGACATCATCGTCAAGTCGCGCTACCTGGCCGGCTTCGATGCGCCCTACGTGCCGGGCTGGGACTGCCACGGCCTGCCGATCGAGATCGCGGTCGAGAAGAAGTGGGGCAAGGTCGGTACCAAGCTCGACGCCGTTGAATTCCGCCAGAAGTGCCGTGAGTTCGCCGAAGAGCAGATCAACATCCAGCGCGTGGACTTCAAGCGCCTGGGCGTGACCGGTGACTGGGACAACCCGTACAAGACCCTGAGCTTCGACTTCGAAGCCAACGAGATCCGTGCACTGGCCAAGGTCGTGGCCAACGGCCACCTGGTCCGCGGCGCCAAGCCGGTGTACTGGTGCTTCGACTGCGGTTCGGCGCTGGCCGAGGCGGAAATCGAGTACCAGGAAAAGGAATCGCCGGCGATCGACGTGGCCTACGCCGCGCGTGATGCGCAGGCCATCGGCCAGGCGTTCGGCGTGAGCGTACCGGCCGACGTCGAAGTGGCCGTGCCGATCTGGACCACCACCCCGTGGACGCTGCCGGCCTCGCTGGCGGTGTCGCTGGGCGCGGAGATCAACTATGTGCTGGCCGAAGGTCCGGCCCACAACGGCAAGCGCCGTTGGCTGGTGCTGGCCGCCGCGCTGGCCGAGCGTGCGCTGCAGCGCTACGGTGTGGATGAGGTCGTGCTGCACGGTGAAACCACCGGCGCGGCGCTGGAAAACCAGCTGCTGGCGCATCCGTTCTACCCGGAACGCGAGATCCTGGTGCTCAACGGCGACCACGTCTCCGACGAGGACGGTACCGGTGCGGTGCACACCGCCCCCGGCCACGGCCAGGAAGACTTCGTGGTCAGCCAGAAGTACGGCCTGCTGGACAAGTACAACGCCGGTCAGGTCACACCGATCGACGGCCGTGGCGTGTACCTGGAATCGACGCCGCCGGCCGGCGACGTGGTGCTGGCCGGCCAGCACCTGTGGAAGGCGCAGGAAGCCATCGTCGGCGTGTTGCGCGACAACGGCTCGCTGCTGGCCTTCCACCCGATCCGCCACAGCTACCCGCACTGCTGGCGCCACAAGACGCCGGTGGTGTTCCGCGCCACCCCGCAGTGGTTCATCTCGATGGACAAGGCCCACCTGCGCCGCGATGCGCTGGCCGCCATCGATACCGTCGGCTGGTTCCCGAGCTGGGGCAAGGCGCGCATCCAGAGCATGGTCGACGGTCGTCCGGACTGGACCATCTCGCGCCAGCGCACCTGGGGCGTGCCGATCGCCCTGTTCACCCATCGCCAGACCGGCGAGATCCATCCGCGTTCGGTGGAGCTGATGCAGCAGGTCGCCGACCGCGTCGAAGCTGAGGGCATCGACGTGTGGTATTCGCTGGATGCCGCCGAACTGCTGGGCGCTGAAGCGGCCGACTACGAGAAGGTCACCGACATCCTCGACGTCTGGTTCGATTCGGGCGTGACTCATGAGGGCGTGCTCGCCGCGCGTGGCTTCGGCAAGCCGGCCGACCTGTACCTGGAAGGTTCCGACCAGCATCGCGGCTGGTTCCAGTCCTCGCTGCTGACCGGCGTGGCGATCGACAAGCGCGCCCCGTACAAGCAGTGCCTCACCCACGGTTTCACCGTGGACGAGCACGGCCGCAAGATGTCCAAGTCGCTGGGCAACGGCATCGAGCCGCAGGACATCATGAACAAGCTGGGCGCGGACATCCTGCGCCTGTGGATCGCCTCGGCCGACTACAGCAACGAGATGTCGTTGTCGCAGGAGATCCTCAAGCGCAACGCCGACGCCTACCGTCGCCTGCGCAACACCGCACGCTTCCTGCTCGGCAACCTGGACGGCTTCGATCCGGCCCAGCACCTGCAACCGCTCGACAAGATGGTCGCGCTGGACCGCTGGATCGTGCATCGCGCGTGGGAGCTGCAGGAGAAGATCAAGGCAGCCTACGACGGCTACAACATGGCCGAGATCGTGCAGCTGCTGCTGAATTTCTGCAGCGTGGACCTGGGTTCGCTGTACCTGGACGTGACCAAGGACCGCCTGTACACGATGCCGACCGATTCGCACGGTCGCCGTTCGGCACAGAGTGCGATGTACCACATCGCCGAAGCGTTCACCCGCTGGGTCGCACCGATCCTGACCTTCACCGCCGACGAGCTGTGGGGCTACCTGCCGGGCGAACGCGCCGGCCACGTGCTGTTCACCACCTGGTACGACGGCCTGGCGCCGCTGCCGGCCGATGCCCAGCTCAACGCCACCGACTTCGATCAGCTGCTGGCCGTGCGCGAGCAGGTGGCCAAGGTGCTGGAGCCGATGCGTGCCAACGGCGCGATCGGTGCCGCGCTGGAAGCGGAAATCACCATTGCCGCCAACGAGGAGCAGGCCGCGAAGTGGCAGCCGCTGGCCGATGAACTGCGCTTCCTGTTCATCAGCGGCGACGTGCAGGTGCGCCCGGCGACCACCGACGAGGTGTTCGTCAGCGCCCAGCCGACCACCAAGGCCAAGTGCGTGCGCTGCTGGCACCACCGTGCCGATGTCGGAAGCAACGCCGACCATCCGGAACTGTGCGGCCGCTGCGTGAGCAACATCACCGGCGCTGGTGAAGTGCGGAGCTGGTTCTGATGGCCGCGCCCCGTCCGCACCCGAACGCCCTGGTCTGGCTGCTGCTGTCGGCCGCCATCATCGGCCTGGACCAGTGGTCCAAGGCCTGGGTCCTGTCGAGCCTGCCGGAGTTCCAGCCGGTGGTTGTGATCGACGGCTTCTGGAACTGGTACCGCACCTACAACACCGGCGCCGCGTTCAGTTTCCTGAGCGACGCCGGTGGCTGGCAGAAGTACTTCTTCACCGCGCTGGCCATCGCCATCAGCGGCCTGATGGCCTGGTGGCTGCGCGGCACCGCCCGCGGCAACTGGAAGGCCGCGGTGCCGTATGCGCTGATCATCGGCGGTGCCATCGGCAACGTGATCGACCGCCAGGTGCACGGCCACGTGGTCGATTTCATCCAGTGGTACGTGGGCAGCTACACCTGGCCCTCGTTCAACATCGCCGATTCGGCCATCGTGGTGGGTGCCATCGGCATCGCCCTGTTTGGCCTGTTCGAAGGCAAGTCCGCCAAAAAGGCGGATAATGCCAACCCGAAACCGTAAGCCGGCCGCTGCCGGGAGATTGAACTGATGGATGTGCTGCTCGCCAACCCGCGTGGTTTCTGTGCCGGTGTCGATCGTGCGATCGAGATCGTCAAGCGCGCGATCGAAACGCTGGGCGCGCCCATCTACGTTCGCCATGAAGTGGTGCACAACCGCTTCGTGGTGGACGATCTGAAGCAGCGCGGCGCGATCTTCGTCGAGGAACTGGACGAAGTGCCGGACAACAACACGGTCATCTTCAGCGCGCATGGCGTGTCCCAGGCCGTGCGCCAGGAAGCCGAGCGCCGTGGCCTGAAGGTGTTCGACGCTACCTGCCCGCTGGTGACCAAGGTCCACTTCGAAGTCGCCCGCCACTGCCGTGCCGGCCGCGACGTGGTGCTGATCGGCCACGCCGGCCACCCGGAAGTGGAAGGCACCATGGGCCAGTGGAACCGCGAAGCCGGTACCGGCCAGATCTACCTGGTCGAAGACGTGGAGCAGGTCGCCACGCTGCACATCAACCAGCCGGAAAACTTCGCCTACACCACGCAGACCACGCTGTCGGTGGACGACACGCGCGGCATCATCGATGCGCTGCGTGAGCGCTTCCCGGCGATGCAGGGCCCGAAGAACGACGACATCTGCTACGCCACGCAGAACCGCCAGGATGCGGTGCGCGACCTGGCCAAGCGCTGCGACCTGGTGCTGGTGGTCGGTTCGCCGAACAGCTCCAACTCCAATCGCTTGAGTGAGCTGGCCCGCCGCGAAGGCGTGGAGTCGTACCTGATCGACGGCGCGCATGAAATCGACCCGGCGTGGGTGGTGGGCAAGCAGCACATCGGCGTCACTGCCGGTGCCTCGGCGCCGCAGGTGCTGGTCGATGGCGTGCTGGCACGCCTGGCCGAGCTGGGTGCCAGCGGCGTGGGCGAGCTGGATGGCGAGCCGGAATCGATGGTATTCGCGCTGCCGAAGGAACTGCGCCTGCGTCTGGTCGACTGACCGCGGCAGCTTGTTCGCCGGGCATGGCCCGGCGCTACCGGGTGCATGTCATCCACGCATGGCGTGGATCTACTGCATCCGGTCGGCACACCCGTAGATCCACGCCATGCGTGGATGGGCACCGACCATGACCTTGTCCGCCCACGCACCCCAGTAGATCCGCGCCATGCGTGGATGGGCGCACCGCGCGTGACCTTTTTCCCGCTTGCGCATCGCAAATAGGTTCACGCCATGAGTAGATGGGCGCAGCGATGGTGATTATCGAGGGTACCATCGCTGGAAGCTGCCAAATAAACACGCGACCCATACTCAGCTCACTGCTGGCTGAGCAGATGAGCAGATGAGCAGATGAGCGATCATGCGACTTGAACACTCCGAGCTTTGATGCGCTGTTCCATCAACGGCCTCGCCGGGGGGCTTTCACTCTGCGAACGCATGGCGGTTTTTCTTCAAAATCCGACGCTTGCCCCTGATGCCGAAAAGTTTTAACGCGTTCTCGTTTCGGGTGTGATTGACTGCAAATGGCGGAGTCTTTAGGAATTTTCCTATGATGAAAAAGGACTGTTGGCGCTATTTTTTGAGTCGGATCGCTGCGATCCAAGGAAAGGGGTAAACAAATGGTATGGAAATACCTGATTTTGATCATCTCACTTCTTTGTCCGACCTACGCGAAATCGCAGGCCTTCCCTGTAACTGGTTTGGGCCAGTGCGTAGACTTCATCTCCGCTGCTTCCACCACGCTCACCTCCCAGATCCAGGCACATGTGGGGGTAAGGGCATACGGTCTTCCACCTAGTTACGACCCGCTGACGGCGAAAATATTGGTGCCACCATACTCTTGCGAAAGCAATGACTGGCCTGGTCTCTATAAAACTGTGGGCTATCTGAGTCATGAGCTTGGTCACCACGAGGCAGGTGTTCCCAATATTGATGCTCCGATCACCAAAGCCCAGTATGTTGAAAGGAATTGCGTGTGGGAGGCTAAGGCCGTAGTTAACAACGCGGTAGTGAGTGATCAGATTCGCGTGGCATCTGAAGGATTTGTTGAAGTCCCGTTGATTTCCGATAACTCCGCTAAGCTATGGAGCATGTGGTCGGGTGGTGAGTCGTTGGTGGATATCGGGAAAGTTTTCTGCGATAACAATCATGTCGCGTCGGGAAAAACGTATACCAAGCAGCACGAGGACTACTACGATGCCAACTATCCTTGGTGATTTTGCTAGGGCGTCAGTGAAATCATTGCTGACCTTGCCTATGATTGTTCCGCTCGCCGCTGTAGCGGCAACCTCGCCCCCTCAGGCATGGAGTTCCGCGGCAAAAGCTTCGCAGCTCGAGGCACTCGATTACATCGAGAAGCTGGAGTTGGCGCGAAGTGCGGGGCCGGATGCCGCCGCTGATGCTTTGGGCATCAAAAACGGCTCGCTTGCTGAGGTCGCGACTGCTTTCGGGACTGTCCGGAATTTCGGCGGTATTGAGCTAGCTACCGAACTTGATCAACGATCAGGCCAGACTACGATCGTTGTAAGGGCATCGGGTGGGTGTATCGATCGGGACCTTGCGAAGGCAAAACTGGTACTTGGCAAGATCGTATGGGCGCCGCTGGCCGATTCACCGGCACCGGTTTTCGGTTACGCACATTTCCAAGGGGGCTCGGCATCCACGGTATTTTTTGACGCAACGGGTTCCAGATGTTTGACAGGCGTCAGGATCGAGGATCCGGCGAGATTAAAGGGGGCCATTGAAGCCGCTTACAAGCAAGAAGCGTCGAAGTAGATTCCCAATCCAGAGGGCTTGCCAAGCCGACGATGGGCCTGGCAAGCAAACTCTCGAAGGCACGTGCATCAATGGTGCCGAGAGATTCTAGAGGGGTTCCCTGCCTGAGGCCTTCAGCAAGCCTCTCTCCCATGACCTTTGGCCATGGGGCAGGGCACTCTACAGGCCTAGCATCGGAGGATTCTCCGCTGTTGGATGCTGCCCGATGAAGACCCGAGCCCTGGTGATGTCCCTGCTGTTCGCGCTGGCGGCCTCGCCTGCACTGGCGCAGACCTCGCCACCGGCCAACGCGGCGGCGCCCGGCCTGCTGCGCATCGACGTGGACGCGCGCAACCTGGCCCGGCGCATCTTCAAGGTGACTGCCACCGTGCCGGCCAAGCCCGGCCCGATGACCCTGTTGTACCCGCAGTGGATTCCCGGCAACCATTCGCCCACCGGCCCGATCGACAAGCTGGCCGGCCTGCGCGTGACCGCCAACGGCAAGCCGCTGGCCTGGCAGCGTGACCAGTACAACGTCTATGCGTTCAAGGTGAACGTGCCCGAGGGCGTCAGCGAGATCGTCGCGCACTTCGACTTCCTGTCCTCGCAGGGTGGCAGCCAGGGCCGGGTGGTGATGACCCCGGAGATGCTCAACCTGCAGTGGAACGCCAACTCGCTGTATCCGGCCGGTGTCGATGCGCGCCAGCTGCAGGCGCAGGCCAGCGTGACGCTGCCCAAGGGCTGGTCATTCGCCACCGCATTGGAGACTGCGCGCCGTGACGGCGATACCGTGGTGTTCAAGCCGATCTCCTATGATCACCTGGTCGATTCGCCGTTGTTCGCCGGCGAGCACTACCAGCGCATCGATCTCGACCCGGGTGCGAAGGTGCCGGTGCACCTCAACGTGTTCGCCGACGAGGCCAAGTCGTTGAAGCCCACCGACGCGCAGATCACCTTGCACCGCGCGCTGGTGCAGCAGGCCGACAAGCTCTACGGTGCGCGTCACTACAACCACTATGAGTTCCTGCTGGCATTGACCGACCGTCTCGGCGGCATCGGCCTGGAGCATCACCGCTCCAGCGAGAACAGCGCCGATCCGGGCTATTTCACCGAGTGGGACAGCAACGCGTGGATGCGCGACCTGCTGCCGCACGAGTACACCCATTCCTGGAACGGCAAGTACCGTCGCGGCGCCGATCTGGCTACTGCCAATTTCAACGTGCCGATGGGCGACAGCCTGCTGTGGGTGTACGAGGGCCAGACCCAGTTCTGGGGCCAGGTGCTGGCCGCACGCTCGGGGCTGTGGTCGGTCGCGCAGGCGCGCGACATGCTGGCCAACGTGGCCGCCACCTATGATCGCGGTCGCCCGGGCCTCGCCTGGCGCCCGCTGCAGGACACCACCAACGACCCGACCATCGCCCAGCGCCGCACCCTGCCGTACCGCAACTACCAGATGAGCGAGGACTACTACTCCGGCGGCCAGATGCTGTGGCTGGAGGTGGAAGGCAAACTGCGCGAGCTGAGCGGCAACCGCCGCAGCCTGGATGACTTCGCGCGTGCCTTCTTCGGCGTCGGCAAGGGCGACTGGGACGTCAATCCGTACACCTTCGACGATGTGGTGGCGACCTTGAACGGCATCGCGCCGTACGACTGGTCGAGCTTCCTGCGCGGCCGCCTGGATGGCCACGGTTCGTTGAACGGAGGCCTGGAGCTGGCCGGCTGGAAGCTGGTCTACCGCGATACCCCGAACGATGCCTACAAGGCGCAGGAAAAGCGCGCCAAGGGGGCGCTGCTGGCCTACTCGCTGGGCGCGACCGTGCTCGACAGCGGCGTGGTCGGCGACGTGATCTGGGACAGCCCGGCGTTCAACGCTGGGCTCGCGCCGGGCATGAAGGTGATCGCGGTGGGTGGCCGCGAATACAGCAGCCAGCGGCTGAAGGACGCGGTGGCCGGCGCGGCGAAGGACAAGGCACCGATCGTGCTGCTGGTGAAGCAGTTCGACCGGATCGAGACGATGAACATCGACTACCGCGGTGGCCTGCAGTACCCGGTGCTGGAGCGCATTGCCGGCAAGCCCGACCGCCTGGCCGACCTGTGGAAGGCGCGATGAAGCCGCGGGTGCGCGATGGCGTGATCCTGTTGATGGCGGTCCTCGCCATCGTCGGCGCGTTCCTGGATGGCGAGGGGCGTTGGCTGCACTGGCTGGCCAAGCCGGCAACCACGCTGCTGATCGCCGCCATCGCCTGGTGTGTGCGTGATCCGGCGCAGCGGTTCTACCGCCGCGCGGTGCTGGCCGGCATGCTGCTGTCGTGCGTGGGCGACATCGCGCTGATGCTGCCGATCGACGCGTTCGTGCCGGGCCTGGTCGCCTTCCTGCTGGCCCACGTCTGCTACATCGTCGCCTTCCGCGCTGGCCTGCGCGCCGGTCGTGGTCTGGTTGGCGCCAGCATGCTGCTGGGTGCCTTCGCCGTGCTCAACGTGATGGGCCTGTGGCCGCACCTGCCGGCGCCGATGCGCATTCCGGTGCTGGCCTACGTGGTGGTGCTCGCCTCGATGGCGGTGCTGGCGCTGGCGCGCGCATGGACGCGTCCTCAGGCGGCCGCGCCGGAACCGTGCAGTGCACGCTGGGCGGCAACCGGTGCCCTGCTGTTCGTGGCCAGCGATTCACTGCTGGCCTGGGACCGCTTTGCTGGCGGCCTGCCGCTGGCCAGCCTGCTGGTGTTGTCCACCTACTACGCCGCGCAGTACGCCATCGCCCGCTCGGTAAAATAGAAAAAGGGGACGGAGGGGATTAAGTCGTAACTGCCTTGATGCCGATGGCGACTTAATTCCCTCCGTCCCCTTTTTTGACGCTGCGCGCGATGCCCTGTGCATCGAACTGCAGGCGTGCCGATTCGCGGTCGCCTGCAACCTCGTCCGGCAGCCATGCCAGCTTGCCAGCCTTGCGCACGATCACGTAGACGTGGCCGACTTCCGAGGCCGGGTTCTGCAATGCGTTGCGTTGTTCCTGCAGTGCCTTGGCCACGCGTGGTACGGCATCGAAATCGATGTTGGCCAGGGGTGTGCTGCTGCGATGCAGGCTGATGGTCGGCGCGAACTGCTGCGGGTTCACCGGATTGCCCTTGCGCCACTGGCCACGTTCGAAGTGGTAGCTGTCGACGTGGTCCGGCTGCTGCGGATCGACCAGGTCCAGATTGATGCGGCCATCGTCGTAGAAGTGGATGCTGTGGAACACCGTCAGCCGGTGTCCGGACAATGCAGGCAACTGCTCCAGTGCCTGGCGTGCGCCCAGCAGGTACTCCGAATCGAACAGCCGGTTGCTGCGGTGGGGTATCGGGTCGGACTGCAGTCCGGGCGCCGTTGCCAGTGAGTCGGCCTGCTCGCGCGGCGGTTGCGATTCAGATGGCCTCGGCGGACGGTCGGGCTGCAGCGGATGTCCCAGCGTTTCGGCGATCGTTCCCAGTGCACCGCCGGCTACGGCCACGCCGGCCAGCACCAGCAGCACCAGCGAAAACACCCGTCGGGTGGAAGGAGGCCGCTTCACATGCCCTCCAGGCGCACGTTGCCGCGGTCATCCGGGTCGTACAGCAGGGTCACGTGTTCGCGCGGGATGTTGGCCAGGTCGATCAGCGGGATGAATCGGCGTACGCTCACCTGCTGTAGGCGGCCGTCACGATCGGTGTACTCCAGCTGGAACTCCACCTGCGGCTGTTCGTTGAGGTAGGTGCCGGTCTGGCGCACCTTCAGTACCCTGGCCTCCACGCCGATGCCGCGGTACTTCAATGCGTCACCGCGGGCATCGGCCTGCAGCAGCCGGCCGAGCAGGCGCAGGCCCAGCGCATAGCCACACAGCACCAGCGGGCACACCAGCAGGGGATGGCCGAACGACAGGAAGGTCCAGCCCAGCCCCTCGCTCTGCAGCCGGTAGGCAAACACATAGGCACTGGCCACCGCCACGATGCCGATCGCTGCGCCGACACCACGACGCCAGAGGCTGGCGACATCCAGTTCGGGCTGCGCCCCCTCCAGCACCACATTGGGGAACGCGCCCGGTTCGCGGCTCAGGCGAACCTCGAGGCGCTGGCCGGCAACGAAACGCTGCAGCTGCGGCTTGCTGTCGACCACCAGCAGCTGTTCCCTGATCGGCGTGCCCGACAGATTCTGGAAGGACAGCTGCAGTTTCCATTGTGCGAATCCACGCACGTGCACACCGGTCTGCTCGGCGTGTTCGATCAGCGCATCACGCAGTTCGCCATCGGCGAGGATCGAGCGAACGCGATGCAGGGCGCGCGGTGGGCCGAGCAGCAGGAAATGCAGGAAGGCGAACAGCAGAGAGAGCCATGCAGCCAGCGACAGTACAAGCAGCAGCAGGGACAGCCACGGCGCGCTGCGATCAGCCAGCGCTACCGGCCAGGAGGTGCCGAAATAGAGGATGCAGGGGAAGGGCAACGCGAAGAACAGCAGGAACGCGCCCCAGAACCAGAGATAGGCTTTCATGGGGGAGGTGGCAGGCCGGTGGAACAGGCCGCGTAGCGTACTACGCTCAGCGGAACTGCAGGGTAAGCAGGTAGTAACGGCCCAGTGGATCGTCCAGTCCCGGCATCTGCCCGCCATTGCCGTCCAGGTAGTTCACCGGCTGCGCATCAAGCACGTTGTGCACGTCCAGCGCCGCGATGACACGCGGGCCCAGGCGGCGCGCCAGGTGCAGGTTCCAGCGCAGCTGGCGCGGATTCATGCAGTGGTTCTGTTCGATCTGCCGCTGCGGGCACTCGGCGCCGGGCAGCCATGCACGGGTGCGGCCCACCTGGTTGCCGCGCAGGGCGATGTCCCAGTTGCTGTTCTGCCATTGCACGTTCAGGACCGCCGCCATCTCGGGGGTGACATGCCCGCGCAGGTCGATCGCCGGTTCGTGGTCGCGACGACGGCGCAGCTCCTGCTGCTTCAGCGCGTCCAGCGAGAACATCCACTGGCCGTTGCTGCCGGTGTCGATCCGGTATTCGCCACGCAGTACCCAGTTGCGTGAGGTGGTACGGCCGATATTGTCGAACGACAGCCGCAGGCTGCTCAGGTTGCCATTCTCATCCAGCTGCCAGGTGTCACGGTTCCACACGGCATCGGCCGGCTGCAGCGCAAGGATCTCATTGCGCAGCTCGACGATGTTGTGGGTCAGCGACAGCGAGAACGCATCGCTGGGTGACCAGGTCGCCGCCAGCGAATGGCTGCGTGAGCTCTCGGCCTTGAGCGTGGTGTTCTCTTCCACGTCCACAGTGACCACGCAGCGGCCGTCGGGCTCGCTCTGTGCACAGGGCGGCAGTGCGCTTGAGGCGGGCAGGGTGAGGGTGCCGAACTGTCCTGGCGGCCGGCGCTGTTCGAACAGGCTGGGCGCGCGATAGCCGCGGCCGCTGGCCAGCAGGAACGACCAGTGCGGTGTGGGTGTCCAGCGCAGGCCGGCACGGGGCGAGAATGCCGTGTAGTCGCCGTCGTAGTCCCAGCGCGCGGCCACGTCCATGCGCAGCTCCGATGTGAGCGGCAGGCCCAGTTCCGCATACGCGCCGCCACTCTGCCGCGACAGGCGCCGCTGCTGCTGCGGCAGCCCCAGTGCCAGATCGCCCTGGCTCAGCAGGGTGTCCGGGTGGGACGTCCAGCGTTCATGGCGCAGGTCGATGCCGGTAGCCAGCTGCGCATTGCCGCCCTGCATCGGCACCAGCATCCGCTGTACGCCCCACCAGCCCTGCCACTGCTCGGTAAGTCCACGGTTGCGGATCGACGGGAACAGCGATGTTGCTTCATCCGCGGGCAATGCATTGAAGCCTGGCAGGAACCTGAGTGACTGCGCAGCCTCGATGAAGGGTTCGGCGCGCACGGTGCCCGGCGTGGACAGGGTGACGTCGCTGCGCTGCGCGCTGATGCCGGCGTCCCAACTGTGGCTGCCCTGGTCCCGGCCGATGCCCAGGGTGAGATCGGCGTCGGTGGCACGTACCTGGGGACGCACATTGCCGGCTTCCCGCAGGACGCTGTTGAAGGTGTAGCCGTACAGGCCGAGGGCGACGGCGGTCGGGCCCAGATCGAAGCGCTGCCGGTTGTGGCTGGCGCGGGCTTCGGCATAGACGTAGCGCCCCTGGCCACGCTCATGCCGGTAGCGCAGATAGGCCGAGGCGGTATCGGAGGCCGGTTGAAGTGAACGAGGGCGCGAACTGTCGAACCAGCAGGCGCCATTGCGTCGTTTCAATGGCCCGTCGCAGCGCGTAGCGGGCCAGTAGTCGCCATCGCGGAAGGCGCCGATCAGGTACTGCGACGTCTCTGCGTGCCAGTCACGCTGGTCCCCCGCCAGGTGATCGACGCGATGCAGGTCGATGCCTGCGAACCAGCGGTCCCCGTTCCCGCGCAGGCCTCCGGTGGCGGCCTGCACGCGGTACTGGCCAGCGTCGCCACGGCTGCTCAGGCCGGTCTGCAGCGTCGCCTCCGGGCCGTCGGCCTGGTCGCGCAGGATGATGTTGACCACGCCGGACATGGCATCGGCGCCGTAGATGGCTGAAGCACCGCCGCGAACCAGTTCGATGCGTTCGACAAAGCTGAGTGGAATGCCGCCCAGATCGGTGAGCCCGCCCTGCTCCAGCGACACCATCGGGTAGCGGGGCAGGCGCCGGCCATTGACCAGGAACAGCGTGGCGCGTGGTCCCATGCCATCCAGGCTGGTGGTGGCGGCAGCACCGACAGGCAGGTACTGCGAATCGCCACTGCGTGCGCTGCTCATCGCGGGCAGTCCGTTCATGCCGGGCAGGTGTCGCAGCAGGTCGAACAGGCTGCCGTAGCCGCTGCGCAGGATATCTGCGCGATCGATCGTAGTCACCGGCAGGGTGGTCTGCACGGAGGTGCGCGGCAACCGGCTGCCGGTGACATGGATCGGCGCCAGGTCCACCTGGCGCGGCGATGGCGGGGGCGTGCGTGGGCGCGGCGCGACTGCTGCCGGAACCGGCGGGGCGGCCGCGGGCGCGACGCGGATGCGGCGGACCACGAAGCCTCCGGACGGTGTTCGAAGGATGGTCACCGGCATGCCGGCGACCAGCCGTTTCAGGGCCGATGCTGGATCGGCCAGGCCGTGGGTGCCGTTGGCACGGAGCCCCGCCAGTTCCCGGGCATCGAACACCAGGGCGATGCCGCTTTGCCGTGCCCATTGCTGCAATGCTGAAGGCAACGGGCCGGCGTCGATACGGTAGTCATGGGCCGCAGCGGAATCGCCTGCGATGGCGGCAGGCGGCGCGGCGACCAGCAGCGCCAGGCACAGCAGGGGGCGGAGCAGCCCCCACTGCAGCGTGCCTGGTCCTGCCATCACCGCAGGCCTCCTCAGTACGTGCGGCGCAGTTCCAGCGCGCCATCCGGGCGCGTCTGGCCAGCAATGGACCAGCCAAGTTCCAGCGCGGACAGCAACTCCTGTGCGTCACCTGCGCGGAACGTGCCGCTGACCGCCAGATCACTGATCTCAGGGTCAGCGATCACCAGCGGTGCATGGCCATAGCGGTTCATGCGTTCGACCACGATCGACAGCGGGGTGGCATCGAAGACCAGCTGCCCATGCAGCCAGCCCTCGGCGGCTGCCGTGGAGGACAGCGCTGGACCGGGCTGGATGCGCCCGGAGGGCAGTACCTGCAGTTGCTGGCCAGGGGCCAGCGTGTGCTGGGCGGCGCCGTTGCTGACTTCCACCGCGCCCTCCAGCAGCGCGACCTCGACCAGTCCATCGTGCAGGCGCTCAACCTGGAAGGTCGTGCCGATATCGCGGATCGTGCTGGTGCCGGCGCGCAGCTGCAATGCCTTGCTCGATGGCGCGACCTGCAGCTGCAGGCGGCCGCGTTCGAGGTCCAGCTCGCGGTGGCGCCAGCCGAAGCGCGCATGCAGCGTCGTGCCGGCATCGAGCATGGCCACGCTGCCATCGGGCAGGGTCAGCCGCTGTGCCTGATGCGTGTCATTGGCAAAGTGTTGCGGGGCAGGGTTGCCATCCACCGCTACCATCCAGCCCACGCCGATGGCCACGCAGATACCCGCGGCTGCGGCCGCAGCAGGCAGCCAGCGGCGCCGGGCAGGCCGTGCCGCGCGCGCCGCAGCCGTCCGCAGCCACGGGTCCGCAGCCAGGCCCTGGCCCTGCTGGAAAAGGTCTTCGGCCTGCACCCAGGCTTTGACATGGGCAGGGTCTTCAGCAAGCCAGTCTTCGAATGACTCGCGTTCGGCTGCGGTGCAGTCCGGAGCTTCCAGACGCGCCACCCAGGTGCTGGCGCGTGCGAACAGCGAGGCGTCTTCCCTATGCCGGTGGCTGCTCATTCGGTATCCCTGTCGTTGTGCAGCGGATCCGGTCCCAACTCCTGGCGCAGGCCCTGCAGGGCGCGGGCGATATGTTTTTCCACGGTCTTGGCTGTAATTCCACAGTGCCGCGCGATCTGCGTATAGCTCATGCCGGTGATCCGGTTGAGCAGGTACACCTCGCGCGCGCGCTCGGGCAGTTTGAAAAGGGCCTGCCGCAGCAGGGACAACATCTGCCCGGACTCTGCCTGGCGCAAGGGGTCCGGCGACGGGCTGGTGGGCTCGTCGTGACCATCATGCTCGGCCAGTGACAAGTGAGGTCGCGACTGCGGCGATCGGCCGCGATCGGCCAGGCGATTGCGCGCGATACGATACAGCAGCAGGCGCAGTTCGTCGGTGCCGTGCGCGCGATAGCGGATCAGCCGCTCCATGCAGTCCTGCGCGATGTCCTCTGCATCCTCCGGCCCGACGCCCCGTGTGCGCAGGAACGCACACAGTGGCGCGCGTTCCTCGCGTACGAACGCGATGAAGGCGTCCGCAGGCGCGGGTGGCTCCGGCGCGTGGTGGATCAGGGGGGACGGGACGGACAGGGCTGGCCTCGGCTGACGTTGGCGGATCCGCCTTCGAGTTTTACGCGACGATGACCGGATGGGGAAGAGTGTGTGGTGCTCCTCTCTCATTGTGAATGCATTCATTTTTCCCGGCCTGCCGGGCTGGGGGAGATTCCGGCGCTTTGCCGTTTGACTCCTTACCCGCGTGTTGCGGGTGGAGAGAGAGAACGTATGAAGCATTCGAAGTTGAGCCTGGCCCTGGCCGGGCTGATCGGCGTTGGCGCCATCGCGGCGGCTGATGACGTCATGGCAATGAGTTATCACGTGCAGGGGGATCGCATCTTCCTGAGCGGCGGGGTGACCTACGCCGACGTGGTATCGCTGCCAGCGTTGCTGGCCAAGGCGCAGGCCGAGGGCCGGCCGATCCGCGAAGTGGTGCTGCGCACCTCCAATGGCGGCGCGTTGATCGCCGGCGAGTGGCTGCAGGGCATCATCCGCACATCCGGCCTGAACACCATCGTGTCCGGCCACTGCATTTCGTCCTGCTCGATCATGCAGTCCGGTGGCGTCGAACGCTATCTGGCCGGTGATCTGCCAATCGTCGATTCGGTACAGATCCATGCGGCCAGCAACAGTGGCAAGGTGATCTACACGCCGTCGCCACGGATGACCCAGATCTACACCGGCAACTACGGCGGCGGCATGGACGCCGGGCTGCTGCACAAGGCCATGTATGAAGTCGTGCAACCCAACGGCTTGCTGGTATTCCGAGATCCGGCGCGCACCACGGGTACCTCGGTCACCTTCGACCCTGATGGCAGCGGCAGCAAGCTGGAGTCGTTCCCGGGCCAGGACATCTACAACAACAGGATCATCACTGCGAAGGGTTACCGCGATCCGGGCGATACGTTGAGTGTTACCGCCAACGTGAGCGGCGACATCAACCCGGGTTACCTGCGCACCGGTCGCCAGCTGCAGACCTTCGTCGATGATGATTTCGCGCGGTGGAACACCAACTGGCAGTCCAGCTACATCAACCTGGCGCAAAGCATCTACAACGCGTCCAGCAATGGTCCGCAGGGCATCGGCGCGAACTCGGTACAGGACTACCAGAAAGATCCGTACTACAAGGCCCTGCTGCTGTCGAAGCTGCGCCTGGGCGACCTGGACGTGTCCACGCTGGACGACTCGATGGGCGTGATCCGCGTGACCAACGGTGCCACCTGGCGAACCTCCGCGACCACCGGTGCCGACTTCATGCTGGTCGACAACGGCACCATCGCGCTGGAAGGCGGCGCCCTGCGCGCTTCGGAGGTGCGGGTGATGGGCGCAGGCATGCTGGTCGGCAATGGTGATGTGGCGGGCACCGCGATGGATCTCAGTGCGCTGGCCAGCGGCACCCGCCCGTCCTGGCGCGAGGATGGCTTCAACCGCCTGCGCGTCTACGGCACGCTGATGCCGCGCGGTGGCGACCTGGTCACCCATGGCTACGTCAACATCATGCCGGGCGGCAAGGTGCTGTTCGACGTGACCGAGAACGGCGGCGCCGGCAGTGGCCGCCTGCGCGTAGGCAGTTTCTTCGACAGCAAGCAGACCGACGGCGCGCTGGTGATCTCCAAGGGTGCCTTCCTTGAACTGAACGTGGCGCAGGGCTACTACGGCCAGGATTTCCGTCGCGATCTCGTGCAGGGCCCGATCTACCAGGGCGGCTTCGAAGACGTCGTGCGCCTGGGCGACACCGGCTACAGCGCCAACATCACCGGCGGCGAAGTGTTCCGCCCACGCCACAACTCGCTGCTGAGCTTCAACGTGAAACAGACCGCGGACGGCCTGTGGTTGACCGCCAACCCGGGCTTCGACCAGCTGGGGCTGTTTGCCAATGCTGTTTCGGGCGATGCCCTTGGCCGTGCGCTGGCGACCGCTTCCGATCGCAAGGATGGTGGCCTGAAGTCGCTGCTCGGCGCCTTGCAGTTCGCCGACCGTGATGTGATCGCACAGCAGGCCGGTGCCCTGCGCGGTGACGCGCACGCGAGCCTGCGCCTGGCCGACAATGCATTGGTGGGCAGCATTGGCAACGTGGTGCAGCAGCACCAGGCGGCGATGCGCAGTGGCGGCGATGCCGACGGCCTGGCCTCGCAGGCCGCGCAGTCGGTCTCGGCGCAGCCGGGCATGCGCCACGGCAGCCTGTTCAACCAGCTGGCCATGCATCTGGTCGAGCCGGCGGCGGGTGGCGGTGAAGGCAGTGGCTCTGGTCGCAACCATGGCCTGTGGGCGCGAGGTTTCGCCAGCCACGGCCGCATCGATGCCGACGGTGGCGTGGCCGGCTTGAGCCATAACATCGGCGGCGTCGTCGTCGGTGCCGATACCCGCGTTGCCGATGACCGCGTCACCCTGGGCGTCAGCGTGGCAGCGGCAGATATGTCGACCAAGGGCCGCGATGGTTCCGACTTCAGCGGTGACGTGCGCGCGCTGGACGTGGGCGGCTATCTGGACGCGACCTATTCGCGCGGCTATCTGTCGGCGGCGGTGCGCTATACCGACCTGCGTCATGACACCCGGCGCAGCGTGAGCGGCATCGACGGCCTGCAGCAGCCGCTGCGCGCCAAGTACAACAACGATGCGATCTCGGCACGGGTGGAACACGCGTTCTCGTTCACCACTGGCAAGGGCCTGGTGATCCAGCCGTTGTTGCCGGTGGTGGACTACGCGCGGACCTCGGCCACCCGCTTCAATGAAGGGCAGGGCGCGGGTGCGCTGGTGGGTCGCAGCGGCAGCCTGGAGAGCATCCGCGTGGGTGCGGGCCTGCAGCTGTTCAGGACCTTCGAGGGCGACAACGGCGAGCGCATCACCCCGCGTGCGCGCGTGGTCTGGCAGAAGGAGCTGGGCGATTCGCAGGCCCGCTACAGCACCGGCTTCGCCGCAGCACCGGACCTGGTGTTCGGCGCCAGCAGCCAGGCCGTGGGCGAGCAGGTACTGGCCTGGAACCTGGGCGTGACCAGCCGCGCCAGCGAACGCCTGTCGATCATGGCCGATTACGTGGGCGAGCGTCGTGACGGGCAGATCCAGAACGGCGTGATGCTGGGCCTGGGCTACCGGTTCTAAGTGGTACAGGGCACCGGCGACGTTCGCATCGCCGGTGCCATCCCCACGGACGCGTGGCTGCGGTATGGTCGGCATGGCATTCCACCCAGGTTCTTCCATGCAGATCGCCGTCTTCAGCGCCCGACCCTACGACCGTCGCTTCCTGGACGACGCCAACCTGCGCGATGCAGCGGGGCAGGGTTACACGTTCGTCTACTTCGATGCCGCGCTGGATGTGCATACCGCAGCACTCGCACAGGATTGCGCCGCCGTCTGCGTGTTCGTCAACGACCGGCTGGATGCGGCGGTGCTGCGCGCGCTGCACGTGTTGGGCGTGCGTGCGGTGCTGCTGCGCTGTGCGGGCTTCAACAATGTGGACCTGGCCGCTGCGGAAGCACTGGACCTGTTCGTCGCCCGGGTGCCTGCGTATTCGCCCGAGGCCGTGGCCGAGCATGCACTGGCGCTGGTGATGACCCTCAACCGCCAGACCCATCGCGCTTACAACCGCGTGCGCGAAGGCAACTTCATGCTCGATGGCCTGCTGGGGCGCACCCTGCATGGACGCACCGTCGGCATCGTCGGTACCGGCAAGATCGGGCTGGCCACCGCGCGCATATTCAAGGGCATAGGCTGCACCGTGCTGGGGCATGACCCGTATCCGTCGGCCGCCTTCGCGGGTGTCGGCGAGATGGTGGAGCTGGATGAACTGCTGGCGCGCGCCGACATCGTCTCGCTGCACTGCCCGCTGACACCCGGTACCCAGCACCTGATCAACGACGCCTCTCTGGCGCGGATGAAACCCGGTGCAATGCTGGTCAACACCTCACGCGGCGCACTGGTGGACACCCATGCAGTGATCCGCGCGCTGAAGTCGCGCCGGCTCGGCCACCTGGCCATCGACGTGTACGAACAGGAAAGCGCGTTGTTCTTCCAGGACCTGTCCGGCGAGATCATCGACGACGAGGCCTTCCAGCGCCTGATGACCTTCCCCAACGTCCTGGTGACCGGCCACCAGGGCTTCTTCACCGTGGAGGCGCTGCAGGAGATCTCGGCGATCACGCTGGGGAACCTGCAGGATTTCGCCGCCGGGCGGGTGTGCGCCAACCGGGTAGAGGTTAGCTGAGTCGGATGGATTGACCGCCGGGGCGTCAAGCCCTTAAAATCGCGGGCTACGCCGGAATAGCTCAGTTGGTAGAGCGGCGCATTCGTAATGCGTAGGTCGCAGGTTCGACTCCTGTTTCCGGCACCAGTTGCATGAAAAGCCCCGGCCTTGGTCGGGGCTTTTTGTTTGGGCATTTGAAGCAATCACGGGCCTTGTGTCATGAGCGCGAACCCTTAACAGGCTCAAGCGCCCGCACCGGCTGCCGCAGTACGGTCTTCAACCGCGCAGCGTCGGTCCTGCGCGGGTCGCCCAGGTAGATCTCGTGATGGGGGCCGGCGAAGGTGTAGCCCAGCGAAGGCATCAGTTCATCGTGCAACTTCGCCAGGATCGGGCCCTCCTCATCGTAGGCACCAATATGCAGGGTCTGCAGGCAGAGGCCTTCTTCGAGAATTTCGTGGCGGAGGCTGGCCGGAACGTCGCCCAGTTTCTTCACTGCCTTGGCAATGGCAGCCTCCAACTGCGCTGGACTGATCCCGTCCGGCGTGCGGATCATCACCGTCCACCTCCACTCATCCTTGCGGCGTGCCACAAAGCTCGACGGATCCTCGGCGGTCCACAGCGCTTCCAGCGGTGGCACCACGTAGTCCTGGCCTTCGCTCTTCAGTGCAAACTTCAGCGCATAGCTCACCGCGTACAGCCACTGCACGGCCAGCTGGTAGGCCGGGGCCGTGTTCGGGTCACCGCGGCCGTCGATCATCAGGTAGGGCAGGGGCGGTACGTCCACCGTTACGAACCGGCCCGCCGGGGGCTGGTACAACGCGCGATCACGCTTCTTGAAGTTGATCTTGTCCATGGGGCTTCCTCCAACGCCAAGCATCCCATGCATTACCTTCGCGGGCATGCCTGAACATGTTCAGGCGACCTTTCCGGGCACGGGCGGAGCAGCCGCCATCGCCCGATGCCAGGATGCCGCCCGCGAGCGCTCTGCCCGCCGTGGCCGCGCACTGCGACAACGTGTCGCAGCCTGAAACGGGCCTTTCCTGCGCCTGATCATTGTCAATGCCTTTCTTAAATGGTGGGTGACGGCCTAAAATTGAAAGGCTGACTCGACCCCACCTCCCTGCCTGTCTTCCGGACCGGCGGGACCGGCTTTTGCCGGAACAGGCAGGACGGGGAACGGCATTCCCTCGCAATTGGATCGACCGATGATTCCGTTGAAAACCCTTGGGCGCTGGTTGCGCCCGGGCCTGCTGCTGTCGTTGCTGGTGATGCTCACCGGCTGCGATGCCGTGGCCATCCTCAGTCCGAAGGGCCAGATCGGCCAGGATGAGAAGACCCTGCTGATCACGGCCACCGTGCTCATGCTGCTGGTCGTCATCCCGGTCATCATCATGACCCTGACCTTCGCGTGGAAGTATCGCGCCTCCAACACCAAGGCCCGTTACGAGCCGAAGTGGTCCCACTCGACGGCGATCGAGGTGGTGGTGTGGTCCATTCCCTGCATGATCGTGCTGGTGCTGGCGGTCCTGACCTGGCGTTCGTCGCACGCGCTGGACCCGTACAAGCCGCTGGAATCGGACGTCAAGCCGGTCACCATCGAGGCGATCTCGCTGGACTGGAAGTGGCTGTTCATCTATCCGGAAGAGAAGGTGGCGGTCGTCAACGAAATCAAGTTCCCGGTCAACACGCCGCTGAACTTCAAGATCACGTCCGATTCGGTGATGAATGCCTTCTTCATCCCGCACCTGGGCAGCATGATCTACTCGATGGCTGCGATGGAGACCAAGCTCCACCTGATCGCCAACGAGACCGGTGAATTCCCGGGCATGTCCTCGCACTACAGCGGCGCGGGCTTCGCCAAGATGCACTTCACTGCCTACTCGGTCACCGATGCCGAATACCGCCAGTGGCTGGACCAGGTCCGTGCCGGCGAGCAGACCCTGGACAAGACCTCGTTCAAGGCCCTGGGTGAAGCACGCAACGCGGAGTGGTACCCGGTCACCTACTTCGGCAAGACCGAAGAAGGCCTGTTCAACTGGGTCATCGCCAAGCACATGGGCGACAACAAGCACTACGGCATGAAGCACGAACATGCCGGTGCCGCCGCTGCCGATGCCGCCAGCCATGAAGCGCACGAGGGCCACGCCCCCAGTGACGCGCATGATTCCAAGGAATCGGGTGAAAACCTGGATGCCACCGAACACGAACACGCTGGCCATGCTGGCCATGCGGGTTCGGGAGAATGAACATGTTGGGAAAACTCTCTCTTGAGTCGATCCCCCACGATCCGATCGTGCTGACCACCCTGGTCGGCGCGGTGCTGGGTGGCCTGGGCGTCATGGCCCTGATCACCAAGTTCAAGCTGTGGGGCTATCTGTGGAAGGAGTGGTTCACCTCGGTGGACCACAAGAAGATCGGCGTGATGTACCTCATCGTCGCCTTCGTCATGCTGCTGCGCGGCTTCTCCGACGCCATCATGATGCGTACCCAGCAGGCGCTCGCCGTCGGCGGGTCCGAGGGTTACCTGCCGCCGCACCACTACGACCAGATCTTCACCGCCCACGGCGTGATCATGATCTTCTTCGTGGCGATGCCGCTGATCACCGGCCTGATGAACCTGGCCGTGCCGCTGCAGATCGGTGCTCGCGACGTCGCGTTCCCGTTCGTCAACTCGCTCAGCTTCTGGCTGTTCGTGTCCGGCGCGGTGCTGATCATGCTGTCGCTGTGGATCGGTGAATTCGCCGCCACCGGCTGGCTGGCGTTCCCGCCGTTGTCAGGCATCGAATACAGTCCAAGCGTAGGCATGGACTACTACATCTGGGGTCTACAGGTCGCAGGCCTGGGTACCACGCTGAGCGGTATCAACTTCTTCATCACCATCCTGAAGATGCGTACCCCCAGCATGAAGCTGATGCAGATGCCGGTGTTCACCTGGACCGCCCTGGTGACCAACGTGCTGATCGTCGCCGCCTTCCCGGTGCTGACCATCACCCTGGTGCTGCTGACCCTGGACCGCTACCTGGGCACGCACTTCTTCACCAATGACGGTGGCGGCAACGCCATGCTGTACATCAACCTGATCTGGATCTGGGGTCACCCGGAGGTGTACATCCTGGTCCTGCCGGCGTTCGGTGTGTTCTCCGAAGTCATCGCGACCTTCTCGCGCAAGGCGCTGTTCGGCTACAAGGGCATGGTCTACGCCACCGCCTGCATCGGCGTGCTGTCGTTCATCGTGTGGCTGCACCACTTCTTCACCATGGGCTCGGGTGCCAACGTCAATGCCTTCTTCGGCATCACGACGATGATCATCTCGATCCCGACCGGCGTGAAGATCTTCAACTGGCTGTTCACCATGTTCCGCGGCCGCGTGCACTTCACCACCCCGGTGCTGTGGACCATCGGCTTCATGGTCACCTTCGTCATCGGCGGCATGACCGGCGTGATGCTGGCAATCCCGGCCATCGACTTCGTGCTGCACAACAGCCTGTTCCTGATCGCCCACTTCCACAACGTCATCATCGGCGGCGTGGTGTTCGGCATGTTCGCCGGCATCACCTACTGGTGGCCGAAGATGTTCGGCTTCCGCCTCAATGAGTTCTGGGGCAAGTGCGCGTTCTGGTGCTGGTTCATCGGCTTCTACGTGACCTTCATGCCGATGTACGTGCTGGGCTTCATGGGCATGACCCGCCGCCTGCAGAGCACCGTCAACCCGGCCTATGAGCCGCTGCTGCTGATCGCCGCCGCAGGTGCCTTCATCGTGGGTGCCGGCATCCTGTGCCAGATCATCCAGGTGGCCGTGTCGATCCGCGACCGCAAGAAGACCGTCGACCTGACCGGCGACCCGTGGGATGCCCGTACGCTCGAGTGGGAAACCTCTTCGCCGCCGGCCTTCTACAACTTCGGCACCCTGCCGGAAGTCACCGAACTGGACGATTTCTGGGAGCGCAAGCAGCGTGGTGAAGCCTGGCCGAAGCCGGCCAAGTACACCGACATCCACATGCCGCGCAACACCGGCACGGGCGTTGTCATCGGTGCTTTCAGCCTGGTGTTCGGCTTTGCGATGATCTGGCACATCTGGTGGCTGGCCATCGTCGGCTTCGTCGGCATGATCGCCACGTTCATCTACCGCACCTTCGACCAGGACGTGGACTACTGGGTCCCGGCCGCCGAGGTGGAACGCATCGAGAACGAACACCGCAAGCACCTGGAAGCCCAGGGCCTGGTGAAGTCGGAGCTGAAGGCATGAGCACCAATACCTCGACCCTGAGCCACGGGCACGCCGCGCATGCGGCGGCCCATGGCCATGACGACCACGAGCACCACGACACCGGCGGCAACACCGTCTTCGGTTTCTGGGTGTACCTGATGAGCGACTGCCTCATCTTCGCCTCGCTGTTCGCCACCTACGTGGTGCTGGCAGGCGGTACCGATGGTGGCCCCACCGCGAAGGACCTGTTCGAACTGCCGTTCGTGGCATGGGAAACCGCGCTGCTGCTGACCTCGTCGCTGACCTTCGGCCTGGGCATGATCGCCATGCACCGCAAGCAGATGGGCCAGATGTACCTGTGGCTGGGCATCACCTGGCTGCTGGGCTTCGGCTTCATGTGCATGGAAGTGTGGGAGTTCCAGCACCTGATCCACCAGGGCTACGGTCCGGACCGCAGTGCCTTCCTGTCGGCATTCTTCGCCCTGGTCGGTACCCACGGCCTGCACGTCAGCGCCGGCCTGTTGTGGCTGCTGGTGATGTTCGTGCAGCTGAAGAAGTACGGCCTGACCCCGACCAACAAGACCCGCATGGCGTGCCTGAGCCTGTTCTGGCACTTCCTGGACCTGATCTGGATCGGCGTGTTCTCCGTCGTCTACCTCAATGGAGCCCTGTAATGGCACATGACAACCATGCACACGACCACGGCACCGGCGGCGAAAGCCATGGCACCGTGAAGTCGTACCTGATCGGCTTCGTGCTGGCGGTGGTGCTGACCGTCATCCCGTTCTGGATGGTGATGTCGGGCGATTTCTCGCGCACCGTCAACGGTGTGGTCATCGCCATCACCGCGGTGCTGCAGATGCTGGTCCACCTGGTGTTCTTCCTGCACCTGGACCGCTCCTCGGAAAGCCGCTGGAACGTCAACGCTGCGGCCTTCACCGTGGTGGTGATCGGCATCATCGTGGTCGGCACCCTGTGGGTCATGCACAACATGAACGTGCACATGATGCACTGACGTCTTCGCGACGTTGCCACGCAGAAAGGCCGCCCTTCGGGGCGGCCTTTTTGTTGGCGGATGGATGGGGTCGGATCCCTTGCCGCAGGCCAGGGCTCTGACCCCGGGGCCCGGGTAGATCCACGCCATGCGTGGATGAACCGCGCGCACGATCCATCCGGGGGGCAGAGCCCTTGCCTGCGGCAAGGGGCCCGACCTCGAAACCGGGACCTCACCCCACCCGGCGCAGGAACTCGTCGGCGTCCATCGGCCGGCCCAGGTGGTAGCCCTGCAACTGGTCGCAGCCCAGCTCGCTCAGGTATTCACGCTGCGCCTGCGTCTCCACGCCTTCGGCCACCACCTGCAACTGCAGGGTGCGGCCCAGCGCGATGATCGACGAGACGATGGCGGCATCTTCGGCGTTGCACTCCAGGTCGTGCACGAATGCACGGTCGATCTTCAGTTCGGTGGCGGGCATGCGCTTCAGGTAGAGCAGGCTGGAATAGCCCGTGCCGAAGTCGTCGATGGCAATGTGCACGCCCATCGCGGTCAGGTCGTTGAGAATCGCCAGGCTGGCGTCCACGTCCTTCATCGCGGTGGTCTCGGTGATCTCCAGGGTCAGGCACGCCGGTTCGATGCGGTGCCGCTCCAGTGCCTCGCGCACGCTGTCCAACAGGGCCGGCGAGGAGAACTGCAGTGGCGACAGGTTCACCGCCATCGACCATTCGGCATGTCCGGCATCGTGCCACGCACGCAGCTGCGCGCAGGCGCGGTCCAGTACCCAGTCGCCGATCGGCAGGATCAGGCCGCTGCGCTCGGCGATGGGAATGAACACATCCGGTGCCAGCAGGCCCAGCTCCGGGTGCTGCCAGCGCAGCAGGGCCTCGGCGCCGGTGGCCGGTGCACCCGCCGCGGGGAATTTGGGCTGGTAATGCAGTACCAGTTCGTTGCGCGTGATCGCCTTGCGCAGGTCCTGCAGCAGGCGCAGCTGGCGGTTGGCGCTCAGCTGCATCGACGGCGTAAAGAAGGTATAGCCGTTCCGGCCGGTTTCCTTGGTGTGGTACATCGCCGCATCGGCGTGTGCCATCAGCTCGCGTTCGTTGACGGCATCATCTGGATACAGGGCGATGCCGAGGCTGGCGCTGACCTGCAGTTCGGCCGCGTCCAGGGTGAACGGCTCGCCCGCAGCAGCGATGATGCGCTCGGCCACGACCACGGCATCGTCGGGAATGTCGATGGCCAGCACGATCACGAACTCGTCGCCGCCGAGGCGGGCGAAGGTGTCCTGCGGGCGCAGCAGGCCGCCGATACGCTGTGCCACCGCCACCAGCAGGCGGTCACCGAGCTGGTGACCATAGGCATCATTGACCGCCTTGAAGCCGTCCAGGTCGCAGAACATCACCGCCACCGCCTGGTTGCGCCGCCGCGCCTTCTCGATGGCCTGCTCGATGCGGTCCTGCAGCAGCATGCGGTTGGGCAGCTGGGTCAGCGGGTCGTGCAGGGCGGCCTGGATCAGCTTGTCGTTGGCGTGCGCCAGCGAGTCGGCCAGCAGCCCGGTGCGCACGCGCATCTGCCGGTCGAACAGCGAGGCCACCAGGGCGATGCCCAGGGTCGCCACGGTGGTGACGATCACCAGCACTGCCAGCCAGCGCGTATCGATGCCGCCACTGCCCACCGCGCCACAGATGCTGCCTGCGGGGAAACGCGCCGCAGCCATGCCGGTGTAATGCATGCCCACGATGGCCACGCCCATCACCAGCGAGGCGAGCACGCGCAGGCGCAGGGTGTTGCGCTGTTCGGCACGCAGGCGGAAGGCGATCCACAGCGCAGCACCGGCGGCACCGATGGCCACCGCGATCGAGGCGGCGAACCAGCCGGGGTGGTAGTCGATGCCCGGCTGCATGCGCATCGCGGCCATGCCCAGGTAGTGCATGGTGGCAATGCCCAGCCCCATCAGTACCGCGCCAGCCAGCAAGCGCCGCCAGGGCAGGCTGGGTCGCGACACCAGCCACAGTGCGTAGGCCGAAGCGCCAATCGAGACCGCCAGCGAATACAGGGTGATGCCGAGGTCGTAGCCGACCGGGATCGGCAGGTCGAAGGCGAGCATGCCGATGAAGTGCATCGACCAGATGCCCAGGCCCATTGCCGCCGCACCCCCGGCCAGCCACCAGCGGGCCACGCGCCCCTCGGCCGTGGCCAGGCGTCCGGCCATGTCCAGCGCCGTGTACGAAGCAAGGATGGCCACCAGCAGGGAGATGATGACCAGGCTCTGACTGTAACTGCCAGTCATGTTGAATCCAGTGGGGGAGGGAGGGGCGCCCGCAAGGCGCACGCCCGCGACCCCTATCGGCGCGGGTGGGTGGGACTTGAGCGGTCGCAGCACCTGCGACCCGGCTCGGCTATCCTGCCACGCCTGTTCCCGTTGCTGGAAATCATCCAATGGCAAAAGCCCGCACCGCCTACGTCTGCAATGAATGCGGCGCCGAATTCAGCAAGTGGCAGGGCCAGTGCACCGAGTGCAATGCCTGGAACTCGCTGTCGGAAATCGTGCTGGAGAGCGCGGCGGCGGCCAAGGCGCCGGCGTCGCGGCGGGCGGGCTGGGCGGGCAAGATCGATCCGCCGAAGATCACCGCCCTGAAGGACGTGGAGCAGACCGAGCACCGACGGGTCAGTACGGGCATCGGTGAGTTCGACCGCGTGCTGGGCGGCGGCCTGGTCGAGGGCGCGGTGGTGCTGGTCGGCGGCGACCCGGGCATCGGCAAGTCCACCCTGCTGCTGCAGGCAGTGGCGAAGATGGCGGCCGAACTGCCGGTGCTGTACGTCACCGGCGAGGAGTCGCTGGCGCAGGTGGCCGGCCGCGCGCACCGGCTGGAACTGCCACTGGATGGCGTCAACGCGCTGGCCGAGACCGGCGTCGAGTCGATCCTGCAGCATGCCTCCAGGGCCGGCCCGCGGTTGATCGTGGCCGATTCGGTGCAGACCCTGTGGACCGAGAGCCTGACCGCCGCGCCGGGTTCGGTCAGCCAGGTGCGCGAGAGCGCGGCGCGCTTGGTGCGTTTTGCCAAGGAGACCGGCACCGCCGTGTTCCTGGTCGGCCACGTGACCAAGGAGGGCGGCATCGCCGGCCCGCGCGTGCTCGAGCACATGGTCGATGCGGTGCTGTATTTCGAAGGCGAGAGCGGCAGCCGCTTCCGCCTGTTGCGCGCGTTCAAGAACCGCTTCGGCGCGGTGAACGAGCTGGGCGTGTTCGCGATGGGCGACAAGGGCCTGAAGGAAGTCTCCAACCCCTCGGCGATCTTCCTGTCCGGCGGCAGCACCCATCAGCCGGGCAGCTGCGTGATGGTCACCCGCGAGGGCACCCGGCCGCTGCTGGTGGAGGTGCAGGCGCTGGTAGATGCTTCGCCGCTGTCGAACCCGCGCCGTGTCGCGGTCGGCCTGGAGCAGAACCGGCTGGCCATGCTGCTGGCCGTGCTGCACCGTCATGGTGGCGTGCTGGTCGGCGACCAGGACGTGTTCGTCAATGTGGTCGGCGGCATCCGTGTGCAGGAGACCGCCGCCGACCTGCCGGTGCTGCTGGCGGTGCTGTCCTCGCTGCAGGACCGGCCGCTGGCGGAAAAGACGATTGCCTTTGGCGAGGTTGGCCTGTCCGGCGAGATCCGCCCGGTGCCCAATGGCGAGGACCGCCTGCGCGAGGCCGCCACCCATGGTTTCAAGCGTGCCATCGTGCCCAAGGCCAATGCGCCCAAGGGTGGTTCGGTGAAGGGCATGGAAGTGATTGCGGTGGAACGCCTGTCCGAGGCCATCGACGCGGCGTGATGCCCGTCCTGTAGGGCCGAGCCCACGCTCGGCTGCTTCTTGTAGAGTCGAGCCATGCTCGACGGGTGGTCGAACAGCAGCCGAGCATCGGCTCGTCAGCTTCCTTGTGCTAGTTTTTCCCGCTCGACGAAGACGCCCTCTGGCGTCTTTCCGTGCCCAGGAGTAAACGATTACATGCAGGACAACGCGCTCACCGCCCCCAACGCCGAAATCCGTCGTGCCGGGGTCGATCTCAATGGACTGATGACGGTGCTGGGCAAGCACCTGTACTCCACCCCGGTGGTGGCGCTGCGTGAGCTGGTGCAGAACGCGCACGACTCGATCATCCGCCGTCGCATCGAACAGCCGGGCATCGAAGTGCCTTCGCGCATTTCGGTACAGGTCGATGCCGCTGCCGGCGTGCTGCGCATCACCGATACCGGTGCCGGCCTGACCCGCCAGGAAATCCACGACTACCTGGCCACCGTCGGCGTCGGCTACACCCGTGGCCTGCGCCAGGGCGGCGAGGACGACGAAGGCCTGATCGGCATGTTCGGCCTCGGCTTCCTGTCGGCCTTCGTACTGGCGCGCCGGGTCAGCGTGCGTACCACCTCGTACCAGACGCCGGAGCTGGGGCATCTGTACGTGTCCAGCAATGCCGAGCAATACACCGTCAGTGAAGTGCCGGCGCGGTCGGTCGGTACCGAGGTGGAGCTGGAGCTGCATCCGGACTTCCTGCCGCTGGCCAACGAGGCGCGCCTGCATGAGGTGCTGGGCCGCTACTGCGCGTTGCTGTCCGAACCGATCTTCATCGGTGCTGCGGCCGAGGCGCTCAACCCCGAGCCGCCGCCGTGGCGCGGCCAGGGCGACGTCGCTGTGCATCCGGTGCAGGCGCGGCGCCAGGCGCTGCAGTTCGCAGCGCGCTTCGAGCACGATTTCGAGCCGATCGTCACCGTGCCGTTGCGCGCGGATGGCAACAGCGATGCCACCGGCCTGCTGTGGGTGCAGGACGGTGCTACCTACGGCACCAGCGACAACCGCAACCTGTCGGTGTTCGTGCGCGGCATGCTGCTGGACGACGACGCCCGCGACCTGCTGCCGCCCTGGGCCGGCTTCATCGGCGGGGTGATCGAATCCTCGCGTCTCACGCCTACCGCCAGCCGCGAAGACCTGCAGCGCGACGACCAGTACCGAGCCGTGCAGCATGCACTGCTGGAAGCGCTGATCGACGGCCTGGCCGACGTTGCGAAGCAGCAGCCGGAAGCCTGGCGACGCGTTCTCACGCGCCATAATGAGGCCTTGCTGGGCGCGGCGCTGTGTGATGACCGCCTGTTCGAACTGCTGATGGAGCATGTGCGGGTACCGACCTCGCAGGGCGACCTGCCGGCCAGTGCGCTGCCGGCGCGCGGTGCCGTGCATGTCATCCTCGACAACGGCGGTGGTTTTGAAGAGATGCTGTTCCGCGCGATGGGCGTACCGGTCGCGCACGGCCATCGCTATGCGGTGGTGCCATTCCTGCGGCGCTGGGCCCAGGCCAAGGGCCTGCGCCTGGTCGAGCTCGGCACCGAGCAGGGCAACCGCTCACTGTTCCGCAGTGATGACAGCCTCGACGAGGCGCAGCTGGCGTGGCTGCGCGAACAACTGGGCGACGGCGAGCAGCTGCTGCCCGCACGTTTCAGCCCGGAGGCGCTGCCGGTGGTGGTGGTGCCCGACCGCGAGGCCGAGCTGAAGCAGCGGCTGGAAGACGACGAGAACGACAAGCGCGTCTCGATGGCCGCGCTGCGCCTGGCCCGGCAGTTCACCGCACGCATCGAATCGCGTGCACCGTCGCGGCTGTACCTCAACCTCGACAACCCGGCGGTGCAGGCACTACTGCGCGCCCAGCGCGAGGGCCACCCACAGGCCGAGGCCGCAGCCCGCCTGCTGCGCTCGCTGAAAGTCATCGTCGCCGCGCAGGGCCGCCCGCTGGCACGCGCGACTGCTACGCCGGGCCCGGATCTCAATGGTGCCTTCACCGATATCGCCGGTGCCCTGCAGCAGATGCTGCGCTGAGCACCGCACCCTCTCATCCAGCCTTCGCTAGACAGGAGCAATTACCCCCATGGACATCTGGAACTGGGTCGAAAAGCTGCAGGGTGACCTGCGCCAGGCCGGCCAGGCGCAGAACGCGCACCTGCTGAACCGTCTCGCCGACGAGGTCAGTGAACTGCAGATCGACCGCGTCGATGCCCTGCTGCCCGAAGCACGCGCCCTGGGCAAGGCGCTGGACAACCCTTGGGTTGACGTCTATGTCGGCCACTGGGCGCTGCGCAACCGCGTCGGCAACCGCGTGGAAGGCGAGAGCGCACTCGGCGAAGCCGTAGCGCTGTTCGAGCGCGCGCACCGCGAGGACACCCTGGAATGCCCGCAGTCGATCTGCGTGACCCAGGACCTGGCCGCCTGCTACGGCAACATCGACGGCCCGGGCTGGGTGCCCGAGCGCATCGAGGTCTGCGACGAAACCCTTGGCCGCATCGACCCGAGCTGGGCCTGTTTCCAGTGCCTGAGCTGCGAGAAGGCCGATGCGCTGCTCGATGATGGCCGTGGCCAGGAGGCGCTGGATTACCTGCAGGTGCAGGCCGATGCCGTGGAAGCCTGTGGCAAGGAAGTGTTCGACAGCTTCCCCGAGATGCAGATCAAGATCCTGCTCGCTGTCGGCCGTGCCGACGAGGCACTGGCGCTGATCGAGAAGCGCGAGGCCGAAGTGGCAGCCTCCGGGGAGTACGAGCCGGCCAACTGCACGGTGCCGCGCCGCCTGTCCAAGGCCTGGGCGCTGGCCCAGCTGGGCCGCGACGAAGAGGCGCTGCAGCAGCTGGTGCCGTGGAGCGAGCTGACCCCGAACTACTGGCGCCTGTGGGCCAACACCGCCGCCGCGCTCTGTCAGCGGGATCCTGCGCGCAACACCTGGGATCTGGGCACGCGCTTCAACACCATCATCGAGCACTTCGCACGGGTCGGTTCGCACCGCCTGCTGATCGAAGTCGCGGCGCTGAGCCTGGAGCTGGCGCTGCAGCGTGGCGCGCGCTGGGTGGCACTGCGGCAGCTGGAACTTGCCCGCACCCATCTGGCGCAGCTGCGCCAGGATCGGGGTGCTGCGGCGCTGGTGGCAGGCCTGGCCGCGCGCATCGAGGCATTACCGGACGTCGCGCCGCTACCGGTGCCGGCGGGCGAGCTGCTGGCATGGCTGGACGCGCAGGGCGAACAGAACCAGTCGCGCGATCCCGAGCGCGAAGCGCAGTGGTTGCTGCAGGCGCATGCCGAGCTGCCCGATGACGAGGCGCTGGCTGACATGGCCGCCTCGGCACTGAATGCCTGCGGCGCGCAGGCCGAGGCGCGGTCGCTGCTGTGGCGGTTCGTACGCGGCCATACCCAGCACGATGGCCCCGCGGCCTACACGCTGATGCGCTGGCTGGCCGAACAGGGCGATGACGACGGACTGCGCCAGCTGGCCGATCTCTATCGCGGCAGCGTGCCGGTGTTCGCGCACTGGTGCGAGGTGCAGCGTGCACGCCGTGTGTCCGACTGGCCGGCGCTGGAGCAGGCGGCCCGATCGCTTCTGGAGCTGTCTCCGGGCTCGCACGGCGCGCGTGGCACGCTGGCGCGGATGTACATGGAAACCGGCCGCTTCAGCGAAGCACAGGCCTGCTATGCGCAGCTGGTTGAATTGCTGGAAGAGCCGAATGCCGCGCATTGGGACCACATGAGTGCCGCCAGCGCGGCGCGCGACTGGGACGCCGTGCGTCGCTCGGCGACGGCGATAGGCATGGAATTGTCCAGCCAGGACGGCGTGGTCGAGGAGCCGTGGGGATGGGTGATCATCCGCAGCGAAGAGAACGGCGAACCGATGGAGTACTACGCCCGTCGCAGCGGTCCGGTGACCGCGCGCATCGTCGAGAACGCGCCGTCCAACCGCGCCCAGCAGGTGGGTGACTGGGTGGTGTTCGATGCAGCGCTGGTGCATCCGGCCCCGGAGGAAGAAGAAGCGCGCGAGCATTTCATCCCGACCTATGCGCAGGTGCATGTGCTGGAGCGCGGCGGCTTCGCCCGCAGCTGGATGATCGATGGCGCGCACCCGGGCGAAGAGGCCTGGAATGCCTTCGTCGAGGCGGCCGAAGCACAGGGCTGGAAGGTGTGGTCACACAGCCGGCCGGACTACACCGTCACCGACCCCGATGTGGAAGACGGCACGGTGCCCGGCCTGCTGTTCACCGTGGCACAGCCGCAGGACCATGCACCGCTGGCACTGCATCGCTTCCTGCAGCGGGAAACCGCGACGTGGCCGCATCCGCATTGCTGGCTGCGTCTGGCCGAGGCCTGCGACCAGGATCGCCAGCCGCACCTGGACGTGATCGAGCGCTACGGGCTGTAAGTAGAGCCGAGCCTGCGCTCGGCTTATGCTGGGACGCAGCCGAGCATGGGCTCGGCTCTACAAAAGATCGCCATCACGACCAGAGGGATTGGACATGCGAAAGACAGGGATGCTCGTGATCGCCGGCCTGCTGCTGGCGCCCGCCGCACAGGCCGCGCCCACCTGCCAGGAGCCTGCCGCTGTGGCCCGCGCCTTCTACGAGGCAACGACGGGTGATGGCGACCTGCTGGAGCCGCCACCGGCGCTGGTCAGTCCCGCCTTCGGCAAGGCACTGCGCGGCGAGCGTGCCTGCCAGGAACGCGAACAGGGCATCTGCACGATCGATTCCGATCCGTGGCTGGATGCGCAGGACGGCGACATCGAAACCCCGGTGCGCTACAGCTGGAAAGCGGCCTCGGCGAATTCCGGCCAGGTCGAGATGCGCTATTCGGTTTGGGAGAAGGCCTACGTGACCCGCCTGCCGATGGTGCGCCAAGCGCAGGGCTGCTGGCAGGTCGATGACATCCTCACCAACAGTGGCCGTTCGGTGCGGAAGATCCTGGCCCAGCCGCTGCCTTGATCGTCTGCGGCATCCACGCAGGGCGTGGTTCAGTTGCCGGCCAGCGGCCGGCACTACCAGGTGATGTTGGGGTGGGTGCCGACCGTTGGTCGGCACGCCTCTACCGCGTATGCCCAAACACCAGTTCGATCACGAACTGGCTGCCGAAGAACGCCAGCAGCAGCAACAGCATCGCCGCCAGCGTCCAATGCACCGCCTTCATGCCGCGCCAGCCGTAGCGACGGCGGCCGATCAGCAACACGCCGAATACGATCCATGACAACACGCTCAGCACGGTCTTGTGCACCAGCTTCTGCGCCAGCAGGTCATCGACGAACAGCACGCCGGTGACCAGGGTCAGGGTGAGCAGCGCGAAGCCGACGGTGATTACCCGGAACAGCAGGGATTCGAGGTCGGCCAGCGGCGGCAGTGCGCGCAGCCACGGGCGGAACTCACGACGGCGCAATGCACGCTCCTGCAGCCACAGCATGATCGCCAGCAGCGCGGCGATGCTCAGCGTCGCGTAGGCCAGCAGTGCCAGCCAGGCATGACTGGCCAGGCGCCAGCCCAGCACCTTGCTCGGTTCGTGGCCGTAGCCGTGGTAGGCCAGCAGCAGCACCCCGGCCAGCGGGAACACGACCACGCCCAGCGCCGACATCCGCCCGCGCGCGCCGACCAGCGAGGTCAGCCAGGCCATGCCCAGGCCGACCAGCGACAGCGCGGCGAAGAAGTGCATGTCCGGGCCGCCGTTGGTGCGCATTGCGATCAACACGTGGTAGCTGCCATGCAGCAGCATCGCCGGCAGGGCCGGCCACAGCCAGGTGGGCGCGCCAGGGGTTCCATCGCGGCCGAGCGCGCGCACCAGCAGGGCACTGGCAGCCAGGTACAGCAGGACGGCGATGAGAACGATTGTCATCGTTGCAGTTTCGCATACCCCCGCGGTGGTGGCGACGGCCGCAGCGTCGCAGCCCGGGGGCAGGGGCGGACCCGTTATACTGTCTGCCTTATTGTCCCCCGCTTTCAGACAGGTTGCGCCGCATGTTCGAGTCCCTGACCCAGCGCCTTTCCGGCACCATCGAGCGCCTGCGTGGCCGTGGCCGCCTGACCGAGGAGAACATCCGCGAGGCGACCCGCGAGGTCCGCATCGCGCTGCTTGAAGCCGACGTCGCACTGCCGGTGGTGCAGGCCCTGATCGAGCGCATCAAGGTGCGCGCGGTCGGCCAGGAAGTGCTGAAGTCGCTGACCCCGGGCCAAGCCCTGATCAAGGTCGTGCGCGACGAGCTGACCGCGGTGATGGGTGCTGAAGCCAGCGACCTGAACCTGAATGTTCCGGCCCCGGCCATCATCCTGATGGCGGGCCTGCAGGGCGCCGGCAAGACCACCACCGTGGGCAAGCTGGCCAAGCACCTGAAGGAAAAGCGCAAGAAGAAGGTGATGGTGGTCTCGGCCGACGTGTACCGTCCGGCCGCGATCGAGCAGCTGAAGACCCTGGCCGAGCAGGTGGGCGTGCTGTTCTTCCCGTCCAGCGCCGACCAGAAGCCGGAAGCCATCGTCCGCGCCGCCATCGACGATGCGCGCAAGTCGTTCGTGGATGTACTGCTGGTCGATACCGCCGGCCGCCTGGCCATCGACGAAGCGATGATGGCCGAGATCAAGGCCCTGCACGCGGCGGTGAACCCGGCCGAAACCCTGTTCGTGGTCGACGCCATGACCGGCCAGGACGCGGCCAACACCGCCAAGGCCTTCGGCGACGCGCTGCCGCTGACCGGCGTGGTGCTGACCAAGACCGACGGTGACGCCCGTGGCGGTGCCGCGCTGAGCGTGCGCTACATCACCGGCAAGCCGATCAAGTTCGTCGGTGTCAGCGAAAAGCCGGAAGGCCTGGATGTGTTCCATCCGGACCGTATCGCCAGCCGCATCCTGGACATGGGCGACGTGCTGTCGCTGGTCGAGCAGGTCGAGCAGCAGGTCGACAAGGACAAGGCCGCCAAGCTGGCCGAGAAGGTCGCCAAGGGCAAGAAGTTCGACCTGAACGACATGCGTGACCAGCTGGAGCAGATGCAGAACATGGGCGGCATTGGCGGCCTGATGGACAAGCTGCCGGGCCTGGGCAACATCCCCGACCATCTGAAGCAGCAGGTCAGCCAGGGCAAGGAAGTGCCGCGCATGATCGCCATCATCGGCTCGATGACCAAGAAGGAACGGCGCAACCCGAACCTGCTCAATGGCTCGCGCCGCGCGCGCATCGCCAAGGGCTCGGGCGTGACCCCGGCCGACGTCAACAAGCTGATGAAGCAGTACATGCAGATGGAAAAGATGATGAGCAAGATGGCCGGCGGCGGCATGAAGGGCATGCTGCGGAGCATGAAGGGCATGATGGGTGCCATGGGCGGCCGTGGCATGCCGTTCCGTTGATGCAGCGACGGGGCCGGCGCGCATTGCGATCCGGCCCCGGTCACAATGACTGGCGTATGCTGGGCGGCGACTTCTCCAACGGGTATGTCGCGTGAACGCATCGCCGATTCTTGAACGCGCCGACACCTTCTGTCGGCGTTTTTCATTGCAGCTTCCGATCCTGCTGGCACCTATGGCCGGCGCCTGCCCGGTACCGTTGTCGGCCGCGCTGGCCAATGCCGGCAGCATGGGGGCAATGGGCGCGGTGCTGTCGTCATCGGCCGATATCGGTCGTTGGATGGAGGACTTCCGCGCGACCTCCACCGGCCCGGCGCAGGTGAACCTGTGGGTGCCGGACCCCGTACCTACCCGTGACGTTGCCGCCGAGGCCGCCAGCCGCGCTTTCCTGGCGCAGTGGGGCCCGGACGTGCCGGCCAGCGCCGCCGATGCCACGCCCGCCGACTTCGAAGAACAGTTCGCCGCACTGCTGGCCGCGCGCCCGGCGGTGGCCTCGACCATCATGGGCGTGTTGCTGCCGCGCCACGTGCAGCAGCTGAAGGACGCCGGCATTGCCTGGATCGCCTGTGCGACTACGCTGTCCGAAGCGCGTGCCGCACAGGACGCCGGTGCGGACGCGGTGGTGGCGCAGGGCATGGAGGCCGGTGGCCATCGCGGTGCGTTCGATCCGGCAATGGCCGAGCGCCAGCTGGTCGGCCTGTTCGCGTTGCTGCCGCGCCTGGCCGATCACCTGCAGATTCCAGTGATTGCCGCTGGCGGTATCGCCGATGGCCGTGGCATCGCGGCCGCACTCACCCTGGGGGCCAGCGCCGTGCAGATCGGCACCGCCTTCCTGCGCACGCCCGAAGCGGCGATCGCCTCGGCGTGGGCCGATGGGCTGGCCGCCAGCGAACCGGAAGATACCTGGCCGACCCGCGCCTTCAGTGGCCGCCTGGGCCGCGGCCTGGCGACACCCTATGTACGCGCGGCCGCTGCGGAAGGCGCCCCGGCGCCGCGTCCGTATCCGGTGCAGCGCGGCCTGACCGCGCCGATGCGCAAGCAGGCTGCGCAGGAAAACCGCCTGGCGGCGATGCAGGCCTGGGCCGGGCAGTCGGCGTGGATGGCGCCGGCACAGCCGGCCGCCGACGTGCTGCGCGGCATGTGGGAACAGGCGCAGGCACTGCTGCGATGACGCTGACCTGTAACGGCCTGCCGGCACAGGTCGAGGATCTGCTGCCGGCGCTGGTGAACTACGGCCACTTCACTTCGCTGCAGGTGCGCGACCACGCCGTGCAGGGACTGGACCTGCATCTGGCGCGGCTGTCGCAGGCCACGCGCGAACTGTTCGGCAGCGAGCTGGATACGGCGCAGGTGCGGGGTTGGATGGCGCAGGCGCTGCGGCAGGCCGGCCTGGGCGATGCCTCGCTGCGGGTGACGGTGTACTCGCGTCGCTTCGATTTCCGAAACCCGCTCGCGGCGGTGCAGGTGGACGTGCTGGTGGCGGTGTCCGCGCCGGTGACGCTGACCGCCTCAAAGCGCGTGCGAAGCGTGGCCTGGCAGCGTGAACTGCCGCAGCTCAAGCATGTGGGCACCTTTGGCCTGTTCGCCGAGCGTCGCGCGGCGATGGCGGAAGGATTCGACGATGTGCTGTTCGTGACCGCCGAGGGCGACGTGAGTGAAGGCAGCACCTGGAACCTGGCTGTGCACGATGGTGAACGGTTGCTCTGGCCGCAGGCGCCGGCCCTGCGCGGTACGGCCGAGGCGCTGCTGAAGAGGCACTGGCCGGGCCCGCAGGCCACGCAGCCTCTGCAGCTGGCGGATCTGGCCGGTGTGAAGGCCGCCTTCGCCTGCAACGCCAGCGGCCTGTGGGCGCTGGAGGCCATCGACGGGCATGTCCTGCCCGGCTCGCAGGCCTTGGCTGAACAGGGAAGGGCGGTGCTGGCGGCGGTGCCTTGGGACAGATTGGGGTGATCCCTTTTGCGGCGCAAAAGGGATCTGACCCCGGGAGTTCACCCCTGGGGTTGGCTCGGCCGGGCTCTGCCGCTATAATCGCCCGCTTACCTCGCCATCCTGGCGACTGGGCAATAGGAAAAACACCATGGTCAAGATTCGACTGACCCGCGGCGGCGCCAAGAAGCGTCCGTTCTACCACATCATCGTCACCGACGTGCGCAGCGCGCGCGACGGCCGCAACATCGAGCGCGTTGGTTTCTACAACCCGGTCGCCCAGGGCGGCGAGAAGCGCATCGAGCTGGACCTGGCCCGCGTTGACCATTGGGTCAAGAACGGCGCCCAGCCGACCGACAAGGTCCGCAACCTGATCAAGGAAGCGACCAAGTCCCAGGCCGCTGCGGCCTGATCCTGACGGGCCACGCTTCGGCGTGGCCCTCTTGGTTGAAGCAGATGAAAGATATCGAGCGCCGCATCCTGCTGGGCAGGGTTGTCGGCGCTTTTGGTGTGCGCGGCGAGATCAAGCTCGAGTCCTGGACCGAGCCACGTTCCGCCATTTTCCGTTACCAGCCGTGGATCGTGCGCAGCCCGTCCGGCGTGGAAACCACGATTGAAGGTGTGCGTGGCCGCGACAGCGGCAAGCACCTGGTCGCCCGTTTCCCCGGTGTCGAGGACCGTGATGCGGTCGAAGCGATGCGCGGCACCGAGATCTACGTGGCCCGCAGTGCCCTGCCGCCGCCGAAGCCCGATGAGTATTACTGGGTGGACCTGGAAGGCCTGGATGTGAAGACCACCGAGGGCGTTGCCCTGGGCCAGGTCTCGCACCTGTTCAGCACCGGCGCCAATGACGTGGTGGTGGTCCGGGGTGACCGCGAGCGGATGATTCCGTTCGTGCAGCCGGACTTCGTCAAATCGGTCGACTTCGAGGCCAACCTGGTCGTGGTCGACTGGGATCCCGAGTTCTGAGTGTGAGCATGCGTTTCGACGTCATCACCCTGTTCCCCGAGTTCCTCGCCCAGTCCGCCGGACTGGGCGTGGTCGGGCGCGCGCAGGAGAAGGGGTTGTTCAGCCTGCATGGCTGGAATCCCCGTGATTACGCCGAAGGCAACTACCGCCGGGTGGACGACCGTCCGTTCGGCGGTGGCCCGGGCATGGTGATGCTGATCGAGCCGCTGCAGGCCTGCCTGCAGGCGATCCGCGACGCTGATCCGACCCCGGCGCGGGTGATTTACCTCAGCCCGCAGGGGGCGCCGTTGACCCAGGCCAAGGTGCGGGAACTGGCGGCATTGCCGCGCATGGTCCTGCTCTGCGGCCGTTATGAAGGCATCGACGAGCGTTTCCTGGAGGCCAATGTCGACGAGGAGATTTCCCTCGGCGACTACGTGCTGTCTGGCGGCGAACTGGGTGCGGCAGTGATCATCGACGCCGTGGCCCGCCTGCAGGACGGGGCGCTGAACGACGCTGAATCGGCCGCCCAGGACAGCTTCGAAGGTGACCTGGGCCTGCTCGACTGCCCGCACTACAGCCAGCCGGCCCAGCACCCGCTGGGTGACGTGCCGGACGTGCTGCGCTCGGGCAACCATGCGGCCATCGCCGCCTGGCGCCGCCAGCAGTCGCTGGTCCGTACCGCCCAGCGGCGCCCGGACCTGCTGGATGAACAGGCGCTGGGCAAGGCTGACCGCAAGCTGCTGGAACAGGCCCGCCAAGCCCAGAGACAGAAGGCCGACCCCTAGCGCAGGGCCGGCTTTATCGGCTATCATGGCCAATTACCGCCAGCCCCGGCCGGCGCGCGCAGTACCCACAACAAACGTGCAGCACAGTCCGGTGACTGCATGAGCCTACGTTGTCGACACGACACGCCCACCCGAACAAGAATCGGTGTAACCCATGAGCAAGCTGAACAAGTCCATCGTCGCGGAATTCGAATCCGCCCAGATCACCCGTGAACTGCCGAAGTTCAGCCAGGGCGACACCGTTGTCGTCAACGTGAAGGTGAAGGAAGGCAGCCGCGAGCGCGTGCAGGCCTACGAAGGCGTCGTCATCGCCACCAAGAACGCCGGCCTGAACTCCTCGTTCACCGTCCGCAAGATCTCGCACGGCTACGGCGTCGAGCGCGTTTTCCAGACCCACAGCGCCATCATCGACTCGGTCGAAGTGAAGCGTCGTGGTAAGGTCCGCGCCGGCAAGCTGTACTACCTGCGTGGCCTGGAAGGCAAGGCTGCCCGCATCAAGGAAGACCTGGCTGCCGCTGCTGCCGCCAAGGCTGCCCGTCTGGCCGATAAGGCCTGATAAACAACTTCGGTTGTTGCCGCGACGGCCACCTTCGGGTGGCCGTTTGCGTTTCCGGCATCGCATCGGCCACGATCAGGTGATGAACGACATCAATCCGCGCTATCCCGCCGTGATCCAGTCGGCGTTGCGCTTCCTCGACGGCAAGGGGCTGGCGCGCGTGCAGTCGGCGCCGCTGCTGTACCGCCTGCTATGGCGCCTGGGCATTGCGCTGCCGCCACCGATCCTGGCCGGCTTCGGCATCAATGCGCTGGTGCAGGGCCTGCTGTTCGGGTTGTTCTGGACCGCGCTGATATGGCTGATGCTGTGGCAGGGCAGCGAGCGCCCGCTGGCGCTGCTGCTGGTGGCCGGTCTGTTGGCCGGCGCGCTGTTCGGCGTGGTGATGGCGGCCCTGATGCGCTCGCTGCGCCGCCACCGCAAGCTGCCGGACTGGCGGCAGTTCCGCGCGCGGCAGGCGGACTGAGCTGATGGCGCACCGCGCCGTGACCAGCAGGCGCGCGTCGCGCTAGGCTGCCGGCATCATCCCGATGGACGTGCCGTGCGATGCCCGCCAAGCGAACCGCACCCTCCGCCGCCCCAACACTGCTGTCCGGCGGCAACCCGCAGATCGCCAAGGGCGAGGGCAATGCTCCGGTGCAGGCCTACATTGCCGCCATGCCGGACTGGAAACGTCCGATCGGCGAACAGCTGGATGCGCTGATCGAACAGGCCGTACCCGGCGTGCACAAGGCGGTGAAGTGGAACTCGCCGATGTACTCGGTGGCCAGGGGCGAAGGCTGGTTCCTCAGCTTCCATTGCTTCACCCGCTACATAAAGGTCGCGTTCTTCCGCGGCGCCGCGCTGAGGCCGGTGCCGCCGGAGCCGTCCAAAAGTGCCGATACGCGTTACCTGCACATTGAGCAGGATGGCGTGCGGGATGAGGCACAGTTCCTCGACTGGGTGCGCCAGGCGGCCGCATTGCCTGGAGAACGCATGTAATTCCACCGTTACGATCTCCTTGCCGACGAGAACCGCTGATGACCACGCACGCGCCGAACCCTGACGACGCCGGAACCACGGCGGCTGAACTGATCGATGCGCGCATCGCCGAGCTGGGCGACTGGCGCGGCGAAACGCTGGCCCGCGTGCGTGCATTGATCCATGAGGCGTTGCCTGACGTGCAGGAAACCTGGAAGTGGCGTGGCACGCCGGTGTGGGAGCACAATGGCATCCTGTGCACCGGCGAGACCTACAAGCAGGCGGTGAAGCTCACCTTCGCCAACGGTGCGGCGCTGGCCGATCCGAAGGGCCTGTTCAACGCCAGCCTGGATGGCAACACGCGGCGTGCGATCGACATCCATGAAGGTGCGATGCCCAATGCCGCGGCGTTGAAGGCGTTGTTGCGGGAAGCCGCGAAATTCAACGCCGCAAAGAAGAAACGCTGACCGCTTCCCGTAGAGCCGAGCCCACGCTTGGCTGGGGGGCCATGCCTGTGCGGGCCAACGGTTCGCACCCACCTCACCGCGGCGGAGTGGCATCCAGCGCGGCGTCCGGATCGGCCACCGGCGACGGCGGACAAGCCGGAATCTCCGACGGCGTGGCCAGTTCCTCGGCGTGGGAGGGCTTGCCGATCATCTTCGCCTTGCGCCAGCCACCCCAGCGGTAATACGCCAGCGACAGCAGCATCGACACGAACGAGCTGACCGGGAAACTCCACCAGATCGCGTCGGCGCCCCAGTACGGCTGCAGCAGTTCGGCGAACGGCACACGCACGCCCCACAGCGAACCGGCCAGGATCAGCAGCGGCGGAATCACCGCGCCAGTGGAGCGCACCACGCCGGAGATGACGAAGCTGACACCGAAGAACAGGAACGAGCCGATCACCACGTGATTGAGGTGGCGGGCGATGTCCAGCGCCTGGCTGGCCGGAGGCAGGAACAGCGCCAGCAGCTGCCGGTCGAACACCACCAGTGGCAGGATCAGTGCGCCGGTCAGCAGGAAGTTGAACAGCACGCCCTGGCGCGCAGTGCCGCGTACACGGTCCCAGCGCTGCGCACCGACGTTCTGTGCGGCCATCGACGAGCACGCTGCACCGATCGCCATCGCCGGCATCTGCAGGTAGTTCCACAGCTGCAGCGCGGCGCCATAACCGGCGCCGGTATCGGTGCCGTATTGATTGACCATGGTCATCAGCAGGATCACCGACAGCGAGATCAACACCATCTGCAGGCCCATCGGCACGCCCTTGAGCACCAGTGCCTTGAGGATGGTCAGGTCGAGCTTGAACAGGCGCATGTCGGCGCGGCCCAGTCACAGCGTGTGGCGCTTGTGCCGCATGTACAGCAGCAGGCCGGCCAGCGAGAGCGTCTGCGCGACCAGGGTGGCCCAGGCCGAACCGGCAATGCCGAGCGCGGGGAACGGCCCCATGCCGAAGATCAGCACCGGGTTCAGCACGATGTCCAGCGCCACCGAGACCATCAGGAAGCGGAACGGCGTGCGCGAATCGCCGGCACCACGCAGCGCGGCGGTGAGGAAGGCGAACGCATACAGCGTTGGCATCGCCAGGAAGATGATCCGCAGGTAGGCCTCGGCCAGCGGCAGCGAGGCGGCTGGCGTACCCATTGCCGCCAGCAAGGGGTGCGCCATGAACCAACCGGCAATGGCGATGATCACCGACAGGCCGATGAAGAAGGTGGCGCTGGTGCCGACTACGCGCCGCGCCTGCGCGATGTCGCGCGCGCCGATCGCCTGGCCGATCAGGATGGTCGAGGCCATGCCGAAGCCGAACACCGAGCCGATCAGGAAGAACATGATGTTGTTGGCGTTCGCGGTGGCGGTCAGTGCCGCTTCGCCGAGGAAGCGCCCCACCCACACCGCATTCACCGAGCCGTTCAGCGACTGCGCGATGTTGCCCGCCAGGATCGGCAGCGAAAACAACAGGAGATTGCGGCCGATCGGGCCGGAGGTCAGGTCAAGCGGCGCTTTGGCCATGGAGTGGTGATCGAATCCCGGGAGGCGCACACTAGCACCAAGCCGGTTTGCGGGATGTGGCAATGCATCAACGACTGCAGGTGACGCAGGCTCTGGCGCTGGCCTTGATCGGCGCCGCACTGGCCGCATGTTCGACAGGTGACCGGCTGGGCGATACCCAGGTGCGGCCGACCGACCGCCCCGAATGCCTGGTCGGCAGCCAGCGCCAGGATCTGTCCGCGGGTGTGCCGACCCTGATCGGCGGCACCGGTTGCCGGACCGACCCCGACCATCCGCGCCCTCTGAACAAGCCACCGGAGTAGTCCAGATCGATGCATGAACTTTCCCCGCTGTCGCCCAGTGTCCGCCTGGACATCTGGCTGTGGGCGGCCCGTTTCTTCAGGACCCGCAGCCTGGCCAAGCAGGCCATCGAAACCGGCAAGGTCAGCGTCGCCGGCCAGCGTCCGAAATCCTCGCGCGCGGTGCGCGTGGGCGAGCAGCTGCAGGTGGATCGTGGCGAGGAGCATTTCGAGATCCAGGTGCTGGGCCTGAGCGATCAGCGCGGGCCGGCCCCGGCGGCGCAGCAGCTGTATGCCGAGAGCGAGGCCTCGAAGGCGCGTCGTGCCGAGCAGCGTGCGCTGCGCATCGCCGCACGCGACGGGTTCCAGCCGCCGGAGCACAAGCCTGACAAGCGCGCACGTCGGTTGATCCGCGCGCTGGGTGACCTGGACGCGCTTTGAAGGTAGTTGCCCACCTTGGTGGGCGTTGTGCCTGGCTGCCAACCAAAGTTGGTATCTACCGGTTCATGGCCGCGCGGCGTGCGCTGTGCCGCGCGCGCTCAGCTACCGTTCGGCTTGCGCCCCGCAGGTTGGATCTTCCTTCTCATGGAAGATCGCAATGCGCCTGCGCCGCAGCCTGCTGTGCCTGACCCTCGCCACTGCCGTCCCGGCGTCCGCCGCCGACATCACCTTCTGGGATATGCCGCAGCGCGGTGGCAACAGCTTCAACGAAGCACCACCTGACCGTGCCTATTTCCAGGCGTTGCGTGACACCGGCGCGACCTGGGTACGGCTGAGCCCGGACAAGTGGAAAAGTGCCGGCGGCCGCGATTTCCTGATGGGCGACGCCGACGATTACCAAGGGCTGGTGCAGGCGGATGTGACGACCCTGCGCCGCGCGCTGGATGACGCCAATGCCGCGGGCCTGAAGGTGGTGCTGGTGCCGCTGTCGCTGCCCCTGCTGCGCTGGAAGCAGAAGAATGATGGCAAGGTCGACCCGCGCCTGTGGCAATCCTTCGACAACCACGTTCCCGCGCGGCGCTTCTGGAACGACCTCGCCAAGGCATTGAAGGGCCATCCCGCGCTGGCCGCCTACAACCTGATCAACGAACCGGTTCCCGAATACGGTGCTGGCCTGGCCGAGCATGCTTCAGCAGAGGCCATGCGCCAGTGGTACACCGGTGTGCAGGACGGGCCGCGCGATCTGCGTCGTTTCTATTCGGAACTGATCGCCAGCATCCGCGCGGTCGATGCGGACATGCCGTTGATGCTGGATGCCGGCTGGTACGCCGCTGCCGACGGTTTCAACTACTGGCCGGCGCCGCTGGCAGACGCGAAACTCCTGTACAGCGTGCACATGTATGAGCCGTATGCCGCCACCAGCGCGCCAAACCAGAAGCGCACCACGCCGTATCGCTACCCGGGCGTGGTGCCGTTTGGCGAGCACAGCGAACGCTGGGATGCCACGCGTGTGCGCAGTTACCTGCAGCAGCCGATGGACTGGGCGAAGACGCATGGCGTGGGGGCCAACCGCATTGTGGTGGGCGAGTTCGGTTGCATGCGGCGCTGGCCCGACTGCCAGCGCTACCTGCAGGATGTGCTGCAGGTGCTGGAGCAGGAAAAGGTGCATTGGGCGTTCTACGCCTTCCGCGAGGATGCCTGGGATGGCATGGACTACGAGCTGGGCGACGGGCCGCTGCCGTGGTCGTACTGGCAGGCGCAGGAGAAGGGGAAGACCGTGGCACCGCCGCGTTCGATGCAGGCGCCGTTGTTCGCACCGATCCTGGAGCGGCTGAAGGCAGGCAACCGGTAAGACGCCGGGCATGGCCCGGCGCTACCCATTGAAATTCCGATCATGCGCTCGGCGGATACCAATCAACGCGACGCCCCGATAGCGCCGAGCCATACCCGGCGACATCTTCGGTCAGCGCTTGCCACCGAGCAGGTTGCCGCCCAGCTTCAGCAGGTCGCCCACACCCAGCTGGCCATCGCCGTCCTGGTCCAGCAGGCTGCCAAGCAGACCACCGGCGAGACCGCCCTGCTGCTGCACCTGCTGCTTCTCCTGGCCCAGCGCCTGGCTGAGCGAGCCGGCATCGGCCTGGCCACCGCCGAGGCGCTGGGCGAGGAAGGCCATCACGATCGGGGCGAGGATCTGCAGCAGCTGGCTGGTGCGGCCGCTGTCGAGCTGGGTGGCCTGGGCCAGGCCGGTTTCCACCTTCTGCTGGCTGCCGCCGAAGATGTGGCCGAGGATGCCTGCACCGTCACTGGCGGCACCACCGCCACCGCCGCCCAGTACCGAACCGAGCACGCTGCCCAGGTCCAGCCCACTGTGGTTGTTCTGCAGTGCGCCGAGCAGCGCCTGGGCGCCCTGTGGCTGCGAGGCGTTGTTGCCCAGCGCGCCCATCAGCACCGGCAGTGCGGCACTGATCGCACCGGAGGCCTGGGTGTCGCTGATGCCGAGCTGCTGCGACACCTGCTGCAGCGGGGCGCCCTGCAGTTTGGAGAGAAGTTCATCGGTCAGGCTCATCAGGGGGCTCCTTGATTGGGTTTGGGCGTGCAGACGATACGACGCGGGCCGTTAAAACGGCGACGCCGCCCCACAGGGGGGGCGGCGTCGTACGGGCGGAGGGACGGTCAGAGCTCGATGTCTTCCGCGCCCGGGGTGGCGGCCGGGAAGTCGGTTTCCGGCTGCGCCGGCTTGAACGGATCCGACGGCTGGCTGGCCAGCGCCTTCAGGGCCGCGGCCACACCGGCGCCGTAGGCCGGGTCGGCCTTGCTGCAGTTGTCGATATGGCGCTGCTTGATGAAGTCCGGCGCATCGCCCAGGGCGCGGGCGGTGTTGGCGAACAGGCGGTCCTTCTGGGCCTGGTTGTAGCTGCGGAACAGGGCACCGGGCTGGCTGAAGTAGTCGGCGTCGTCTTCACGGAAATTCCAGAAGTCGGCGTCGCCGCGGATCTTCATCGGCGGCTCGCGGTACTGCGGCTGTTCCTGCCACTGGCCGTAGCTGTTCGGCTCGTAGTGCGGCAGGCCACCGTAGTTGCCGTCCACGCGCATCGCACCGTCACGGTGGTTGCTGTGCACCGGGCAGCGTGCGGCGTTCACCGGAATCTGGTGGTGGTTCACACCCAGGCGGTAGCGCTGCGCATCGGAATAGGCGAACAGGCGCGCCTGCAGCATCTTGTCCGGCGACGGGCCGATGCCCGGCACCAGGTTGCTCGGTGCGAATGCCGACTGCTCCACGTCCTGATACCAGTTGACCGGGTTGCGGTTCAGTTCGAACTGGCCCACTTCGATCAGCGGGTAGTCGCTCTTCGGCCACACCTTGGTCAGGTCGAAGGGATGCACGCGATAGGTTTCCGCCTCCAGCTCCGGCATGACCTGGATGAACAGCTTCCACTTCGGGAAATCGCCCTTCTCGATCGCGGCGAACAGGTCGCGGCCGTGGCTTTCGCGGTCATGGCCGACCAGGATCTGCGCCTGCGCGTCGGTCAGCGATTCGATGCCCTGCTGGCTGACGAAGTGGAACTTCACCCAGAAGCGTTCGCTGTCAGCATTGGTGAAGCTGTAGGTGTGAGAGCCGAAACCGTGCATGTGGCGGAAGCTGCGCGGGATGCCGCGGTCGCTCATCACCACGGTCACCTGCAGCAGGGCTTCGGGCAGCAGCGTCCAGAAATCCCAGTTGTTTCGCGCGCTGCGCAGGTTGGTGTGCGGGTCGCGCTTGACCGCCTTGTTGAGGTCGGCGAACTTGCGCGGGTCGCGCAGGAAGAACACAGGGGTGTTGTTGCCGACCAGGTCCCAGTTGCCTTCTTCGGTGTAGAACTTCAGTGCGAAGCCGCGGATGTCGCGCTCGGCGTCGGCGGCGCCACGCTCACCGGCCACGGTGGTGAAGCGGGCGAACATCTCGGTCTGCTTGCCGACCTTCTCGAACAGCTTGGCGCGGGTGTACTTGCTGATGTCGTGGGTGACGGTGAAGGTACCGAACGCGCCTGAGCCCTTGGCGTGCATGCGGCGCTCGGGAATGATCTCGCGGTTGAGGTTGGCCAGCTTCTCCAGCAGCCACACGTCTTCCATCAGCAGCGGGCCGCGCGGGCCGGCGGTCTTGCTGTTCTGGTTGTCCACCACCGGTGCGCCGAAGGCCGTGGTCATCGGCGTGACCGGGTCATCGCCATGCTTCTGCCTGGGCGTGGTGCTCAGCTCGCGCTGCTGCTCGGCGCCCTGCTCCGGCGACGGGGCGGTGTGATACGGGCACTTGGCGTTGTTGTTGTCGGACTGGCTCATCGGCTGGCTCCTGGTGGCGGTGAAGACGTGGGAAAACATCTTCACTCGACTGTAGCTAGGGCCAGATGAAATGAATAATCGATTGATCCGTTCAGATTGATAGATTCTGTCAATTGAAATTCAGAATCGGATTCGCAGGGTCTTTCGATAGCCCGGGGTAACTCCCCGGGCCCAAGGCCTCCCGCGGCGCTGTGGTTACAGCAGCGCCTTCAGCCGATACAGGGCTTCCAGCGCCTGCTTCGGGGTCAGCTCGTCCGGATCGATCGCGGCCAGCGCTTCCTGTGCCTTGCTGGTCGGGGCGGCGAACAGGCCGAACTGCTGCGGTGCATCCAGTGCGTGCGGTGCCAATTCGGCGGCATGGCTTTCACCGCCACGCTGCTCCAGCTCGGCCAGGCGACGGCGAGCCTGCGCCACGGTCGCACGAGGCAGGCCGGCCAGCGCGGCCACCTGCAGGCCGAAGCTGCGGTTGGCCGGGCCATCCTTCACCGCGTGCATGAACACCAGTGCCTCGCCATGCTCGACCGCGTCCAGGTGCACGTTGGCGATGCCGCTGCGGCCGCCCTCGTGCTGTTCGTCGGCCAGCGCGGTCAGCTCGAAGTAGTGGGTGGCGAACAGCGTGTAGCAGCGGTTCTGGTAGGCGAGGTGGCGGGCGACCGCGTCGGCCAGTGCCAGGCCGTCGTAGGTGGAGGTGCCACGGCCGATCTCGTCCATCAGCACCAGCGAATGCGCGGTGGCGTGGTGCAGGATGTAGCTGGTCTCGGCCATCTCGACCATGAAGGTCGACTGCCCGCGCGCGAGGTCGTCGCCGGCACCGATGCGGGTCAGGATGCGGTCGATCGGCCCGATCAGCGCACGGCTGGCCGGCACGAAGCTGCCGATGTGGGCCAGCAGCACGATCAGCGCGCTCTGCCGCATGTAGGTCGATTTACCGCCCATGTTCGGGCCGGTGATCACCAGCATGCGACGGTCCGGATGCAGGTCCAGGTCGTTCGGTTCGAAGGGCTGCTCGCGCACCGCCTCGACCACCGGATGGCGGCCACGTTCGATCTTCAGGCAGGGCTCGGCCTGCAGCTCCGGGCGCGACCAGTCCAGCGCCTGCGCACGCTCTGCGAATGCGGCCAGCACGTCCAGTTCGCTCAGCGCGGCGGCGCACTGCTTCAACGGCTCCAGCTGCCCGCCGAGCGTATCCAGCAGCTGCTCGTACAGGTACTTCTCGCGCGACAGTGAACGGTCGCGCGCGGACAGCACCTTGTCTTCGAACGCCTTCAGTTCTTCGGTGATGTAGCGCTCGGCATTGGTCAGCGTCTGGCGGCGGGTGTAGTGCACCGGCGCGCGGTCGGACTGGCCCTTGCTGATCTCGATGTAGTAACCGTGCACGCGGTTGTAGCCCACCTTCAGGGTGGCGATGCCGCTGCTCTCGCGCTCGCGCTGTTCCAGGTCGACCAGGAACTGGTCGGCATGGGTGGACAGGCGGCGCAGCTCGTCGAGCTCTTCATCGAAGCCATCGGCCAGCACGCCGCCATCGCTGAGCTTCAGCGGTGGCATGTCGGCGATGGCACTGGCCAGCAGGTGCGCACACTCGTCGTGTTCGCCCAATGCAGCGTGCAGGGCCTGCAGGCGCGGCGAGTCCAGCGGCGCCAGCACCTCGCGCACCGCTGGCAGCAGGCCCAGGCCGTCGCGCAGGGTGGAGAAATCGCGCGGGCGCGCCGAGCGCAGCGCCACGCGGGTGAGGATGCGTTCCAGGTCGCCCAGGCGGCGGAACTGCTCGCGGATGTCGGCGTCGCTGCCGCGATCGATCAGGGTTTCCACCGCATGGTGGCGCTGCACCAGCACCTCGCGCAGGCGCAGCGGACGATGCAGCCAGCGCCGCAGCAGGCGGCCGCCCATCGGCGTCACCGTGCTGTCGAGCACGCCCAGCAGGGTGTTGCGGGTATCACCGTCGACGCGCGTATCCAGTTCCAGGTGGCGACGGGTGGCGGCGTTCATCGCGATCGCCTCGCCGGCGGTTTCCATCGCGATCGAGGTCAGGTGCGGCAGGCGCTGCTTCTGGGTTTCCTCGACATAGCCGAGCAGGGCGCCGGCTGCCGCCGTGGCGCGCGGCTTGTCGTCGATGCCGAAGCCGCTCAGGTCATGCAGCTTGAAGAAGTTCAGCAGCTGGCGGCGGCCGCTGTCGGCATCGAACAGCCACGGTGCACGGCGACGTACACCGGTGCGCTGGCGCAGGAACTCCGGCCAGTTCTCCTCGTCGGGCACCAGCAGCTCGGCTGGTTCCAGGCGCGCCAGTTCGGCTTCCAGGGCGTCGTCGGTTTCCACTTCATTGACCAGGAAGCGGCCACCGGCCAGGTCGGCCCAGGCCAGGCCGTAGCCCTGCTTGCTGCGCGACAACGCCATCAGCAGGGTGTCGCGGCGCTCGTCCAGCAATGCCTCGTCGGTGACGGTGCCGGGGGTGACGATGCGCACCACCTTGCGTTCGACCAGGCCCTTGGCCAGCGCCGGGTCGCCGATCTGTTCGCAGATCGCCACCGATTCGCCCAGCGCCACCAGCCGGGCCAGGTAGCCCTCGTAGGCATGCACCGGCACGCCGGCCATCGGGATCGGCGCGCCGCCGGAGCTGCCGCGCTGGGTCAGGGTGATGTCGAGCAGGCGTGCGGCCTTGCGGGCGTCGTCGTAGAACAGCTCGTAGAAGTCGCCCATGCGGAAGAACAGCAGCAGGTCCGGATAGTCGGACTTGGCTGCGAAGAACTGCTTCATCGCAGGCGTATGTTCCTTGGAACCCTTGGTGGTTTCAGTGTTTTCTTTGATATCAGTCACTTGAGGTCTGCGTTGTTCGAGGCAGTGGCGGTGATTCGAGGCGAATGAGGGCGAGTGACGGTGTTTGTTGTAGCGACGTTGTAGCGATATGCGGCCGAGAGTGCTCTATCGGGTGTAGCAACGGCTTGTAGCAATGGTCCTGGGCGTGCGCTACTGTAGCAACTCTGGCATCCAGAGGGGCATGCGTTGAAAAGTCCAGCGTCGAGCAATAGGTCCGGTTCACTCAAGTTTAGTTTGACCTACGCCCAGGTGCTGGCGTTGTCGGTCAACAAAGGCCCGGCCTTGGATGCGCAGGGAAAGGTTCGCTTGGTCCCCCGCCCGGAAGCCAAACCCTACGTGGTGCTCGACGGTGGACCAGGCGCTCCCACGGGGTTCGGCTTCCGGGTCGGCTCCACGATGACCACCTACGTGGGCCAGAAGCGCGGGCCCACGGGCACGCCGATCCGCTTTACCTTGGGCAACGTGAGCGACATGGGGCTGGACGAGGCCAGGGACGCGTGCAGGGAGCACTTGGCGCTGCTCAAAGAAACGGGAAAGAACCCCGTCCACGTCAAGCGCCAGCAGTTGCTGGAGTCGCTGGAGAGGGAATCGGAAAAGGAGTTCGGGGATCTGACCTTGCGCGAGGCATTGGAGCGTTACATCGCCCACCTGGACGCCCGCGCAAAGAACAAGAAGATCAAGCCGGCCAGCGTGGACGCGGTGCGGGACAGTTTGGCCCGCCTTTTGCGCCCCGCGGTTGGGTTGGCGGATAAATCCTTGAACGAGCTCCACTTGGAGGTCATCCAACAGGCCTTTGATGCTTGCCGGATCAGTTCCATGCAACTGTCCAATCGCATCCCGCGGGACATGAGCAAGAAGCTGGCGGAGGTGGCGGATTGGGCGAAGCTCACCGTGTCCCAGCTGGAAGCGTTGGGCATCACCGGCAAATACATCCAGCGTGTGCGAGCTGCAGGGTTGAGTTCAACGGAACACACGTTTTCAGATGCCAGGCGAGCGGTCGACTTCCTCATCGAAGAGGAAAGAGCCCGCGATCATCGCTTTGGCCGGCCCCAACGCCAGTTCTACAACCCGCTGGTGGTCATCCATACCCGGGACATGCTCCGAGAAGCACACGAGCTGCGAAACCATTACAGCCGGGCCGAGGTTCGCAATCCCCTGAACGACAAAACCCTGCCCAAGGTCCTCAAAGCCATTGCAGCACGGCGGGACGAACAAGGCGGGCGCAACGCGGCCGGGGCGGACTACCTGCTGCTGACTTTGCTTTGGGGGACACGGCGCAGCGAGGCGGCTCCGTTGCGGTGGTATGACCGCTGCACCGCCGGAGAGTTGTCGCAGGAAATGGTGTCCTGGGTCTGGCTGGCGGGTCCTGAGGACATCAACCCGACCACCAAGCGGGCGGGCAGCCAGGTCTACCTTTTCGAGACCAAGAACAAAGAGCAGCGGTTCTTGCCCGTCACCTACTTTGCCGAGCGCGTCCTGCGGCGGCGCTTCAGCGAGCGCGTGGACGATACGGGGGCCAAGCAGGGATTGGAGGCCGCCAAGGCCGCGCTGAGCGCCGCGAGCAAACGGGGTGGACAACGGCGACTGATCGACGCCTTGGAGGCGGCGGTGGCTGACGCTGAGCACGCGTTGGATCGAACCCGGTTCGTCTTTCCGGCAAGGTCCGGGCGCAGCAAAACGGGTCATTACTCCGACAGCAAATCCATCATCGCCAACGTGCGTCGCGACGCTGGGCTGATCGATCTGCGCGAGGAGGTGGACATCGGCCTGACCCCCCACGACTTGCGTCGCACTTTGGGGCGCTATGCCGAACGGATTCACGGCACCAAGGCCCGGGTCGTGTCGCAGATGCTTCACCACCGGATCAAGGACAAGGATTCCGCGGCCACCGACGCGATCTACACCGAGCAGGAGTGGTCGGTCCTGCGTCAAGCGTTTGCCGTGGTGGAAGAGCACATGATGGCGAGCAGTCCCCGGGTCTGGAACCGCTGGAAGGGCACGGACAAGCCGCGGCTGGATGAGGTCAACGACCCGCCAGTGACGATTTTTGCAGCACGCAACCAGAAGGTGGCGCTCGATGACGAGGATTGAGCCCGTTCGCACAGAAGAGGCGTTCCAAGCCAAAGCGGAAGCCTCTTGGAACGCAGAGTTGGCCCGGGCGAAGAGCGCTGGAGGCGGGTTGGTGTCCGCCAAGGCCGCCGCGTGGTTCTTGGGCATCCATGCCGACACGCTGGGCGAGTGGAGGCGACGCACCCCGCCCACCGGGCCCCGCTTTCAGAAGGCCACCGGCAGCGCCGTCAATGGCCCCAACCAGCGTGTGAAATACGACTACGACGAACTGGTGGCTTGGAAGGATGGGCGTCAGGGCAGGTCAGCGAAAGAGCGTCGGCTGACCGCTGAGCTGGAGCGCTTGAGCCAACAGCAGCGAGAGCTGGAGCTGGAGCGGCAGATCCACGAGGCCAAGGTGGCATTGGAAAAGCTGCGCAAGAACGCCGGGCGCTTTGCTGCGTTGATCACGTCCCATGAAGGTTGGGCCATTCCCCACCCATGGGCGGTGGTGGGAGGGCTCATTGCCGGGCACGTGCTCACCGTGGACGAGGACACCCTGGATCGCGCCCTGGCCGAGGGCGAACTCTGGGAGGCCCCCCTGGCCGAGGCGCTGCTGGAGCCTTGGACCAGCGTCGCGGCGCGCGAGCCATTCGATGACGCAATGGAGGCGGCACAATCCGCGTTCCAGGCGGCGTGGAGGGCGGTCCGGAACCAAGCCCGTGCGCAAGGCTTGGACGACGGCCTGCCGCCCGCGGCGGACCCAATCACTCGCACACCGTTCCGGTTCTGACCGGCTACCATCGTCATTCCACCCGTGCGGCAAACCCATGTCCCTTGATTCCAAGCAGGAAGCGGAAACACAGCTGTTAAAACGCTACAGAAAAACCTGGGGCCAAAAGCACCCGGCGTTCCTGGCCGGCGAGGGCGTCTCCTGGAAGCGTCTGAAGAACGACATTGACCAAGAGGCGAAAGCGGCCAAGGCGAAAACGAAGGTGGAGTTGAGCCCGCCGTGGACATCGGCGCAGGCCGCTGGACTTCTGGGAATCAACCAAAAGGTTTTCCGGGTTCTCGCAACGATGGACAGCGAAACAGGTCCGTTGCTTGCAGACGATGGCAAGCATGCGGCCATTGGCCTGCCCCGACTTCTGGAATGGGCAGAAGGGGTGAGGGGCGCCCCCAAGGTTCGCCGCTGGCGTGAGTCTCGGCGCGATGAGGACTTGCTTGGGGCAACCGTCAAAAGGCCAGCGGCGACGTTCCAAGTGGTCAAAAAAACCCAGATCCGCCTGGGGCTGGTGGACGGCAAGGTGTCAACGCTGGACCTTTCCCACCTCAGTGAAGAGGAGAGGGTTGCACTTGCAGCGCTGCTGCGTGGCGCGCGTGGGGCGCTCCAGCAGGACGAGCGGGGCGTGGTGATGTTCATGCAAAAGGAAGCCACGCTGCCCGAAGCGTTCACGCTGCCCTGGGCGGACGAGGCGCTGAAAAAGGATTGCGCGGGACGCTACAAGGAGCTGCTGGAAAGCGCCCAGGGCGAGCTGGCCCAGCTCCTAACCCGGGTGGAGCAAGACATCCGAAAAGCCCGTGAGGCGGTTGCTCAAGAGGAAAGCCCAACCGCCCAAGCCGTCCAGGCGGCAATGCTGGACATGTGGAGGGGAGAGGAGCGCGACGTGCAGATGCTTCAGTCCGAGGTTCGCGAGGCGTTGTTCGATTTGACCCTGCCGGCTGCCACAGGTCAGGCTCGCAAGCCGTGCCCGTTCTGACCGGAGGCTGGAGCATTTCTCGCCGGCTACCCGCCGGCTCGGTCTTGGAAGAAAAGGCAGGGAGGCCGCGGCTTCCGCCGCAGCCTTGTTCACCCGCTCAAGCCCCAGGTCGCCCTTGGGGCTTTTTTGTGTCCGCACGGGAAAGGGGCAAGCGCCCCTTTTGGGCCCGATTCCCATGTCCTGATCGATAGGCTGGCGCCACACCAATCGACACAGACACCGCCATGCAGCCGCTCATCCTCTCGCTCGACCCCTCGCTCTCGACCCACTTCTCCACCCTGACACCGCAGGTCCTCATCGACGCCCTGGCCGACGCCTTGCCTCAGGCCCTGACCCAGCTCGCCGCTGACACCAGCACGTCGGTCATCGTGCCCAACCGCGACATGCGCGGCCTCCACCCCGCCCGGGTGCTCACCCTGCAGCTGGCAACGCTGGACAGCTTCCTGGACGTGGCCGACGCCGCCAACGGCTAAGCCAGCAGCGCAGCGGTAACCCGGGCCTAGGCCCAACCCCCTCAACCCTTTTCGCGAAACGCGGCCGACCAGCCGTGCTGGCGGAGCTTTGCCCAAAAACCCCTCAACCCTGGAGATTTCCCATGAACGCTGTTGCTCGCCCCCTCACCACCAAGCCGAAGAAGCCCAAGCAGACCAAGCTTTCGCTCGCCGTCGCCCACAACGTGGGTTACGACCGGGCACCGGAAGGCATTACGACCGAGACTTGGCTCACCCCGCCGAAGATCGTCCACGGCCTGGGTCCGTTTGACCTGGATCCCTGCACCCCGGAGCAGGGCATGCCCTGGCGCACGGCCACCCGGATGCTGAAGCCCAGCGACGACGGGCTCAAGACGCCCTGGCCGAAATCGGCATTCGTGTGGATGAATCCGCCTTACGGTGGGCACAAGAACAGCTCGACCTCGCAGCACCGCTGGATGGAGAAGGCCGCAGAGCATGGCAACGGGATTGCCCTTGTGCTGGCGCGGATGGAAACGAGCTGGATGCAGGAGTCGGTGCTCAACCACCCCAGCGTTTCAGCGGTGGTGTTCACGAAGGGGCGTCTGTCGTTCTGCCGCCCGGATGGGACCCTGGGCACGAGTTGCCCGGCGGGATCGGTGTTCATCGGCTACGGTGCTGAAGCCGCGCGCAGGCTCAAGCGGGGAGTGGAGTCTGGCCTGATTCGCGGAAGCTACTTTGACATGGCCCGCGTGGGCCGGGTGTTGGGCGCTGACGTGGGGGCGGCCAACGATGAGTAAGCCCACTTCGAAGAAGGCAAAGCCGACCTCACCCCGCGATGCGGCTTACCAGCGGTTGCTGAAGGCCGTCCAAACCATCCCCGGGGATTCGCCCCGGGAAAAGATGCGCAAGTTCACCGCGCTTGCGCTGAAGGTTTGCGTTCTCAAGCAGGCCGAGGAGTTGTTCACCTTGGGATATGGGCCCTTGGTCGCCTGGTGTGACTTGACGCTGCTTGGGACCGATGTGGATGGGTCCGAGGATTGGTGCCTCGAAGCGGGCCAGGCCTACGGCGGCGCAGTGGAAACCTTCGAGCCGTTCGAATGCATCCTGGGCCGGCTGTTTAATGAGTTGGTGTGGTCAGGGAAAAAGAACGACGCTCAACATTTCACCCCCTGGGGCTTGGCGATGGCTTTGAACGCCTTTGCTCAAGCGCCTCAAAAAGACGAGTGGCCCATGGGTGACCCCACCTGCGGAGCCGGCACGCTGTTGCTTGTGAAGCTTCACGAACTGGCCGGGAAGGATTCGAAGGCCCTTCGGGGGCTTACCGTGAAAGCGAACGACCGCGATCTGTTGTGTGCTGCGATGACCGCACTTCAGTTGCTGTCAAACCAGTTGATCTGGCGGATGCCCATCGGGCGCGTGGTGGTCGAGTGCAAAGACATCATCACTCAATACCTGGAAACGCGGGTGGTGTTTTGGTCTCTCTCGCGAGATCGGTTCATCGCCATGGATGAGGAGATCCGGCTCGAGAAGGCCAACCGGATGACGGGCGCTGACATGGGGGCGGCCAACGATGAATGAGGTCGCCAACCTGGTGAAGGCCATCCGCGCCATTCCTTCCACCGATGGCAAGCCGTGGAATCCGCGGGTTGCAGTCGAAACGTTTGTTCAGCACGCGCTGATGTCACTCGGGATTTACCACGTGAAGCTGGTGGCTCACATCGACCCCAAAGTGCTTGCATTTATCCCCTTGCAAGAAAGAGCCGTCGCAGTGCCCGAGGTGGGGGCGGCCATCACCGCTTACTTCGACGCAGTCGCTGCAAGCAGGCCGTTTGAGGACATTCTTGGACAGGTCCATGCCGAGCTGCTGGCCAGGAAGGGCGGGGAAGGGCTGGGGCAGTCTTTCACGCCAGGCGATCTTTTGGACCTGGTTCAAGCCCTTGCCACCAACCTCACCTGGCGGCACCCCAGTGCCAGCGTGGGTAACGTCTATGACTGTTGTTGTGGTGCCGGCTCACTGGCCCTGGCCGCGATCCGGAGTCGCCTCAACCTCATTTCAAGCAATGAAATCCGGGTTCGCGCGGGAGACATTGATCCCTTGTGCGCAGCGATGACGGCTTTGCAGATTCACATGAACCAGACCTTTCATTCCCTGCCGCTTAGGGAAGTCAAAGTGACGGTGGGAAACGAGCTGGTCCGAGGAAAAAAGCAGACGGAAGGAGAGGGGCAGGCAGAAGGGGACGAGTTGGCCGACCCTAGGCGATGCGGGTTCTGGTCCCACTCCTTCAACTACGAGTAGGCCGGAGGCCCGCCTTTCCCCTCTCCAAGACTCGGCGGCGAGCAGCCGCCGGCTCTTGCTCCAAGCCGCTTTTGCTTTTGCTCTTCAACCCGCAGAAACCGGGTAACAAGTGCTTGTTACTCCGCTTTCCTGAAAGCCATTCCATACGAAAAATAATCCAGCCGTATCGGTTTGTTAGGAAAGACTGCTGGTTAACGCTCCTGCTGGTTAACGCTAAAACCGTTAACCAGCAGCCAAACCAGCAGCAAAACCCTTGTCACGTAAGGCTTTGAAGGCTCCTGCCGGTTTGCTGGTTAACTTTTTCACTTTTTCTCTGCAACTGTAAAATGTTAAGAATAAGTGAAAATCTCTCGACCAAATGAGACGTTGGCGCGTAGCGTAAACCTGTTTTTTTAACCAGCAAACCAGCAGTTAGCTTATTTTTTGAACAAAAACGAGATTAAACAATCACTTGGAAGGTTTTTAGTTGCTGGTTTGTCTGCTGGTTTAAGAAAAAACAGAAAACCAGCAGAAAAGTTAACCAGCAGCTAAAAAATATTTCTGGGGAAGGGGCTTGACGGTTTCAAGAAACCTGCTTTCTTGAATGTATTACGGATGCAACACGGAGAACCCATGAGCACGCAGCAGAACCAAACCCCACGCAAAGACCCTTTCAATGCCCGCATGGAAAGGGCGTTGATTGAGCGGCTGAAAGCCGAAGCCAAGCGGTCGGGGATTTCTCCCAGCGAGAAGCTGCGCCGGATCCTCGACAACGCGTTGCCGCACGTCGCCTAACCCCACAAACGCGAAACCCCGCCTTGCCGGGCGGGGAGTCGTTGGAGCCGAACTACAATGTCTACGAACAATCTCCCTCAAGATCCGTCGGTCGTCAACCCCCCTGAGGTTGCTTTTCTCATCGAAAAGCACTGGGAGAAAAACCGGCGGGATTACGCCAGCAATCTCAAGGTTGAACAACGGGCCTTGGATCGCCACAAGCAAGCCAAGCTCAACAAAGGCGAGCTGCGCCCGGAAAGCCTGGACTTCTTGTTCGCTCGCCACCTCCAGTTGGGGCTCGACGGCCACCTCTGGGCCAGCGTCCGCGACGAATCCGCGACGCAATCGACGCTGGTCTACCGTTGGAGTGCAAATCACTGGGCGCTGGTTCACCGCGGCCTCGGCGACGGCCTGGCGTCCGACTGGCTCGATGCCAACATCCCCGCAAAGGCCAGCGACAAGCTCGCTTCGAGTTGCTGGGCCTACGCCCGCACCCGCCTAGGCCAGCAAAGCGCGTTGCCGCAGTTGGAACCCAAGCGGGCGGTGGTCCCCTGCGCTGACGCTTACCTGGAAATCACCGCCGACAGCATCCAGGCGTTGGAACCCCGGCCGCGCTATGGCATGACCCACGCCCTGAACATCGCCACGGGTGCCACGCCCGGCCAGCGCTACATCCCCAGCTCCGTGCCGGCCGATAGCCTTCTGGGCAAGTTCCTGGCCCATGCGTTGCCGGACGAAGGCGTGCGCGCCTTGGTGCAGGAGCAATGCGGCATGACCTTGTTGCCCGGGTCTTATCAGATTGCGGCGTGGTGGCATGGCGCTGCCGGCAGCGGCAAGTCCACGCTCGCCGAATGCGTGGAAGGCGTCCACAACAAAGTGGCCCGCCTGGACCTGGGCACGTTGAGCGACACGTTCGCGCTGGAGGGAATCCTTGGAAGCCAGCTCATCTTGGTGGACGAGGTGGAGTGCGAAAAATGGAAGGAGGGCACGTTCAAGACCCTGGTCAGCGGCAATGGCATCGCGATCAATCGCAAGCACCTCTCGGTTCTGAACTACCAGTCCAAGGCCAAGTGGATCATCAGCTCCAACTCCGCGCCGTTCTTCCGCGACAAGTCCGGCGGCGTGGCCCGCCGCCTCTCTATCGTGGAGTGGGCGAACGTGATTCCGGAGAGTGACCGCATTCCTGACTTCAGCAAGAAGCTGCTTGCAGAAGAAGGCCAGTTGTTCCTCGACTGGATGCTGGAAGGCGCCCGCCGAGTCGTGGCCCGAGGCCGGTTCATGGCCGACCACGAACTCCCGGAAGCCGCGCAGGCCTACAAGCAGGCCGTCATCCACGGCGCTGATTCTATCGCCGCCTGGGCCCATGCCGACCGGGTGCTGTTCGGTGCCGCCGCTGGCAGTGAGCAATGGCAAAGCGTCAAGGCCATCCATGCCCGCTATGTGGCCTGGTGCGAGAAGAAGGGCTTTGAACCGGATGAAATCCTCTCGCAGCGCCAGTTCACCCGTGGTCTGAAGACCGCCGGGCACCTGCGTGGGCGGCCGTCGAATCGGCGCGTGGAGGGCGAGCAGTTGGACTGTTACCTCTGCAGCTGGAAGGGCGAGCAGACCGACGCCGAACGCGCACAAGAGCTGGAGCTCAAGCGGCTGGAGGCCCTGACCCCAGAAGCCCGTCATGCCGAATCTGAGCAGGCCAAGGCGGCCAACGACGCCCAGAACGTAGCACTGGCCGTCGCCGCCGAACGGCAAGACGAGCAGGACTTCGCCGACATGCCCGATGCCATCCGAGACGTCTTTGGCTTCACCAATACGCCCTACGAGCAGGTCCAGGCCGAACGCCGCGCCGAACGGGAGCGCCAGGCCAAGAACGCCGCCGCATGGGAGAGGCAGGATCGCCGGGAGCGACAAGCACGGGAGCAGCGCAAGGCCGAGGCGGCAAAGAAGAAGGCCGGCTAACCCAGCAACGCCGGGCATTTCCGGGGCAGGCCTTTACAACCGGCGACGTTGCGCTATTGCAAAGGGGTATCCAAACCAAAACGGAGCCCCCATGCCGTCGCCCGACCACATCCCCGAAGACGCTTTCCACGAAGAAGCTATCACCGCTGCCGATCTGGAGGGCCCAGAGACGCCGGAAGCGGACCCGCAATACTTGCTCGTGCAGAGCGGGTTTGGTCTCCATGTCCGTCTGGGAAAAGACGGCGACCAGGGATTGCGCAGCGAGGACGAAATCGCCGAGCTGGTGCGGCGAGCGTTGTATCACCGCAAGAGTCTGACCCTTCATATCGAGTTCTGACCCGACCCCACCCACAACCACCCGCTTGGAGGCGCAGGAGGTTGAAAAAGATTTGAGGCAACCACCCCATGTCCAAGTATTCCGATCTCATCCAAACCGAAACCCGGCGCATGCTCGACTTGATGAAGCAGGGCACCATCCCCTGGCGCCGCCCATGGAACGATCCCGATGCCCCGCAGAACGGCGCGATCAACGGGCCCTGGAACCCGACCACGGGCAAGGCTTATCGCGGCAGCAACACACTCATCTTGCGCCGTGCCCAACTCACCCGCGGCTACCGAGACGACCGCTGGCTGACCTATCGGCAGGCAGAAAGCATTGGGGCCCAAGTCAAGCGCGGCGAAAAGGGCCAGCAGATCGCTTACTGGGACTTCAGCAAGACGGGCAAGGCCAAAGACGGGGCTGAGCCGTTGACCGAGGGCAAAGAGAAGAACGGATACCAAGGGCCATCGGTGTTCGTCGCCACGGTGTTCAATGCCAGCCAAATGGATGGCATGCCCGAGCCCCCGCAGCCCTTCATCATGCCCGAGTCGATCCGCAACCTGCGTCTGCGAGAGTTGTTGGACAAGCACCAGCCAAAACTTCATCACGATGGCGGGAACAGGGCCTTCTACTCCGTTGCTACCGACAGCATCCACGTTCCGAAAGCCGGCAGCTTTCAAGATCCGATTAGTTATGCGTCAACCGTGCTCCACGAACTGGCACATTGGACTGGGGCGAAGCACCGGCTCGACCGCGACCAGACCGGTCGGTTCGGCAGCCAGGACTACGCCAAAGAGGAGCTGGTAGCCGAGCTCTCAAGTTTGTTCATTTCCGAGCGACTGGGGATTGCCCTGGGCAAGGAGCACGAAGAGCAACACGCTGCCTACCTGCAGTCCTGGATGAAAGCTCTGGCCGACGACCCCAGGACCCTGTTCCGCGCAGCCAGCCAAGCGGAGAAGGTCATGACCTTTTTGGACATCCCGGCGTTTGAACGCGAGCCGCTGCCCCAGGTCAAGAAGGAGAAGGACATGGAGCAGGGGCGAAAGACGGAAGCCGGTCGAAGGTCCCCATCGCGACGCAAGGAACGCCAGGTTGCTTAACGCAGGTGGGGGGTTGACCTTTTAAGGTTTCGAGTTAGAAATGAATGTGTCGGGGGAAGTCCCGGCTGTGGTCCGATTCCCCTGCTTCTAACTAATAACTTTTGACGGGTGAGCAGTTAGGGGGTGGTGGGGTGGTTATCCTTGCTGTTTTGGTGGTTTCCGGTGGTTGCTGTCGCCGGGGTGGAAAGAATGCTTAGTTAACCGACCTGAGAAATCACTAACTAGGCGCCATGTTTTTTCTTGAGCTTCTTGCGCTGGATCGAGAGGGGTGGCGAAAGCCACCCCTTTTCTCTTTGCAGCCCCTTGCGCGTCCCCCTTTCTTTGTTAAGACATGGGTATCACTCATCAAGCGGAGGAACCATGGCTGGCAACGTCTTTTCAAATCTACTTCGACCCTTCATCCGTCAAAAGGACACGGAACTTCCAGGCGTGGCTCCTTCTGAGCCGCCTGAACCCCCGGTCCGGGAGCGCTTGGACGATTCAAGCCAGCGGCCAGTGGCTTCAGCGGAGCCGGCAACCCTTTCGCCCGTTGAGGGCCCTCAAAGTGTGCCCTTCAACGATGAGGCAACGGATCGGTTGGGGAGCACTTTGGCCTTTGCTGGTCTGAAGACGAAGGGTCGCTTCGAGGACGAGGTGAGGCAGGCCATCGAAGACGGCGCCGATGTGAAAGGGTATCGCGACTCGCGCGGCGATTCCGCCTTGCATAAATGTCAGGAACCGTGGCAGATGGAGCTGCTCATCTCGGCTGGGGCGGATGTTCACGCGTTGGACAAACAAGGGCGTTCGCCTTTTGATCACCTGTTGAGCACCTACCAAAGGGAACCCGCTTGGTCCGAAAAACCTACTGCGGAAGGTTTGGCGTTGTTGGCGAAGGCCGGAGCGGATGTCAATGCCCTGAGCCAAGGGCAATCCGCTCTGCATGTCGCTGCGAAGCGAGGGCTTGAAGGCGATATCCACATGCTTGTCGATGCCGGCGCCGACGTGAATCTGCGGGCGGACGGGGGAGACACCCCGCTCCACCTGGCCAGCGATCTAGGCGTTGTGCTGCGCTTGCTGGATGCCAAGGCCGATCCCTCCCTGCTGAACTCCAGTGGCGAGCCAGCGCTCAAACATGATCCGGTGCTTTATCGAGAAAACGCTCGGAACCACCGAGACTATTTTTCGCCGCGTGAGCGCGTCGATGCGGCGACCGACCCGATTTTCCTGGCCGAAACGCCCAGCGAGCTTGTCGCTGCGTTGGGGCAGGGCGGCAGTGTGAGGGACACCGATGCGCTGGGCCGAACCCCGCTTCACTACGTCAAAACGGGGGAGATGGTGCAGGCGTTGGTGTTGGCCGGCGCCCAGGTTGACGCAAAAGACATGGAGGGAAACATTCCTGCTCACACCGCGGACGAGCGCGCCATGAAAGAGTTGGTCGATGGGGTGGGGCGAGGCGTTCCCCAGCACCACGTAGAGAACGACAGGGGGGAAACCCCTTATGCGACCCGGGATTACTACCAGGAGGATCGGTATTGGGATGCCGAAGCGGAAGAGCAGGCCGCGGAAAAGGCGGAGGAGACGAAGGAGGAGCAAGACCGCGTGCTCAACATTGTGGCCCTCGTTGAGGCCGGCGACGCCAAACGTCTGCTGGAGCAGGTGGATCCCAACGAAGAACTGGTCAGTCGGAACCGAACGTTCAACATCGACGGAGACGAGGGCTGGGCCTACAACAACTATGCCGGCTACAGCGTCCTCCATGAAGCGGCGAAGCAGGGGAAAACGGAACTCTGCCGAGAACTGGTGTTCGCAGGGGCGGACTGGGACAAGGGGTGTAAGCTCGTCGGCGAGCAAGGCTTTGACAACCATGTCAACGGCTTTCGAAACGAGCCTCGTATGAAGCCCATCGATTTTGCGAGCAACCGAGAGACCAAGGCGTTCTTGAACAACGCTGAGAACGAGCTGCGAGCCCACAACCGATCCAAGCTCTTGGACGAGCTTCTTCCCGCTGCCAACGCTTGGAAGCCACCGGAAGGCGGGTTTGGGGCCGACGCCCAACGCCAGGTCGGTGCGGCCATGAAGGCCCATGGGCAGGATGGCCAAACCCAGGAGGTCCCTCGCTTGCGAGCGCGCTTCTAAGGCCAAGGGAAAGGGCGTCGAAGGCCGCCTTTTCTTTTCCAGATCCCCTTGCGCAAACCAAACCTTTTGTTATGGGTAGTGCAACCCATTCAAAAAAAGGAGGCCTCATGCGCGTTTTGGTTCTTTCTCTGGCCCTTGTCGGCCTGCTCCCCTTGACGGCCTCCGCTGCTGACAACAGTTCCGCCCGTCGATACGGCAGCAGCGAAACCCTGTCCGTTCAGAACGCCCGCCTGGGCGAGGTGCTCATGGTTCGCAGCGTGGACATCAAATCCGACAAGCGCCTCAACGCCGGTTCCGCCATCGGCGTCGCCGTGGGTTATGGGGCCGCTCGCGAGGTTAAGGGCGACTACCGCAGTGCCGCTAGGGTGGCGGGCGGGGTGATTGGGGGCGTCGCCGGCACGGCCATCCAAAACGGGGTGAGCAAGCGCCGCGGGGTGGAAGTGTATGTCCGCGATCTTGAGACCGGAAAAGTCATTGCCATTGTTCAGGCCGATGACCTGCCGATCCGCGCCGGGGACAAGGTGTTCTTGACAGGCCGCGGCAGCAAGCTTCGTGTGGTCCCGATTGAGGGGCAGCGCTGATGAAATGGTCCGCATTTTTCCGCAAGCGCCCCGCTGGCTCATTGACCGTCGAAGACTTCAAGCAATGCGGGCATTTGATCCTGGATGGCATGGACTGCTCCCCTGCGAAACCTCAACAGCCGCACCACCTGCCAATGGCATGGAATCTCAAGCCCAGCCAGTGGGGCCAACCTCTCACCTTCCAAGCGCGCCCGCTGAGGAATGAAGCGGGAGGCCGCCCATGGTGAGCGCGATCCTTCTGCTGACCTTGCTTGGCCTCATGGTCTTGATTCCGTTCTGGACGTTCAAGCGCTTTGCCGACGCCAAGGCAGCTTGGCAACGGGTGAGAGGCGGTGAGCGAGACGCTCGCACGCACGGCCGCTTCGTGATCCATGGCGGACTGTTTGGGGTAGGGATGGTGGTCACGGCGTTCATGGCGGCCATCGGGACAGTGTCAGGCTGGCCTGTCGTGGTGTTTCTGGTTCTTGCCTGCTCGATCCTCTGGGCAGCTAAGCGGGGTGGGGCGCGATGACACGCGAGCCTTCCACCTTGTTTGCCCCAGGCGTTCTTCCCGGGCCGGACGGCATCGAACTCCTGCCCATGCCCGCGGACATCCAGGCCCTCTACGACGCAGCCCAACGCAACACGCCTTTCAGCAAGGACGTGGACGACGCCCTGGCCGCGCACCGCAACGCACACGGCGAACCGGAGCAAATCGAGCGCGCCCAGCGTGTGGATCCTGCGGATGCCATGCCCTCGGAGCGCTACCGGGCTTATGTGAGCCAACGCCGCTATGCGGTCCGCGCCTGCATTCAAGCCGGCATGGAACGACAGAACATCGCAAGGTTCCTAGGGATGGCTGTCTACACCTTGCAGAGCGATGCCAAAGCCCTTGGACTGCGGTTGCCGGTCTGCCAACGACAACCGAGGAGCATTGCAGGGCACTCGGTCGAGGAGGTGCTGAGCCTGCTCCACGAACTGGGCACCCGCACCCGTGTGGCGGCTCGGATCGGCGTCACGCAGCAAGCGGTTAGCCTGTTTTGCAAGAAATACGAACTGGACATGCCGCAAAACGGAAAGAAGGCGGTTGTTCTGGCTCGGCGCAAAGAGGTGCGCCGGTTGAGCGAGGCCGGCCTATCGGTGTCTGAAATGGCGCAACAGTTGGCTGTGCCATACGCATGCATAACGGCCGACCGCCAAGCGCTGAAGCTGCCGCGTGTGCGTCTGCCGGCAGAGAAAATGACCCTCTTGGGCTTGAGTCGAGCAGAGATAGAGGCCCTTCTTGCTCGATTCCAGACCATCAAGGCAGTGGCTTTGCATCTCGGAACCAGTGGGGCGCATGTGTCCTCTTACATGAAGAGAGCCGGCCTCAAAGCGCCACGGGACGGGCGATGCCGCCAGGCCACTACACCATCGATCGACCGCAAACCGCTGAAGCTTCCGGGCATGCGTAAACCGGCGGAGAAAATGACCCTCTCGGGCTTGAGTCGAGCAGAGGTCGAGATCCTGCTCGCCCGATTCCAGACGGCCAACGCTGTGGCTCTGCATCTTGGGGTCAGCGCGTCGTCTATATCTGTTTACATGAAAAGAGCAGGTCTCAAAGCGCCGCGCGATGGGCGACGTCGTCAGGCCACTCCATCATGATCCCACGCAAAGGCTTCCTCGGCGGACGATCCCCGGCCCAGGTTCAATCTTCGCTGGACGAAGGGGTGACTCAGCGCGCCTTGGCCCAACGCCTGGGCGTTACCCACCAAGCCGTGAACCGCTTTGTCCGGCGGCATGGCCTGGCCGGTTCTGGGCGGCAGGCGTTCCGGGCTCGCCAAACCCGCGAGCTCATCGAGCGCCGCCAGCAGGTGGAGCGGCTGGTCCAAGCCGGGCTAACCTCGGCCGAGGTGGCCCAGCGCTTGGGCGTGTCGCCGGCCACCATCGGCCTGGACCGCCAAGCGCTTCGATTGGGGCGTGTCCTGAAAGGGCCGGAGCACCGCACCTTGCGGGGGCTGAGCCTGGAACAGGTTCGGGGCCGCTTGATGACGGTCAGCAGGGCTCAGTTGGCGCGGGAGCTTGGGGTGAGCAGTTCGGCGGTCTACCGCTTCTGCCGCGTGACCGGCTTCGACGCAAAGTAAGCGGACGAGCGATCCCCGTGTCCGAGCCATCGATTCGTCGTAAATGTTTTTATAATCAGTTACTTGAGGCACTTTAGGCCGGAAGATGTCTCTGGGGGCGCTACCGGGTCTTAGTTCTGACGTATTTGCGGTCGCCTGGCCGCGTCCGCCGGTCCGGGGAACATCAGCATGCAATGACGAGAGGAGCGCTCAGCAAACCTAGGGGGGCAATCCTCAGGGCAACAAAGCCGACGGGGCAGCGCATGCCCGTTGAATGGTAAGTTGCCTTGGGGCGGGAGACTGTTTTCGCCAATGTCAGGTAGCATCGGAAATGGCGGCAAGGCGTGCTTGCAGCGAAGCAGGGGAGGGAGGACGCGTGGGACGATATAGATCCAAGTATCGGCGACGGAGTTATGCGGGCTACGTTGTTTCGAAGCGGCAAAAGCTGAGCTCGACCTTCGGTGGTATCGACCGAGATGTGGAGCGCCTCTTCTTGTCGCTGGACCGCGATGAACTTGATGATCTGTTTGAGTTCTACGCGGAGGAGTTCGGCGCGTCTGCTGGGAACTATGCTCGCAAGACGTATCCCAAATGGAAGAGCGGCAGTGTTCGAATGAGTGGCGAGGTGGCAGAGCGGCTTTTGAACCTGTTGCCGCCCTTACTGCCATACGACGTTAGGTTTGAGCTGGTCAAGAAGTTGCGGCAGGCAAGTTTTAGGAAAATGAGCCGGTATGTGGGGACTTCCCCAGAGCAATGGATCGATGCTCTCCTTCCTGTGATTGAGGAGGTGGTCAAGCATGGAGAGACGGCGAACCTTTCCGAGGATATGAAACAGCGTTTGTCTTGGCTGGCGGATGGCGACACGGAAGCGGCGGAGAAGATGCTGTCTGCAGCGATCAAGGACGAGTCGATTGGTCGGCTTTCCTACCTGAAGAGCGAGTTTCAACGAATCGAGGAGCTGCTGGGACAGTTGGGGGATCACCACACATCGGTTGAGCACACTATTGAGCTCCCGCAGGGGACGATCCGAGTTCAAATCGTCAAGCCGAAGGTCTCGGCATGGGCAAAACTAAAGAGATGGCTGGGGTGATCTATGAGTAATGAACTGTCTAAGCGCGACAACGGTATTCAACTTGACGGGACGGGAGGAGGCTCCAGCTTGACACGTGAGCTGGTCAGCCAGATGACGCCCGAGCAGCGGCAGAAATACGCAGGAAAGGCTCTTGAGACGCTCATTGAGCGTGAGAGCAGCGATGAAGACATGCGCCGTCGTCATGCAGCTGCAAACGTGGGCATTGCAAGGGACATTGACACGGCACGGGAGTTGGGGAAGGGGAAGGAGGACTTCACCCTCACGAGCACCCACAGAACCGCCAGCGGAGAGACAAAGGTTACGGTCACCAAGGGAAGCAACAAGCTGATGTTGGTTGGCATGGTGGTCATCGCAATCATCTTCTTTGTTTTATTTTCCCGTTGAATGATGAGCCAGAAGGTCACGATCCACTCCAATGGAAAGCGATTCATTCAGGTTATCGGCACTGCGGTTCTTCTGGCTGCTGCCCTCACCGGCTTGAAGAAGGCGTCAGTCTGGTGGAAGGGCAATGACCAGATTGCTCAAGTGCATGAAGAAGTTCGTTCGCCTAAGCCCGGCGGCCAAGCGCCCAGTCTGATTGTAGGGCGAAGCTCTGTCATCGATGGAGACACAATCGAGATCCACGGTGTGCGTATACGATTGGCCGGAGTGGATGCCCCGGAATCCAAGCAGAAGTGTGGTCCGGCAGGCGAGGAGTGGCCATGTGGCCAAAAGGCTGCCTTCGCGTTGAGCGATTGGCTGGGTTCCCGCACTGTTTCGTGTAACCCCACTGGCACGGACCGCTATCAGCGCACGTTGGCGCGTTGTTTTGCCGGCACGGAAGACGTCCAGGCTTGGTTGGTGCTAAATGGCTGGGCACTGGCCTACCGCCAGTATTCGACGGACTACGTGGCTGCAGAGGAAGTGGCGCAAGCCGGGCGTGCCGGCGTTTGGGCCGGCGAGTTCACGACGCCATGGGAGTGGCGCAAGGGAGCGCGGCAACGGTAGAGCCTCTACCTGTTCTTTCGCTTATCTCCAAAACGTCATTTTTATCAATGGCTTGCAAGTGGCTTGATTCCCCAGTATTGGCCGAAACGCACCCGGTGAACGATACTTGGAGCCTGTTCGAGGGGATGTATTCGATGCCACTGCTCAACTGGTCCGACCGTGATGAGGACCTGACCCGCTCCGCCCTGACGCCCTACCGGCTCTTGGAGCCGGTGGCCAGCTTGTCCTATGGGGAGGTCGACTCTCCGAACATGCTGATCGAAGGCGACAATTTGGATGCTTTGAAGGCCCTGCTGCCTTACTACGCAGGGCAGGTGAGGTGCATCTTTATCGATCCGCCCTACAACACCAAGAGCGCCTTCGAACAATACGACGATAACATCGAGCACTCTCAGTGGCTGTCGATGATGTATCCGCGGCTCGAGCTGCTTCGTGAACTGCTCTCAGAGGATGGATCCCTTTGGATCACCCTGGATGACAATGAAGCCCATTACCTTAAGGTGATTGCGGATGAAGTTTTCGGACGAAAGAACTTCATCGCCAACCTGATCTGGCGGAAGAACTACGCCCCAAAAAGCTCTGCAAGGCATTTTTCTGTTGATCATGACCACATGTTGGTCTACGGGAAGCAAGCAACTAAGTGGGTTCCAAACTTAGTCGAGCGAAGTGATAGCCAAGACAAAATCTACAAGAATCCGGACAACGATCCGAGAGGCGCTTGGCGACCTGACAACTTGACTGCTCGTAACCCCTATAGTCTCGGGCAATACGGATTGACAACACCAGGCGGTCGCGAGATTTCGGGGCCTCCCAAAGGTCGCTACTGGGCTATCTCGAAGGCCAAGATGGATGACTTGGATAAGGACAACCGCATCTGGTGGGGGAAGGACGGTAACAATGTGCCTGCTCTGAAGCGGTTCCTGTCGGAAGTCAAACAGGGACGTGTTCCTCAAACCTTCTGGTCATGGGAGGAAGTGGGTCACACCCAGGATGCAAAGAAAGAGAGTGTTTTGCTTTTTGGGGAAGGTGTATTCGCAACGCCCAAGCCCGAGAAGTTGCTCAAGCGTGTTCTGGAGATAGCCACTAAACCTGGAGATCTGGTTCTTGATAGCTACCTTGGTTCTGGGACTACTGCAGCAGTTGCGCAGAAGATGGGGCGGCGGTGGATTGGTGTTGAAATGGGCGAGCATGCCCGCACGCATTGCCAGCCACGGTTGAAGCAAGTAGTGGACGGTGAAGCAGGAGGGATTTCCGAGGCGGTGGATTGGAAAGGCGGCGGTGGTTTCCGCTTCTACAAGCTCGGTGTGCCCGTGTTCGATGATGCGGGCCACATCCGCGAGGGCATCAAGTTCGAACACTTGGCCGCGCATGTCTGGTTCGCCGAAACCGGGACGGCACGCTCCACCCGTGCTCCCAAGCAGCCGTTCCTAGGCGAGCACCATGGGATTGGCTATTACCTTCTGTTCAACGGCATTTTGGGCGATGAGAGCAAGACCGGCGGCAACGTGCTGACCAAGCGGGTGTTGAAAGGCCTGCAGCCCTTTGACGGGCCCAAGGTGATCTACGGGGAGTCTTGCGACTTGCCGAAGGAGCGGTTGGAGGAGCTCCAGATCACCTTCAAACAGACCCCCTACGACATCAAGGCACGCTAAGCATGGCTCTTTCCCTCAAGGTGTATCAGCAACGGGCCTTGTCCAGCCTGGCCCAGTTCCTCGACGACGCCCGGCTGACCGGCCCCGCATCCGCGTTTGAGAAGAACGTGGATGCCGGTCTGGTCACCCAATACAAACCCATGCCTCATCTGGAGGCCTCGCCCTACGTGTGCCTACGCATTCCGACGGGCGGCGGTAAAACGGTCATGGGCGCGCACATCATCCAGGCGGCGGGCGACGCCTACCTCGAGCGCGAGTTCCCGCTGGTCATGTGGATGGTCCCCACCACCCAGATCAAGACCCAGACGCTGGAGGCCTTCAAGAACCCCCGCCATCCTTACCGTCAGGAGCTGGACGAGGCATTTGGGGGCAAGGTCGCCGTGTTCGATGTGGAGGACTTCACTCACCTCCGCCCCGCTGATCTGGGAACCAAGGTGTGCGTGGTCATTTCGACCATGGCGGCCCTGCGCGTGGAGAACCAGGAGGGGCGCAAGGTCTATGAGCACCACGAGGACCTAGAGCCCCATTTCGCCGGCAGCGTGTCCGATTTGCCCTACTTGGAGCAGAACAAGGCGGGAAAGGCCATCGCGTCCTTTGCCAATCTGCTGAAACTTCACGGTCCGTTGGTCATCACCGACGAAGCCCACAATGCCAACACGCCCTTGTCCTACCAGGTTTACGAGCGCCTGGGTGCCAAGGTCGTGGTGGAGCTCACGGCCACGCCGGAAGCCAGTAAGAGCAACGTGCTGGTCAGCGTCAGTGCCTTTGAGCTCAAGGGCGCGGACATGATCAAGTTCCCAGTCGTGCTCAAGGAGCACGTCGGGCAGTGGGAAGTCGCCGTGGGTAGCGCCGTGGCCCGCCGCAACGAACTGGGCAAGACCGCGCTGGGCGAGCCGGACTACATCCGGCCGATCCTGCTCATCCAAGCCGAGAACGCCAAAGGCACCGCCACGGTCGAGGAGGTCAAGAAGCACCTCATCGACAACGAGAAGGTGCCCGAGAAGGCGATTGCCATCGCCACGGGCGATCAGCGGGAGATCGACGGGGTGGACCTGTTCGCCAAGGACTGCCCCATCGAGGTCATCATCACCAAGCAAGCGCTCAAGGAAGGGTGGGATTGCTCCTTTGCCTACGTCTTCTGCTCGGTGGCCCAGGTCAAGAGCGACAAGGACATCCAGCAGCTGCTGGGGCGCGTGCTGCGCATGCCGTATGCCACCCGCCGCAAGCAGGAGGCCATGAACAGGGCCTACGCGCACGTCACCACTGCGGCGTTCAATCTGGCTGCCGCAGAGCTCACCAAGTCGCTCATCGACATCGGGTTCAACCCTCTGGAGGCCGTGGGGGCGGTGCTGCCGGATCCCACACCTGGGCCCGGCTTGGACTTGCAAGGCGGCAAGGTCAATCCGGTGCCCGTGACGCCCAGGGCCACCATTGCTGTGAGCAAACAGCCTGATCTTACCGGCATCGCTGCTCGGGACCAGGCCAGCGTTGTATTCACTCCGAACGAGGAAGGCAAGGGCGGCTCGGTGGAGATCACGGGCGAGGTGGACGAGTCCACCGTGGAAGCGATCACCAAGGCTGTGCCAACCAAGGAGCGCGAGGAAGCGGCGGCTACAATCCAGCGGCACCAGATCGCCGCCAAGGCCGTCAAAGCCCCTAGCCAGAACGGCGCGGTGTTCAGCGTGCCCCGGCTCGGGGTCATGGAGCAGGACGAGCTGGAGTTCGTGGAGAGCGGCGCCACGCCGCCGGGCTTCACCTGGGACTTGCTGGCCTATCCCCCGGACCTGACCAGCCTCAAGTTCAACGCGGACAGCAAAACCTTTGAAGTCGATTTGGTGGACGAGAAGGTCAGCTACACGCCGATCGACGACGACGTAAATACCTACTTGCCTGGCTTCGCCAAGGACCGCACTCAAGCGGACTTGGTCGGCTGGCTGGACCAGAAGATCCGCGATCCTGCGGTCAAGCAGCCCGTGCTGCGGGAGTGGTTGCGCCGGTCCATCAGCGGGCTGTCCGAAGATCGGGGCTTCTCGCTATCGCAACTGCTCAATGGCCAGTTCGTGCTCCGACGGAAGCTCGGCGAACAGCTCCAGATCGCCAAGGCAGAAGCACTCAAGGATGGCTTCCAGCAGGCCCTGTTTGGTGCCGACGCAGAGATCGTGGTCAGCGACGAGCCCGATGCCATGTTCACCTATCCGGCGGACATGACCCAGTATCCAGCGCATTCTTACTACCAAGGCGGCACGTATCGCTTCCGCAAGCACTACTACCCCTTCGTGGGCGATCTTCAATGGAAGACCGCCGGGGGCAAAGTGGGCGAGGAGTTCCTCTGCGCCCAGGCCATCGATCAGCTGGACGAGGTGGAGTTCTGGGTCCGCAACTTGGTGGACAAGAGCCAGTTCTGGATGCCGACGTCCAAGCAGCGGACCTACCCGGACTTTGTCGCTCGGCTAAAGGATGGGCGTCTGTTGGTCGTTGAATACAAGGGCGGCGACCGCTACACGGCCGACTCCGAGAAGGAGAAGCGCATGATCGGGGAGCTCTGGGCCACCAAGAGCAAGGGCAGGGGGATCTACCTCATGGCCCAGCTGAAGGACGAGAAGGGCAATAGCGTGACCGAGCAACTGAGGGCAGCCATCGGGTAGTGACTTCATAACAGGGGGGCAAGGGAATGGCTGTCTATATTTCAGAGTTGGATATTCGCAACTTTCGGTCGTGCGTCTCTACGCAGTTGCAGTTGACTGAGTTCACGCCGCTGGTTGGGTTGAACAACTGCGGTAAAAGCAACTGCCTGACCGCGTTGCAATGGCTGGTCAGAAAGGCAAAGTTGGGGGAGGAGGATTTCCATGACCCTCTTCTTCCCATTGAAGTGGTGGGGCGCCTCTACGGCATCGCTGAAGAGGATCTTGCGACGCTGGATCCCAAGCATAGGAGGAGGATTGAGCCGCACGTGCGCGATGGAGTATTGATTGTTCGGAGAGAGCAACAAGTGCCAGGCGGAGAGGTGTCGCTCACCGTTCTCAATCCAGACAGCAACGAATGGGATCCAAACCCAACCGGCATTGATCAAGCCATTTCAGCGTTGTTCCCTGAGCCGATACGCATCGGGGCAATGGAGAATGCCGAAGAAGACGCCAGTAAGGCAAAGACAACCACGACGATAGGCAAGCTGCTAGCCAACATGCTCGCCGCTATCCAGGAGCAACATGAGGCCGATCTATCGCCGCATCTTTCAGCAATCGTAGGAATGCTGTCCGCAGAGGGGGCTGAGCGATTTGAGGAGCTGGGGCGGATTGATGCCTCCATCAATCAGAAGATTTCAGACCTCTTCCCTGGAGTGAGCATAAAACTGGATTTCCCTGTCCCCGTGTTGAACGATCTCATCAAAGCTGGAACCGTCAAAGTCTATGAGGGAGACGGAAAAGGTAGGGCGTTCGGTTCCTATGGACATGGCGCGCAGCGCGCCATCCAAATGGCAATGGTGCGTCATCTTGCTGACCTCAAGCGAGGTGTCGCCGTGGCGGGTGGCGTGACGCTTCTGCTGATTGATGAGCCCGAGCTGTTCATGCATCCCTTTGCTGTTGAGCAGGTTCGCGAAGCATTGCGGGCCCTTTCAGTAGCAGGCTATCAGGTTGTTTTTTCAACCCATTCTGCTCAAATGATTCTCGCGCGAGATGCGAAAAATGCTTTGTTGATGACCAAGAAGCATCCTCAAGGAACACAGGCACGGCCGAGGCTTGAATCGGTTGTCGTGCAACTGGTTGCCGAGCCTACGCATCAGCTCCATCAGATCTTCAGTCTGACGAACTCTTCCCAGATGCTGTTCGCTGACAGGGTGATCCTGACTGAGGGAAAGACTGAGTTGCGGTTGCTACCCAGCCTCTTCAACGCGGTCTCTGGAAAGACGATGGCGCAGTCTTCGCTCGCAATCATTGCAATGAGCGGGGTCTCAGACACTCAGAAATCTATGGAAATCCTGGAGGCTCTTGGACTCCCCGCGTGCGCGATTGTGGACCTGGACTATGCATTTCGGCAGGCATCCAAGCATGGTTTCCTTGACGCAGACGATGTTGACCTCGCTGCCTGCAAGGTGACATTGAGAGCAATGGCGGATGACGGTCTGATCGCGCTGGATAGCGGCGGCCTACCTCAGAAGGGTCCCCAAGGCTCAGCTTCGAAAGCTTTTGAGCTGCTGGCCGAGCGTGCGGAAGCGGCACCTCACATCCAGGCACTTGTTCAAAAGCTTCGGGATAAATCGATTTGGCTATGGAGCCGAGGAGCAATCGAGCCTCATGTCGGGCTGACCGAAAAGAAGGAGCATGCCTGGCTGACATTCCAAGTGATGCTTGAGAACGACGGGGTAGATGCGGTTTGTGCAGATGCTGCAGGTGTGCGAGAGCTTGTGGATTGGCTGGCGCACTAACGTGCGCTATCTCACCCTGACAAGTTGATCCCACCGAGTCGTGTAGGCCGGTGACAACGCCGCCTGGTTCATGGCCCAGACCTGCTTGCGCTGCTCTCCACCGCGCACCCGCTTGGCCGACGAGGCAAACGCCATCGACCCGCGGCCAAACTTGGCATTGGCCCGATCCATCACCTCCATGAGGGCCTTCGAACGCGGATCCACCTGGGCGAACAAATCACCCTGGTGGACATCGCCCGCCGTCAGGTCCAGCAAGCCGATGCCGGCTTTCTTGTAGCGGTGGCCCTGGCGCCACATCGCTTTGGTCAGCCCTTGAACGACCATTAGCACCTCGCGTGTGTCCACGGTGGGCGCCACGAAGTTGAATGCTTTGCTGGGGTGGTATTGCGGGGCGCCCGGTTTGAACGGGTTGGTATGGAGAAACACCCAGACCCCGCCGGCCTGGAGCGTGCGAGCGCGCAGCTTTTCGCAGGCCCGCTGCGCGAAGGTGGCCACCGCTTGCTGCAGGTCTTCCAGCGCCACGACCTCTTTCCCGAACGACCGTGACACAACGATCTGCTGCCGGTCCGGCTCGACCTCTTCCAACCCCGAGCACGCGATGCCCTGAAGCTCGCGCTGGGTGCGGGCCAGGGTCACGCCGTAGCGCGCCCGCACCGTTTCTGGATCAGCACGCGCCAGATCAGCGGCCGTGAGGATGCCTTCCACGTCGAGCTTGGCGCGGGTGCGATGGCCCACGCCCCACACATCCTCGACCTCGAACCGCTCCAGCAATGAGGAACCGGGCAGGGCGATCATGACCCCGTGCGGTGTCTTCTTGGCGGCCTTGTTGCCCAACTTGGCCAACGTTTTCGTTGGGCCGATGCCGACGCAGCAGGGAATGCCCGTCCACTTCAGAATCCGTGCCCGTGCCTCAGCAGCGACGCGCTCGTGCTCGGCTTCCGGGATGCCATCGAAGGACACGAAACTCTCGTCGATGGAGTAGACCTCCACTTGGGGGAACAGGTCCCGCAGGATCGACACCACGCGCCCGCTCAAGTCGCCGTATAGCCCGAAGTTGGCCGACAACACTTTCAGCTGCCGGCGCACCTCTGGCGGGACTTCGTGGATGGGCTGGCCCATGCCCACGCCCAGGTCCTTGGCTTCCTGCGACCGCGCGATGGCGCAGCCGTCGTTGTTGGACAACACGACGACCGGGCGCCCGCGCAGCGACGGATTGAAAACCCGTTCGCAAGAGGCGTAGAAGTTGTTTCCGTCAACAAGGCCGAGCATATGGAGGTGAGGAGTGATGGATGAGAGTCGGGCGAACATTGATTCAGTCGCAACGGTGAAGGGCGAGTTGCAACCCTTTATCGTCAAATCTAAGAAGTCGTCACCGTGGGTCAATCTGAAGCCCGGAAGCTTAGAATGGGCGCTTGCGAAACTGGGCGATTCAATGATGGGTGAGCAGGAGTGGAAATACGTTCTCGGCAAGCTGCAACCTCTCCGAGATGAACTTCAGAACAAGAGACTCATGGCACAGCTTGCGAACCTTTATGAGGAGAGTGCTGATGCGCCCCCGGATGTCTTCTAACGCCTCAACTGCTTACGGAAGCTCCAGGTCACCACGCCCCAAACGTCCAGCTCCTGGTCATCGCCCACCAGGATCGGCGGATTGGTAGCCGGGTCGCCGGAATGAAGCTCCAGGCGCCCGCCGCGGCGGCGCAGCTGCTTGACCATGAAGCCGCCATCCCAGTTCACCATCACGATGTCCAGGTGCTTGGGTTCCAGCGACTTGTCGATGACGAGCGTGTCGCCGGCCTCGATGCCGAGACCTTCCATCGAATCACCCTCCGCCGTCGCAAAGAAGGTCACCACCGGGTTGCTGATCACGCGCTGGTTGATGTCCAGCACTTCGCCCATGTAGTCCTCTGCAGGACTGGGGAAGCCGCACGTCACGCGGAAGCCCAGGTGAGGGAGCGGCATCGGCTCGGCGTGCAGGTCAGCGGCACCGAGAAGCGTAGGAGGGGCGGGATCGAACATGGCGCGAGTCTCCGGGGAGTCTGGATCACCCGGTGAGACAGCCACCGGGGGATCAGGCTACGACCGCGCTCGAAGCCCCGCTATTAGTATTTCCCTGAACGGGCTCCGGGGCCCGTCGTTGCGAGCTCCCTCCAGCCGTGGAACGGCGGAGGGAGCACTGCAAAGCGGTTTCACGCGCGGGCGTTGAGCAAGCCTGTAGCCAGGGCCCGTTGAAGGGCGAGCGCGACTTGGGTTGCCGCATACTCCCAGTCGTCGTCCTCGGCATAGAGATCCTCTTCGGAATCTTCCTTGCCGCCATGGAAGAGGTTGTTGCGAACCTGGCGCATGGCTTCCACCAACGCAACGGCGTTCGATTCCGCATCCAGTGGGCAGGGCATGAAGCGGGCCACCAGGCGGCCGCCGTCGTCCACGATCCTCTGCTTCATGGGCCGCACGTCGCGCTGGCTTAGAAGGCGCTGGCGTGCCCAGCCAGGGACATCCTCGGCAAAGGCATCGCCCTGCTGGCGAACGCGCGCTTCCACCACGCGCCAGGCCACGTCGGGAGTTGGGTTCTTATCCCGATCTTTCCGGAAGAAGTCTCCGTGCCGTCGAAGCTGGAACTCCAGCTTGCTGACGGCCTTGAGGAGTTCGTAGGCATAGTCTGGTCGAACGGGCATGCCGGCATCGTATCTGAGCACTGGGGGATCCACATCGAGACGCGGCGCTGCTAAGGTCCAAGGGTCGCCACGAAGGCAACCTACAGGGGAAGGTTGAATGCGTTTCAGAAAGATCGGCTTGCGTTGGAGCAACGCCGCCGCGGCCGTCAGCATCACGGCCGCCTTGTGGGCACCAGCATTGGCCTGGGCCCAGGGCCCAACCGGAATCGGCGCCCTTCAAATCGGGCTGACCAAGGCCCAGGTCCTCGCGCTCCCAAGCAAAGGGGTGCATCTGGCTTCGCCGATGCTCGACGCACCAGAGGATGCCTATTCAAGCACGCCTGCGGGGACGGAAAAGTTCAGCGCAACGGTCCTGACCCCGTGGCGCAGCGAGCCGATGGAATCCTCCCTGACGTTCGAGGGAGGCAAGCTGGCGTTGATCACGCTGCGGTGGCGCAACGACAGCTTGCTCATGACGACTGTGGTCGCCCAGATTTCCGAGAAGTTTGGTCCGCCTAAAGAGTCGGACGAGCGCCGGGTCGAGAGTTGCCCCACTTCCGCCGGTGCATCCGAGCAGGTCCGCAGCGGGATGCTGACCCGCTCCTGGAAGCAAACCAATGGCAAGAAGGTGATCCTCACTGGAGCCACCACGCTTGCCAACGACAGCTGTTTCGGAAGACGAGAAGGCAAGGAGCCATCGGCACTCAACATGCTGCTGATTTCGGCCGTAGACGATGTAGAAAACCCGTTCTAACCAAGGAAAGGACATGAGCATGAAAAAGATTTGCCTGGCCGCTGCATTGCTGGCCCTCTCCACTACCTCCGCCCTCGCCAAGCAGGGCGAGGTGTGTTCTTCCGCCACCCAGGTCAACAAGCCCGAGCCGCTGTCCAACAGCACGGTGTTCCAGTGCAAGGCAGGCTCCATGACTGTTCCGCAGCTCTATGAGAAGGGTTGGAAGGTCGTCACGACCTTGCCGCAGGTGGTCATGGGCACCGACCCGAAGACCGGGTTGCCGCAGTCCAGCTTTGCTTGGACCGTGGTGGTGGAGCACGATTGATGGATTTGGCCGCGTTGTTGAATGCGCCGCTGACCGAGGCGTTGGAACCGAACACCCCCGAGGGCAGGGCAGCGTTTGCCCGGTGGGAACAAGACGCCCGGGAGCGCCGGGAGCGGCTGTTCAAACAACTGGAATCGGAAGCCGCGGTGAAGCACACCACCACCGACGTGCTGTTCAAGCGTTTGCCGGTGGGCGTGCTTCAAACCTGGACGTATACAAAAGAGCAAGTGGCTGCCGACCGTGGGGCGGCGCGGTCCGACAAGGCCTTTCGGTCCCGTCAACGCCTTCACCACGTCCTCAACCACGTCGAGGCCAGCGTTTACTAGAGGGCGTTGGCGTTCCTGGAGGAATGAGGGGCAAGCGAGGGGAAAATCGTTTTCAAGCCCCTGCCGTCTCACGCCCTGACACGGACCCGGGGTAGGGTGCACGGTCACCCTGCTACCGGCCCCAGCCCATGCTTGACCTGACCACGCTCGACAACCGCCTGCACGCGCTCCAAGCCTCGCTCCCCGCCATGAAAGAGCAATACCCCGAGCCGGGGGGAGTTCATCATGGCCTTCGCTGGCGAAGCCGACGTTCTTGAAGACGAAGCCGGCCCCCATGCCTCTCACGTGGCCCAGCGCATCCGCGAAATGCTGGCAGGAGTAGGCTTGCCCCAAGAGGCGGACGACGAAGACGTGACCTGACCAAGCGGAGGCAAGCATGTGCTACAGCGCGGAAGTGTGGGCCGACTACCACTTGTTCGTGGAGCGCTTTGGCGCTGACATCGATATCAAGGCATTCGTAAAGCTCTACCTCCAGCGCCAAGGCGATCTCAAGTTGAAGATCCCCAAGGGCATGGATCGCTCCTTCGACAAGCCGAAATCGCCGGAAGAGCAGCAGCTCCACGACCTCTTCCAGGCCTACAACACCGATCTGGTGAGCAGCAGCGAGCAAGAGCTGTTCAAGCAGGCCAAGCGCCTGGCCGACGCCGAGCGGAAGATGGCCACCAAGGCGACGAAGACCGCAGAAAAAGAGGTCGGCATCGCCGGGCGCAAGATCAAGCAGCTGAAACGCTGGATCGCCGACGGCAAGCGCACCACGCTGGAACCCGAGCGGGACAACCGCATATTCCCGGACTGGTATTGCCCGGTGCTGACCATCGAGGACGGCCGGCCCATCGTGCGGCCGATGCGCTACCACTGTCGCCCGGCGGGCATGGACCCCAGCATCGACAAAACGAAGACGGGGCAGGTGTCGGGCACCTACAACGCCCGCAGGGACAACTTGACCCGGTTCTGGCGCGGCCAGTTCGGGCACACGCACGGCTTGATGGTGGCCCGCACGTTCTACGAGAACGTGGACGATGGGCAGGGCGGAAGCCAAGATCTCCAGTTCACCCCGCGCACGGGGGAGAACTTGCTCATCGCGTGCCTGGTCTCCCACTGGACCGACCCCAAGGGCGAACTGCCGGACCTTTGGAGCTTCGCCGCCGTGACGGACGAGCCCGAACCAGAGGTGGCAGAAGCTGGCCATGATCGGACCATCATCAACCTCAAGCCCGAGCACGTGCAGGCCTGGTTGACACCAGAGGGGCGCTCGAAAGAAGAGCTGTTCGAGTTGATGGACGACAAGCAGCACCCCTATTACGAGCATCGGAAAGCAGCCTGATGGCCCGCACCACAAACTGGCCCAGCGCGAAGTTGTCCCCCCAGCAGAAGGCCATCGTCGCCGCGCACGCGGTGCTGAACCTGGCCGAAGGCAAGAGCGGCGAGCGCGAGTTGCGCAGCTTGCTGGTCAATGAGATCGGCCTGGCCTGGTCGCCGTTGAACTGCGTCCAATACCTCTCCGGCAAAGAGGCCACGGCTGCGCTCACTGCGTTGCCAGACGACTGGCAGGCTCTGGATCGCAACAAGAACGACCTCCTGCGCGCCTCGGTCGTTTCGCTGGCCATGGTCAAGGATGTCCGCGGCGCTGGGGGCGGCAAGCTTTCCGGCGCCAAGATCGCCGAGCGCCTGGAAGAGCTACGAGCCGCGATGGGGCAGGGCTAACCATGGACCATTTTGAAGGCGTGGTGCTGGATTACCTGCGCGCCGACCGGGCGCTGTTCGTCAACAGCCAGTGCTGCATCCAACTCAACGAAGGCGCGAACCCGGACACCAGCGGCCCGCACTGGTATTGCGATGCCGTGGCGGTCAGCTTCAAGGAGCAGGCGGCCTATCTCTGCGAAATCACCTACGCCGCACGCGCGCCGTCGCTGCTGGCCCGTTTGCGGGCGTGGGACGAGCATTGGCCTGGGGTCAGGGCAGCCTTGGCTCGGGACAGCGGTGTGCCGCTGGATTGGAGTGCCAGGCCCTGGCTCTTTGTCCCAGAGTCCAATGCCAAGGGCATTCAATCCGCCATCGGCGGGCTGAAGAACCTCCCCAGCCCCCGTGTCACCTTCTTGGAGGAAGTGTTGCCCTGGCGCTACCGCTCCTGGGATCGCGGTGCATACGTGGACGAGTCCCCATAACCGATCTCAATATCACGGCCACCAGCTACGCCCTGCTGCAGGGCGAACCCACCTGTTGGAAGTGCTCGGAGTCGATCGTGGTGACCGCCATTTGGGTGCCTGGGTTTCTCGACAACGAGGACGAGGAGTATCCCGAGGAAGGCGGCCCATCGCTGCTGAAATACGTCAGCGAGCTGGACGTGGGCACGATGGCCCGTTCTTCCCCCAAGACCAGGCCGGCGTGGACCAGCTCAAGGTCATCCCAGGGCACGGGCCCCTGATGGCGAGCGCTTCCACGGCGCAGTCGGACTGGATGGGACTGGTCAAGCTTCCCACGCACGCCTGACATCGAGGCAGACGGGATTTCGGCCAAGGGTCTCTACCACTGCGAATGAGGCTGGGCATACTTCTGCCCGTCCCTTGTTCCTCGGAATCCTTCTGCTGGCTCATCCCCGGCCTATTTTTTTGCCTGGTGTCAGGCCTCGCCTCGCTGGGCTTGGCGGTCCTTGGTGAGCGCAACCGCCTCCTCATATGTGGCTGCTTTGCCGCTAAGAAGCAGATCCAACGCGACCCGGTGCCGGGCGGTGTAGTAGATGTTCCCCAGTGGCAACACCGTCGCTGGACGCATCGCGGGACCAAGGGTGTAAACGAAGTGCGGAGAATGGGTCTCCGGCCAATGCGGGTCTACGTCCTGAAGCCGGTCAACCGTGTCTACGCGCTCGATGAAGTGGACACTTCGGAACTGCGATAGGTAGCGGAAGCCGATGTAGGCCGGCGGGACAGTGGGCCAGCCATTGCCACCGATGGGATGGAAATACTTGCCCTGCTTGGTGACGACATCGATCCAGGTCAGCTCTTGAGAGCTGGGCATCAAGTCTCGGCTTAGCGAAACCACATAGGCGAGCGAGTCAAACGCGTTGGAGGTCATTCCGTATTCCGATAGGTGCAAGGCGAGCTGGTCCAGCCACAAGCGTTCGATTTGGTTTCTGGTCGCAGCATGAGCCCGCTTCGCCATGGCACGGATTTCAGACCAGGAGAGGTGATCGACGGGGATGCCCTTGACGTCCGCGGGAAGGTGCCGAACGGCCCAATCCTTCCGAGCCGCACTGACCGAGATGAGCCGCTTGTGCTGCACATTCGAGTCGGCCAAGCGATGGACATAGCGGGCAAGCTGCGCATGCGTGGCCACCTGCCAGTGTCGCTTGGCTTCAAACACCAGATGAAAGGCCGTGCCTGAAAGAACCTCCAAATCAGTGAACCCGCGATCCTTCATGCCGAAGTCTTGGCTGGAAAGCGCCACCTGTGCCAACGGATCAAGCCCCATGGCACCGAAGAGCTCCGCACGAAGCGCTGCGGACTGCTCCAGGCACCATCCCAGGGCATAGGTGCCCGCGTTCTCATCGCAGCCGGCTAGCCCAAAGCAACTGACGGGTTCTGCCCCCCGAATCAACATCAAAGCCTCCTTGCAGTGGGGCAAGGCATCGCCCCTACTGGGTCGACTGATGTTGCCAGAACTTCTGGTTTTGGGGCCACCACTTCCCCGCGTTGACGCGCGTCATCACGAGCGCCCGGAAAGCATCGGGGGAAGGAGCTGGCCCGCTTCGCTTGTGCCTGCACTGGTTGCATCGAGCATGCGCGGCCACCACGTTCCCGGATACATCTCGGCCCCCGTCCTGCTGGGCGACCAAGTGCTCGGCGGTGCATTGGAAGGGGCGCGCCTTGCCAGGCTTCAGCCCGAGCTCTGAAGGAGCAGCGAGCCACATCGGCAGACCGCAGTAGAAGCAGCGGCCGTGCTGGGCGTGGAAGGCGGAGATACGAAGCGATTTGCGGCGTTTGGCGGTCATGGGTGGCTCCGGAATCGAAAAAAGATTCCCGCGCCCCCATTGGGTGGACCTCGGGCACCCGGCGCCTATTGGCTATGCGGGCACAACACCGACGCTTCAGCGACCGGCGATTGCTTTTTAGCTTACTCGTGTCTTCGGTGCAAGCGCTTGGGTTGGCACCTTCAAATCTTGCTGCCCGATCCTCTTGCGGAAATGGATTTATCGAGTATTGGTGAAGCAAGCCCAAGCCGGGCCCTTTTCCCTTTCCCCAATATCCGAGGAGGATTTTTCATGCGCAAGACCCTTTCTTTTTCTCTGGCCTTGATGGCCGCGTTTTCTGCCACTTCGGCGTCCGCCGCTGACGTCACCGAAGACCTGATGATTTCTGCGACCGTGAACAACGAGTGCAGCCTGCTCGTGACCCAGCTGGGCGGTGGTGAATACAACGGCTTGGCGGTTGGCACGCAGGGTTATTCCAACGGCGCGTTGCTGGTGCGTTGTAACCAGGGCACGGCCTTTAGCATCGTGCCCGGCGATGGATTGAACTACGGCGCCGCGATTGCTCGTCCCAATCACCGTGCCGTGTCGGATGGTGCTGGAAACTTCGTCGCTTACGGCCTCTTTAAGGATCCTGGTGCCAGCCAGATATGGGGCAGTGGGGCCGATGCTTGGGAGGGCGTGGGAACCGGTGAGCAGCAGATGATCGGCATCGGTTATACCTTCTATGATCTGAACAAGGTGCCCGGCGGAACCTTTTCCGACACCATCGCCGTAACCCTGACTTATTGATCCTCAACCGTTTCCCTTAAAGCCCCCGGAAATCCCCGGGGGTTTTCTTTTGGGGGTGGGTTGACAACTTTGAATGTTTTGGTTGGATCAAAGGAGGTGATCGGTTTGGAGGAGTGATGTTGAAGCGTTTGTTGGCCGTTTCGTTGTGCTCATTGTTCGCCGTGCCTGCGTGGGCGGGAAATGTGTCGTTGTTTCCCACGAGCATCGTGGCGCCGGCTGGGGAAAAATCGGGCGCGTTGACCTTGGAAAACCATGGGAAAACCCCCGAGCGCTTCCAAGTGACGGTGCTGGACTGGTCCCAAGACGCCAGCGGGCAGGACGTGACCAGCCCCGCCACCGCGGTGCTCGCGGCACCGTCGATTGTCGAAATCCCGCCTGGGTCCCGCCGGGCCGTGCGGTTGGTCCGCACCCAAGGCGTCGGCACGCCCGGCTACTACCGCGTGCTGCTGCGCCAGTTGCCCCAGCCGTCCACGGCGGGCCAGGTGCAGTTGTTGATCCACCAGAACCTGCCGGTGGGGTTTGAAGACGCCAAGGCCGGTCCTCCCGTGCTCAGGGCGCGCTTCACCGCCAAAGGTCTCCTGCTGACCAACTTCGGGCCCACCGCCGCACGCGTGACCGCCGTCGGTCCTCAAGGCATGCCGGCGTGGCGCGAAGGGGCGCTGGGGTGGGTGCTCCCTGGTCAGAGCAAGCTGGTTGAGCTCAAGCCCGGCTTGAAAGCGTCCACGCTCTCAATCACGGCCAACGGGTCCCCCGCTACCGTCCCCGCAGACTAAGGGCAACGCATGCGGCGGGGAAGCGTCCTGGGCCTCGCGCTGGCCCTGTCCATCGGCACCGCGCACGCGGCCATCCCAGACGGGGTGGAACCCGTGCTTGCAGCGGCTATCCTGGCCAACGGCCAGCCCGCCAAAGACCCCGTGTTGCTCTGGCAGCAGAACGGGGCTTGGGTCGCGGAAGCCACGACGTGGCAGCAGCTCGGCGTGACCCTTCGCCCGGGCGAAGAGGGGCAGGACCTGACTGACCAAGCCTTGGGCGTCTCGGTGGCTTACAACCCCGAGAACGCCACGGTCCGGCTCACCATCCCCGCCGACCGCAAGCCAGCCCAGCAGCTCACCCGACGAGGCACCCCGGTTTCCCAGGTCTCGCCGGCCATCGGGGGCGTGCTGGTCAACTACAACATCGCCACCCAGATTGCAGGCGGCCGACAAGCCACGTCGTTGGCGCTGGACGCGCGCACCGGAGGGCGTTGGGGCGTGGTCTCCACCACCGGGCAGCTCAACCAATCCCCCAACGGGTTCGGCATGCGCCGCGGCATGACGGCCTGGCAGAAAGACGACCTTCAGCGCCAACGGACCTGGCAAGCCGGCGATGTCTACGCCACCCCCCGCATCGGCCCCGTGGCGCTGGGGGGGATTCGCCTCACGAAGGACCCGGCAGCCCTGGATCCGCTCACGCCGACGTGGCCCGTCCCGACCTTGGGGGGCATCGCGTTGGATCCGGGGCAGGTCAAGGTCCTGTCCAACCAAGCCGAAATCACGCGCCAGGACGTCAAGGCCGGGCCCTTCACCGTGGACAGTCGAAACGTGGCCCTAGGAGCCAGCCAAACGGCCGTGGTCGTGCGCGACGCCTACGGCCGGGAAACCGCCGTTTCCACTGCACGGCTCTACGTCGCCCCGACCCTGCTGCGTCGGGGCCTCTCCGCGTGGGAAATCGCCGCTGGCCAGGTCCGCGAAGACGAAAGCCGCTACGGCACGGCCGGCGTCAGCGCTTCCTGGGCCAGGGGCGTCAACGATCGCTGGACCATCCGAGCCGGTGGCCAGGTGGACGAGAACGGCAAGGGCAACGTCACCGTGGGTTCCACCTGGGCCCCAGGCACCTGGGGCGTGCTCGACGGCGAGGTGGGTCGCTCAAGCGACGGCGGGACGCGCTGGGCTGTTGCCTACGGCTACAAAGGGCCCACGTTTGGCGTGCGATTGGAACACGAGGAAAACGACGGGTTCTGGCGACTGCAGAGCGAGACGGCGCTGTCCATCGCGTCGCGCACCCAAGCCAGCATTTCCTACCGCCCGGATCGCCGCTTCACCGTGCGCGGCACTTACAGCGCCATCGACACGGGGCGCTCCAGCCTGGCCTTCGCTTCCCTGGGCGTGAGCGCGAACCTGGGCACCGCGGGCCAGGTCTCCGCCAACGTGCTCCGAGATCTCCAAGGCGACGATCTTCAAGTATCCGCCAGTTACACGTATCGCTTCGGCAGCAAGGCCAGCGTGGGCGTGCGCGCCCGCCAGGCACCGGGCCAAGACTCCCTGACCACCCGGGCCACCTACCGCACCGAGGGCGGTCTTCGCTTGGCTGCTGAGCACACCGACGGCGACCTGCGCAGCACCCGGGCCACGGCGGATGCCATGACCCGTTACGGCGACGCCCGGATCATGGTGGACCGCTACGACGGGCAAACCTCCGTGGCGGCCAACTTCTCCGGCTCCGTGTTCCTGGACCACCGCGGCGTGGCCTTCGGGCGACCCGCCTACGCCAGCTTCGCCGTGGTGGATGTGCCGGGCCAGGCGGGCTTGCCGGTGCGGGTCAACGGGGCGCCGGTGGGCATCACCAACCGGCAGGGGCGCGTGCTGGTCACCAACGTGCCCTCCCTGCTGCACACCACCTTCAGTCTCAAAGATAAAGACCTGCCCGTGGGTGTGGAGATTGGGGAGACCGAAAAGCAATCCGTGGCCCCCCGCCAAGGCGGCGTGCGGGTGACCTTCCCGGTGCTGACCCAGAACGCCCGGGCCTTCACCCTGACAGGGGCCAGCATCGCGCCGGGCACCGTCGCGTCCACGCCGAACGAACAAGCCATGGTCGGCTACGACGGAGCCCTTTACCTAGAACACCCTGAGCCGGGGATGGCCGTCGAGGTGTCGGGCGTGTGCAAAGCCGTGTTGCCGTCGCCACTGCCGGGCGTGGACGAAGTGGCGAAGTTAAGGTGCAACTAGCCGCTCAGGTCTCCCTCGCGAGTGGGCGGCACCCCTAGCACCCTTGCCTTTGCAGCAATGACTGCGCAAACGGTCGACCCACAAGCTGGGCAAACCGCAGGCTTGAGAAGCCTCTCTGGCAAGATAGGAACGATGGCCTCGCATTCGCAGCGCAGCCCCAGGGCTTCGACCTTCTGCACCCGCCGCTCCGGGTCCCCCCTGATGGCCAAATAGCTTGAGTTGCACTTGGTGTTCGGGCAGAAAACGGGCTTGTCGCCCGCTTGCTCAGCCGGACCGAGAATCAGCACATGGCCGCAGTCGACGCATTTGCCCGTCGCGAGATGCTTGCCGGCAGCGATCAGCGTCGAGCTCGCAACCTCTTCCAGCTCCGCGATGAGAGCGCGTAGCCTTTCGATCTTCGGCCGTGCGTTCGTCAGATCCTTGCGCAAATGGAGAAAGCTGCCCAACGAGTTGTAGTAGCTACGAAACTTGCTCCAAGGAATGCGTTTGGCCTCGCCTATCGGCAGGAAATCGCTGTCGTTGAAGGCAGCTCTTAAGTCACTTGAGGCGAAATCGAGGTCTTCGGGCAGCGGCGTCACCGAGATAGAGAAGCTGGCCGTTTGATCAGAGTTTGGATCGAACGCGGCCAGCATTTTGATGATTTGATCGGGTCGCCACTCTCTAGCCAACTCGGCTGAAATGTCGTCGCCGTAGGCGGCCAGATTTTGATAAGCCACGGATTCCAGGCAGAATCGAAGCTCAAGTGCGGCATAAATCAGCGAGGACTCCTCGCCTTGGGTGAGGAAGGCCTTCGCCTTTTCGAGATGATCTGCGATTTTGTAGAGGGCCATGCGTGCAGCATACTGGCTCTGTAGGGAATGCGCTGCCCAATGGTGCACGGTGGCCGACAGGCGCTTAGTGAGTGCCGGATCCTGCCGACACCCCCGCGGTCGGTCTATAAGGTGTGGTGGAATCACCCTGATGACCTGTCCAGCTTCGGAGGTTTTGACCCCGCAGGAAAGAGGTGGGGCAGCGCTTGGCTTCTAGTGCAGCCCTATCGATTAGAATCCCGAAGATCGACCGGGGTAAAGCAGGTGACGGGGATGGGCACTCGAGATGATAGTCCGTGGACAGAGGCGGAGGAGGTGATCGTTGCCAGGGCATACTCTGGCGGCAAGGGATTGCTGGAGATATCACGGAACCACCACCGATCAGTTCTGTTGCTTGAGGAAAAGCTCATTGAACTTGGTCAAATTAACCGAATTGCTGGTGTCGATTTGGATCAGGTGGCAGCTTGTGCCCCTGGTGAAGATTTAGGAGATCCGATGCTCTCTCTACTCAAGCACACGACGCGGCGAGAGGCTGAAGAGGCGGATCAAGTAAGAAGTGCATTGGAGTTCGGTTCAGAGCTTGAATCACTCGAGCAGGACTATGCCGCCGGATTGCTTAAGCAGGGTGAATACGAACGGCAAAACCGCCGTTTGATGGCACTGATTGAGGGCGGCGAGGCCGCCCGTGCTTGGCTGAAGCAGGAAGAAGCAGAGCGTGCAGCTGAACGCAAGCGCCTTGAGGCGGGAGGGGATGGTCGTTGGTCGGAGCTTGAGGATGATCCGTGGGAGGGTGAGGAGTGAGCACTCCTTGGTAAGTTGCCCCCTCATGATTCGCCCAGCGAACGGCTTCCAGCGGATCAGATGCGAGATTCATTTTTGTTCCCGAGGGTAACGCCTGAAAGGCTGATCTCGTCCGCTGCCTTGCCAAGCATCCGGGACCGCAGAGCGTTCGTAGAGATCTTGGACGGGGCTAGAAGTCTCAGCGGCCGCCCATGCAGATCGCGGTAGCAGGCATCAGAAAGGGTGCTGGAGACGGAGATGACCAGGCTCGGAGACACCACAAGCAAACCAGCATCGAACAGGGCGTGGATGTCCTTCCGAAGCAGCAGCCCGTTGCTGAGCGCATTGGTGGACGTGCCGTTGTAGGGCGTGATGTGCGCAGCATCGATCACGGCCGCGTGCGCCGTGCCTGTGACCATGCACACGGCCCCGTAATGCTCGATCAATCGCTTCCTGAACTCGGCCTGCCCATCCCGGATGACTCGCAGCACCTGCTCGACGCGCTTGCCATCCACCTCGACGTCTGGCGGAGCGAGTGAGGCGGGTGCAGAGCTCGGAATCAGGCGGCCGGACTCTTCCAGCGTCCCCCTGAGTGCTTCGACCGCGTCGTTCTTCATCATCTGCGCCGGGGCACGAAGGACGGGGTCAATCCCGGATCGGTGACGAATGTGTGCAAGCAACCGAGCGGCGTCCTCCAGGTAGGTCAGCTTTTGCTCCCGCTCACTCCACAACTGGCGCAGCGCGTCCAAATCCCATGACCACAACGCCAGCCTGAGCTCGCTGCTCGTCAGGCGAGGCGGGGCCTGTGCGCGCACCAACTTTTGCTGGGCTAAGGCCAGCTCCTCTGCGTCCGCAGCGGCGTCAGCAGGATCGATGCCTTCCCCTTCATCGTCCTCGAGAAAGAAATGCCCGCCGAACTGCCGCGTGCGATTTCGCTCCAGTTCCTGCTCGATGCGCTGCCGGCGTCGCTTTGCGCGCCATTCGGCGATCCGTTGTTTGTCGTTGCCGTTGTCCATGCCATTCCTTTGCTGGCCGAATGCAGTAGTCCACGCTCCAAGACGGGCCGTTCAAGCGCTTGGGGCGCTATCTCGCTACG